>JAAYPR010000038.1 GCA_012519705.1 Campylobacteraceae bacterium
ACATATCATCAGTAAAGAACGCCCCAACTGCTTGTCTACCAACAGTTACAGTTGTTCCACCGATGTTGTATCCGAAATATGCTCTGTATAAATCGAAGTCATTACCGCCACTTCTTCCACCAGTTGAAGTACTTGTTGTTGTTGAAGTATCAGATTCATTGTATCTAATACCAACTACAGCAAAGAAGTTATCGTCGATTTTAGTTTTAATGTCTAAAACACCTTTAAAATTCCACTGACCTCTAGTTGTAGTGTTTACGTTTCCATCACCCTCATCATGAGTATATCTTAATCTCGTGAATCCTGTTACATCTACATCTTTAATAGCTTCTTCTAATGGAACAGCTGAAGCTGTTGTAGCCATAACGCCTGCAGCCATAGCTGCTACTAAACTTAATTTTACTAATCTCATTTTAGAACTCCTTGTTAAAATTAATAAGATTGCTGTAATCTTAGCATAAAAAACTAGAGTTTATGCTTAAATAAATCTGAAATTTACCGGATTATTGCCAAAATGTTGCCAAATATTTACCAAAAAGGTAGTTTTTGAAAGAATTTGAGTAAAAGCTAGAGAGGTTTTACCCTCTCTGTAGCTGAAAGGAAGTTCTAATACTTAATATTAATTTGCAAGATGATTATATACTTTATAGGTAAATGGTTGGAAATGATTTTGTGTTTTGAATTTAAGAGTTTTTATTTTGTGAATTTATAGATAAGAATTTATTAAAGTAGAAATCTTATAAATTTATCAAGCCTTTATTTGATGGATTGCTTCGTCGCTTGCTCCTCGCAATGACGACTCTGGGAGCTTTAGTGTTGTTTTGCTTTTTAAATGACGACTCTAGAAGATTAAATTTTTTTCATTTGTAGAAAAAGTTATATTCCTGTATAAAATCTTAATTCTCTTGTAAATTTTATCTACCAACATCGTCATTGCGAGATTTACGCAGTAAATTGTGGCAATCCATTTGGATAAAGATTTTGTTAGAATTAAGGTGTTTTATTGTTAAGCTTTTAGAGTTAAAATTCTAGTCAAATTTAAAGGTTTTTCTTTTTGAATTATTTTATAAAATCTATCAAGCTTTTATTTGATGGATTGTCACGCTTGCTAACGCAAGCTCGCAATGGCGACTATGGTGGTTTTGGTGGATTTAAGTTTTAAGATTTGTTTTAATAAATTTGGCTCTTAATCAAATTCTAGTTTAAGGTCTAGATTGCTTCGTTTGTTTTACAAACTCGCAATGACGGCGTAGAGAGTGTGGATTGGCACGGCGACTCCATCGCCTTACAATGGCGACTCTGGGAATTTTAAGAACAAGATTACCACGCCGGACTTCGTCCGTCTCGTAATGACATGTAGAGAGTGATTTATTTACTTTTCCCACCACAATAACGGGTAAGATATAAATTTTAAAAGCTATTTCATTTTTTTAGCGATGACAAATATAGTATAAAATAAAAAGGTGTAGCCTAAGCCACACCTTTTAACGAAGAAATAACCTTAGAAGCTATATTTTGCTTCAAATCTAACTCTTTCGTTTTCGTAGCCTCTGTTGGCCACTCTGTTGTAGCCATCATCTTCAACCCATGAATACCATGTTTTAAAAGTTAGGTTTTTGTTGTGTTTATAAGTGACTCTAGCGACAACTTCTTGCATATCAAAGTCTTCATTGCCAGCACCCAAATCATAAGTTCTCTCACCACTCACATAGTCGACGCCAAATGTCCAGCCCGTATCAGGGATGGTATAAGCTGCCGCTACAAACCATGCCCAGTTCTCACCTCTGTAAAGTGAGTAGTCAAGCAGTTCTTCGCCTGGGCTTATAAATTTACCTTGATCTTCAAAAGAAGTCACAGATAGGTTGTCTGTATCGGTTGAGAAGTTTAGATAACCAGCTGAGAAGTCAAAACCAAAAGCACTTGTTGAAGCCTTGATAGCGTAGAAGTCTGAGTCGTCTGCTGCGTTGCCTGTGCCTTCTTTAAAGCTATTTTTTAAATCAGCAAACGCATACTGACCCATTAACCCCACTGACCACTCATCAGTGATATCAAAGCTTGTTGCCAACTCAGTAACAAATAGAGCACCAACATCTTCTAGTATAGAGTACCATAGTTGGAAGCTCACTGGGTCGTAGTTGCCTAGAGCTGCGACACCGTAAAGGTTGTGGTCTGTAACAAGTTTGCCATTTACTCTATCAACAACCCCGCCCCTTATACCATCGCCGTTTAAATCAAGTCCACCTATATCGCCATCATCTTCAAAAACATCAAACCAAACAGCTGCCAAAACTAAGCCTTCAATGTCTGTGTTTACAACCGCGATACCATCACCATACATATCATCGGTGAAGAACGCTCCAACCTCTTGTCTACCAACAGTTATAGTTGTTCCGCCAACGTTATATCCAAAATATGCTCTGTATAAATCGAAGTCATTACCGCCAGTTCTTCCACCAGTTGAAGTACTTGTTGTTGTTGAAGTATCAGATTCATTATATCTAATACCAACTACAGCAAAGAAGTTATCATCTATTTTGGTTTTGATATTTAGCTCACCTTTAAAGTTCCATTTGCCTTCACTTTTGTTGTTGACTTTGCCACCCTCTTCATCGTGAGTGTATCTCAGCCTTGTAAAACCTGTCACATCTACATCTTTAATAAGCTCTTCAAGCGGGGCTGCTAAAGACGCCGTAGTCATAATGCCTGTAGCCATAACTGCTACTAAACTTAGTTTTGCCAAACTCATTTTATACTCCATGTTAAATTTAATAAGATTGGTAAAATAGTAGCACAAAAATTTTCAACCTTTCTATAATGAAAGTTTAAAAGTTACTAAATTGTAACTAAAATGATGCCGAATGTTTACTAAAAAGATAGTTTTGTAAGAATTTAAGAAAAAGCTAGAGAGGTTTTACCCTCTCTATAGCTGAAAGGAAGTTCTAATACTTAATATTAATTTGCAGGATAATTATATACCTTGTAGGTAAATGGTTGGAAATGGTTTTGGGTTTTGAATTTAATGATTTTTTCTTTTCTGAATTTATAGATAAGAATTTATTAAAGTAGAAATCTTATAAATTTATCAAGCTTTCATTTGATGGATTGCTTCAGCCTAAAGGCTTCACAATGACGACTCTATGAAAATTTTAAGAACTAGATTGCCACGATTTACTTCGTAAATCTCGCAATGACGGCGTGGAAAGTATGGATTGCAACGCCGGACTTCGTCCAACTCGCAATGACGAGTGGAGAGTGAATATAAAAGCTAATTTTACTAAAAATAGCTCTAAGATTTAAAGAAATAGATTGTTTCAACATGTGGCTTTGCGATGGCGTATGGAGAGTGTGGTACTTCGTCACTATACTTTAACAGTGACGAAAAAGAGTATGTTTTAAAAGTTTATCTTAGTATTTTGCGGAACTGGGACAAGTGACTTTGACTTTCTGGATTTATCCGCTGGAGCTGCTCCATAGTCAACTATAGGTCTAAAAGAGACTATATAGTTATCTTTTAGAGTTATCATCGCTGGTCTTGATGAGTAAGCTATATATGAGTTTGCTTGATACGGCACACCTGAAGAGATGAAGCTACAGATATACTCACTTCCACTTGGCTTACATGCAATGCTGTTAGCCTTTAAGATTTGACTTTCGTCTTTTTTTGGCTTTACTGAGCTTGGGTTTGTCGTCACACAGCCTGTTAAAAAAAGTGCTGTTATAAAAACAGTTAGTTTTTTCATAAATATCCTTTTTTTTATTTTTACTTACATTAATATAGAGCTAAAATTTTATAAGCTAAGTTTGATAAATTTAACACTTGTCAAGTTTATACTATTTTTTTAAACTATTTTTCTTTATATGAATAAATTTTAAAAAACAAGTTTACTAATAAATCTCTTTTTTGAAATTAAAAAACTAGATTGCCACGATGGACTTCGTCCATCTCGCAATGACAGTGGAGAGAAATTTGCTGAATTTAACTCTAAAATTTTAAGAGCTGGATTGCTTCAGCCTAAAGGCTTCGCAATGACGGGTAGAAAGTGTTTTAAAAGCAAATTTACTAAAAGTCACTTTTAAATTTAACACCTAAATTGCCGCATCGCTTCGTTCCTCTCAATGACGTGAAAAAGTGGCTTTGTTTGATATGTTGCCACGATTTTCTAACGAAAATTTTCGCAATGACTGTAAAATGTAAATTTTACAAAGTTAAAGTATTTTTAACTAATCCTCTTCCCCATCACTAAACGGAAGTTCTAGAATTTCTATCGCTTCTATCTCATTTCCAGCTATGGTTTTTATAGATGAGTGCATCTCTATGGCACTATCCCTTGCTTTTTCTATAAGTTTTTCACGCTCTTTCCAAATCCTTTTCATAGAGTTTTGCTCTCTTATTAGGTTTTGCTGCATCGCTGTAAAGCTATCGACGATGGCTAAAACTTGCATTTTAAACTCATTTGACGTTAGATAGTTGTAGAGTAAATCCATCTTTGAGCCTCGGTTTTGATTAGCTTTATTTACGTAAGCTAAGTCTATAAGTCCTTGTCTAAGAACCGCACAAAGCCCCTTAAACTCTTCAAAGCTACAAACCCAAACGCCATTTATTAGCCCTATCCTATCAAGCTCTTTTGGCATAGTTTGAGTAACGATAACGCCTACATTTGCCCCACACTCTCTCATATCTACTTTTAGTTTTTCTATCCATTCATTGCTAAAAGCTTTGGTTCGTTTACTTTCATAGAGAATTTTCCCGCAGTTAAAAAGCTCTTTTTCATTTATAGTTTGGATAGTATCAGCACCATTTACGCCTTTTTTAACCTCATCTATATCATCAAGCGGGAAATTTGTTTTTAAATACTCTTCGATTGCAAGCTCTTGAATCTCACCTTGAAGTTGCTGGGATGAAATTTCACTTTTTCTTTTAAGCTCATCAATTTGTTTGATTAAGTTTTCTCTCTCAACGCTAAATTGCTTAAATTTCAGCTCATTTTCTTCGTGAATTTGCTTTGAGATTTTATCTCTTTCGCTTTGCAAGGTTTCATTTATAAGCTTTTGAGTTTTTAGGCTATACTCCGCTTCCATCTCTGCCATTTTTCTCTTTAAGGCTTCATGCTCGGCACTTTGTTTGTTAAACTCATTTATTTTTTGTGATTTTTCTACTAGTTCGCTCTCTAGAGCTTTTAGTTTGGCTAAATTTTCACTCTCAAATTTAGCTTTTATAGAGTTTTCTAAACTCTCTTTTTCTTTAGCTAGGGCTAAATTTAACTGCTCTTTTAACGCCTCGTCAAATTTAGCCTTTTGTTTTTCAAGTTCTTGAAGAGAGTTTTTATACTCTCTTTCTTCTTTGGCTCTTTTTTCTTCAAACTCTTTTTTTAAAGCTAGGAATTTAGAGTTATATTCAGCTCTTAGCTCTTTATCTTGAAGCTTGCCGATGTCAATTTGCGAGTTACAATTTGGACATTTTATAAGGCTCATCTATTTTAGACCCTAGCGATGTCTTGCATTTGTTTAAACTCTTCATTTACCACATCGTCTGACATTTTGCCTAGTAAATGACTGTATTTATTAGTAAGCATTATGACTAAACACGAAACCGCAAACCCTGGAAGAAGCTCATAAACCACGCCTGTTAAGTCAAAAATTATCCAAAGCATTACAGTTGCACCGCCACTTATCATGCCAAGAAGTGCTGAGAGGGCTGTCATTTTGTTTGAGTATAAGCTAAAAAGTAACACCGCTCCAAAACTAGCACCAAACCCAGCCCAAGCATTTCCAACTACATTTAGAACCGTATCGCCTGACATAAAAGCTAAAAATGTAGCAAATATAGCGATGATTACAACTGAGATTCTACTTATCCAAGTTGCAAATTTAGGGCTCACATCCTTTTGATAAAATGCAAAAATAAAGTCTTTTGTAACTGAACTTGCTGTAACTAAAAGCTGACTTGACATCGTGCTCATGATAGCGGCTAATACTGCTGAGATGATGATGCCTACGACAAATGAAGGAAACAGAGTCTTTCCAAGCTCTAAAAACACCGTCTCAGCGTCTTTTAAAGGCATACCTTGTTGATGAAAATAAACATAGCCGATAAGTCCGCTTAAAATCGCTCCGATTAGACCCAACGCCATCCAAGAAATTCCTATAGTTCTTGCCTCTTTTAGCTCTCTTGAGTCTCTTATCGCCATAAATCTAACGATGATATGAGGCTGTCCAAAATACCCAAGCCCCCAAGCAAGAAGTCCCAAAATCCCTAAAAAGCTCTGTCCATAAAAGATATTTAGATGCTCTTTGCCATTTTCAGAACTAATTCTACTAAGTTCAGCAAAAAATGTAGTTCCTTCTAAATCTAGTGCAAAATACGCAACGATAGGAATTGTCACTAAAACTAAAAACATCAAAGCACCTTGGAAAGCATCCGTTATACAAACAGCTCTAAACCCACCAAAGAATGTATAAAAAACAACTATAAGCGTAGTAAAAAACGCTCCAAAAGCAAAGGAAGTGCCAAAAAAACTCTCAAAAGTTTTACCACCTGCGATTATTCCACTACTTACATAAAGCGTGTAAAACACTAAGATTATAAGCCCTGAGACTATCCTTAAAGCCTTTGTTTTATCATGAAAACGGTTTTCTAAAAAGTCTGGAATCGTAACGCTGTTGTTTGCAACTTCTGTATAAACTCTAAGTCTTTTTGCTAGGAATTTATAGTTGCACCACGCCCCTACTGTAAGCCCGATAGCTATCCAGATATTGCAAATTCCTGTAAAATACAATGCCCCTGGAAGCCCGAGTAACATCCATCCGCTCATATCAGAAGCCCCAGCACTTAGAGCTGTGACAACTGGTCCAAGGCTTCTGTTATCAAGCAGATACTCATCTAAGTTTGCATTTTTGTTATAAGAGTATTTTCCTATCAAAAGAAGTATTAAAAAATAAAGCCCGATGGCTAAATACGCACTAAAAGACATAATTTCCCCCAAAATTTAAAACTAAAATTAAATTTTGAATTTTAACTAAAATTTAATAAAAATTTGCTTTTTACTCAAAAGTTTAAGAAATTTAAGCGAAGTGATATTAAAATTTTTGTATTCTTTTACTTTAGTTTTAAGTTTGAAAAGGTTGCTTTTGAAAAAGGAAAATTTACTCAAAATTCTGTTTTTTGTAGCTCTAGTTGGAGTTGCGGTTTATTTCACTTACCCAAAAGAGTTAAGCGAAGCTCAAAAAATGGCTTATATAACAAGCTATGGCACAACTTTATCTCTAACGGTTGGCGGTATCGCTATAGGTGTTGTTCTTGGTTTTATCATAGCGTTTGTTAGGTTTTTAAACATAAGACCGATAAATTTTGTTATAGATGAGTACATTGACATCATCCGCGGAACTCCTGTTTTGATTCAACTTATGGTTTTTGCATTTATCGTTTTTGCAACTATGTCAAACAGCCTGTATGCCGCTATCATCGCACTTGGGCTAAATAGCTCTGCTTACGTGGCTGAAATAGTTCGCTCAGGTATAAACTCGGTTGATAAAGGGCAGATGGAAGCAGCAAGGGCGATGGGGCTAACCTACTCTCAGTCTATGAAAGAGGTAGTTTTCCCACAAGCTATAAAAAACATAGTTCCAGCTTTGGCAAATGAGTTTATAAGTCTCTTTAAAGAAACATCTGTTGTTGGGATGATAGGGATATTTGACCTGACAATGTTCTCTCAAAGCTTACAAGCTACGCTCTTTACAGCAAAACCGATACTTTTTGCGGCAGTTATTTACTATGTGAGCGTTAAGTTTTTCTCACTTTTAGTAAAAATTTTAGAATCAAGGCTAAATAGAAATGATTAAAGTTAGAAATTTATATAAAAAATATGGTGATTTATCGGTTTTAAAAGACATCAGCGTTGATGTTAATAAAGGCGAAGTTATCGCGATAATTGGCCCAAGTGGCGGTGGAAAAAGCACATTTTTAAGATGCCTAAATTTACTAGAAACTCCAACAAGTGGGCAGATTTTTATAAAAGGGCAAAATATCTTAGATAAAAACTCAGATATTAATAAAATTCGCCAAAAAGTTAGCATGGTTTTTCAGCATTTTAATCTTTTTGCTAATAAAAATGTTTTAGAAAACCTAACTCTTGCACCGATAAAATCAGGACTTTACACTGAAGAAGAGGCAGTTAAAAAAGCTTATGAGCTTTTAGAAAAAGTAGGTCTTAGAGACAAGGCAGAGGCCTACCCTCACAAACTAAGTGGCGGGCAAAAACAAAGAGTTGCCATAGCTAGAAGCCTAGCGATGAACCCAGACATTATTTTATTTGACGAGCCAACCTCAGCACTTGATCCTGAGATGGTAGGTGAAGTTCTATCCATCATGAAAGATGTAGCAAAAGAAGGACTTACGATGTTAGTTGTAACTCATGAGATGGGATTTGCTAGAAATGTGGCTGATAGGGTGTTTTTCATAGATGGCGGGAAAATAACTGTTGACAAAGCTCCAAGTGAGTTTTTCACAAACCCTGAAAATGCAAGACTTGAAGAGTTTTTAAACAAGGTTTTAAACCACTAAATTTAGCGTTATCTAAATTTAGAAAATTTTATGATAGAATACAAGCTTAATTTTAATTTATGGAGAGTAGAATGAAAAAATTACTTAAACTTTGTTTAGCTTCGTTTTTAGCTTTTGGCGTGCTAAATGCTGAGCCTTTAAAATTTGGAACAAACGCTGCATATCCGCCGTTTGAGTTTATCGATGAAAACTCTAAAATAGCTGGATTTGACATTGATTTAGTTGATGAGCTTAGTAAAGCGATTGGCTTTGAGTATGAGTTTATAAATATGGGCTTTGATGGTCTTATACCAGCTTTAAAAAGCGGTAAAATAGATGCTATCGCAGCTGCTATGAGTGCAACTGAAGAGAGAAAAAAAGCAGTTGATTTTACAAAACCTTACTACCATACAGAAAACCTTTACATTATAAAAGCTGACAAAAATGCAACTTTTAAATCAAAAGATGACCTAAAAGGTAAAAAAATAGGCGTTCAGCTAGGAACTGCACAAGAACAAACCGCTAGAATGCTAGATGTAAAAGTAGCTCCTACAAAGGATATCTTTGCTTCAATAATGGCTCTTAAAAATGGCAAAATCGACGCTGTGCTAGTTGACACATCTATCGGTTATGGATATTTAAGAAAAAATGATGATTTAATGGAGTTTTTGGTTGAACCTGATGGAAGCGAAGGGTTTTCTTTAGCATTTAACAAAGACAAAAACAAAGAACTTATTGAAAAAATAGATGCTGAAGTTGAAAAAATGAAAAGTGATGGAAGATTTGACTCATTACTAGAAAAATATGAGCTTAAATAATGAAAATAGTTAGATTTTTACTTTTAGCACTTCTGTGTGTGGGACTACAAGCAAAGACGCTTGTAGTTGGAACGGATGGCGTTTATCCACCATTTGACTATAGAGATGAGAGTTCAAAACTAGTTGGTTTTGATGTGGATTTAATAGATGAAATTTCAAAAAGAGCTGGTTTTGAGTATGAGTTTGTAGTTATGGGTTTTGATGGGCTAATACCAGCTTTAAAAAGTGGTAAAATAGACATCATAGCCTCTGCTATGAGCGTGACAGAAGAGAGAATGAGGGCTGTTGATTTTAGCGATACTTATTTTCTAACTGAAAATTTATACCTTAAAAGAGCAAACGATGATAGCCTAAAATCACTAGATGATTTAAAAGGTAAAAAAATGGGAGTTTTACTTGGCTCGGCTCAAGAGTTTAGTGCAAGAAAAATCCCAAATTTAAGAGTTGTTCCAACTAAGGAAATTTTCACTTCCATAATGGCTCTTAAAAATGGCAAAGTTGATGCTGTGCTAGTTGATAACTCTATCGGCTATGGATACCTAAGAAAAAATGAAGATTTAACTTGGTTTCATAAGCAAGTTGATGATGGAGAGGGGTTTGCTTTTGCTTTTGACAAAGGAAAATATGAAGACTTAGTTGTTAAATTCAACGAAGCCTTAAAGCAAATCAAAGAAGACGGCACTTACGATAAGCTTTTGGACAAATACGAACTTAAATAAAATAGCCCCTATTTTGGGGCTATGATACTATCATGAAAAATCAACTATATATTTTAACAGATGACTTTTACACTCCCGATGAGACCATAGAAAAACAAGTTTTAGAGATGCTTGAAAGTGGCATTAAAATAGTTCAATTTAGAAGCAAAAAGGCTCGTGTTGACGAGGGCATTGTCAAAAATTTAGTCTCTTTATGCGAGGATTTTGGTGCAAGCTTAATAGTCAATGACGATATAAACTTAGCTAAAAAAGTCAGTGCTCACGGCGTTCACATAGGAAAAGATGACGCTACTTTAACTAAGGCGGTAGAGTTTTTAGGTAAGGGGAAAATTTACGGAGTAAGTTGCTACTGCGATATGAACTTAGCTCTAAATTTGCAAAGCCTAGGTGCAAGTTACGTTGCTTTTGGCTCTATTTTTAAAAGCACCACAAAACCAGAAGCTGAGTTTTGCGACATTAATACTCTTGATTTTTCAAAGCTTAATATCCCAACCTGCCTAATAGGCGGCATTAATGCATCAAATTTAAATGAAATTTTATATAAAAAGGCTGATTATTTAGCCATAATAAGTGCTACCTATAAGCCAAGGTCTATAAAAGAGAACTTGGCAAATTTACAAAACATTATAAAAAAGGATTAAAATGAACTTTTTTGAAGCGATAATTTTAGGTATAGTCGAAGGACTAACCGAGTTTTTGCCAGTTAGTTCAACTGGGCATATGATACTAACATCTCATCTTTTAGGGCTTGACTTAGAAAGTGCGGCACTAAAATGCTTCATAGTTGCCATTCAACTAGGCTCTATTTTAGCGGTTGTGTTTTTATACTTTGATAGACTTAAGCAAGACGTGAGTTTATGGATAAAACTTCTAGTTGGCTTCATACCAACAGCGGTAGTTGGGTTTTTGGCGTATGATTATATAAAATCTCTCTTTAGAGCTGATACAACTGCTTATATGCTGATAATTTGGGGTATTATATTTATAGTAGTTGAGCTTTGGCGTAAAAAATCACCACCTTTAAACGAAACAAAAGAACTAGATAACATAAGCTATAAACAAGCTTTTATAATCGGCTTTTCACAATGCTTTGCTATGGTGCCAGGGACTTCAAGAAGTGGTGCAACTATTATCACGGGGCTTCTTTCAGGGCTTAGTAGAGAGACAGCGGCGGCGTTTAGCTTCCTCTTAGCAGTTCCAACTATGTTTAGTGCAACTGCTTATGATGTTTATAGCAACCTTGATGTTTTTAAAGCAAATTTAGAGTATGTGTATCTGTTTTTAGTCGGCGGGGTTGTTGCCTTTGTTGTGGCGATTCTTGCTATAAAGCTGTTTTTAAAATTTGTAAGCAAGTTTGACTATATTCCGTTTGGTATATATAGGATATTTATAGGCTTTGTGTTTTTGATGTTTGTTTTATAAATGTTCTTTTTACATTATGGTTGTTTTTCTATCTTAATTTAAAAGCTTTTGTGTAACAAAAGCAGTAAAAACCTGTGCGAAGCACAGAACCTTGAACGTCGTAGGGGGCAAAATGTGCCTATATACGGCACTTTTGGAGTAAAAATAAAAAAGGGGAGCGACTTCGTAATTCAAGCCCCCTTTCCCCATTTGAATACAATAAAATAAAACTTTAAGAAATTTAGTACATTTATATTTTTAAAAATTTTATCTCTGAATTTAATAACAAAAACCATTAAATTTAATTCAAATTTTATTCAAATGGATTGCCACGTCGCTTTGCTCCTCACAATGACTAGCAAAGAGTAAATTTATAACTAAATTTATTAAAAAAACTCTCTATCGTCATTGCGAGATTTACGAAGTAAATCGTGGCAATCTAGTGGTTGAATTAGAATTTGATTAAGAGTCAAATTTTTAAAAAACAAAATCTTAAAATTTAAATTCGCTAAATTTCAATTTAAAATTTCAAAAACTAGATTTTACTTCGTGCTGTGCACTCGTAACTGCAAGCAGACGTCACGCTTGCTAACGCAAGCTCGCAATGACCGATGGAGAGTGTGGATTGCCGCGGTGATTTCACCCTATAGCAATGACGACTAATTAACATAAATGTCTTCCGCCAGTCATTTTTATCTTATCTCTTAGTTTTATAACCGCTTTTATCGCACTTATTAAGTAGTCAATATCATCTTTTGTATGTGTGTAGTGAAGACTTACTCTAACCCAGCCTGGCTTTTCCTCATTTACAAAGTCCACTCCGTCATCCACTCCCATCAAGTCATGCCCGTAAGGTCCAGCACATGCACAGCCAGAGCGAGTTTCAGCGTTATATCTCTCGCTTAAAAGCGAACCAAAAGTATATGGATCAAACCCTTTTACATTAAATGAAAAAATAGGAAGTTTGTTTTCCACCTCTTTTGCATACAAAGTTATCTCATCAAACTGAGAAAGTTTTTCTAAAAAGTAAGCTTTTAGCTCTTCTTCTTTTTCTTTTATAACTTCAAAACCGATATCATTTCTAAGTTTTACCGCAAGGTAAGTTCTAATAAGCTCTAAAATCCCCGGAGTTCCAGCCTCTTCAAGCTTTTCTTTGTCTATTTTATACGCTATTTCACTTCTGCTTACATATCTTACCACTCCACCACCTGCAAATGTTGGCTCATCACTAGCTAAAAGTGACTTTTTTATCACAAGCACACCTGAACCTCCAACTCCGCCTAAAAACTTATGAGCTGAAAAAAACATCGCATCATAAAACCCTGACTCAACATGCATATACGGCAGTGCCGCTGTTGCATCAAGCGCTACGATACCACCGTGTGCTTTTATGGTTAAATAAAGCCTTTTATAGTCAGTTATAACGCCTGTTACGTTTGATGCTACGCTAAAAGAAGCGATGATTTTTCTACCTTTGTTTTTGGCTAAAATTTCAGTTAAAGCGTTGAAGTCAACCTCGCCCTTTGTATCAAGCGGGATTCTTACAGTTTCACAAAGTCCTACTCTATAGCTTATCTCATTTGAGTGATGCTCATATGGCGAGACTAAAACTAAAGGCAGGTTTTCTAAGCTTTTAATATCAAGGTTTAAAAACTCTCTAGTTGCTGGCGAGATGTAAATTCCCATTATCTCTTGAAACTTTTTAATCGCCGCCGTTGCCCCAAACCCACATGGAATGAGAGCAAATTTATCATCAAGATCTAGCAGATCTTTAAGCCCAGCACGTGAGTTTTCATAGTATTCGTTTGTCCTAATAGCATGCTTGCTGGTAGTTGAGTGAGTGTTTGCGTAAGTTTTAAGGACTCTTTCCATCTCATTTTCAACAGGCTTGTAAGCTAAAGCCGAAGCTGTCCAGTCAAAATACAAAGTTCCCTCTTTTAAAATAACATTTTTTCTAACTTCATCTAAGTTCATCTTTTTCCTTAAAATTTTTGTAAATTATAGCAAAATTTGCTAAAATACAAAAAACCATAAGGAGCTAACAAATAAAGAGTTTTAAAAGCAGTAGCATCAAATTTCCAAATTTGAGCATCGACGAGCTTATAAAATTTCATCTAGTTTTTGACACTTTAGATATAGAAAAAAGCTACGATGATATTTTTGAAGCTATAGAGAATGAGATTTTGGCTAAATATCAAGAGTTTAGGTTTGGATTTGACAGCGATACTAAAAAAGCTCTTATGAAATTTGCCAAAAATGACAGAAAAAAGTACTCCATAAACCGCTACTTACCCCACTATAAAGCCACAAGAATAGTAAATGAGCTTCTTGAAAGTGGTTTTTTAGAGTTAGAGTTAAGCAGAGAGCAAAAACCAACTCCAAAACACAAACACGAAAAACTCCCAAAACGACTAAGACGCTATGTTATCCACGATAAAGTAAACTTTAGCTCGCATTTTACTCGCTTTTGGTTTCGCTTCATTGAGCCAAATTTAGCCCTTCTTGAACTTGGCAAATCTGATATTTTGCTTGATATCATAAAAGATGACTTTGACAACTACCTAAGCCTTGGGTTTGAGATGCTTAGTCAAGAAGTTTTAGCCAAGAAATTTAACCTAAATTTAGAAGATGTTTATAGCTTTTGGACTAAAGAGCTTGAGATGGACATTTTGACTAAATTTGATGATAAATTTATAGTTGGCGAGGTTAAATATAAAGGCAGGAAAGTTTGCAAAAGCGTTCTAAATCTCATAAATGCACGGTGTGAAAAACTTGGCATTGAGCCTGATATCATTACCATTTTTTCAAGAAGCGGCTATAGCAAAGAGCTAAGAAATGTAAAAGATAAAAATTTACTCCTTTTTGGGCTAGATGACTTTAAAATTTTGGTTGAGTAAGCTCATAAAAATATACTCAGTATGAAATCCATCTAAAGAGCGGCGTGCCGCTCTTTTTTTATCCTATTTAGCCGATAATGCTGTAAAACTCGTCTAATAAAAACTGATTTTTATCAACCGTATCTTTATAAAAAGGTGCAAAAATTTCATCATATGCTTTTTTAAAAAAACCCTCTTTGCTAAGTCCAATCAAAGCTTTATTTATCTCATCAAGGAGTTCCTTATTTCCTTTTTTTGTCCCAAGACTATAAAATACTGACTGGTCAATTTTTTTAATAGCTACTTCAACACCACCATCAACGGCAGAGTAGCTCATAAGCCTAAGGTTGTCATCTACATAAGCATCCACTTCGCCACTCTTTACTGCCTCATATGCGTAATCCTCTTCTGGATAAGAGAGAGTATCGATGCCCATTCTTTCCATCTCAGACTCAGCAAAAGACCAACTTACAACAGCAACTTTTGATTTTCTTAAATCATCAAGCCTAGCTATTTCTGAGCCTGTTTTTGTTAAAGCCGCTAGGTGAAAACTTACATAAGGTAGTGAAAAATCAACTAGTTTCTCTCTTTCTGGCGTGGATACAAATCCCCAAGCTATTATATCAACCACATCGTCCTCAAGTGCAGGTATTCTGTCATCAGCATCTAAATCAATAAACATAACTTTACCATCTAAATTGCCGAAAATTTTAGTAGCTATTTTCTTGCTAAGCTCAATGTCAAAGCCCTTAAACTCTCCACTGTTTCCATCTTTTACGCTAAAAGGTTTCCAATTATCAGCTACCCCTACTCTAATAACTCCACCACTTCTAATCTCATCTAGAGATTTTCCAAATAAAAATGTGCTTAGTATACATATAACTAAAACTATTTTTTTCATAAAAAACTCCTTTTTTATTCCAACAAGTTTAGATTATATCATTTTTTTAAGAAAATGGGAATTTATGTATTTTATTAAGTTATATTTAATTTTAAAAGTTCTTGCTACAACAAATTTAGTGTAGCAAGAAAAGATTTTAAAGGGAGTTTACGCCACTAAAATTTCGCTTAAGTTTTGACCAAACTCATCATCTACAAAAAAGTCTGTCTCAAACACAAATAGTTTTCCAAAAGCTTCAACTTTTAGGATAAGTCTTTTTGAGTTGTTTGTGCTGTTTGATTTGTGGGCAAGGTTGTAAATTTGGTTTATAATATCACTATTTAAGTCATCAAGTCTTATAAAGTATTCAACTTCTCCAAGCACTTTTTTTGGCTCTTTTTTAAAGTTATTTCTTCTTGCATAGCTTCTTGTAACCCCGCCAAGCTCTTTTGCACCATCTAGGTTTTTAACAAACTCATTCAAGCTTATCTTATACTGAGCTTCATCTCTTTCAATCCTAACTCTAAAAGCGTGTGGTCGCTCCATCTCCTCAACATCCAAGCTCTCAATCTCGCCCAAAAGCTTATCAAAAACAACCATCTCAAAGTTTCCGTGTAGGTCTAGGATATTTAAAATTCCCATCTTAGAGCCACGTTTTGTTATCTTGATATCAAGCTCTTCTATTTTTCCTATAACTAAAGTTTCCGTTATATCCGCAAGCTCATCAAACTCGCTACTTAGGGTATAATCAAGCCCGTCAATCTCATTTTTGTAATCATCAAGTGGATGTCCTGAGAGATAAATTCCAAGACTTTCTTTCTCTAGCTTCAAAAGCTGTTTTTGTTCATATTCACTATCGATTATGTCTAGTTTAACCTCAACTTCGCCAACCTCTTCAAAGTCAGCAAAAAGCGAGTTCTCCATCTCGCTTGCCATTTTAGCAGCATTCTTGGAGGCTTCAGTTATATTATCCACGTTTTGAAGTAGCATCTTTCTACTTAAATTTAAACAGTCCATCGCCCCTGATTTAATAAGCCCATCAAGAGCTCTTTTGTTTACTTTAAAATTATCTATCCTTGAAGCAAAGTCATTCACATCTCGGTAAGCTCCGTTCGCTTCTCTCTCTCTAACAATATTTTCTATAGCTCCACCTCCAACGCCTTTTATCGCTCCCATTCCAAAGACGATAGCGTCTTTTCCCTCGTGCTCAACCGCACTAAACTGCCTAATAGACTCATTTATTGATGGTGGTAAAATTTCAATGTTTAGTCTCTTAATCTCATCTATATATTTTGCAACTTTATCAAGGTTATTTTCTTCGCTCGTTAAAAGTGCCGCCATAAACTCAGCTGGATAAAAAGTTTTTAGATAAGCAGTTTGGAAGGTTATCATCGTATAAGCTGCGGCGTGGGATTTGTTAAACCCATAGTCAGCAAAGCTCATAATCATATCAAAAAGCTCGTTTGCCTTTTTCTCGTTATACCCTTTTTTAACAGCTCCTTTTAGATACTCCTCTCTTATCTTTATCATCTCACTTTCGATTTTTTTACTCATCGCCCTTCTGACGATATCCGCTCCACCAAGGCTAAATCCACCTATTCTTTGAACGATTTCCATAACTTGCTCTTGATAAACCACGATGCCGTAAGTTGGCTCTAAAATATCTTTGATATCATCTATAATATAGCTTATTTCTGACTTGCCGTGCTTTCTATCGCAAAACTCTGGGATAAGATCCATAGGGCCTGGTCTATAAAGTGCTATCATAGCGATAACATCTTCAAAGTTATCAGGTTTAAGGTCAGTTGCCAACTTTTGCATGCCGCCACTTTCTATTTGGAAAATTCCAAGAGTATTTCCACTGCTTATGGTTTTATAAACCTCTTTTGTATTTACATCTATCTCTTCCCAAACTATCTCTTTTCCATATCTCATCTTAACAAGCTTCATAGCGTCATTTATAACGGTCAGAGTTTTTAGTCCAAGGAAGTCAAATTTGATCAAATCCACATCTTCTAAATAATCTTTTGTATACTGAGTGATAAGATGCCCGTTTCCGCTATTTGTCTGTCTAAAAAGTGGGGTTTTGTTCCAAAGCTCTTCGTTACTTATCACAACTCCAGCTGCGTGCATGCCAGCGTTTCTGTTTAGCCCTTCCAAATCAAGTGCAAATTTCCACACTCTATTTGCTCCGGTGTCATTTTCGATTAACTCTTTTATTTTAGGCTCTAGCTGAAAAGCACCGGGTTTATACTTTTCACTTCCCGCTTCGCCTTTGCCATTTAAAGTGATGCCAAGCTGGTCTGGGATGAGCTTTGCCATCTTATCGGCCTCAGCATAAGGCATCCCGCAAACTCTTGCAACGTCTCTTATAACTCCTTTTGCTAAAAGCTTACCAAAGGTTGCAACTTGAGCGACGTTATACTCACCGTATTTGTCTATCACATACTCTATTACTTCACCTCTTCGCTCCTGACAAAAGTCAACGTCGATATCTGGCATGCTGATTCTCTCGGGATTCAAAAAACGCTCAAAAAGTAAGCTATAAGGAATCGGGTCAATATCAGTAATTTTAAGAGCGTAAGAGACTAAGCTCCCAGCAGCACTTCCACGCCCAGGGCCAACAGGAATGCCTTGCTTTTTAGCGTAGTTGATAAAATCACTTACTATCAGCATATAACCTGGAAATCTCATAGAGTTGATTATCTCTATCTCTTTTTCAAGCCTCTCTTTATACTCAGCGTGTTTTTCCTCATCTATAAATTTAAGCCTCTCTTCAAGCCCTTTTTTGCTTAGGTGTTCGAAAAGCACTTTGTCATTTTCTAAGTCATCCTCAAGCTCTGGGTTTGGCAGAGTAAGCCCTTCCTTTTTCGCCTCTTCTAGGGTAAATTTAAAGTTTGGCGGAGTTGGGTGCCCTAAGTCAAGCTCAAGGTTGCATTTATCTACGATTTCCTGAGTGTGAGTTATGGCTTCTGGAATGTCCGCAAATATTTTACTCATCTCATCGCTTGTTTTTACATAGAGTTCTTTCATCTCATGTCTTAGTCTATCTGGGTCATCTAAGTTTTTAGCCATCGCTATGCACATGAAAACTTCGTGAGCTTCAGCTCTTTCTTTGTATGGATAGTGAGCATCGTTTGAGGCTACGACTTTTATACCTGTCTCTTTTGCGATTTGTAGGATTTGCTTGTCGATGTTATACTGATCTTCGATGCCATGACGCATGATTTCAAGGTAAAAGTCATCTCCAAAAATTTCCTTATACTCTAACGCTGCCGCTTTTGCAGCCTCGTATCCTTTTGCACCTCTTTTTACATTTCTCTCACTTAAATTTAAATGAAAGCTAACTTCTCCCTGAAGACAAGCTGACGTGCAAACTAGTCCCTCGCTATGCTCTCTTAAAAGCTTTTTATTAATCCTTGGGTTAAAATAAAATCCATCAATATAAGCTATAGAGCTTAAATACATCAAATTCTTATATCCAACTTCGTTTTTAGCTAGTAAAATAAGGTGAAATCTCTGCCTATCGCTTTTGTCGCTTATATCGTCGTGGTTGTGAAGATAGGTTTCCATCCCGATGATTGGCTTGATGCCGTTTTTTTTCATAGTTTTATAAAAGTCAATCGCCCCAAACATATTTCCATGGTCTGTCATAGCAACGCTTTTAACGCCTTGAGATTTTAAAAGCCCAGCTAATTCATCTATCTTATTTGCCCCATCTAGCAAGGAATACTCTGTATGTAAATGTAAATGTGTAAAATCGCTCATTGATAATCTTTCTTAAAATTTTTAGATTTATTATATAAAAAGGGAGGTAAATTTATAATGAATTTGGGGTAAAAATTTGTAGTTTTAAGATATTAAAATTTAAAAAAAAGAAATTAAAAAAGGCTACTTTAAAAGTAGCCTGAAGTGAATTTGGGTTATTAAAACTTAGCTTTTTGGCTTAGCTTCATTAACTCTTAGGCTTCTGCCAAAAAGCTCTTTTCCATCAAGTGCTTTTATAGCTTTTAGTGCATCAGAGTCTTCCATCTCAACAAAACCAAAGCCTTTTGAGCGATTTGTCTCTCTATCTTTTACGATTTTTGCACGACTAACTTTTCCAAACTCCTCAAAAGCTTCTCTAAGCTCTGATTCGTCTAAACGAAACGGTAAATTACCTACATAGATATCCAATATATATCCCTTAAAAAAATTACCAAAACTGGCAAATGTATTGTATCTAAATTTAAGCTAATTTACACCTAAAAAAGAAATTTCTTTTAGCTAAAAAGAAGTCCTGATTTTATCTCTTGATATTTTGTTTCGCCTTTTAGCTCTTTTACTAAGCTTAGTGCAAACTCCATCGCCGTAGCTGGACCTTTTGAAGTGATGATATTGCTGTCAACTACAACGTTTTTATCGTCTGTGTAGCCTTTATGAGCTACATTTTTCTCAAACCCTGGGTAGCAAGTATAGCTCTCTTTTAAAACTCCAGCAGTTGAGAGTGCCCAAGGTGCTGCACAGATAGCTCCTATTTTTAGTCCTTTTTCGTTAAACTCTCTTAGTTTTTCGCCAAGCTCTTTACTCTCTGCTAAATATTTAGCCCCTGGAAGTCCGCCTGGTAGAACTATCATAGAAAACTCATCCACATCTATAGCATCTAGGATGGTGTCAGCCTTTATCTCAACCCCATGAGTTCCTTTTACTATCTTTTTAGTAAGTCCTACGCCCAAAGCATCGATGTCTGCTCTTCTTAAAATATCTATAACAGTAACTGCTTCAATCTCTTCAAATCCATCCGCTAAAATAACCGCAACTTTGCTCATTCTATCCTCCTTTATTAAGTATTTTTATCATATTTACTAAATTTTTTGTATAATACAGCGTATTTCTTAATAAAGGATAAAATATGCAAGTAAAGATTGCTTTTTGTAGATCTTGAAGCTATAAACCACAAGCTTTCCGTGTGAAAGAAGAAATATTAAGTGCGTTTCCTAACGCTGACGTGGAGTTTATGGTTGGAGATCGTGGAGATTTCAAAGTTGAAGTTGATGGCGAGGTGGTTTTTTATAACAAAAACTACGTTGACTATAGATTTCCAAATGTTGGCGAGGTAAACGAGCTAATCGCAAAACTTGCTACAAAAGCGTAGCAAAGTTTAGTCTAAATTTCTTAAATTTAGGCGGGTTGGCAAGGGAAGGTCTCCCTTGCTGCTTTTATTTTGCTTTTATTTTACTCTTTCTAAATACTCACCCGTTGTAGTATCAACCTTGATAGTCTCACCCTCTAAAATGTGAAATGGTATGGTCACAACAGCACCAGTTTCAAGCGTAGCTGGCTTTCTGTTGCTTCCCTGTGTATCACCTCTAAAGTTTGGAGCAGTTTCTACTATCTTTAACTCAACAGTTGCTGGAAGTTCAAGTCCGATTGGGCTACCGTTGTGAAAAAGCACATCAACCATCATCCCATCAAGCATCCATTTTTTATTCTCACCTACTTCTTCGTCACTGATTGCAATTTGCTCGTATGTGTCTGTGTCCATAAATTGGCAGTACTCGCCATCATCATAAAGATACTGCATCTGTCTCTCTTCCAAATGTGGCTCATCGCATTTATCGCCTGCGTGGAAAGTTTTTTCTAAAACCTTGCCATTTATATATGACTTGATTTTCACACGAACAAAAGCTGGACCTTTTCCAGGTTTAACATGCTGATACTCAACTATTTTGTAAGGAACACCTTCAATCTCAATCTTTAAACCTTTTTTTAAATCGCTCATAGAGTAAGCCATAAATTTCTCCTTAATTAAATAATCCATAATTATAGCAAGTATTTCTTTTTCTGTGATAAAATTTGATACAATAGTTAAATTTGAAATAAAGGAAAAATATGAAAAAAATTATACTATCATCTTTAGTTTTAGTAGGCTCACTGTTTGCAAATGACTTTAACAAGACTTTTACCCAGACTTTAACAAGTAACTTAAAAAAAGAGGGAAACGTTAAAATCATCTCAGTTGATGAGCTAAAGTCTTTAAATGGACTTAAGTTTGTGGTGGCTGATGTAAATGGCGACAGCACGCCGTTTTTCGTTAGTTCAGATGGTAAAAATGCTCTTGGTTTTCCAAGTTTTACTTTAGTTAGCGATGATAAAGATAGACAAATCATTGAAGATAGAATGACAGAACTTAAAGCTGAACTTAGAGCAGAACAAGAAAAAATAGCCTATGAACTCATAAAAACCATCCCAGAGGATAGATTTATCCATATTAACTCATTTGATAAAAATAACAAATTTGTAACTTATATGGTAACAGATCCTGAGTGTCCACACTGCGTAAAAGAAATTTCAAAGATGGTTAAATGGCTAAGAAATGCAAATGTTAAGCTGATTTTTGCTCCAGTTCATGGAAAAAGTGCATATACAAAGTCAGCCATTATGCTAAAAGAAGCTAAGAAAATAGGACCTGACAACCAAGAAGCTATCATGAAGCTTTTAGAGAAATACTACACTCCTGATACGCAAGTTAGCGATGATGAGGCGACTGAAGAAGAGAGACTTATGGTGCTAGAAGATGCTAAAAAGCTTTTCTCAAAAGGCGTGATTAAGAGTGTTCCATTTAGTTTTACTGTGGAAAAAGAGTAAGGCTAAATGCTTGATATCACAAAAGAAAAACTAAATAATTTTTCACAAAAAGGTGTTCCTTTTATAGCGGTTTTAGGCTATGGCGAAAATGATTTGGTTTGCGAACTAAAAGACGCTAAGAAATTTGGTGTGGAGTTTAAATTTAGCGAGTTTAAACTCCATCAAAATTTAACTTATTCGCTAAATTTAGAGCCGATTTCTTTTGAAAAATACAAGGAGTGTTTTGATAAAACTCTAAATTTGATGAAAGAAAACGGTGTTAGTTTACTAAATTTATGTTTTGAAACACCTGCTAAAACTTCTCTTTCTTTAGATGAAATTTACAACTACTCATCAGCAAATTTAGTTCTGAAATTTAAAAACTTTGTCTGCTTTAGTCCTGAAATTTTTGTGGAAATTAGTGGGGATAAAATCTCTACTCACCCAATGAAAGGCACGATTGACGCTAGTCTTCCAAATGCAAAAGAGATTTTGCTAAATGACAAAAAAGAGCTAAACGAGCAGACTTTAATGTGTGAGTTGATGCTTGATGAGTTATCTTTGGTTGCGGACTCTGTAAAAGTTGATAAATTTAGATATATAAGTGAAATTTCCACAAAAGATGGCAAAATCCTACAAACTAGCAGTAAAATTTCTGGAAATTTAAAAGGCGAGTTTAAGGGTAAATTTGGCGATATTTTTGAAAAACTCCTTCCTGCTGGAAGTATAAGCGGAGCTCCAAAAGAAAAAGCTTGTAAAATCATAAAAGGGTGCGAGCTAGTAAAACGCGGTTTTTATAGTGGAGTTTTTATCTACTATGATGGAAAGAGTCTAAAAAGCTGGGTTTTGATACGTTTCATAGAAAAAAGAGATGAGACTTTTGTTTTTAAAACAGGTGGCGGGATAACCGAAAAAAGTGTTGCAAAAAAGGAATATGATGAGATGCTTAAAAAAGCCTATTTTACTTTTTGAAACTATTAAAATAAAAAATAAAAAAGCTCTGAATTTAGAGTTTCACGAAGCTAGGGCAAATTTAGCCTGCAAAGACGGGCTTAAATTTAGCCTAGCCAAAAAACTAGAGCCAAATTTATCAAATTTAAGTGATGGAATTTATAGAGCAAAACTTATCTACAGCCAGCTTGGAGAGTTTGAAAGCTTAGAAATTTACCCCTACACTATGCGTAAATTTGAAAGTTTTAAACTAATAGAAGTAAACTTTAACTATGAAAAAAAATATCTTGATAGAAGTTTGATAGATAAAGCTTTTCAAAAGCGAAATGAGTGTGACGAAATCATAATGATAAAAGATGGTCTAGTAACTGATACAAGTATCGCAAATATCGCTATTTTTGATGGAAATAGCTGGCTGACTCCAAAAACTCCACTTCTTCAAGGCACAACTAAAGCAAGACTTCTAAAAGATGGTTTTTTAAAACCTTGTGATATAAATGTAGATATGCTTCTAAATGCTAAAAAATTTGCTATTTTAAACGCTATGATTGAGTTTAAAGAAATTGAAAAATTTAAATTTATAGAGTAAAGCAAAGATAATAAAATAAAACTGTAAAATAAAATAAGTTTGGCGACCCTTGCGAGATTTGAACTACGCGTCTTCACACTGAGAATGTGATGTCCTGGGCCACTAGACGAAAGGGTCCAATGAAATTTGACAGTATAAAAAATGGTGTCCTGCGTTGGATTCGAACCAACGACCCCCTCCTTAAAAGGGAGATGCTCTACCTACTGAGCTAGCAAGACACCTAAAATGGCGCGGTGGACGGGACTCGAACCCGCGACCCCCGCCGTGACAGGGCGGTATTCTAACCAACTAAACTACCACCGCACCAAAGATAAATGGTGGTCGCTGTAAGACTCGAACTTACGACATCCACCTTGTAAGGGTGGCGCTCTACCAACTGAGCTAAGCGACCTTTTCTTAAAAAGGAAATGAAAGTATACACATTAAAAGCTTAAATTTCGCTTAAATAGTCTTTATTTATTGCAAATTTCATTTTTTAGATATAATTCTTCCTTATTAATTTAAAAAATCGAGATTTACGTGATAATAAAAAGAGTTTTATTGGTTTTTTTACTGCTGTCAAAATTTCTTTTTGCGTATAGTTATGAAGAAATTCTCTACACTATAAGAGATGTGGCTAGAAAAGAGGGTGTTGCAAATAGGATTTTATACACCATAGTTAAAATAGAGAGCAACTTTGAGCCGTTTGCGATGTCATTTTTAACAAACGAAGAAAATGCCTTTTACTATAAAGGTTTAGAAAACCAAAATATCACTATAAAAATTTCAAACTACAGCTTAGATAATTCCAAATGGGTCGTTTCTATGTATCCAAAAAGTGAAATTTATGCCATAGAGGTTTTAAAACAGCTTCTTAAGAGTGGCTTTAGCGTGGATGTGGGACTTGGGCAACTAAACTCTCAAAACTTTGAAACTCATGAAATAGACTATGTTTTCAACCCTACTTACAACCTCACAAAATGCTCAAGAGTGCTTAGAATGTGCTTTAATATTAAAAACAAAGATATGCAAAAAACCATAGAGTGCTACAACTACGGAGTTAGAAACAGAAACTCAAACCCTTACTATAAAAGGTTTTATGAGCATTACATGAGAGAGTTTAACTAAATATTAAAAAAAATTATTAATTCTTAAGATTTATTTTGATAAAATCAATGTTATTTTTTAAAAAAGGAGTCGCCATGAAAGTAGCAAAACTTAGTTTGGCTCTTGTTCTTATGGGTGGAGTTGCTTGTGCAGAAGATGCTTTTGCAGAAGCTTTTTTAAATGGCAAATTTAAAGGCGAAGTAAGAGCTTGGCACTGGAGCAAAAAGGATGAGTCAGCTGGCTTTAATGACACTAAAAGGATAACAAACTTTGCAGTTGAGTTAGGTTATGAAACAGCTGATTATTACGGCTTTTACTTAGGTTCAACTATTCAAGGTGCATTTGCTCCGATAGGAAACAGTGATGCAAAATCTTTATATAACCTAGAGCAAGACACTAAAGGCGTTGTGTTTTCGGAGCTTTATTTAGGGTATAAATTTGGTAAAACCGATATAAAAGTTGGTCGCCAGTATGTAAATACGCCTCTTGTTGCCATGACAAACTCTAGGATACTAAAAGAGTCTTTCTCAGGCGTTACTATTTCTAGTAAAGAGCTAGCTAATACTGAAATTTACGCTGGTTATCTAGATAGATATCAAGGCAGAACTAGTAGTGTGGCATCTAATGAAATAGGCAAAGAACCTAAGTTTAAGAAAAGAATTGTCCTAGGCGGTGTAACTCCTAGAGCTCATGAGTTTGACGGAGTTTACTACGCTGGTGTTACAAACAACTCTATATCAAACTTAACTCTCTCGGCTCAATACGCTCTTATAAATGATGTTGAGTTTTGGTTTGCCCCAAACAAAGAGGGCGATATCCAACTTTACTACACAGAAGCAAACTATGAAGTGCCGATGGACTCATATAAGTTTAAATTTGACGTAAACTTTAGAGGAAGCGAAGTTGATGGCGGACTAGATGCTAGAAACTATGATGGCTGGATGTTTGGTGCAAGAGCTGGAGTTTATGGACTAAATGGCTTTAACCTATCAGCCGCATATACAACTGTAAGTAGCGATGACTCTGTTATCATGAGTGCTGGACTTGGAGGAACTAGCTACACACATATGCCTGTAAGAGGATCTCATCATTTTACCGCTTTAGCTGGAATGGACACATATAAATTCCAAGTTGACTATAGCTTTGCAAAAGTTGGCATTAAAGGGCTAGGTGCTTCAGCTCAGTATTACATCACTGACCATGACGCACCAGATAATGTTTACGGAGCACCTGTAAACAAAGCTGGAATGAAAAGAGAGTTTGATGGATATGTTTTAAGTCTAAACTACAATGTTCCTCAAATTAAAGGGTTAAATCTTAACGTTGTGTGGGCATCTCTAGACGAAGAGAGAACTCCAAAAGGTGGCTCAACTACGAAGTATGACACAGATGAGCTTTGGCTAAAAGCTAACTATAAATTTTAAAACTTAACTAACTTTTTTTAGAAACTCCGAGCCAAATTTAGGAAATTTCCTTAAATTTGGCTTTTCTCTGTGTTTATTTATACAAATTATTCGCACTCATCTCTAAAAACTGGGTCTGTTTGGCTGCTGGGTAAGCCCTTTTCATCTCAGATATAAACGCTTCTTTTCCAAGGTTTTTATTTAGCAGGTTTTGAGCGGTTTTTAAATACTCTATCACAAACTCCACTCCACTTGAACTAACAGCTGTCATATGAGATGAAAGTATAGTTCCATGTCCTTTTTTCTTCACATTTTCCCATTTTTTGATCTGCTCTTTTATAGCGTCCCTACTTGAAATAAAATAGTGTGAATTATCAGCCGCTATATGAGTGAAGTAAATGCTTTGCCCCTCTATCTCAAAGTCGATTTCTGGCGGAAAAGCGTTGTCGTTTGAGTGGATGATAAAGCTTACTCCATTTATGACGTTTTTACCATCTTCTAAAAAATTTGTCACTCTCATGGACTCTCTTATCATGTCTTCTTTGAAAATTTCTCCAAACAAATCTATAAAAAACTGAACTTTCCCACTAGCTACAAACTCATCCATCGCTCTAGTTCCATAAGTTGGAACTCCTTCATAGACTCCGCTTGAAATAGGATGAGTCGCTAAAATAACCGCCTCAAGAGGCTTATTTAACGTCTCGATAAAGCGGTTTAACGCTCTTTCTGACTTCACAGTCTCTTGTGGGTCAACTAAAATCAAAAACTCATCAAACTCTAAAATGTTTGAAACACTCCCAGACGCTCCTGTAAATGAGTGGACTTTTAGCCCTGCCCCAAAAACAAAAGCTACACAGAGAGTTAAAACTGCCAAAACTCTACTAAATTTCATAAAAACTCCTTTAAATTTTCTCTATTACTAAGTTTAAATTATACCACCAAACAACGCTATATTCAAATTTAAAAAATAATATTTTAAAATGTAATCAAAATGTAACTTTTTACTGCTATACTTTGGCATCTTCTTTATAAAGAGTTAAAACAAAACCGGTTTAGAGAGTTAAACTCTAATCGGTTGTTTTAGCGGTTTAAAAGATGATATTTAGGGATAAACCCCTAAATCTGCTACTTAAATAACTTACTCCAAGTGCTATTAAATTTTAATAGCACGCTTTTTCTGAACCTAAATTTTAAAAAAACTCTTTATTTTTTAGCATTTAAAACTCCGCCAAAGATGATTAAAACTATACCTAAAAACGCAACTAAATTTGGCAAATCATCTCCCATTAAAGTCCCTATAATGATAGAAAACACGATTACCGAGTAACCAACAGCTCCGACAATGCCAGCTTTTGCCACAGCATAAGCCTTTGTCATATAAATTTGCGAAAGTGATGAAAAAAGCCCTATGAAAAATATATAAACCCACTCCAGCCCGCTTGGCATGATAAATTTCTCCATTATAAAAGAAAATCTCTCGCTCTCAAAAGCTTCTGCCAAAAGCATGATGATGGCTGGAAAAAGAGTTCCTATTATCATAAAGCTTAGCACGATAGCTCTTGTATCGTAGTATTTCCTAAGCTCTCTAATGCTAGTAAATGCTAACGCCGCAAAGATAGCGTTTAGTAACCCAAAGATATGGTTTATATCTAAGTTCATAGTTGGCTGCATTACCAAAAGCATACCAAAAAGCCCTATAGTTATCGCTATCCAGCCTTTTTTGCCGATTTTCTCGCCTAAAAACACAAAAGCAAAAATGGCGGTAAAGATAGGCGAAAGTCTTGAGTATGTAACGGCGTCAGCTAGCGGGATGGTTGAGACGTTGTAGATATATGAAAACATAGCGATAAACCCAGCCAAACCTCTAAATATAAGAAGCCACGGTTTACCTCCGACTTGCTCTAGCGGGGTTTTAAAAAACGTAACCGCTATCAGAACAATGCCTACTAAATTTCTAAAAAATACTATCTCTATGCTTGGTAAATTTGATGATAGTGCCTTCAAAAAAGCTCCCATTATCGCCAAACAAAGCGATGAAATAGCCATATAAAACATACCTAAATGCACGCTGTTTTTAAACTTTAAACCCATTTTTACCTCTGTTTAAATCTCTGTTATATAATCTCTTAAGAATAATACTTTTTTTTAAACAATGTTTGTATATTACACAAATTTTGCTAAAATTCACACAAATTTGTAATGAAAGGAAGAAAATGGAGTATAGATTTATAGGAAGAAGTGGTTTAAGAGTGACATCTATCGCTCTTGGGACTATGACTTTTGGGATAATGAGCGATAAAAAAGAGAGCTTTAGGATAATGGATAAAGCTTATGATGCGGGGATAAATTTCTTCGATACAGCTGAAATTTACCCAGTTCCAGCTCGTGCTGATATGGTCGGAACAACTGAGAGTATCATCGGCGAATGGCTAAAAGATAAACCTCGCGACTCTTTAATCATCGCTACAAAAGTAGCAGGAGCATCAAGTGGCTGGTTCGTTCCACCTGTTAGACACGGACTTACCTCCATAGATAGACATCATTTGATAAAAGGAGTTGAAGGCTCACTAAAAAGACTTGGAACTGACTATATCGACCTTTATCAAGTTCACTGGCCTGATATGGTAGTGCCACTTGAAGAGTCGCTGGAGGCTTTAGATAGGCTAGTAGAGAGTGGAAAAGTCCGCTACATCGGCACTAGCAACGACACAGCTTATGGACTAACAAAGGCAAATGAGATAAGTAAATTTAAAGGGCTTGCAAGGTTTCAGTCTATCCAAAATAACTTCTCGCTAAATAACCCACGTTTTTTTGACGAACTAGCAGAAGTTTGTAAAAAAGAGCAAATTTCTCTTCTTCCCTACTCGCCTCTTGCTGGTGGAGTTCTAACTGGAAAGTATGATATCGATAGCCTTCCAGAAGGCTCAAGGTTTCATGAGTATAAATACAAAATGGGCTCAGACAGACATGTGGCGATGATAAATAGGTTTGTAAATGAAAAAACTATCTCTTCGGTTAAAAGATACGCCGAAATCGCAAAAGAACACGGCATGAGCCTGACAACTCTAGCAACTGCTTGGAGCAAACACTGGGAGTTTGTAGCAAGTACGATAATAGGCGTTAGAAACGCAGACCAGCTAGATGAAATTTTAAAAGCATTTGATGTAAAGTTAAGCGATGAAATCATCGAAGAGTGTAAGAAAGTTCAAAAAGAGTTTTTATATCCGATGGGGTGAGTTTAAGGGCTAAATTTGGTGTAAAAAGCTAAATTTAGCCTAGCTATTTATAGACTCCAGCTTATCTAAAAGCTCTTGATTTAGCTTAGCATATTCAGGATTTGCCCTTTCTCTAACGCCTGACATTTTTACTTCTATATCAGTTACTATATTTTTCTTGCCTTTGCCCATTAAGATAATCCTATCAGCCAAATATATCGCCTCATCCACGCTGTGAGTAACAAAAACTATAGTTTTTTTATGTTGCTCCCAAATTCTTAAAAGCTCTTTTTGTAACCCAATTCTAGTATATGCATCAAGTGCCCCAAAAGGCTCATCCATCAAAATAACATCAGGACTATTTGCCAAAGACCTAGCTATGGCGACACGTTGCTGCATACCGCCGGAAAGCTGATGCGGGTAAGACTTTCTAAAGTTTGTAAGCCCAACGATTTCAAGATACTCATTAACTATCTCTTCTCTTTTGGCTTTTGGCATTTTTTTAAACTTAAGTCCTAGTGCGATATTTTTCTCAACATTTATCCACGGCAAAAGCGAATAGTTTTGAAAAACAACCCCTATATCTTTTGTAGGTTTTTTATGTTCTTTTCCCCTGTAAAGCACCTGTCCACTAGTTGCAGTCTCAAGTCCAGAGAGAATTCTTAGCAAAGTTGATTTCCCACAACCAGAGGGTCCAACCAAGCAGACAAACTGATTTTCATAGATATCTAAATTTAAGTTATTAATTACATTTAGCGTATCTTTTGAACCTTCTAATTCAAAGGATTTATTAACATTTTTTAACTCAAAAACAACTTTTTTCATTTGCTACTTTACCTTTGCTTCCCATGAAAAATATTTAGCAGTTATAACTCTAAATACCCCATCAAACAACGCACCTATTACACCTATGCAAATAATGCCCGTTATAACCAAATCTATCCTTGATAGTTCATAAGCATGAGTGATCAAATACCCAAGCCCGCTAATGCTTCCAGGAAGCATCTCAGCAGCAACCAAACACGCCCAAGCAGCTGTAAGACCAGACCTTAGTCCGCTCACTATCGAAGGTCCAGCAGCTGGTATCAAAACATAGAAAAATATATCTTTTTTTGAAGCCCCAAGAACTTCCGCACTCTCAATCAAAACTTTTCTAACATTAGCAACGCCTTGCATTGTGCTGCCCCAAACAGGAAAAAACGAACCAAGTGCTATTAAAAAAATCATTGATAATTTAAAGTTATCAAGCATCGCAAATGTAGGTCCGTATGGCAAGTCTAAAACACGAGCAAAGCTATTTATACCAAACCATCCCAAAACTAACGGCATCCAAGCGATTGACGGAACCGGTTTAAAAATAGAGATAAAATTTTCAAAAAACGCTCTAATAGGTTTAAAATATCCCATAAGTAGCCCCAAAGGAATCGCAACTATAACGCCGATAAAATACCCTGATAAAACACGAACTAAGCTATAAGCGATATTTTTTGGGATACTTCCGATACCGATAAAGTTATCAAAAGAGTGAAGAAAATTATTTGCAACACTGCTTGCGGTTGCTAAAATAGCAGGCTTAGCAAGTTCCCTAGCACCAACCTCCCACAGCACTATAAAAGTCACTGGAAGTATTAAAGATAGTAGTATATAAAATAGTTTTTTAAATTTTGTATTTTTCATGTTTTAGATAAGGGCTAAAAACCCTTATCTATCCTTTTAACTATTTGTTGTGATTTTGTTTGAGTACGTAAAATCAAATGCGTTTTTAAGCACTTCGTCAAAACTCTCTTTAGTAAGTCTGCCGTTAAATTTACCCATATCTTTCATCACGTTATAGTAAGTTTCCATACCGTTGACGAATTTATCTGTAACTTCTGTAGAGTAAGTTGTATCGTTTTTGATTAATACCTCTTTACTTAAGCCGATAAACTCAGATAGTAGCTCAGCAGCCTCTTCTCTGTTGTTTTGTGCAAAATTTGAAACATCAGTTGCAACTTGCAAAACTGCTTCAACGATTTCAGGATATTTTTCCATAACATCACCGCGAACATTCATAGAACAGCATGGAAAATCAATCCATTTTCCACCAGGAAGTTGGTCTAAAGTTGCAATTATCTTACCTACACCTTGAGACTCTGCATTTTGAGGGTGCGGAACAGGTCCAGCCCAAATTTCAACTTGACCAGCAGCCATAGAAGGGATTAAGTTTTTTAATCCTTTTAAGTCTGTAAGTAAAACATCGGCATCGTAGTTTGATGCATCTTCTGTAACTTTTAGCCCAGCATCTTTTAGTGCATACTCAAGCACAACTCTTGGGCTACTTACTGCTGAGTGATACCCGCCTAAAACTGGCATTTTTGAGTTTTTTGCATACTCTACAAGTTCTTCAAATGTATTATACGGTGCATCTGCCTTAGCAACGATAGAAACACCACCACTTTGAACAGGAGCTAGAATTTTTAAATCAACATTGTTGTCATAAGCAGCTAAAAACGCAGTACTTGAACCAAATGCGATATCTAAATGACCTTGAGTCATCAGCTGTGCACTCTCACTTCCACCGCGTGTAAAAACATGCTCTAAAACGGCAATAAGTTCGCCGTTTTTATATAACTCTAGATGAGTTTTGCTAATAGGCTTCATATGTATAGCGTTATTTGCAAACAGCTCTGGCTTTATGAAATTTAAGTGCATATTACCAGTATGAAGTTCATTATTCCAAGCCATTCTTAAATTTGGAACATCAGCGTGTGACTTAGCCTCTTTTGCCGAAGCAATCGATGCAAAAGCCATTGTGCCTACAAGGCAACTAAGTAGTAAATTTGTGAATTTCTTCATGATAAAAACCTTTGTATTTTATACACTAGCCTAGTGTCATAAGCGAAATTATATCATAAACGATTGGATTAAGTCAATAAAAACATTTATACAAAACTTAGGCATTATGAATTTACATTAATAAATTTGATATAATAAAACTTAAAATTTAGGAGAGTAAAATGGAGTTTTTTATTAGCACTTTTGTTAAAATGTTTTTTATCATGACGCCGTTTTTTGTGCTTTCTGTTTTTATGAGTTTAACCGAACATGCCACAGAAAAAGAGAGAAAAGCCCTTGCTATCAAGGTTACAAGAGCGATTATCATCATCTGTCTTGTGATACTCTTTTTTGGAAAACATATTTTTGCTGTTTTTGGTATAACTTTAGATGCGTTTAAAATCGGAGCTGGTGCGATACTTTTCCTAACAGCCATTGATTTAGTTCGTGGCACAAAAGAAGACGCTAAAGAAAACACAAAGTCACTAAGTGAAATCGCCGTTGTCCCTCTTGCTATGCCGATAACAATAGGTCCTGGAACGATAGGGGTGCTTCTTGTTTTTGGGGTTTCGTATAAAAGCACAGCTGAACTAATCACCATAACTTTAGCTTTGATATCTGCTATTTTGCTAATCGGAGCGATGCTTTACACTTCAAATTTCATCCAAAGAGTTATCGGCAAACAAGGGCTTTTAGTAATGTCTAAAATAACTGGGCTAATTTTAGCTGGACTTTCTGCTCAACTGATATTTGAAGGTATAAAAAGTATGTTAAATTTGTAAATTTAACCTTGGGATTTTAGAGCCGAATTTATTAGTGAATATATTTGCTAAATTTAACTCTCAAATTTTATGAACTGGATTGCCACGGCATTTTCAATGCCTCGCAATGACTGATAGAAGGTAAAATTTTTAAGAGAATTAAGATTTTTTATATAAAAATATAAACTTCTTATAAATAAAAACACTAAATCCACCATAGTCGTCATTGCGAGTTTATAAAATAAACGAAGCAATCCATCAAATAAAGGCTCGATAAATTTATAAGATTTCTACTTATAGAATTTTTAATTTATAATTTAATAGAGAAAATACCTTAAGTTTAACTCTAAATTTACCCAAATGGATTGCCACGTTTGCTAACGCAAACTCGCAATGGCGGGATTAGTAGATAAATTGTCATAAGAAAATTTATAACTAAATTTGCTAAAGTTCACTTTAAAATTTTAAAAACTAGATTGCCACGCTTGCTAACGCAAGCTCGCAATGACAGGCGGAATGTGTTTTAAAAGCGAATTTCTTAGGCATAGCTCTGAAATTTTAAGGTCTAAATCGCTTCAACCTAAAGGTTTCGTAATGACGGATGGAAAGTGATTTTAAAACAAATGATAAAACATAAAAATATAAATTTTTAAGAAAGAGTTTCTTGCCAAATTTCTTTGACAAGAAAAGTAGTTTAAAAAACTAAATCGCCACGACCTTAACGCTACGCTTTAAGGTCATACAACGATGATAAAAACTAAATTATTTCAAATCTTCATAAGGAAGACCAACGTATTGCTCAGCGATAACTTTTCTACCAGCTTCTGAGTTGATGAAATACTGAAGTTCTGAAATTTCCATTTTCTTATCAAATACCTCTTTATTTCCACCAAAGTCGTGAAGCATATCAGTCATCCACCATGAAAATCTCACACCATTCCATACTCTTCTTAGGGCTATCGGCGAGTATTGTTCGATACATTTTTTATCGCCCTCTTTATAAACTCTAGTCATGATTTTATATAGAGTTGAAACGTCTGATGCTGCTAGGTTTAGACCTTTTGCACCTGTTGGTGGAACGATGTGTCCAGCATCTCCAACCAAGAAAAGATTTCCATACTGAAGCGGTTCACAGATGAAAGAGCGTGTCGGAACTAAGCTTTTTTCGATGCTTGGTTTTCTTATGATGTTTTTTCTAACGCTTTCTGGCATTCTTCTTTCAAACTCATCGTAAAATCTCTCATCACTCCAGTCTTCAACATTATCAGTTGCTGGAACTTGGATGTAGAGTCTAGTTAAGTTTTGGTTTCTCATACTTGCTAGTGCAAAACCGTGGTCGCTTTTTGCGTAAATGAGATGGTCATTTACAGGTTTTGTTTCAGCCATGATACCAAGCCAACCAAATGGATAAACTTTCTCATACTCAGTTCTCACATCAGCTGGAATAGTCTGCCTTGAAACACCGTGGAAACCATCACACCCTGCGATATAGTCACAATCTAGTCTGTACTCAACGCCATCTTTTGTGTAAGTTACATATGGGTTGTCGCTTTTTACATCGTGAAGTGCCACATCTTCTGCTTCATAAACAGCTTTTAGTCCTCTTTTTTCTCTTTCTTCCATCATATCTCTTGTGATATCAACTTGTCCATACACGATAACATCTTCACCCGTTAACTCTTCAAGATTAATCGGCACTCTTAAGTCGTTGAACGAAATTTCAACGCCGTCATGAACTTCGCCTAAAGTGTCCATGTTGTGAGCAACACCAGCTTCTCTAACAAGCTTTGCAAAACCTTGCTCTAAAACACCAGCTCTAATTCTTCCTAAAACATACTCGCCAGTTTTTCTCTCTAGGATAACGCTATCTATTCCTTGCTTATCTAAAAGCAGACTTAAAAGTAGTCCCGATGGTCCAGCACCGATAATTGCAACTTGAGTTTTTTGAGTTTTCATGATTTCTCCTTATTTACAGATTGGTTTTATTTTTTTGAATTTAGTTGTTGATCTAGTTTATTTAACACTTCCATAGCACTAAGTGCTTGTGCAACGCTTGCGTTTGGCTCTCTTTTTTCTTTGATAGCTGCGATAAACTCTCTATCTTGAAGTTCAATTCCGTTCATCGAAACTGCAACTTTGCTTACATCGATAGGGTTTTCATATCCATCTACCAAATCATCATATCTTGCTATATATGTTCCATTATCACAAATATATCTAAAGAACGTTCCTAATGGCCCATCGTTGTTAAACGAAAGCGAAAGTGTGCAAATAGCACCTGACTTTGACTTTAGGTTGATACTCATATCCATAGCGATGCCAAGTTCTGGATGAATTGGTCCTTGGATTGCGTTCATATCGATGATTTCCTCGCCTGTTTGATAAGCAAACAAATCCACTGTATGACAAGCGTGGTGCCATAAAAGGTGATCCGTCCAGCTTCTTGGTTCGCCTAGTGCGTTTGTGTTTGTTCTTCTAAAGAAATATGTTTGAACGTCCATTTGCTGGATATTTAGTTCACCTTTTGTGATTTTGTTATGAATCCACTGATGAGATGGGTTAAATCTTCTTGTATGTCCAGCCATAGCAACTACGCCTGTTTCTTTTTGAACTTTAACTATCTCTCTAGCATCTTTTATATCATCTGCCATAGGAATTTCTATCATCACATGCTTTCCAGCTCTCATTAGCTTGATAGCTTGCTCAGCGTGAATTTGCGTAGGCGTTGCGATAATCGCCGCGTCAAAGTCCCACTCTAATGCTTTATCTAAGCTTCCAGTGTAATTTTTTACACCAAACTCATCAGCTGTTTTTTTAGCACTCTCATCTCTACTTCCTACAATCCCTACAACCTCAGCTTCTTCGATATTTTGTAAAGCTTGTAAATGCTTCACACCAAAAGCACCATTTCCAATAACTGCTATTTTCATCTGTTCTCCTTATTAATCGTTTTCTAATACAAGTAAATTATAATTCGTGTTTGACACAGGTGCATGTGCAAATCTATGCTTAACTTTTACTTTTTCATTCATCGCACCTCTCATAACTAGCCACATAATCGACTCAGCACCTTCACTCCCAGTCTCTCTGATAAGCTCAGTTGCTGTAATGTCCTTAATAGACACAGGGTCATCTATCAAAGCATCTAGCCATTTTTTATCATAATCCACGTTTAAAAGCCCTGCTCTTTGCCCTTGAATTTGATGAGATAACCCGCCTGTTCCAACTATCGCAACTTTAATATCCTCAGGATATGACTCGATAGCTTTCCTTATAGCTTTACCAAGGTTATAGCATCTATTTCCAGTAGGTTGTGGATACTGGATAACTCCAACATAAAGTGGGATTATCTTAAATGGCCACTTTTTTGGTTTATCATAAAGGATAGAAAGTGGCACAGTACAACCATGGTCTAAATCCAGCTCGTGAGATAAAACTATATCAAACTCATCAAAAATAAGGCTTTCTGCAATGTGAGCTGAAAGTTCAGGATGCCCTTCAAATGATGGCACTTTACGTCTTCCATAGCCTTCGTCCGCTGGTAGATACTCTCTACCTATGCCGATACCAAAAGGGATGACGTTTTTTAAAGTCATATTGAAATTTGAGCCGTGGTCGTTATAAACTACGATTAAAACATCTGGCTGGTTTTCTTCTATCCATTTACGTCCACCGATAATTCCCTCGTTAAACTTCTCCCAATACTCCCCAACTAACTGGTCTGAGTCAATCTTATGACCGATTAGTGGGATGTGTGAACTACCGATTCCACCTATTAACTTAGCCATCTTTACTCCTCTTTTCGTTCTCTTTTATACTTCTATTTCCTTCGATACTTCTGCCACCTTTTAACATCATAGCTTGAAACTCAGCTTCAGTCATCTTTGGCTCTGCCATCATCCCGCTTGTGCTTTGGATGGAAAGTCCTAAAACTGCTCCGATTTTAAAAACATAGTAGATATTTCCACCTAGTTCTAAAATCTTGTTTAAATCTCTATCCTTAATAGCCTGAATTTGCTCTTCACTCATCCCAAATGTTCTTAAATACTCATCTTCATTATTTAAAAACTGCTCTCTGCCATAGTCTGTATTTAAACTCTCGCAAAATTTATTAACCGGATATCCCATTTGGCTTCTTTTGATATCAAAAACATAAGTTCCTGGGATATCTAAATAATCTCTTGTCATTTTTTACTCCTATCAATATGAGCCTGAAGTCTTGGGAACACTACTTTAGCGTTCTCTTCAAACAACATTCTCTTTGTTTTTTCATCTAAATCAATTCTATCAAGGTACTTTTTTGTATCATCAAAATAGTGTCCTGTAAGCGGGTCGATTCCCCTAACAGCACCTATCATCTCTGAAGCAAAAAGTATGTTTTCAGTCGGAACTGACTCAAGCAAAAGCTCGATCCCTTCTTGATGATAAACACATGTATCAAAGTAAATATGGTCTTTTATAATCTCATTTAAATTTGGTAGTCCCATCATATCGCAAAGTCCTCTAAATCTACCCCAGTGGTATGGAACAGCCCCACCACCGTGTGGGATGATAAATTTAAGTTTTGGGAATCTTTTAAAGAGATCCTTACTCATCATAAGCTGGGTAAACGCCATAGTATCGCCACCTAGATAGTATGAGCTTGTTGTATGGTAGTTAGGGTTACATGAGCCACTTACGTGAATCATCGCTGGAACTTCTAACTCACACATCATCTCATATAGTGGGAACCAGTACTCATCATCAAGCGGTGGAACATCGTTAAAATACCCGCCACTTGGATCTGGGTTAAGGTTACAACCGATAAATCCTAACTCTTTTACACATCTCTCAAGCTCTTTTGCACTTGTCTCCATACCATATCCAGGGGATTGTGGTAGCTGACAAACTCCAGCGAAATTTTCTGGGAACATCTCAACTATTCTATAAATCAAATCATTACAATGCTCACTCCAGTTTTTACTAGTGTGGATATTTCCTATATGGTGCCCCATCCAGCTAGCTCTTGGAGAGAAAATAGTTAAGTCTGTTCCACGCTCTTTTTGAAGTCTAAGCTGGTTTTGCTCGATACTATCTCTAAGCTGTGAATCTGTGATATTTATCTCACCTTTTAAATGCTTAACTTGTGGGTTTTCCTTAAGTTCAGCTTTTTGTTGCTCTCTATACTCGCCAAGCTCTTTTGGTCCTGTGGTATAGTGTCCGTGACAGTCGATTATCATCATTTAATATCCTTTTTAAGTTCTTCTATATTTTCATAGTATTTAAATCCAGCAGCCGCTAACGGCTCTCTCATCTTATAAATATCAAGCCCTAGAGTTCCTTTTTCAAACTCCACTCTTTTTGCCTCTTCGTTAGCCACTCTAGCTTCCGCTGCTTTTGCAACCGCATTTGCTTTTTCTCTTGGAACTATGCAAACCCCATCATCATCAGCAACCACAACATCGCCTGGATTTACTAGTACACCTGCTACGATGATAGGAACGTTTACAGAACCAAGTGTGTTTTTAACCGTTCCTTTTATACTAACTGCTTTTGAAAATACTGGAAATTTCATCTTTGTTAAATCAGCAGTATCTCTAACACCGCCGTCAATTACCAAAGCTTTTACCCCTCTTGCCATAGCCGAAGTTGCCAGCAAATCTCCAAAAAACCCATCATCACTATCACTTGTGCAACCTGCTATGATGATGTCTCCTTCTTTTGCTACTTCCATAGCTGCGTGAAACATCCAGTTGTCGCCTGGCTGTAAGAGCACAGTTACCGCACTTCCTGCAACTCTTGCACCGCTATAAATCGGTCTTATATATGGCTTTAAATTTCCTACTCTTTTTTGAGCTTCGTGCACAGTCGCACTTCCAAACTCTTCTAGTTTTGCAATGTCTGATTTGTCAGCTCTATCTATGTTTTTAACACAAACCCCTAAAATTTGCTCGTTTAACACATCTTCTCCTTAAAATCCATACAGTCTTGCTGGGTTATCAACCAAAATTTTCTTCTGCGTCTCCTCATCAGGTGCGATTAGTGGCACGAGATCAAGCAAATCAGCGTCATTTGGCATATATTTTTTGATATTTGGATGCGGGAAATCTGTCCCCCAAAGTATCCTATCAGGCGCAGTTCTCACTAGAGCCTGCGCGTAAGGGATAGCATCATAAAATGGCGGAGCTATCGCAATTCTTTCACTTCCACAAATCTTAACCCACCAGTTAGGTCTTTTCATAAAGTCAAGCAAAATCTGAAACGCTTCTTGATGAATTCCCTCTGTCGTTGGAACTCTTCCCATATGATCTACCACTATCGTCATATCGAACTTATCAAAGAAATCCGCGTATTTTACGATATCTTCAGCGTTTACGTGGATGACTAAATGCCAGCCAAGTGGAACAACTCTGTTTAAAACTCTCTCCATCGCTGCTAAATCAGGTGCACCGCCAAGGTGAGTAACAAAGTTAAATCTAACTCCGCTAACTCCGTTGTCATTTAGCATCTTAAAGTCATCAGCTGTGAAACTATCGTTTGCTATACAGACACCCTTATATCTTTTTGGATTTTTTTTGATAGCATCAAGCATAGCTGAGTTATCAGTGCCATGGCAACTTGCTTGAACTAAAACAGCTCTAGAGATGCCTAGTTTATCGTGCATTTTTCTTAAAGCTGCTTCTGGCGTATCAGGCGGCCAATAAGTTGCTTTTTGTGAATAAGGGAAAATGTCCCTTGGTCCAAAAACGTGACAATGTGCATCGCAAGCATTTTCAGGAACCTTAAATTTAGGCTCTTTCGTGTCGTAATCAGGTGGTAAACAACTTTTTTTCTCTTCCATTTTCTTTCCTTTATTTTAGTTTAATTCTAAATCTTCATGCGTAAAAGCTACGCCTTTACTTAGCAGTCTTGCCGTCCTTAAAAGCCCAGCTTTTTGTAGAGCTATCTCATTTCCGTTTTTTGTGTAAGTTAAATTTACACTAAACTCCCCGCTTGGATGTTCAACGCTAACTCTGTTTTTATCTATTTCAGTGTAAATTCCACTCGCAACGCTTCCTTCAAACAGACATGCACTTGCAACTGAAACCGCCCCCAAAACGCCAATAGCTGAGTGGCAAGCGTGTGGGATAAAGGTTCTAGTATTGATACTCCCGCCATTTACAGGCTTTGAGATAAGAGTCATTTTTGGCACTACTTTTTTACTCACATCGCCTAAGTTCATCATCTCCCCAGCTTTTAGTCTGATATCTTCAAGTCTTTTTCTAAACTCAGCGTTATTTGTTAGCTCTTCACAGCTCTCATATCCGCTTATGCCGATGTCTCCCGCACGTATTAAAACAACTGGCATTCCGTTGTCTATACAAGTTACCGGTACGCCGTTTATCTCGTCACTCTCGTTTCCAGTTGGGAAAAGTGCCCCACAACTTGAGCCCATAGTGTCCTCGTAGTTGCAAATTATCGGCGAACTAGTCCCCATAACTCCGTCAATCCTTGCATCACCTTTAAAGGTAAGCTTTGCGTTTGGTGTTTGCATAACAAGTTCGCAAATAGTATCAGTGTTTAGCATATTTACTCTAACCTTAGTTTCGCCCTCTTGAGCCGTTACCATACCACTTTCAATAGCAAAAATTCCAACTCCGCTTAGGATATTTCCACAGTTTGGCGAAGTATCAACTCTGTTTTCTCCAAGTACAACTTGAGCAAAAAGATAATCAACATCGCAAGACTCTTTGGTTGATGGCGAAATGATAGCAACCTTGCAAGTTAGCGGGTTTGCCCCGCCAAGACCGTCTATCTGAGTTTTGTCTCTACCAACTATGCTTAAAATCACCTCATCTCTAGCTTTCTCATCTTCTGGCAAATCTTTTTTGTTAAAAAACACACCTTTTGATGTTCCGCCTCTGATTTGCATATATGGTATTTGTGAAAAACTCATCTTAGTCCTTTTTGTTTTAAACATCTGTTTGATTTCCGTAAATTTAGCATAAAATAAAAAACAATCAAGGATTTTTTAAAATTTGTGACATTTTTGTTACAAAAGTGTGTAGAATATTCACACTTTAAGAATTTAGGGGTAAAATTTGGTAGTTTTAACTGTTAGTTTGTGACATTTTAGTATCTTTAAATTTTGGTTTTTGTTGTAAATTTGAGAAATAATTATTGATATTTATGTATCAGTATAACTTCTATTTAATCTCAATTTTTATGGCTTCATTTGGATTTTTGGCAAATCCACCTCTTAGCTTACACATCTTTGCTTTTGTGCTATTTAAATTTATATCAAAGCAACCACTGCCGATGTTTTTTAAAACCTTTATCTCATCTTTTATTTTTAAAACTCCGGTGTTTGTCGCGTTAAATGTTATTGTGTCATTCTTATAACTCCAAGTATAAGCTCTCTTGTCATCCCTTAGGTAAACTTCACCATTTTTCTTTAAATCAACCTCCCAGCTTTTAGAAGCAGTTTGTAAAAATGTTGTGTAAACATTGCCTGTCTCTATTTTCCACACTCCTTCAATTTTTAAATTAGAAAACTCATTGCTTCTCTTTTTTATGCCTAAATTTTTACCTACCTCTTTGGCTAATCCATCTATTCCTTGCTTTATTCCATCAGTTACTGCTTTTCCAAAATCAAGCTGAACACTTTCAGCGTTTAAAAATATAGTCGTTAAAAATAAAAACAGTATTTTTCTCATAAGTCAAAGATATCCTTTGATTAAAAAATTGATATAAGTTATATAAAGGTTCGGCAGAGGGTTTTTAATTCTAAAAATAAAGTGCTTAAAATATCGCTAGAATGGTAGTTAGTGGCGGACAGAGAGGGATTTGAACCCTCGAGCCCCGATTAAGAGCTGCACCCTTAGCAGGGGTGTGGTTTCAGCCGCTCACCCATCTGTCCAAAGTTGTATAATTAAAAAAGAATTATAATTATACAACCACTTAACTGATATAATGCTTAAATTTAAGAAATTTATCTCTTTTTGACCTCTACAAGCTCACCAACTATATCGCCAAACAAAATAACATCTTTTAAAACAGCTTTTGTAGCATAGCCTTCATCACCGATAGCCACATGAAGCTCGCCTTTTTTAGATGAGAAAATCTTTTGATTTATAAAAACGATATAGGGTTTATCTGTCGTGCCAAGGCTTTTTTGAATTCTCAAAGCCTCTTTATCAGAAGGTATTTTTATCTCAATCTCGCCATTATCATCTTTTGCACCAGCTACGATTAAAATAAAATGGTCTAAATCTTTTCTTATTTTTGAGAAGTTAAAAAACAGAGTTAGTAAATCATTCGCCCCGTAGTAGTTTAGAACCCTTTCATCTGTTTTGTTTAGGGAGTTACCATTATCACCTTTATTTTTATAGATGCTAAGTTTGATTTGATTTTGGCTCTGCTTGAGTTCAAAAACTTTCTCTCTGATTCTTAGCTCACCTCTTTTGTTTCTCTCAACTCTATGTTTATAAATTTCAGGTAGCAAATACCCTTTATAAGTGGTTCCTGCGCTGTAAAAATACTCTCTCCTATCCCCGCTTAAGGAATTTGCCAAACCAAAGGTTTTTGCATCCATATAAATTTCATAAGTGCCGTTATTTTCATAAGTTGTAAGCTTTGTCCTAGCCTCTCCAACCTTGCCAAATATCCCAAATTTGACATCATAAACAGCACTTAACTCAGCCCCAAAAACAGGGCTTAAAAACAAAAATGAGATAAAAAAAGATAAAACTAACTTTCTCATCTATCTTGCTATATTATCCAGTACACCGTTTACAAAACTTGGAGAACTATCGCTTGCAAGCTCTTTTGCAAGCTCTATAGCTTCATTTATAGCTACAGCTTTATCAACGCTTGTAAACTTTATCTCATAAGCCCCAAGCCTTAAAATCGCCCTTTCAACCTCTCCAACCTCATCTATCTTATACTCACTTAGATGCTCGTTTAGAGCCGCATCGATTGCCTCTAAGTTTTCTATAACACCGTTATAAAGTGAGTCTGAGAACTTTTTTTGTTTATTTCTTATCTTTCTATCTTCTAAAAACTCATCTTTGAACTCATCGCTACACCCATCCATATCTCTTGCATAAAGTAGCGAAACAACAGCTTGCCTAACCTGCCTTCTTGTAGCCATCTTTTATCCTAAATTATCATATAAACTAAGTAGCTCTATAAGTCCACTCATCGCTTCAAAGCCCTTGTTTCCAGCTTTTGACCCAGCTCTTTCAATCGCTTGCTCAATCGTATCAGTTGTCAAAACCCCAAAAGTTACAGGCTTGTTGTATTGTAAACTTACATTTGCCACGCCTTTTGTTGTCTCAGCACTCACATAGTCAAAGTGTGGCGTTGAGCCTCTAATCACCGCTCCCACACAGCAAACAGCGTCAAACTTGCCACTCTCTAACGCTCTTTTTAACGCCATAGGGATTTCAAACGCCCCAGGAACTAATATAAGGCTTAGGTTTTCCTCTTTTCCGCCATGTCTTAAAAACGCATCTTTTGCACCTTCAACCAGCCTATCTGTGATGATATGGTTAAACCTTGAGTTGATGATGGCAACTTTCTCACTACCTTTTAAACTGAGTTTTCCCTCGATTATTTTCATTTCTTTCCTTTTATATAAGTTTTAATATTATAACGCTAACTGCGATAAGCCCGATGCTTAACGACTTAATAAGTGTAAATTTCTCATTATCAAAAATCACACCGATAAAAACAGCTCCAACTGCACCTATTCCAGCCCAGATAGCATACGCCACACTCATCGGCATCGCTTTCATCGCATACCGTAAAAATAGCAGTGACAAACCAAAGTTTGCCATCACTACCCAAAAGCCGATAAATTTCTTAACTCCGCTAAATTTAGCTACTCTTGAGTTTAGGTAAATCCCAAAAACTTCCAAAGCCCCTGAAAACAGAAGTGCTAAAGTGTAGATCACGCCTCACTCCTATTTAGCCCGTAAATTCCAAGAACTAGCATCGCTATACAGATAATTCTTAAAATATCAAACTCCCTTGTAGCGATAATTTCAACCACCACTACAAAAAGCGAACCAAGCCCAACATATAAAATATACGCTAAACTTGTTGGCAAAAATTTAAATGAGTTTAAGAAAAAATATGTACTTGCAAAAACAACGCCAACGGTCAAAGCATAGTCTAAATTTGAGTCAGCAAATTTAAGCCCATAAACCCAACCACACTCAAACATCGCACCTATTATGACAAATAGATAACCTTTATTTTTCAAGTAAAATTTCCTGAATTCTCAAAGTTTGTTCTACTATCTTATCAAGCTCATCTAAACTTAGCATATTTGGTCCATCGCAAAGTGCCTCGCATGGATTTATATGAGTTTCATAGAAAAACCCATCCACGCCCACACTTGCCGCTGCTCTTGCTAGGTATGGCACAAACCTTGCATCTCCGCCACTTTTTCCGTCCAGTCCGCCAGGCATTTGAACAGAGTGAGTTGCATCAAAGATAACTGGAGCAAACGAACGCATTATCGGCAAGCTTCTCATATCCACGACTAAATTTCCATATCCAAAAGTGCTTCCACGCTCACATAACCAAACCCCGTTTTCTTTAGCAACTTCGTATCCATCGCCTTCAACGCCTCTAGTTTCAAGCACTTTTTTAACGCTATATTTCATCTGATCAGGTGCTAGGAACTGCCCTTTTTTGATATTTACAACCGCTTTTGTCTTAGCTGCTGCAACTAGCAAGTCAGTTTGACGGCAAAGAAAAGCTGGAATTTGTAACACATCCACTACTTCACTAACTGGCTGGGCTTGATAACTCTCGTGAATGTCGGTTAGAGTTTTAAACCCAAACTCTTTTTTAACTTCAGCTAAAATTTCACAACCTTTTTCTAACCCAGGTCCGCGAAATGAGTTGATACTTGTTCTATTTGCCTTATCAAAGCTAGATTTAAAGTAAAACTCTATTCTTTTGTCTTCGTTAAATTTAGCTAGCTTTTCAGCCACTTTAAAAACTAAATCCCTGCTTTCTATTACGCAAGGTCCTGCTATTAAAATCATCTTTTTTCCTATCTATTTATATCATCTTATTTTTTGCTTGGTTTTTGTATGGCAACGATGACGCCACTTACAACGACCAAAATTATACCAAAAAAAGCTAATAAATCAGGCAAACTATCTCCCATAGCGATACCTATTATCAAAGTGAACAAAATATCCACGTAAGAAATCGCTGCGATTACCCCTGCTTTTTTGGTAGTTGCGTAAGCTTTAGTCATATATGTTTGAAACATTAACCCACAAAGCCCCATCAAAACTATATAAATCCACATCTTTGGGGTTGGAACTATAAACTTTGCAAACAAAAAGTCAAGACTAGCTGGAACGTTAAAAAACTCAGCCACCAACATAAAAAGCATCGGCACAACAGTCCCTGTAAAAACGAAAGAAAAAATTATAAGTTTTGTATCGTAGTATTTTTTAAGCTCATACACGCTCATATAAGCAGCCGCTGCAAGTACTGCGTTTATAAGCCCTGTTAGGTCGTTTTTTGTAAAGCCGATATTTGGCTGCATTATACAAACGATGCCCAAAAAACCGACAAATATCCCAACCCAAACCGAAGTACTAAGCCTCTCTTTAAAGAAAATCACCCCAAAAACAGCTACAAATATACTCGACATCTTTGCAAAGGTAAATGACTCCGCAAGCCCCATCGTTGCGATGTTATAAAAAAGAGCAAGCATGGAAATAGTCCCAACTAACCCTCTTACAACGAGTAAAACCGGTCTTCCGCCTTTACTAACATGTCCAAATTTATAAATCGCCCACGCGACAATCGTAAGTCCTACTAAGTTTCTAAAAAACGCAACCTCAACGGAACTCATCCCGCCAGCACTTAAGGCCTTGCCAAAAGCCCCTGTAAAGGCAAAAAACAAGGACGCGATAATCATATAATAGACGCCTAAATTTTTTCTAATTCTAGCTTTCATAACTTCCCCATTCTTAAAAACGATATTTTAGTATATCTATGCTTTAATTTTACTCAAATTTAAATAAATTGGACAAAAAGAGTCTTTTTTAATGATATTTTAAATTCTCTTATTATAGAATTTTGACATGATGTTAAAACAATTAGCGAATAAACTTCTAAAAAGTAGAAAAAAAGAGCCATCCAGCACCCAAGAGCTTTTGAATTTACAAAGCCTAAATTTCAAAGCTCAAATTTTAGAAAAAATAGAGCTTTGGTATGCAAAAAGTGGCGACTTTAAGTTCTATGAAGCTCTAAAACTCAGCACCAAACTCTACTATGAAAAAAGCTTTGACTACAATTTTTCACTAAGCAAACATGACCTTGAGCGGATGTTTAAACTTATCTTTGATGATGCAAAAGCAAGGCTTTATGATAGTGACAGAACCATAGATATCTTTTATAAATCGCTCTTTTTAAACATCCCAGCAGATGAAATTCCTTTCGTTACTAAACTAGATGAAAATCTGGAGTGCTGGATAGAAATGCAAAACCTACTTTTTAAAAAACTTGAGCTAAAGCCCATAAATACAGAGCCAGTTATCCATAAATTTGGCAAACTTTTTAAAGAAAACTATCTTGATAAATTCTCGCTTATTACGCTATATCATCAAAAGTTAGAGTTTGCAAATAAAGTCTTTTTTGATCTAATTTCCGAAGCTATAAACAAAGCAAACTATAGCTTAGCTGAGTTTGACGTTGAAAGACTTAGTAAAGAAGCTAGAATCCAACTTGTTTTTGAGATAAAAAATAGCGGGGATTTAGAACTTTTAAAAGAGTATCTAAAGCTAAACTCCGCAGTTTTAAGAGAGTTTGAGTTCTGGTTTGAAAAACAGCTATTTTTAACAAACTCAAGGCTTTTACACAACACAAAAGATGAGTTTTATGACTTAGTTTTTGAAAGATACGCAAGCCACCCTTATGAAATTTACTCTCTAAACGCTCCACAGTCAAAGACGATTTTCAAAGAGTTTTTAAACAAAGCTTTGGATAAAACAGGCTATATAACTAAAAAAATGAGTGAAAATAATGGAATTATTTTACTTAAAAACGAAGTAAATCCCGTATTTTTACAAAGCTTTATCTACAACACAAACGCTTGGTGTGCCACGTATTTGCACAACGCCATAACGGATGAAGAAAAAGAAAAAATTAACAAAATCAAAGAAACCCTGCTCACCCTTGTGGTAAATGAGATGGATAACTACAGAGCAAAATGGCTCTTAAAAAAAGATGAAAACTTTGGCGAAATGCTCTTTTATCAGCTTTTACCGATAGCTTTTTATAAGCTAAGTTTATGAAGCTTTTAAGTATAATGAAAACTCAAATTTTAAATCTAAGGAAAACTCTTTGCAAAAAGTCATCATCATAGGTCGCCCAAATGTCGGCAAAAGCTCACTTTTTAACCGCCTTGCAAACAGGCGTATAGCCATAACTAGCGATGTAAGTGGCACTACAAGAGATACAAACAAAGTTGAAACTGAAATTTACGATAGAAACTGCACTCTCATAGATAGTGGTGGGCTTGATGATACAAGCGAACTTTTTAGAAACGTTCAAAAAAAGACCCTTGAAGAAGCACAGCAAGCTGATATAATTTTGTTTATGGTAGATGGTAAACTAGCCCCTGATGATGAGGATAGAAGGATAGCCTACTCGCTTCTAAAACTTAAAAAACCACTACTTTTAATCATAAATAAAATAGATAACAAAAAAGATGAAGCTAGAAGCTTCGAGTTTAACGAGTTTGGCATAAAAGAGATGGTACCAGCTTCTGTTAGCCATAACACCGGCATTGATGAGATAAGAGACTTTATCTATCCATATCTATCACCTAAAATCGAAGCTGATGAAGAAGAGTATTTTGAAGACTTTATCCAAAACTTTGATGATGATGGCGTGGAGAACTTCAGTGATAAAAACATAAGAGTTGGTATAGTAGGACGTGTAAATGTCGGTAAATCAAGCCTTTTAAACGCTTTAGTAAAAGATGAAAGGAGCGTGGTAAGCGACATCGCTGGCACTACGATAGACCCTGTAAATGAAAGCTTTGTTTATGAGGATAGAGTTTTTGAGTTTGTAGATACTGCGGGCATTAGAAGGCGTTCAAAGATAGAAGGGATTGAAAAATTTGCACTTCACAGAACAAAACAAGTTTTAGAAAACACAGATGTTGTTCTTCTAGTCCTTGATAGTAGCGAGCCTTTTACCGAACTAGATGAGAGGATAGCGGGACTTGCAAGTGAGTATAATATCGGTATCATCATCGTTTTAAACAAATGGGAAGAGAAAAGCGAAAAAGAGTTTGATGAGATGTGTGCTTTAATCAAAGATAAATTTAAGTTTTTAAACTACGCACCGATTATCAGCGTCTCAGCCCTTAGCGGAAAAAGAGTTCACAAACTCTACTCGCTCATCTTAGAAGTGTATGAAAACTTCACTCAAAAGCTAAAAACCTCTCGCCTTAATGAAGTGATAAAAGAAGCAACCATCACTCACCCGATCCCGCACGATAAAGGCAAAAGAGTTAAAATTTACTACGCTGTTCAGTATGGTTTCGCACCACCAAGAATTGCCCTTGTTATGAATAGACCAAAAGCACTTCATTTTAGTTATAAAAGATATCTAACAAACCAGATAAGAAAAGAGTTTAAGCTTGAGGGCGTTCCGCTAATCTTAGTTCCAAGACTAAGGGGCGAAAAAGATGGCGATAGTGATGATGAATAAAATTTCAGATAAAAAGCAAATTTAGTGAAGAGCAAAATTTAGATAAAGAATGGAAATGAAAAAGAAAAATAACATTGTTTTAATAGGCTTTATGGGAGCTGGAAAAGGAACTGTGGCAAGAGCACTTTACACTGAACTTGGACTTTTTCCAATAGACTGCGATGATATGATAGAAAGTGCCGCAAACAAAAAAATCAAAGATATTTTTGCAGATGATGGAGAGGCTAAATTTAGAGAAATGGAAGCTGATTTGGCTAAGTTTTTGTTTGACAATGTCGATAACAGCGTCATCTCAACTGGTGGTGGGTTTTACAAAACACCAAATTTAAACAAACTTGGAACTATCATCTACCTAAAAGCAGAGTTTGACTATATAATTGATAGGATTAAAAGTAGTCCAAACGCAGAGAAAAAATTTGCAAAAAGACCGCTTTTAGCAAATTTAGATGAAGCTAGAAAACTTCACAACGAAAGAGATGAGAAATACGCTAAAAAGGCTGATTTTATAGTAGATGTGGCAAACAAAAAACCAAAAGAGATAGCAAAAGAGATAAAAAAACTAATAAAAGGAAAGTAATGAGAACTTTAACAGGACTTCAACCCTCAGGCAAACTTCATCTTGGAAACTACTTTGCAAGTATAAAACCGATGGTTGATAGGCAAAACTCAAGCAATGATGAGATGTTTATGTTCATAGCAAACTACCACGCCATGACAAGTGTAAGCGATGCACACCTGCTTGCTGATAACACTTTCGAGGCGGCATGTGCGTTTTTAGCTTTAGGGATAGATCCAAAAAAAAGTATATTTTGGGTTCAAAGCGATGTGAAAGAGACGCTTGAACTTTACTGGATACTTTCACAATACACACCAATGGGACTGCTTGAGAGAGCTCACGCTTATAAAGATAAGGTTGCAAAAGGCTTTGACACAAACCACGGACTTTTTAGTTACCCAGTTTTGATGGCGGCAGATATTTTACTATTTAACGCAAACTTTGTCCCCGTTGGCAAAGACCAAATTCAGCACGTTGAGATAGCTAGGGATGTGGCTTTGAAGTTTAACAACGCTCACGGAGACATCTTAACTCTGCCAGAAGCAAAGGTTGAGGAAAACATAGCTACCATCCCAGGAACAGATGGTGCAAAGATGAGTAAAAGCTATGGAAATACAATCGATATCTTTGCTGATGCAAAAACTCTAAAAAAACAAACCAGCAAAATCGTAACTGATAGCACGCCTTTAGAAGAGCCAAAAGAGTGGGAAAACTGCAATGTCTATAAACTAGCTGAACTTTTCCTAGATGAGAGTGGCAAAACCGAACTTCAAGCTAGGTATAAAAAAGGTGGCGAGGGATACGGGCATTTTAAAATGTATCTGAATGAACTAGTTTGGGACTACTTTAAAGATGCAAGAGAGAAATTTGAGTACTACTCAAACAACAAAAACGAAGTTTATGAAATTTTAGACGAAGGTGCCAAAAAGGCTAAAGAGGTTGCTTCTAAAAATATGAAGATTATAAGAGAAGCAACTGGAATTTATAGATAAAAATTTAAATAAAAGGAAAAAAATGCAAGCGATTTACCAATACGTCCAAGTAGTTCATCTATTTTTTGCAACTATTTTTGTGGGATATCTGTTTTTTTATGTTGTTATGTTAAATTTAGCGGCAAAAAAAGCTGGCTCTGAAACAGTGCAGAAAATAAAAGACGCTATTGACTCGGCTGGAACTAAACTACTTTTTAGTTTGGCTTTAATTTTAGTGCTAACTGGTGGTATGATGATGAGTAGCTGGGTAAATAGCGATATAGGCTATTTTGCTACAACTCTACAAAAACTTTTCATGCTAAAAGTTCTTTTAGGTTTTGCGATACTTATCTTGATAACCATAAATTTAGTTAAAAAAGACATTCTTAAAAACTATCACAAACACGCTCTTATAGCGTCTCTTGTTGTTGTGCTTCTTGCAAAACTTATGTTTATGATACCTTAAGGAAAGCAGATGATAAATTTAAAACTAATTGAGACAAATTTTGATGAGTTTAACAAAAAACTTATCGCTAAAAAAGTGGATGAAAACACGCTTAAAACTATGCTTGATAGCTATAACGCTCTAAAAAAAGAAAGAATGGTTTTAGAAGAGCTTCAAGCTGTGCAAAATGCCAAAAGCAAAGAAGTTGGCATTAGAGCTAAGAGCGGCGAAGATATAAGCGGGCTAAAAAAAGAGCTTGAACAAAACAAAGAGAGCATCCAAAAAGCAAGCGAAAAAGTGGGTGAGATGGCTCAAAACTTAGATGAACTAGCCGCTGGCGTGCCAAATATCATAGATGATGATGTGCCATTTGGCGAAGATGAGAACGATAACGTAGAGATAAAAAGAGTTCTTGACATTCCTAAGTTTGACTTCGAGCCAAAACCTCACTATGAGCTAGGTGAAAACCTTGGCTGGCTTGACTTTGAACGTGGCGTGAAACTAAGCGGAAGCCGTTTTACAGCTATAAAAGGCGTTGGTGCAAGGCTTAATAGAGCTTTAGTTAACTACATGATAGACTTTAACTCATCACGTGGATTTGAGCTTGTAAATGTGCCGTTTTTAGTTAGACCTGAAATTCTTTACGGAACAGGACAGCTTCCTAAATTTGGCGATGATTTGTATAAAACAGAAGATGAGCTGTACCTCATCCCAACAAGCGAAGTTCCTGTGACAAATTTATATAACGACGAAATTTTAGACGCTGAGAGTCTTCCGCTAAAAATGACTTGCTATAGTCACTGCTTTAGACGTGAGGCCGGAAGTGCTGGGCGTGATACTAGAGGGATGATAAGACAACATCAGTTTGAAAAAGTTGAGCTTGTAGCTATCACAAAAGAAGATGAGAGCGAAAAAGTGCTTGATGAGATGGTGGCATGTGCAAGTGATTTGTTAACTAGTCTTGGACTTCCGCACAGGCATCTACTTCTTTGTAGTGGAGATTTGGGCTTTAGTGCGGCAAAGACTATAGATCTTGAAGTTTGGCTACCAGCTCAAAACTGCTATAGAGAGGTAAGCTCTATCTCAAACTGCCGTGATTTCCAAGCAAGAAGAGCTAAAATTCGCTACAAAGATGGTAAGAAAAATATCTTAGCCCACACTCTGAATGGCTCATCTTTAGCCGTTGGAAGAACACTAATAGCGATAATGGAAAACTACCAAAAAGCTGATGGAACAATAGAAATTCCAAAAGTTTTAGAAAAATATATGTAGTTAAATTTAGGGGTTTATCCCCTAAATTTATAAAGAAAAGTCAAAAGGCTGGATGTCCATAAAGTCATGGTAGTGAACCATGATATTTGGCTCTTCGCCCTCTTCTAAATTTTCATCGATTAAAACTATACTGTACTGTGGCTCTTCATAAGTGCAAATTTCATAACTGCTTTTAAAGTCAAGCTTTACTTGATGGCTAATCCCTCTAAGACTAGAAAACGATATCCCGCCCCAGTTTCCTGCAAGTGGGCGATGATAATGCCCAAAGAAAATGTGTCTAACATTTCCATGCTCTTTTAGAAGTTTTTGGATTTCCAAACTCTCATTTTTACATATTCTAAGCCTATCCATACTATGAAGCCCTGTATTAAATGGTGCGTGGTGGATAGAGATAAAAACTTTTTTATTTTTATAGTACTCAAGTTGCTCTCTTAGCCAAGCTTGTCTTTTTTTACAGTACTCTCCTGCGTGAGTTCCCTCTTTTTTACTATCAAGGATAAGTAAAACTGAGTTATCTTTTAGCTCAACTGCTTGCTGGATAAAGCCGTTTTCATCAGCTTTTGCTCCTTTTAAAATAGCAAGTGCATTTTTTCTATTATCATGGTTTCCTATAGTAAATAAAACTGGGATTTTAAGCTTACTTAAATCACTCATCAAGTACTCATAAGCCCCGAGTTTACCCTCATGAGCTAAGTCTCCAGTTAGAAGCAAAAAGTCGGCATCATCATGAAGCTCATTTATACTTTTAATCGCTTCTTTCATAATCAAAGCTGGCTCTCTGTAATGAATCGCCTCACCTCTTTCCCCATAATGGATATCAGTCATATGTATTATCTTCAAATTCTCTCCTTAAAATTTGAGCCTGCCTTATGGCAGACTCGCAAAATGTAAGCTTATGGAAGTAGAGCGTTAACTTTTTCTACTACTTCTTCTAAAACTTTATCATGATCTTTTCTCTCGCCTGTAAATAGTGCGATTGAGTAGTTGTATATGATATCAGCCGCTTTTAGAGCATTATCACCTGGCAGTGTTGGCCATGGCCCCATTAAGTCTAGCTGCGATGGTGCAACTTGTTGATTTGGGTTTTTAACATAAAAATCAGCTAAAGTCTCTTCAGTGAGCTTGTTAACAGACATATATCCGGTATATTGTGGAATGTAAGCGTTGCCTATTTTTCCAGTTACATACTTGATATATTTTAGAGCGGCATCTCTGTTTTTATCGCTTGTTAGCATAGCAATACTTCCGCCAACAGGAAGTTGACCGTTTTCTTTTACGCCTGGGAATTTATGAGCTCTCATCTCAAAGTTGTTTCCAACTGCTTTTTCAAGACTTACTAAAGCAGCTGAAGATGCTACATAAACACCTATATTTCCTGCTGCGAAAGATTGTTTAGCACTATTATCGCTTATCGCTGGTGCACCAGCAACAGTATTAAACTCAGACATTAGTTTATAAACTTCTTTTCCTATCTCGTTGTTAAATCCGATTTTACCATCCTTAACAAACTCTCCGCCATAGCTCATAATAAGTGCCATTTGAAGCCAACTACCAGTATATTCTGCAAAGTAAAAGCCGTGTTTTCCATCGATTTTTCTTATAGCGTTTGATAGTTCAAAAGCCTCTTCCCAAGTTGATGGAAGCTCTTTGTTCCATCCAGCTTGTTTTACTAAGTCCATGTTATAGTAAACTACTGGAAGGCTTGCTGCGAAAGGAACAGCGTAAATTGTGCCATCTATTGTAGTTGGTCTAAACATCTCTTTTGTAAAACCATCTTTAACATCCTCTTCTGTAAAATACTCATTTAAAGGAAGTGGAATTTCTTTACTTTTCATAGTATCAAGATAGTTAAAGCTAATGAAAGCAACATCAGGAAGTTTGTTTACAACTTTTTCTCTTAGAAGCTTAGCAGCGTTGTCTTCATAGGTTACTGTTGGGTTTTGAAGCTTTATAGTAATGTCTGGGTTTTCCTTTTCAAACTCCTCTTTTAGCTTCTCTTGAAGTTCTGTAAACCACGCATAAGTATATGATACTGTTAATTCTGTTTTTGCAAAAGCTCCAGTAATTAGTGCACCAGCTAGTGCTAGTTTTAGTAAATTTTTCATTTCATCTCCTTTTTGTAGTTGGTTTATAAAATTTTATTGATTTTATCAGTTGCTTCTTGCAAAGCACCTTTATAGTCTGTTATCTCGCCTCTCATAATTCCCTCAACATAGTTTCTTAGGATATCTATAGCTTTTATTGAGTTATCCCCTGGGAAACTTGGCCATGGTCCCATGATATCTGCTTGAGCAGGAGCGGCTTGTTGATTTGGGTTTTTAGCATAGAACTCTTTTAAGTTTTCTTGAGCCAGCTTATTTACAGGCATATAACCAGTGTGTTTTACGATGATTGTATTTCCATGCTCACCTGAAATGTATTTGATATATTTCATAGCGGCATCTTGCTTTTCTTTTGTAGATGCTGTGAGCATAGCAACGCTACCACCAACAGGAAGTTTACCACCCTCTTTTACACCTGGGAAAATGCTAGTTTTTAGTTCAAATTTATTAGCTATTCCCTCTTCTTTTGTGCTTAGACCCGCAGAAGAAGCTACCATTATCCCTAAATTTCCAGCAAAGAATGATTTGTTAGCATTTGAGATATTATAGTTTGGCATTTTGCCTAGACTATACATCTCATGAAGCTTTTGGTTTGCCCAAAGTCCGATTTCGTTATTAAATCCAACTTTTCCGTTTTCATCTGTTAAGCTTCCACCTTGACTCATGATAAGAGCGATATATAGCCAGTTATCGTTTCCGTTGTCAAAATACATCCCCTCTTTGCCGTCAAGCTTGCTTATCATAGCAGATAGTTCAAAAAGCTCTTCCCATGTTGTAGGAAGCTCTTTGTCCCAACCAGCTTGTCTTACTAAATCCATGTTGTAGTAAGTGATAGGAAGACTTGCAACAAAAGGAACACCGTAAATCTTACCATCAATGATAGCTGGGTTTAGCATCTCTTTTGTAAAGCCTTTTTTAGCATCCTCTTCAGTAAAAAACTCATCTAACTGAACTGGAACATCTCTTAAATGAAGTGGTCCAAGGTTGCTAAAGCTGACAAAAGCGATATCTGGAAGTTGTTTGATGATTTTTTCTCTCATCAGTTTAGCAGAACCTTCATTATATGTAGGTGTTGCAACTCTTAAGTTTACTTTTATACCTGGGTTTTCTTTTTCAAAGTTTTCAATGAGCTCTTTGTGAAGTGGCTCAAACCAACCTAGTGAATAAGAAATGTCTATCGTAACGTCTTTTGCTGATAAGCTCGTTACGAAACCTAAAGCTACAATAAATTTTAAAAATTTACGCATATTTTTCTCCTTTTATTAAGATTAATTATTTTATACCTGTATTTGTGATACCTTCAACAAACTTTCTTTGCATAGCTAAAAACGCTATTATCAAAGGAAGTATGATGATAGTAGCAGCCGCCATAAGTGGGCCGTAGCTGTTTCCAGCCTCATCATTTTTAAACGCTACAACTCCCAACGGCGGTGTGAAAAGCTCTTCTGAACTTAGCACGATAAGTGGCCAGAAGTAGTCGTTCCAGTGAGCCACTATAGAAAATATCCCAAATGAAACAAGGGCTGGAATTGTCGTAGGAAGCATTATCTTCCAAACTATCGCAAACTCACTATATCCATCCATCCTAGCGGCGTGGATTAAGTCATCTGGAACTGAGTTAAAAAACTGCCTTATTAAAAATATCCCAAACACTGAAATCGTAAATGGTGCTATAAGTCCCGCATAAGTATCTAAAAATCCAAATTTATACATCAAAATATAAAGTGGAACTGAGATGGCTTGAGGCGGTATCAAAAGACAAGCCACAACCACTATCAAAAGAAAATCTTTTCCTATAAATTTATGTTTAGCTAGTGCGTAAGCACAAGGAAAAGCAACTAAAACTTGAGTGAAAAATATCATCAAAGTTACAAAAACACCATTTAGTAAAAACCTTAAAAGTGGTGTTGCTTTAAAAGCTTCTATATAGTTAGCAAAGCCAACTGAGTTTACAGGGAAAAACAAAAGCTCATTTGAGAAAATTTCATACTCAGGCTTAAAGCTAGTTAGAACCATCCAAATAAATGGAAACAGAAAAAGCAAAGAAAATGACAACAAAAAAACGTGTCTAAAAATAGAAAAAAAGCTTATCTTTTTCATTAGTAATGAGTCCTTTTATCTAAATATTTAATCTTTATAACCGTTAAAACAAGTATAAAGAACAAAAACACAACTGAAATAGCAGCCGCGTAACCTGTCCTAAAGAAGACAAATGCCTCTTGATAGATAGTGTATAAAAGCACCTCGCTAGACTTAGTTGGTCCACCTTTTGTTAAAACAGCAACCGTATCAAAAACTTGAAACGCTTTTATAGAGGTAATCACCACAACAAAAAGCATCACAGGTCCTAAAAGTGGCCAAGTTATAAGCTTAAACTGTCCCCAGCCATCACTTACCCCGTCCATTCTAGCTGCCTCATAAAGATGTCTTGGTATACTCATAAGCCCAGCGATAAATAAAATCATGTTATATCCAAGCTGGTGCCAAATCCCAATGCCAGCTAAAACATATAAAACCGTATCTTTGTTATTTAGCCAGTTTTCACCAGTTACTCCAAAGTAGCCTAAAATTTTATTTAGCATCCCAAAGTCAGGCTGTAAAATATACTCCCAAACTATACTCATGGCAATTAAGGTTGCCATCACAGGAAGGAAAAAAACTGTTCTATAAAAAGCTTTTCCACTATCTCTTGCCTCAACCATCAAAGCAACAAAAAGCCCACCAAGAACAGATATCGGAACTACGATAGTTACATAGATAAGAGTGTTTTTAACTGACATCATAAAACCTTGGTCGTTAAGCATATTTTTATAGTTTTGAAGTCCTATGAAATTTATCTCTAAATCCCCAAGTTGCCAGTCTGTAAAGCTTAAAACAAAAACACTAAGAATAGGTCCTACCAAAAAAAGTATCATCAAAATAATAGCAGGACTAATGAACGCAAAAGTACTAGCTCTCATCACGCACTCATCTCTTTTTTATCTACTCTATAAACCCTATTTCCCTTTTGGTCGAAATAAAGTGCCTTATCAAGCTCCATCCCTACTCTTATCTCATCGCCTATTTTTACCCCTTTTGCTTCAGCTGGCGTAGCTTTGATAGCAAAATGTGAGTTAGCAAATTTTGTCTTTACATGGATAATGTATTCATTTCCCATATTTTCTATATTTTTTACTTTTGCTTTATATCTGCTTGAGTTATCAACTCTTGTGTACTCTGGCCTTAATGCAAAAATTAGATAATCTTGCTCATCTTTTTTAGAAAAATCATTTTCAAATATAATATCCCCGCCATTAAAAATAGCTTTTGCAGTATTTATCTTAGGTGTTCCTATAAACTCTGCAACTTTTATGTGGTTTGGGTTGTTGTACATATTATCAGGGGTATCAACTTGAAGCAGGTTTCCATCGACTAAAAACGCTATCCTATCGCTCATAGTCATCGCCTCAACTTGATCGTGAGTAACGTAGATGAAAGTAATGCCAAGTTTTCTATGAAGCTGGGTAAGTTCATTTCTCATATGAACTCTAAGTTTTGCATCTAAATTTGATAATGGCTCATCCATCAAAAACGCTTTTGGTTTTCTTATCATCGCTCTACCAAGTGCCACTCTTTGACACTGTCCGCCTGAGAGTGCTTTTGGCTTTCTATCAAGAAGGTGAGAAATTTTAAGCCCATCTGCAACTTCTTTTACTTTTTCATCTATATCTTTTCTCCACTGTTTAGCTTTTGATGAAAACTTTGTAGCAAATGGAAGTTTATATAGAAATTTTCCTCTAGCAACTAAAGGTGTGGCTAGGTTTTCTTTAACAGTTAAGTGCGGGTAGAGAGCGTAGCTTTGAAAAACCATCGCCATATCTCTATCTTTTGGAGCTCTTTTTGAAATATCAACTCCGTTTAATAAAAGAGAGCCTTGAGTTTGAGTCTCAAGTCCCGCGATAATCCTTAAAAGAGTTGATTTTCCACTACCACTCTCTCCTACTAATGTTATAAACTCGCCGTTTTCTATCTCTAAATTTATATTTTTTAAAACCAAAGTTTCGCCAAATTTTTTCTCTAAATTTTGAATGTTTAGCACTAATGCTCCTCCATTTTGTAATCTAAAACGGAAGTGTAACAAACTATGAAAACATTTTGGAAACTTTTTTTATTTGGAAATTTTAATATTTTGTTGTATAGTAAGTAATTTGTAGGCATATAAATTTAGGGGAAATTTCCCCTAAATTTTATTTCATTCTTGAAAAAATAGAAGCTAAAATTCCACCTGAGATGTTGTGCCATACGCTAAACAGAGCTCCTGGAACAGCTGCAAGTGGGTGAGCAGCAAAGTGAGTTAAAGCAAGCGAAGCTGCTAAACCTGAGTTTTGCATACCAACTTCGATTGATAGGGCTTTTACTTTTGCTATATCATCAGTTACAGCTTTACCAACCATATATCCAGTTAGGTATCCAAGCAGGTTGTGAAGCATAACAACGATAACTATAATGCCCACGTTTGCTATGATATTGCTAGCGTTTGCAGCAACTACAGCGATAACGATAGCAGTTATACCAAAAGATGAAACCATCGGCAGAATGCTTTGAAGTGCCTCTGTTAGTTTTGGTAAAAACTGTCTGAAAACTATACCTAAAGTTATCGGAACTATAACAACTTTTACGATACTCATAAACATCGCAACTAAGTTGATATCAATGCTTTGTCCAATTAACAGCTTTGTTAAAAGTGGTGTTACAAACGGTGCAAGCAAAGTTGTACAACTTGTAATCGCAACTGAAAGAGCCACGTCGCCTTTGCTTAAGTAAGTTATAACGTTTGAACTAGTTCCACCAGGACAAGTTCCAACAAGAACAACACCAATTGCAAGCCCTAGAGGAAGGTTAAAGCCTTTTACTAAAAGATAGGCAAGTAGAGGCATTATCATAAACTGTGCACAAATACCGATAGTAACAAGCTTTGGTCTTACGATAAGCTCTTTAAAATCCTCAGTCTTAACAGTAAGCCCCATACCAAACATAACAATACCAAGAATGTATGTAACATACGAGGTTTTAAAAATAGCTTTTGCAACATCTGGCATAAATAAAGCAAAAATCGTACCTACGATGACTAGTACAGCTATATATCTACCAGCTAAATCACTAAATTTCTTAATCATAACTCTCCTTTGATTGAAAAACTTAATTTTACTATAAATTTTATCTTTTTTGCTTAAATTAGGTAAAATTAAGTATAAGGAGACAGTTATGAATAAGAAAATGTGTAGTTTAGTAAAGTGAGATTTATTTAAACATCAAAAAATTTAGAGTAGTTTTTAGTAGTGCTTTTTAAAGCACTACTAGTGTTTTAAATTTAGCACAGTTTAAAGCGAGTTAAAATAACTCTCTATCGCTTCTGTAAGCTCTGCGTGGTTTTCAACCAAAATATCAGCATCTTTTAGCATCTCTTTGCTTTGCCAACCCCAAAGAGCTCCGATAGCATAAATGCCGTTACTTTTTGCTGCTTCCATGTCGCTTATGCTATCGCCTATCATGATAGCGTTTTTATCTCTAAACTCTTTTAATCTCTCTTTTTTAGGAATCTCAGTTCCGCCGTAAATTTCTGTGAAATAGCCCAAAACTCCTTTATTTTCAAGAGATTTTTTAACAGTCTCTTTTCTTGTTGCACTTAAAACATAAAGAGTATATTTCTTGCTTAAATTTTCTAAAACCTCTTTTGTGCCATCAAAAAGCTTTGTAGTATGAAGGTTTTCATTTAAATAACCTGTAGCTATCCTATCAAACTCGGCTATGTCTAAACCAAGCCTTTTTGCAACTTCATCATAAGTTACTGGGTTTAAATTTAGATATGGGTTTTCGGGAAACTCTCCCTTATATCCAAGCTGCTCACTAGCAAACCTGCAAGAGTTTACACATAAGCTTAAACTATCCACAAGCACACCATCATAATCAAAAAACACTATTTTCATTTACTATTTCCTTGGTTGTTTTATAAGCAGATTTGAGTTTTGCCATAGTGGCGTTTTGAAAGATTTATGTATAAATTTGCCCGCCTTAGATAGATAAAGCGGACTTTCTTTCCTAAATCTGCTAGCTAAGAGTGTAGCAAATTTAGGAAACTTTTTAATTACAAAGCTTATTTAGCCATGTTTAGATAGCTATTTAGTGCTGAGACATAAGCTTTAGCACTTGAAAGCATAGTATCAACGTCAAGCCCGTGTCCGATAACTGTTTTTTTGCCTTCAAACTCAACTTTTACCACAACTCTAGCTATAGCGTCTTTTCCTTTACTAACAGCACCAACTTGGTAGTCTTTTAAAACACCAGTGATTTTAGTTATCCTATCAACTGCTTTAAATATCCCATCAACTGAGCCGTTTCCTATGGCTGAGTCGCTGATTAGCTCGTCGTTATATTTTAACGTTAAACTCGCACTTGCGTGACCTTTGTTACATGAGCTTGAAGTTAGAGTTACTATCTCATAAACTTCAGGAACTTTTACTAACTCATCAGAGATTAAAGCTCTTATATCATCATCATAGATATCTTTTTTCTTATCAGCTAGAACTTTAAATTTCTCAAAGCTGTTATTTAACTCCTCTTCGCTTAACTCAAAACCTAAAGATTTAAGTTTATCTTTGAAAGCGTGTCTTCCTGAATGTTTTCCTAGAACGATATTATCATTTTCAAGTCCGATATCTGAAGCTTTGATTATCTCATAAGTTTCAGGGTGTTTTAAAACGCCGTCTTGGTGAATTCCACTCTCATGTAAAAATGCGTTTTTGCCAACTATGGCTTTATTTGCTTGTGGTTCCATCCCTGTGATAGAAGCAACTAACCTACTTGTTGGGTAAATTTCTTTTGTATTTATATCAGTGTAGAGACCTTTAAAGATATCTTTTCTAGTCTTTATCGCCATAACTATCTCTTCAAGTGAAGCGTTTCCTGCTCTCTCGCCGATTCCGTTTATAGTACACTCAACTTGTCTTGCTCCAGCCATAACACCAAACAAACTATTTGCCGTTGAGACGCCCAAGTCATCGTGATTATGAACAGAGACTATCGCTCTACCATTGATATACTCAACCATATCTTTTATGAAATCATAAATTTCATTTGGAAGTCTATACCCAACAGTATCTGGTAAATTTATCGTTGTTGCACCAGCTTCGATTGCTGCATCAACCACCTCTTTTAAAAAACTTATCTCACTTCTTCCAGCATCCTCACAACTAAACTCAACGTCATTTACAAAAGTTCTTGCATAAGCAACTGCATTTTGTGCTATCTTTATAACTTCAGCTGGAGATTTTTTAAGTTTATACTCCATATGAATCGGGCTTGTTGCTATAAAGGTGTGAATTCTCCTGTTTTTTGCCGGAGCGATTGCATCTCCTGCTGCTTTGATATCTCTCTCAACTGCTCTTGCAAGTGAGCAGACATTTATCTTAGAGCTTGCTTTTGCGATTTCATGAATCGCTTCAAAGTCCCCTGGACTAGCCGCTGCAAAACCTGCCTCTATAACATCTACTCCAAGCTTTTCAAGTTGTAATGCAAGTCTTAACTTTTCCCCTGCATTCATCGAAGCTCCTGGGCTTTGCTCGCCATCTCTTAACGTTGTATCAAATATAATTATTTTGTTATTATCCATTTTTTATCCTTAGTTTTATTTTGTTTTTATATGAGTTTTAAATTGAAAAAATTTAAGAGCAGGAGAGTATAAATGCTTGTGTAGAATTTTTGATTATGAGTAGTATCGGTTTTCATTTTATCTCCCTTAAATAATAATTTTTATTGATTATACTACTTTTTCTATTAAATTTCAATGCTTTTTTAAATTTATAGGGAAAATCCCTATAAATTTAGTTTTTACGTTTGCTTTTTGCTTCTTTTATATCTTGAAGCTCATCATCTTCATCAGGCTCAATTGTAAGTCTAGTTTTTAAACCTTTCTCGTTTTCATAGTTAGAAATTATCTCTCTAACTTTTTCGCCATCAATCGTTTCAGATTTATAAAGCTCAACTACCATGTTTTCAATCGCACCCTTGTAAGTTTCAAGAGTTTTTAAAACATCTTTCATTCTCTCATCAAGCATAGTTTTAACTGCATTATCTAAAGCTTCAGCTGTTTTTTCGCTATAGTCTTTAACACTTTGTCCACCAAGGAAAGTATTTCTTTGTTTCTCTAGTACCATAAGCCCCGCAACATCGCTCATACCATACATTGAAATCATCGCTTTTAAAATGTCAGTTGCCCTTTCTAAGTCATTGCTTGCACCTGTTGAAATCTCTTTTATAAATACCATCTCAGCTGCACGCCCACCTAAAAGCACATCAACCTCAGCGATAAGCTCATGCTTTTGCATTAAGAACTTATTTTCTTCAGGTGCGTTTAGAGTGTAGCCTAAAGCTGAAAGCCCTCTTGGGATGATAGAAACTTTTGTAACTTTTTTAGCACCTTTTGTAACTTCAGCGATAAGTGCGTGACCACATTCGTGGTAAGCGACAATTCTTTTTTCCTTTGGATTAACACGGCGAGATTTTTTCTCTAGCCCTGCGATACTTCTCTCAACTGCTTCTATTAAATCTGCTTGTTCAACCTCTTTTTTAGACTCTCTACCAGCTAAAAGAGCCGCTTCGTTTACCACGTTTTCAAGGTCAGCCCCAGCAAGTCCTGTTGTAAGTCTAGCAATCTCTTCAATATCCACATCTTTAGCAAATTTAACGCCTTTCATATGGATTTTTAAGATATCAATTCTTCCTTGAAAGTCTGGTCTATCAACTAAAACTTGCCTATCAAATCTACCAGGTCTTAAAAGTGCTGCGTCTAGAATTTCAGGTCTATTTGTCGCTGCCATTACGATAACTGGCGATTTATCAGCGTCAAAGCCGTCCATCTCAGATAGTAGCTGGTTTAAAGTCTGCTCTCTTTCATCGTTCCCACCCATCGGTCCACTTGATCTACTCTTTCCAATCGCGTCAATCTCATCTATAAATACAATCGATGGAGCCTCTTTCTTAGCAGTTTCAAATAGATCTCTTACTCTACTTGCACCAACCCCAACAAACATCTCAATAAAACTTGACGCTGAAATTGAAAAAAATGGCACGTCCGCCTCGCCCGCAACTGCTCTAGCTAAAAGAGTTTTTCCAGTGCCTGGAGGTCCTACTAGTAAAATACCTTTTGGAATTTTTGCTCCAAGGCGTAGGTATTTATCTGGGTTTTTTAAGTAGTCAACAATCTCTTGAACCTCTTCTTTAGCCTCTTCAACGCCTGCTACATCGTCAAATTTAACATTTGGTTTTTCAGAGTTTACAAGCTTTTTACTACTTCCAATTCCTAAAATTCCCCCGCCTGCACTTTTTTGCATTCTGCTTATCAAAAACATCCAAATTCCAAAGAAAATGAAAATCGGAATTATCCATGAAAAGAGAATTTCAGTCAATGGATTTACTTCATTATATGCTGTGTAAGGGATTTTTTTCTCTTCAAGAAGAGTTACCAAGCTTGGGTCTTGCACCTTTTTAGCAGTGTAAACCATACCACTACCCTCGCCTTTTACCATACCCTGACCGATATAAACTTTTGCAATTTGTTTATTTTCCACTAAAGTTTTAAACTCAGAGTAAGCAACAGTCCTGCTTCCCATCCCGCCTCCAATGTTTGCATCTGGCGACATAGATTTAAACAGCGTAATAATAATAACCGCAAATATTAAAAACACAAAAATAGGATTTTGGTTAAAAAAGTTGTTGTTATTTTTGTTGTTTGGGTTGTTTGGATCGTTTTGATTCCTGTTTTGGTTGTTAAAATTCAAATCGTCTTCCTTTTATCATTTATTTTTTTCTATACACGAAACTAAGCCACTCGTTTTTTTGTAAAACTTCCACAAGTTCTAGCTCTTTAAACTCAGCTTTGATAATCTCTTCATATCTATCAAGCACACCAGACATTATCAAAACCCCGTTTTTTTCTACGCTTTTTATAAGCTCTTTTTTTAGCATTAAGATAATATCAGCTATCAAATTTGCTACAACTAAGTCATACTTTTTATCTAAACTCGCTATGCTTCCAGTCCAAATTTCATTTAAGCTTACGCTATTTTTTAAAGCATTTTCTTTAGTTGAGCTAACCGCCAAAGAGTCTGTATCACACGCACTTGTATTAAGTCCTAGCTTTGCTAAAGCGATACTTAAAATGCCACTTCCACACCCTACATCAAGAGCGGTTTTGTAGCCATTTTTATACTTTTGAATCAGGCTTAAGCACATATTTGTACTTTCATGATGGCCTGAACCAAAAGCAAGTGCTGGGTCTATGATGATATTTATAAAACCCTCTTTTGACTCATCCCAGCTTGGATGGATGTAAATTTCATCTACTTCGATAGGCTTTACACCTTTTTTATACTCATCTATCCAGTCTCTGTTTTCTTTCTCTTCTAAGCTTATGGTTAAATCTAGCTCTAAATCTAGAGCTTCTTCAAGGCTTTTTTTATACTCTTTTAGTGCAAACTCTAAGTTTTCTAGGCTCTCTTCATCTCTTATGATAAAACAGTCCTCTTTTTCTTCAATAGCACTAACGCCAAGCTCAAAAACAAACTCTTTAAATAGCTCTAGAGCGTTTTTACTCCAAATAGTTAGCTCAAAATAGGTTTTGTTCAACTAAATTTCCCTTAAAATAATTAAATTAAAATATAGATTTTATAATAACTTTTCTCAAATTTAGCTTAGCTTAAAAGCCTCTTCTAAATCAAGAGTTCCTTCATAGTAAGCCTTGCCAACTATTACGCCGTAAATTTCACTGCTATTTTTTATATTTATGATGTCATTCATATCTTTTACGCCGCCACTTGCGATGGTTTTTTTGCCACTTGCGTTTGCGATATTTTTTGTAAACTCCACATTTACCCCGCTTAGCATCCCATCTCTTGAGATGTCAGTGCAAATTATCGCATCAACTTCGCTATCCGCATAAATTTTTGCTAACTCTATAGCACTAACTTTGCTTACATCAGCCCAGCCTTGAACCGCTACAAAACCCTCTTTTGCATCAATCCCAACTGCTATGGTATAGTTTTTAGCTAGTTCTTTTGTAAGCTCAACGTTATTTAGGGCAGTTGAGCCTAAAATGAAGCGGTTAACTCCCACATTTTGATACTCTTTGATTCTTTTTTCATCTCTTATGCCACCGCCAACTTGGACTTTTAAATGTGTAGATTTTACAATGCTCTCTATCACATCAAAGTTCATCGCCTTGCCTGCAAAAGCTCCGTCTAAATCAACTATATGAAGCCATTTTGCTCCCATATCTTCAAATCTTTTTGCTAAATCGCTTGGGTTTTTTGAGTAAATTTTTGCTGTATTCATCTCGCCTTTGCTAAGCCTAACAGCAAGCCCTTCTTTTAAATCGATCGCTGGTAAAATTTCCATATTTTCTCCTTTTATGTTTCTTCGTTGCTAGCTTTGTTTGTTATGTAAATATAATATCCAAGTGCGATAACTAAAAACGCAATGACACCAATTAAAGTCACTGGATAGACGATTTTCTCAGGCAATGTCATAGAAAACTTAAATACAAGCATTAAAGCTTCAATAGCCAAAGCTATGATGATGGATGATAAAAACTTTATCATCGTCTTTGAGTTGGTCGCGTTTTTCTCATGATAGCCCAAAATTTCCTCTTCAAAATAAGCTTTTGTAAGGTCAACTATGGCTAAAGCTAGAGTTAAGAGAATAGTTGACTCTAGAATTTTAGAAGTATCATGAACTTTAAAATCTGTAAAAAGTATGCTCCTAACCCCGTAATAAAACAAAATCATAGCTATTAAAAACAGTGTTGAGTTAATCAAAAAGTATGAAAACCTCGAAGACTGCCTAAACGCCCTATCAATCGGACTTGGATTTATAAGCTTTAAAACATCGCTTAGTAAAATGTCACAACAAACTACAAATTTCAAAGTTTTTTCACTATCAAAAATAGGAACTGCCATAGTGACAAAAAGGTTACTACTGTAAGCCCCTGGGTATGGGTATGAAAGGTAGGCATTTTTTTGCTTAAGAACTTCTTTGTAGTATGAGCGAAAGCTTCTATCCTCGCCCATTTCGCCACTTACTGTTGAATTAGCTGAGAAAAGAAGCCTATCGCTTACTTGGTATCCGCTCTCATCCAAAATAAAAAAAGAGTCATAACCAACTATCTCATTTGAGATTTTTTTACACTCTACCATGAGACTCTCTATAGTTATGTCATCTTTAAAATTTGATAAATGTTGATTAAAGATATAGCTTAGGTAGGCTAATATCCTTGATCTCATAGATTTAAACTCTTCTATCTCTCTAATCGTCACTTTTTTTCTCACTAGGTAAATTTAGAGCGTGATTAAACTCAGGCACTATCTCTTTTAAGTTTTTCTCTATCTCATCGCCATTTTCAAGTAAATTTGAAATTTGAGAGTTTAGTAAACCCATATCATATTTTGTTGAGTGAGATACAAAGATAGAGCTATACTCCGTTCTTTTATCATTTTCATTTATAAGAAGTTCTTCATAAAGCTTCTCGCCTGGTCTAAGTCCTACAAACTTGATACTTAAATCCTCTCTGTTTGAGAGAGCTAGCATTTTATTAGCTAAATCCACTATCTTAACAGGCTCGCCCATGTCAAGAACAAAAAGCTCACTTCCTTTTGCGATGGCAGCGGCTTGAAGCACTAGCTGGCACGCCTCACTTACTAGCATAAAATAGCGTGTGATTTCTGGGTGAGTTACGGTTAAGTTCTCACCTTTTTTAATCTGCTCTTTAAACTTTGGTATAACACTTCCGCTACTTCCAAGAACGTTTCCAAACCTAACAGCGACTATTTCAGTCTCGACCGTGTTTGAGTTAAGTGCGTAAAGCTCACAAACTCTTTTGGTCGCTCCCATTATATTTGTAGGGCGAACTGCTTTGTCTGTGGAGATAAGAACAAATTTTTTAACGCCGTGTTTAACTGATAAATCAACCACGTTTTTTGTTCCCATTACGTTATTTAAAACTGCCATTTTGGGGTTAAACTCACAAAGCGGGACGTGCTTATAAGCAGCAGCGTGAACTACGATGTCAGGTTTAAACTCATCAAAAACCTTGTCTAACTCATCTTTATAAACGATATTTACCATCTTTAAAACATTTCGTTTGTCTTGATTTGTCTCTTGATCGATTTTATAAAGATTATACTCACTATGCTCAACCATGATAAGCTGTTTTGCTCCAAATTTAAGACACTGCTTGCAAATTTCACTTCCTATCGTTCCACCTGCACCGGTAACTAATACAACTTTATCTTTTATAAACTCGCCAATTAGCTCTCTATCTAAGTCTTTTGGTTTACGTGCTAGCAAGTCCTCAATAGAAATATCTCTAATGCTTGTCTCATCGCCTTTTAAAAGGGTAAAAATTTTAACATTTTTTATCCCATAACTTAGAAGCTCATCATAAAGCTCGGTTATCTCTTCAGGATGAAGAGCAAGGGCGATAATAGCAGTTTTGACATCAAATTTTTTAACTAAATTTGGTATTTCACTTTTTGGTTTTACTAAAAAACTCTCACAATATGTTCCAACTCTTTCTTTTCTACCATCTACAACCCCAACGGGATAGTAGTTTATATGTCCTTGTTTGATGCCCTTTAAAATGTGAATCGCCTTACTAGTTGAGCCAACTATGATACACGGCTCGTTACTAGAAGCACTTTTTGAGCTATCAAGTGCCATTCTTTTAGAAATTCTTAGCCCGCTAATCATAATGTATGAAAGAGCAAAATCTATGATTATAACACTTCTTGGAAATGGTGAGAAAATCTCATCAAAAAAGAGATAAATCAGCGAAAATGAAAGTGCTGCTAAAATATGAGCTATAAAAATTTTCTTAGCTTCATAAAGCCCAAAGAACCGCCATGGAACTAGATAAATTTTAAAAATCCAAAGATAAAAAACCTTTAGTGACGCTAAAATAACAAGGCTTAAAAGAAGCCCTTTATAAAACTCGTTTGGAATATCTCCGTTAAATCTTAGTTCAAAAGCTAAATATACTGAAAATGCCGATAGGATAATATCAAATAGTATAAAAAAAAGAGCTCTTTTAAACTTTGTAGGTTTTAATAGTTCACTCATATATTTTCTTTTATAATATCGCAAGCTTTTTGTATCGTCTCATCGCTCATACAGGTTCCGCTTGGAAGGCAAATGCCTCTATTAAATAAATCTTCGCTTGTGCCGTCAATCACGCCTAAAGCACCTTTAAAAGCACCTTGTAAATGCATCGGTTTCCACAAAGGTCTGCTTTCAATGTCTGCTTTATTTAAAACATCGATGATTTTAAGATAAGCGTTTTCTTTTTTAAATGTTAAAGTTGTAAGCCAGCGATTTCCTTTTGAACTTTCAATTTCAGGCATAAACTCAACATCTAAATTTTCTAAATTTGCTCTATATTTTTCAAAAATTTCTCTTTTTTTACTAACGCGGTCTTCCAAAACTTCCATCTGCCCAACGCCAATAGCACCTAAAACATTACTTAAACGGTAGTTAAAGCCATACTCATTATGCTCATAGTGTAAAAACGGCTCTCTAGCCTGTGTGCTTAAAAACCTAGCTCTTTTAACTAGCTCTTCATCGTCTGAGATAAGCATCCCGCCACCACTTGTTGTAATGATTTTATTGCCGTTAAAACTAAGTGCTCCAGCTTTTCCGATAGTCCCAAGGGCTCTGTCTTTATACCAGCCACCAAGTGCTTCAGCGGCGTCTTCTATAACAATGATTCCTTCATTGTTGCAAATTTCCATTATCTCATCCATCTTTGCAGCTTGTCCGTAAAGATGAGTGACAATCAAAGCTTTTGGTTTTTTTGGTGAAATTTTAATCGCTTTTTTTAGTAGTTTTGGACTTAAATTCCAACTCTCATCACAGTCTATCAAAACTGGTATGCATCTTTCATAAAAGATTGGATTTAGCGAAGCCATAAAGGTAAAAGTTGAACCTAAAATCACATCGCCGTCTTCAATATCCAAGCTTTTTAGTGCTAGATGAAGTGCTGCTGTGCCTGAGTTTAGGGCAAGAGCTTCTTTTGCTTTAGCATACTTTTTAACACTATCTTCAAATTTATTAACATACTCGCCAAGCGGGGCGATATAGTTACTTTTGAAAACTTCTGCTACATATTTCTCTTCATTTCCACCCATATTTGGGGGGCTTAAAAACACTCTTGCCATCTTTTCCTTCTTTTTTTGTGGTTAAATTTGCTAAGTTTGCATGGTGCAAATTTGGCAAATTTAATCTAGCTCTTTTTTACAAACTCAGTTCTTAGAACTACTTGACCAAATTTAGGGATTTTACAATCTATCTCTTCTTCATTGTTCGTAAGTCTGATGCCCTTAACTTTAGTGCCTTGCTTGATAGTTCCACCACCACCTTTAAGCTTTAAATCCTTGATAACTGTAACGCTATCGCCTGTTTGAAGTTCGTTTCCATGTGCATCTCTTGCCATGTTTTTCTCCTTTATAAATTTTTTATAATTTTTGCTGGAACGCCAACTGCTGTGACATCGTCTTTTATATCTCTTATCACAACCGTTCCAGCTCCTATTATAGCGTTTTTTCCTATTTTAACGCCTTGAATTGCCACACTTCCAATTCCCATATGTGTAAACTCGCCGATTTCTACATTTCCAGCAAGTGAGACATTTGGGCTTAGGTGAGCGAATTTGCCAACTCTGCACTCATGTTCTACTATCGCACCTGAGTTTATTATAACCCCATCGCCAATCTTTGCTTCTGCGTTAATCACGGCATTTGGCATCACAACAACGCCTTTTCCTAGCTTAGCACTTTTTGAAATAACGGCTGAACTATGGACTAAATTTACTACATTAAAACCAAAGCTTTCTACTTTTTGCTGGACTCTAGAGCGGGTTTGATTATCTCCAATGGCGATAATCATATCAAACTTTTCTAAACTCTCGCTAAACTTAAGCCCTTTATTGTCATCTATAAAAATAACTTCTTTATATCCGCTATCTAGGGCGATATCGACTATCACTTTACCATGCCCACTAGCTCCGTAGATATAAATACTCTTAGTTTGAGCCATCAAATTTCTCCGTTGTAGCCATCCCTTCTTTGCTAACGCCGTCTTTTTTTATAACTTTTTTTACGGTTAAAAGTGCGATTTTTATATCAAGCAAAAAGCTTAAATTTTTAGCATAGTAGGTGTCATACTCAAACTTTTTAGCCCAGCTTATCGCATTTCGTCCATTTACTTGTGCTAGACCTGTGATGCCTGGGCGAACAGTGTGGCGAAGCTTTTGCTCATCGTTATAAATAGGTAAATACTCTATGAGAAGCGGGCGTGGACCTATAAAACTCATATCTCCTTTTAGGACGTTAAAAAGCTGTGGAAGTTCGTCTAGGCTAAGGCTTCTTATCTTGCTTCCAAATTTGCCAAGTCGCTCTTCATCAGGTAGAAGCTCTCCGTTTTCATCTCTTTCTTCGCTCATCGTTTTAAACTTGTAAATTTTAAATATTTTCTCATTTAATCCAGGGCGAGATTGTGTAAAAATGGCATTTTTACTTATATTTTTCTTTATTAAAACCCACACAACTATCATAATCGGCAGTGTTAAAACTATCAGAGTAAAACTTGCCAAAATATCCAAAACTCTTTTAAAAAACCTTCTATACATCTATAAATTTCCTATAAACTTCTAAATATTTCTCTACTACTATCTTTTCATCGTAGTGTTCTAGCACCATTTGACGCCCAGCTTTGCCCATCTTTTTGGCTAGGCTCTCATCATCAAGTAAAATCTCTATCTTTTTAGCTAAATCTTTTGAGTCTCTTACTTCGCAAATTAGCCCGTTAATGCCCTCCTGAATTGCTTCCACACAACCATCACAGCGGCTTACCACACAAGCTTTTTCCATACTCATAGCCTCTAACACGGTGCGAGGAAATCCCTCCTTATAACTTGGCAAAACATAGATATAAGCCCCTTTTAAAAGCTCTTTTATCTTATCACTCCAGCTTATCCATCTAACATTTGGACTTTGTAAAAACTCTTTTGCTGCACTGCTTTTATTGCCCTCATAAGTGTCCCCAACGAAGACAAACTGAGCGTCATCTCTACCCTTTAAAATTTCCGCTGCTTCGTAAAACTCGCGTATGCCTTTATCAAAAAGGGCTCTTCCTATCATTAGAACGATTTTTTTATCGCTTCCGTAGTCATACGGCGTAACATTTTCTGGATCAAATTCACCACTATCAATCCCAACGCTTTTTATACGAATGACTTTTTCTTTTTTTATAATGTTTTTACTTAGTAAATAGTCAGGATCTGAGTCGTTTACAAAAATAGTAGCATTACTTAAATTTAGAGTTTTTTTATAAAGGCTCTCCATTACAAATTTAACCAGTTTTGATTTTAAGTCACTGTTTGTATAAAAACTTCCAAGCCCTTCTATTAAATTTAAAACTATTGGCACTCCAGCTCTCTTAGCAGCTATAGTTCCAAAAACGTTTGATTTATGAGCTGAAGTTTGAAGCATATCTAAATTTAACTCTTTTAGCACACTAGCTAAATCGCTTGAGTCTTTGAAAATTTTAAGGGGGTTAAGACTTGCTTTATCTATCTCGTAAGTTACACTTTTAAACTCGCTCTCGATTTGTTGCGTCATAATGCCCTTTGGTGCTATAGCAAAAACTTCATGCCCTTTTTTCTGTAAAGCTCTCATTATAGGAGCTCTAAAAAGTGCTATACTCAAATCCGAGTGTGATAAAAACCCAATTTTAGCCATCTTTAAATCTTTAGTTTATAAACTTTAGCATAAGGGGTTGAAATAACCTGCTCAAAATATCTACTATCATATCTCTCTAGTAAAAAGAGCTGGATATAGGCGGAGTTTAGAACTTTATCATCCACTATAACAAAAGTACCATCATTTTTTGAAAAGATTATGCTTAGCATCCCATCTGGATTTATCTTGATCTCATTCATGCTAAATGTCTCGCCATGCTCTGTATCATAAAAGCTTTTCACAGGGACATCTTGACTACCGAACTTTAAAAACTTCATATCATGAGATAAAATCGCCCCATTTTCTAAAAGCAACCCTTCTGGAACACTTCTAGATGAGTAAGTGGTTGTGAAAACCCCACTTCCAAAACTCTTGCCCGTTTTTAAATCTATATCTGAAAACAGAGCTATAACGTTGTAGATATTAAGCATTCTTTTTGGTAGATAGTAGTAAATATCTCTAGTTTTTTCTGGAACTGTAAAGCTAGTCATACCCATAGATGTAATCAAATCGTTTACATCAGTTAGGTTATAATCTTGTAAAATTTTATCTATTTTACCAACAAAACGCTCACTAAACTGTCTTTCAGTATACTCCACCTCAACCCTTGCCATATTTGCCGAGCTAACCATATCTTTAGTTAGTGAAAAGCTTACTGGGTAGTTATGATGACCTAAATGCTTTCCACCGTCAATCAAAGTTTTAACGTCTGCGTAGTAGCGTATCGGATAACCATAATCCCACCAAGCAACTACATAATCCTCTCTGCTAGCGATGCCTTTAAGCTCTTCTAAAACCTCAACTTCTTTATTAAAAAACACAGTTGGACTTTTATACTGCTCGATATGCTTTAGTGCTGGCTGAACTGCAAATACAGTAACTACAAGGGCTACAGCTATCCTAATAAGTGAGTTTGCCTTTAAAACATCTAAAATAAAATGCACCAAAAATCCAAGCCCAAGCCCCATAATAGGCACAGCGTAAATTGTAAATCTAAGTCCTGCTTTTGTCGCTAAAAACCCAAGTCCAAGCATCGGCAATGTTATTAAAAACGATCTATGTTTTATACAAAAAAGCGTGTATCCAATTAACGATAAAATAAAAAGATTTTTATCTGAACTAATACGTCTCATAAACATATCATAATCAACTATGCCTGACTCTTGAATGGTTTGATTTACGTTAAAGAAATGGTAGGTTGCTGTCTTTATCTCGCTAACATCTCTCAAAATATAAAACCTAAGTTGAAAGAAAATCGGATTTAACCCACCAAAATAGATAAATAAAACTCCCACGATAATAGTTATAATCCCCAAAGTTTTTAAACTTATACCTCTAAAAAATAGAGCGTAAAGTCCAAATATCGCTATAAGTTTAATGCTTAGGCTTAAGTTTGTAAGCACAACTAAAAGTAAAACTATAGTTTCATAACTTGCGATATGCTTTTCATTAAAAATCTCTTTTTTTAGACATGCTTTAAGTGAAATTTTACCCGCTTTTGAGCTCTTAAAACTCTGCCGGCAAATATCCAAACAGGTATAAAGTGTAAAAATTCCCAAAAGTGCTGAGTTTAGCGTAAAAGATGATGGATACCACCACAGATAAATCAGCATAAAAACAGGAGCGATTATGCTTGACTTGGTGTAGTTATTTAGAGCTACCCTTATAAGCCCCCAAACTACAAATGTCGCTAAAACGATGTTTAGCATATCTGTATCATAATATCCTGCCATAGTTCTGTTGTAGTAACTCATCGCTACAACTGAGACAAAAGCCCCTATTATCCCAGCTTCAGTTGCTTTGTACTCTCTTGCTATTAAAATCACAGGGATAACCAAAAGTGAGCTTAAAAACACGCTCATGTAGAGTATGACATTTTCAAAACTAAACGGCAAAATTTTGCAAACAAAAGCTGTAAATTTAGACATAGAACTATCTACAAAACTTAAATCATTTGGCTGATGAAACCCAGCGATGATATCCCTTGCACCCTCAGCAAAAGCGTATCCATCGTTTGTGTTTATCATCAAAACGCCGTTGTGCATCATAGCGTCAAACTCGCTAGCCCAACCAATCCAGTAAAACCTAGCCCAAACGCCAAATAAAAATGCTAAAAATATAAATAAAATTCCCCAGCCTTTGCTGTTAAAATTTATCTCTTTCATTTGCTCCCTTAACTTTTTGTATATAATTTCCAAATTCTAGCAGAAATTTTCGCACCTAAGCAAAAATAAACTAAAAAATAGACTTTATGTGTAAATTTTACGTTTTTATTAAAAATAGCTTCTAAAAAGTCACTAAATTTAAGCTTTTTTGCATACTTTTCATACGCTTTTCCAAACCGAACAGCTGCTGCTAGGCTTATTAGATTATCATAAAATTTAATCGCTTTTAAAGTTTCTTTATCTTTGAAGTGGCTATTTAACTCATCAATATTTTCATAAACGCTCAAATATTTCTCATCAAATTTAACAGTTCTTGTGATAGAGTCATCTCTTATAAGATAAAAATAGTCTTGTTTTTTACAAAATGCGATTTTACTAGCCTTTTCAAAAACATAAGGAATAGTTCCTAAATCCTCAGAAATTCTACCTTTTGGAAATCTAATGTCCTCAAAAAAAGAGCTTTTAAAAAGCTTTCTAGTTGCACCGATATCATAAATTTTAGCATAGAAAATGTTTTGCATAAACTCATCTTTTTGATGAACTAAAACTTTTTCATCTGAAATTTTACTCTCATTAAGTGCTAAAATTTGACTATCTTTTATATATAAAAACTCGGTTATTGTAATATCTGCTTCGTATTTTTTAACTAAAAAGTATAAATTCTCTATATAAAATCTACTTACAAAATCATCACTATCTATAAAAGTTACAAACTCACCGCTCATGACATCAAGCCCGGCATTTCTTGCATCGCTTAATCCGCCATTTTCTTTATGTATAACTTTTACTCTTCTGTCTTTTAAAGCATACTCATCACAAATTTGCGGGCAGTTATCTGGGCTTCCGTCATTTACTAAGATGATTTCTAAATTTTCATAAGTTTGATTTATGATACTATCAATGCATTTTTTAAGGTATTTTTCTACTTTATAAACTGGAACTATCACAGAAATTAATGGCTTCATACAAACTCCAAATAAATTTGCTCTAGTTTTTTAGCTTCTGTTGCTATATCAAAACCTCTGTTTTTTACCATTTCTAAGCTATTTTCTTCTCTTTTTAAATTTGCATTTAGGATTTTTTCACTCCAAATTTCACTATCAAGCTCTAAAAACTCTAAATTTGATAAAATCTGAGTCTCTTTTGAAACACCAGTTGATGCTAAACATTTAAGACCATTTGCCTGAGCTTCAACTAAAACCATTCCAAATCCCTCATGTAAGCTTGGCAAAACAAAGATATCAAAACTGTTGTAGTACTCATTTGCCTTATCAGAATTTCCAATAAAACTAATATTTTCATAAATTTCAAGGCTTTTAGCTTGCTCTTTTGCCTCGCTAAATAACTCTCCATCTCCAACTAAAACTAGATGAAAGCTCGGGTTTTTATCTAAAACTTTTTTAAATATATCAAGTAAAAATTTATGGTTTTTCTCAAACGAAAATCTTCCGATATGCCCTATGACTATCTTATCTTCTAAATTTAACTCTTTTTTCAGACTCTCTCTTGTATTTTCACTAAATTTAAACCTCTCTAAATTTATGGCATTGTTTATGATAGCAAAAGGTTTGTTTTTAAATACATACTCCCCAGCTTTTTGTCCGCACGCAAAGTATCTATTTGCAAAAGAACTAACTAAAAACCGCCTTATTTTATGTTTAAAATTAACCCTTTCTTGAAAAGCGTGAGAGTGGGCTATGATGTTTTTTACACCTGCAAATTTGGCTATAAAAAACGGCAGAGGCGAGAGATAATTACAGTGAAAAATAGCATCCCTGTTTTTTTTTAAAACTTCAAAAAGCTTTTTTATATACTCTTTTTTTGCTTTGTAATAATCTGGAAGCAAAATAAGCTCTGCATTTAAACTCTTGATTTTTTCATATGGAACTCTAGTCGATGATTCACTCGTTAAAAAAACAAACTCAAATTTATCTCTATCTAAATTCAAAGCGTAGTTCATTATCACACTCTCAACCCCGCCACCATTCATTAAGCCTACTAGATAGATAACTTTAGTTTTCATCCAAATCACCACTTTTAATAGAGATAACATCTATACCAAACTCTTTCATGCTCTCATAAATTGATTTTTTATGGATAAAAAGCTCATCATCTTCGATGTAAATCGCATTTACACTACCAAGCTCAACTAGAGTAAAAAAAGCAGTGGTAAAAAACCCATAAAAACTAAATTTAACACTATCATTTTTTTGTATCTCTTGCGAAAAATAGTCCTCTGCTATCAAATTTGTCTCTATATATGAAACTCCGCTTATTTTAAACTCATCTCTTGGATGTGGCAGATAGTAGTCAATGGAGTATTTTTTAATAACACTTTCTATAAGTTTTACGTTTTTTTCTAAATCATCAGTGTAAATTGGCTGACCAAGCATTATTTTTACTTCTTTTTGCCTCTCTGCTTTATTAGCCCCAATTCCAACTAAAGATATTTTTTTATTGAAATCATTTTCTAAAGTTTTAAATATAGTATAATGACCTTTTAGGTTCTTTATATAAAACTCACTACTTTTTGGCTCTTTGGAGAGGGTTTTTTCTAAAAAAGTTCTTATTTTTTGCTGTTTTGGCGGTAATTTTTCATCTTTATAAACCCAACTATCTTTAAAAATATTTGCCGCCCCATCATCAAAAGTATAGAGGTTTTTAAACCTAATATTGTTTAAAATCATCCTTGGGATAAAATCTTTTGGAGTTGCCAAAAAAACATTATCATAACTTTTGTCTCTATAACTAAAAAACACTTTTAAAAGTGCCTTCAAAGAAGCAAATCTTGAGTTTTTTACCAAAGGCAAAACTACAACTTTTTTTGCATCTTTTTTAGCCAAATTTATATAGTGGTTTATCTTATTATCTGTGCTATTTTGGATAATAGCAAACTCAAACTCCCTACCATGATACTGCTCTATGATTTTTTGAGAGATTAGAATTTGAAGTGGTGTAAAACAGATAAAAAGGTTCATTTTATTTTTCCTACTTGATAATATAGAAGTGGTATTATAGCTAAATTTGAGAGTATTAAAGAGAGTGGAACTAGCTTTAAATCAACACTTGCCGTTACAAACAAAACTAAAAGATAAATCACAGATGAAATCACCGAACTATAAGAGATGATTTTGTTTTTTGCATGATAAAATAAGAAATTTACTAAAACTAAATAACTAGGAACTAGACAAAATCCAACTATAAAAAGAACTGTGTAGTGCTTAACTCCTAAAAACCCATCTCCTAAAAACCATGCAAAAAGGCCTTGTGGAACAAGCAGAGCAAAAAAAGCTCCAACTGGCACACATAACAGCATCAAAAGTGAAAGTTTTTTTACTTTTTTTACATCTATCTTTTTTTGCTTTAAAGCCTCAAAATAATGCGGAACAACTGCTTTATTTACAGAGACAATAAAGATATTTAAAATAAGAGCTATGTTAAAAGCAGCCGCATAAATCCCTAAATCACTTGCTTCGTAAATATTATAAATAAACACTCTATCAAACTGACCTTTCATAAAAAGGCTTAGATGGTGAAGAATGAGAGGCAAACCAAAACTAAAGATATAAAGAAGTGATGATTTAAAAATAGCTCTTGTTATCTTAATCTTAAATTTCTTTTTTCTAAAAAAATAGTAAGCCACTATGACGCTTATGAAATTTGCTAAAAACAGAGCTAAAAAGCGGTAAAACACTAAATTATCGCTATTTGTCTCAAGCAGATATATGGTTATCCCAAAAGTTAAAACACAGACTAAAAGCTGGATATAGACATAGTTTAAGGGCTCTTTTTGACACTGCCTAAGAGCAAGCTGAACGCTTAGCATCGCTTGTGTAAAGGAAATGAGCGAAAGCACCATAAAAATAGGTGAGTTTAAAAAATATGCCACTAGAAATATCAACAAACTTACTAAAAATGCATAAACATAGCCAACTATGACGATATTATTTAAATTTCTTCTTCCGTAAAAATAATAATACCTTGCAATCGCCCCATCCTGACAAAGCCCAACAAAGATAATAAAAAGTGATAGATACGCAGCATAATACGACATCACTCCGTATCCATCAGCACCTAGCTTTCTTGTTAGATAAGGGATAAGAAAAAAAGCTGGGATGTTTGCTAAAATTTGCCCTATCAGATAGATAGAGCTATCTTTAAAAAGTCTATTCATCTATCCTATATCGCTTTTTTTTATTTGAGCATTTTTAGGTATATCTACTAAAGCCACCTTGCCAAATAAACTTTCATAATCATCAGCACTAAAATCACCATTTCCAGGTCTTTTAACCCATAAATTTTCACCACTTAAAACTTCACCTTTTTTGATATCTCTATCAGCTACCACGCTTGCAAAAGCAAAATCTTTTGTTGGTTTTTCTAGTCCTATTATCTCATCTTTTTTCCCACCACGCATTAGCTTTAACGCCTTAGCACCAGCATTTAACTCACTAAAAGCTTTGCCATCCATAGAGCAAACAATATCAGGACCAACTCTATCCATGCTGTCTGTAAAATGTCGCTCCAAAATACTTCCACCAAGTGCCACAGCTCCAAGACAGGCAAGATTGTCTGTAGTATGATCTGAAAGTCCAATGACTGCATCAGGAAAAGCCTGTGCTAACTCATTTAAAGCTCCTAAACGCACATCTTCATATCTTGTAGGATAAACATTCGTACAGTGAAGCAGAGCATAAGGCACTTTTGCAGCTCTTATAATCTCAACTGATTTTTTAATGCTCTCAATGCTATTCATACCAGTTGATAAAATAATAGGCTTACCAAAAGAAGCGATTAATTTAATAAGTGGGTAGTTGTTACACTCACCTGAGCCTATTTTATACGCTGGGATGTTCATTTTCTCAAGCCTTAAAGCTGCTGCCCTTGAAAAAGGTGTAGAGATAAATATCATTCCTTTACTCTCAACATATTTTTGAAGTTTTATCTCATCGTTTTCGTTTAAAGCACATCTAGCCATAATCTCATAAATGCTAACATCAGCATTTCCAGGGATTACGCTTTTTGCCTCATCGCTCATCTCATCTTCAACTATATGGGTTTGATGTTTTATGATTTCCGCACCGGCTTCATACGCAGCATCTACCATCTCAAAAGCAGTTTTTAAACTCCCTTCGTGATTTATACCTATCTCGCAAATCACTAACGGGTCGTATTTATAACCTATTTTTCTACCAGCTATTTCAAACTCTACATTTTCATTCATTTCTTATCCTTTTTTTTCTAAAACTAAATTTGCTTTTTGTAAATCTTCCAAACTATCTATATCAATGGAGTTTTCCTGATCCATTTCATAAATGTCAATGGGTTCTATAAAAAATCGCCTGTATTTAAACAAATCCTCTATAAAGTTTATATAAATAGCTCCGTTTGGGTCATAAGATAGTGGAAGAAGTTGACGTGGGGATTCTAAATCTTTTAGCTCTCTAACTGCTCTAAATTCGCCACCATCTAATACTATACTTTTGAAAGGGTGATGAGTGCTTTTTTTAACCGAAATAAGTGAGCCAATTTTATTTTGCTTAAATTTTAAAAAAGCTTCTTTTATATGAGTCTCATTTCTTAAAGGGCTCGTTGGTTGAAGCAAAACAGCAATACCATCTTTTAAGCTTAGCTCCTCTAAAGCGTGAAGCATAGCATCTATCGAAGTTGCACTATCACTAGCTAAACTCAACGGCCTATAAACTACTTTTGCACCATATTTTTGAGCTTCAAGAGCGATATTTTCTCCATCTGTTGAAACGATGATTTCACTAAAAATGCCGCTATTTTTAGCCGCTAAAATCGCCCTTGCTAAAAGAGATACACCACCAACCTCGGATAAGTTTTTATTTTTTATACCTTTTGAGCCAGCTCTTGCTAAAATGACAGCTATAACCTTCATTTTATAAACCTTTTTTGTAAACTTGTCTCCCAAATTTCACTATTTTCTAAAAATTCCTGAAATTTATCTACACTATTTCCAGAGCCAAATTCATGATTTTTTTCAAATTTTGGGCTACTTTTTATTTTTTCTATAGCATCTAGAATTTCTTTTTCATCATAATCTGCATTTATAATAGAGCTTGCCTCAACTCTTCCATCTTGTCTAGTGCCGACATTTACTGTTCCAACACCATAAAATGGTGCTTCTCTAATGCCTGCACTTGAATTTCCTATAATAAATTTAGCGTTTTTAAGCAAAGTTAAAAAATACTCGAATCTAATAGATGGATAAACTCTAAAATTATCGTCACTCTTTAATTTTTTAATATCATCTATGATAAATTTTGAACCATTGTCGTTATTTGGATAAATCACTACATAATTAAGTCCACTTTTCTTTAAAGCACTAAAGTAAACCTCTGAGTGCTTTTGCATCATATCAACTTCAGTTGTTACAGGGTGAAACAAAGAAAGAGCATACTTTTCAAACTCAATACCGTAGTGAGACATTGTCTCATCTAAGCTTGGCAACTCATCAGACATCATCACATCTAAATCAGGTGAGCCTATTATAAAAATTTTATTTTCATCTTCACCCATCCTAACTAGCAAATCTTTAGCGTCTTGATTTGCCACAAGATGAAGATGCGAAAACTTACTAATCGCATGGCGGATACTCTCATCAATAGTTCCTGAAATTTCACCGCCTTCTATATGGCAAATAAGTCTGTTTTCAAAAGCCCCACTAACAGCTCCAGCTAATGCCTCAAGTCTATCTCCGTGAACAAAAATCATATCAGGTTCTATCTCGCTAAAAAATCTCGAAAAAAGATTTATAGTGTTACCTAAAATCGAACTCATTGGCTCATTTAAGAATTGATTGTTTATAAGATAGACATTTTTATAGTTTTCTTTCATAACTTCTATATAAGTTCTACCATAGCTTGCCATCATATGCATACCAGTAACTATCAGATGGAGTTCAAATCTAGGGTTTTTTTCCACTAAATTTAGAAGCGGTTTCAACTTGCCAAAATCCGCTCTAGTTCCGGTAATAAAAAGTAATTTTTTCATTATCTATTTTTGCCTTTATATTTTGCTTATTTATAGTTTCATATTAAAGTAGGATATTTTATCTTCTCTTAACAAAATCTTATTTGTGCATAAATCCATTACTTTTAACCCACAAAAGCAAAGTTCTATGCACAAACTAAATTTACATAGTTGATAAGCTTATCAAATTTCCTACTTAAGCTTTTTCTCCCACTCAAGAGCTGAACTTATTATCACGCCTAAGTCGTCTTTTTTAGGCGTCCAGTCTGTTAGCATTCTTAGTTTTGTAGAGTTTGCGATAAGGCACGCTGGGTCGCCGTCTCTTCTAGGGCCAACTTCAGCTCTAAAGTCAACCCCGCTAACTTCTTTAGCTTTTTGAACTACCTCTTTTACACTAAATCCTCTTCCATATCCCACGTTAAACACTTCACTCTTACCGCCATTTTTTAGGTATTTAAGTGCTGAAAGATGAGCGTTTGCAAGGTCTTCTATGTGGATATAGTCGCGGATGCAACTTCCATCTTTTGTTGGATAGTCTTCGCCAAATATCATCATTTTCTCTCTTTTTCCAGTGATAGTTTGGTTGGCTACTTTTATCAAGTGAGTTGCGTTTGGATAGTTTTGTCCAAGCAGTCCATCGCTACTTGCACCTGCAACGTTGAAGTACCTAAGAATCGCGTATTTAAAGCTCTCATCCGCCGCCCCGTGGTCTTTTAAAAACCACTCTGTCATCATCTTGCTTCTGCCGTATGGATTTATCGGATTTAACGGCGTATCCTCGCTAACTTCGCTAACGTCTGGCTCGCCATAAACCGCAGCAGTTGAGCTAAAAATAAACTTATTTACGCTGTATTTCGCACATAACGCCACTAAATTTAGAGCATTTGCGGTGTTGTTTAAGTAGTATTTTAAAGGTTTTTTTGTGCTCTCAAAAACCTCTATAAACGCTGCGAAATGGATAATAGCGTCAAACTTTTTTTCTTTAAAAAGAGTCTCAAGCCTGTCAACTTCTTCTAAACTCATCTCTATAAACTCAAACTCGCCTATCTTTCTAAGTGTATCGATGGCACTTTGCGTGCCTTTGCAAAGGTTATCTATCACAGTTATATCATAAGCATTTGCTTCTAAAAGTGCTTTTACTACGTGAGAGCCGATATATCCAGCCCCGCCGGTTACTAAAATTTTCATCTTCATCCTTTTTTAAAAACTTATTTTACTCTAAATTTGTTATAACTCATCTCTGATTCGTAGAAATACTGGAAATCTGGGCTTTCCATCTTTCGTTAACTCTTGATATTTATAAGTTATAGTTTGCCCGATTTTTGGAGGATTTTTCCTATCAACGTCATTAAAGCCTGAGCCTATTTTAAAGATAACGCCGTTTTCATTTCTACAATCAACTGAACCCATCATGCCAGCAAACTTGCCTTTGCCTTCATTTATCGCCACCACAATGCACTCAGCATCTTTAAATTTTTTAATTTTTAAAATTTTAGAGCTTCTTTTGTTCTCATAAATCAGGCTTGGCTCTCTTGCCACAACGCCCTCTCCGCCTTTTTCTATAACCTCATCTAGAAATTTAAAAACTTCGTCGTTATCTTTTGCAACAATTTGCGGAATAACTTCAATAAATTTAGAAGTTTTAGCGATTTCTTGCATTTTTTCATACTTAACGCTGAAATCAGCGTCCATCTTTGGCATATCAAAGATGTGAAATTTAACTTCCTTCCAACCATCATGCTCACTAAGCTTAGACGTTATAGAGCTAATGTTTTGAAAATCGCCCCTTTTTGTAAAAAGTTCTCCATCTAAATGTTCACTTGGAAAGTCAGCTATAAACCAGCTTGGAGTGGCGAATTTATATCCACTTCTTGACTTTAAGCTCTCTCCATCCCAAATAGCCCTAACCCCGTCAAGCTTCTCACTCATATACCAGCCAGTTAAATTCTCATCGCTGTATTCATTTAGAAGCATTACAGCGTTTAAATTTACAGAAAAAACTAGGGCTAAGATTTTAAGAAATTTCAAGGTTTTCTAGTTCCTTTTTTATGCACTCGCTAAAAACTGGCGTGTAGTTAGCACTCTCTTTTTCTTTTTCTAAATACTCTCTCATGATGTCAAGGTAGTTTGCGTAGTCGTTAAGGGTTAAATTTCCCTTTAAAAGCTCATATTTTAAAAAAAGCATGTAGGTATTTAACGTGTCACTTTCACAATAAGCTGAAATTTTATCAAGCTCTTTATTTGCGTAAAGGTCTAGTACTTGATCCCCGTGAATGTCAAATTTCCCAGGCAGTCCTAGACTCGCACACAAAGTATCAAGCTTAAGCCCACTAACCGCCCTATACTCGCTGATATGATCTAGTAAATCAAGATGAAATTTCCCATCATATCTGCTTCTATAGTTTTCCCATTTATTTGTGTTGTCATAGTAAGCTGGACAGCTTAAGTTATAACGCATCGCTCTAATCATCATCATTGGAAGGTCAAACCCCCTACCGTTGTAACTTACAAGGCGTGGAGTGTGCTTGTTTATGAAATTTAAAAACTGCTCTATAGCGTCTTTTTCACTATCCATTTTCATCGTATTTACGCGTATAAACTTGCCAAACTCATCGGCCAAAACTGCACTTATACAGACGATTTTATGAAAATTTACAGGTAGGAAACTAGAACCCGTTTGCTTTTTATGCTTAGCCTGAGCTTTTATGGCAACTTCGTAGTCGCTTCCTTTGTATCCATAAACTTTTCTTAAGCTCTCACTATCAGGGACGGTTTCGCAGTCAAAAACACAGATTAAATTTCCCATCAAAACGCCCTTTTGTACGGCTTCTCTAGTTTATCTCTCTCATCAAATTTAGCCATTGCAAACTGAACTAAATTAGGATTTCTCAAAAGCTCTCTACCATACGCAACCATATCGCAAACCCCGTCTAAAAGCAGAGCTTCCCCCTCCTCTGGCGTCGTTATCAGCCCAACGGCGATAACTGGGATATTTACAACTTTTTTTATCTCTTTTGCATACCCACATTGATAAAGTGGGGTAAATTTTGGCACAAGGCTTGGCTTTTCATGATTTCCACCCGCACTTACATGAATATATAGTGAGCCGTTTTCTTCGATGATTTTAGCTAACTCTCTGCTCTCTCTAATGTCAAAGCCCCCTACTTCCCACTCATCAGCACTTATCCTAACGCCAAATTTGATATTTTCAGCTCTTAGTTTTTCCATAATTTTAACTAAGATTTTAACTCTGTTTTCAAAACTTCCGCCATACTCGTCATCTCTTAAATTTGTAAGCGGACTTAAAAACTCGTGAATCAAATACCCATGAGCAGCGTGGATTTCCACCATGTCATAGTCAGCTCTTATAGCTCTTTTGGCAGAGTTTACAAAGCTCTCTATTATGCTCTCTATCTCGCCCGAACTTAGCTCTTTTGGCGTGTTGTAAGAGTCTCCAAACCTAAGGCTGCTTGGCGCAACGCTTTTACTATCTATACACTGGCTTTTTCGCCCTGCGTGAGCTAGCTGAACAGCAACAGATGAGCCAAATTTCTTACACTCTCTTACAAGTTTTTCATGAGAGTGAATTTGCTCATCACTCCAAAGCCCCAAATCAGCGTTTGTTATCCTACCTCTTGGCTCGACAGCGGTTGCCTCAACTATGATAAGCCCAACCCCACCTAACGCTCTTGTAGCGTAATGAACTTTGTGAAAACATCTTGGATTTCCGTTGTTATCTCTAGCTTTATACATACACATCGGAGGCATTACAACTCTGTTTTTTATGGTAAGTCCGCCTAAGTTTAAAGGGCTTAGAAGTTTTGACATTTTGCTCTCCTTTTTTTTGCTCTCTTATTTGCTAATTTTATCCCAAGCTAAAATAGTTCTGCCTTCCTCGTCAGTGTCTACATCGCCCATTCCTAGGATGTTGTAACCACAGTCAACGTAGTGGATTTCCCCTGTTACGCCACTTGCCATACTGCTTAGTAGGTAAAGTCCACTCTGCCCAACCTCATCAATGGTTACGTTTCTCTTAAGTGGTGCGTTTGCTTCGTTCCATTTTAGTATCATTCTAAAGTCCCCTATCGCAGATGATGAAAGAGTTTTAATAGGTCCTGCAGAAATTGCATTTACTCTAATGTTTCTCTTTCCTAAGTCGTGTGCTAGGTATCTTACAGAGCTCTCTAATGCGGCTTTTGCAACTCCCATAACGTTATAATGTGGTATAAATTTTGGTCCACCTAAATATGAAAGAGTTAAAATAGATGCACCTTCGTTTAAAAGTGGTGAAACCGCGTTCGTTAGGGCAACTAGTGAGTAAACACTTGTCTCCATTGCGACATTAAAAGCACTTCTTGAAGTCTCTATATACTCACCTTCTAATGCCTCTTTTGGTGCAAAAGCAACAGAGTGTAAAACAAAGTCAAGTTTGCCAAAATCTTTTTCTAAACTCTCTCTTAGTTTTGCCAACTGCTCATCGTTGTTAGCATCAAGTTCGTAAATTTTATCACTTCCAAGTTCAGTAGCGATTGGCTCAACTCTTTTTTTAAGAGCGTCATTTAAGTATGTAAAAGCAATATCTGCACCTGCTTCTTTACACGCTTTTGCGATACCGTAAGCGATAGACATTTTGTTAGCGACGCCAACGATTAGACCTTTTTTTCCTTCTAAAATCATATTTTCCCCTTTTTATATTTATGAAAAACTTTTTTCTATTGCTTGAATAATTCTTGATATGTCAAATTCTTCAATACTACCATCTCTTTTTATCACTATTCTCATTCCTTTAGTTTTTAGTTTTAATATTTTTTGGAGCTTTTTATGCAAATCATTTTTTGTTATTTTACCTTCAGCCACTCCAACAACTATATCTTCCATTTCTAAATAATAGTCGTCAACATCAACCCATGGAAAATTCATCTCTATAAAGGCTCTTCCAATCTGTATAGAGCTTCTTTTGTTGCCATCTAAAAATGGATGAAACTTTATGCAAGAATGCATCAAATGAGTTAGCTTTGAAATAAAATCCGGATAATATTCATCATTTTGTATTTGCTTTAAAGCTGAATCTAGATAGCCTAATTGAATTTTGTTATAACCTTCTAAGCCACCAGAAGTTGCAATTATTTGATCATGGAATTCAATTGCTTGCTTCAAAGTTAAATACTTCATTTATTCTTAAGTCTTTCTAAAACTTCTCTGTTTTTTTTCTGATTAATTATATTTTGCATTCGTTCTTTCAGTTTTTTAAACTCATCATCGGTTAGAGTATTATTATCATTACCGCCATATATTTTTATTTTTGCTTTTTTTTGTTCATTTAATGCCTGATAAAATGCAACATGTAACGCATGGTATATTTCTGCTTTAAATTTTTTAACCTCATCATCACTCATGCCTTCTAATGAAATTTCTAAAGTTTTTTCTGTCAATTCTATATTTTGAATATCCATACTATCTCCTTATCAAATTTAAAAAACTTTCCGCTTCAAAACTAGCAGTTCCTACTAAAACTCCATTGCAGTTTTTAACGCTAGCTATCTCTTTGATATTTTTCTCATTTACGCTTCCACCATATAGAAGTGGTGCTTTTGTTAAGCTTGCTAAAAACTCTAAAATTTCAGCTATATCTCTCACGCTTGCTGACTTTCCAGTCCCTATCGCCCAAACAGGCTCATAAGCGATAACTAAGTTTTTATATTCTAAATCAACTCCAATAAGCTGAGACTTCAAAAACTCTTTTGTCTTACCAGCTTCTTTTATCTCTAAGCTTTCGCCTATACATAAAACCGCGTTCAAGCTATGCTTTTTTGCAAACTCAAACTTAGCCTTTATAAACTCATCACTTTCGCTCAAAGCTCTTCTTTCGCTATGTCCGATTAAAACGTCTTTTATACTAAACTCATCAAGCATAGAAAGTCCGATTTCCCCAGTAAAATTTCCATTTTCTACTGGGTAGAAGTTCTGGGCTCCTTGTCTAAATTTATGAGCCTTCTGGCTAAAAGCAGAAGCTGGCGGGAAAACCACCACTTCATAACTTCCATCTAAACTATCATCCAAAATTTCAGCATATTCACTAAAGCTTTTTCTTGTGTGATTACATTTTAAATTTGCGTAAAACCTCAAGTTCTACTCCTTTCTCATAAGCACCTTTACACCTGGAAGCTCTTTTCCTTCTATCATCTCAAGGCTTGCTCCACCGCCAGTTGAGATAAATGTTATCTCATCTTGGTCTCCAGCTCTTGCTACCACGTCAGCTGTATCACCGCCTCCAACTACTGTCATAGCGTTACTTTCAGCTACTGCGTGGCTTATCCTAAAGCTTCCTCTTGCGAACTTATCCATCTCAAAAACGCCCATTGGTCCGTTCCACCAGATAGTTCCAGCATCATCAAGTGCTTCTTTAAAAAGCGTCACCGTAGCAGGTCCGATGTCAAGCCCCATCCAGTCTTTTGGAATTTCTTGAGCAGTTACATACTTCATAGGTGCATCTTCTGAAAATATAGGTGCTACGATGGCATCAACTGGTAAGTAAATTTTTACACCAAGCTCTTTGCCTTTTTCCATAATATTTTTAGCTTCGTCTAAAAGATCCTCTTCTAAAAGCGAGTTTCCTATCTCATAACCCAGTGCTTTTAGGAAAGTAAATGCCATACCACCGCCAATTAGTAGCTTATCAACTTTTGGAAGTAGGTTTTTAAGAGCTTGAAGCTTTCCACTAACTTTACTTCCGCCAACTATCGCAACAAATGGGCGAATTGGTCTTTTGGTAAGGTTTTGAGCAAAACCTATCTCTTTTTGAAGCAAAAACCCAGCCCCTTTATGCTCATCGTCAAAGAAATTTGTTATAGCATGAACTGAAGCGTGAGCTCTATGGCAAACCCCAAAAGCATCATTTACATAATAATCCGCAAAACTTGCTAGTTTTTTAGCAAACTCTTCATCGTTTTTTGTCTCGCCTTTGTCAAATCTTAAGTTATCAAGAAGTAGAATTTCACCCTCTTCTAGCTCGCTGACTGCTTTTTTAGCAAGGTCTCCAACGACATCTTTTACAAACTTAACATCTTTTTTCATAAGTCTTGAGAGTCTTTTTGCAACTGGTTCTAAGTTTAGCTTCTCATCATAGCCTAGTTTTGGTCTCCCTGAGTGACTTGCTAAAATAACAGCCAAACCCTCGTCCAAGCAGTATTTTATCGTAGCTAAAGATGAGCGTATCCTTCTATCATCAGTGATGTTTTGATACTCATCCATAGGAACATTAAAGTCACATCTTATGAAAACTTTTTTACCTTTTTCAAACTTAATATCTTTTATAAAGAGTAAATTTTCCATTATTTAACACCTTTTTTAAGAGCATAAACCGCTAAATCAACAAGCCTTTCACTATATCCCCACTCGTTGTCATACCAAGCTAGAACTTTTACTAAGTTTCCATCAACTACTTGAGTCATATCGCCGGCAACGATACTTGAGTATTTGCATCCGATAAAATCAGTTGAAACTCTATAGTCTTCATCAACTAGTAAAATTCCCTTCATTTTTCCGTCTTGATACTCTTTAAATTTAGCATTTATCTCTTCTTTGCTAGCATTTTTGCTTAACACAACGCTTAAATCAACCATTGAAACGTTTGGAACTGGAACTCTTAAGCTAATTCCGTGCATTTTTCCAAGAAGTTCTGGGATAACAAGTCCGATGGCTTTTGCTGCACCTGTGGTAGTTGGGATGATGTTTAGCCCGCCTGCTCTACTTTTTCTAAAATCTTTTGTTTTTACATCAAGCAGGTTTTGGCTACTTGTATATGCGTGAGTTGTTGTCATTATCCCTTTTTCTATGCCAAACTCATCATTTAGCACTTTTGCAACTGGAGCAAGTCCGTTAGTTGTACAACTTGCGTTTGAGATGATTCTTTGTCCAGCATAGCTCTCATTGTTTACACCCATAACAAAAGTTGGAGTATCATCCTTAGCTGGAGCACTCATCACAACTAAATCAAGTCCGTTTTCTAAATACGCCTCACACTTTTCAGTTGTCAAAAACGCACCTGTGCACTCTAGCACCACGTCCGCACCAAGCTCTTTAAAACCTAACTCTTTTGGGTCTCTAGTTGAGAAAACTCTGATTTTTTTACCATCGACTGCGATATAGTCATCATTTATAACTTCAACTCTTTTGCCAAACTCACCATGAACTGAGTCATACTGAAGCAAATATCTTGTGATTTCCCTAGTTGCTGTATCGTTTATAGCAACAAGTTCTACGTCATCTCTTTCTAAAATTATCCTAGCTGCACATCTTCCGATGCGTCCAAAACCGTTAATTGCAAATTTAAATGCCATATCAAATCCTTTTTGGTATAATAGTCGCTATTTTACTGAATTTTAGGTTAAAAATAAATGAATATCGCACTTTTTGGCGGAAGCTTTGACCCGCCACATATCGGTCATGACGAAATTGTAAACTTAGCTCTGAAAAACCTTGACATTGACAAACTCGTAATTATGCCAACTTATCTTAATCCTTTCAAAGAGAGCTTCTTTTTAGAGCCAAGCTCACGGCTAAATTTATGCAAAAAACTCTGGGGGTGCTTAGACAAAGTTGAAATTTCAGACTATGAAATTTCACAAACCCGCCCCGTTGCTACGGTAGAAAGCGTTGAGTACCTCTATTCTAAGTTTGATATAGATAAGTTTTACTTAATAATCGGTGCTGATAATTTAAAAGATTTAGATAAATGGAGTAAATTTAACCAACTAAAAAATCTTGTTAGCTTTGTAGTCGCCACTAGAAACAACATAAATATCCCCAAGCACTTGCAAAAACTAAATTTAAATGTTAATATTTCATCTACAATTTTTAGAGAGAGTCTAAGCTTAGAGCTAATTCCAGCTCAAATAAAAGACGAAATCAAAACTATACTAAGGGAGAAGTTTATGGAGAAAAAACTAGAAGTTATAAGAGGCGTTTTAGAAACAAAGAAGGCTGAAGAGATTGAAATTATCGATGTTCAAAATGATAGTTATATCGCTAAATTTGTTGTAATTGCAACAGCTTTAACAGGCAAACACGGTCTTTCTTTAACGGATGATTTAGAAGAGGCACTAAAACCTCTAAATGAGAACTTTTTAGGAGTAGAAGCAAGCGATGAGTGGAGCGTTATAGATTTAGGTGATGTTGTAATCCACCTAATGAGCGAAGAGTGTAGAGCAAAATACAACATCGAAGAGCTTTTAGAAAAACTAAATCAGATGAAAAAATAAGCCAAAGTATAACTAGCTGTAAAGAGCCATATAAAAAGCGTAGAAGCTAAAATAAATGGCTTTTTGCCAGCTTTTTTAAGCATATCTTTTCTAATTGTAATACCTAGCGCAAACATCGCCATACTAAGAAGAATGGCAGATAGAAATTTTATAACCGGTAAAAAACTCTCATTTCTAAACTCCGCTGGCAAAAACGAGCCCACAAAAACAGCAACCAAAAACCAAATCGCAAACCAAGGCACTGTAATAGAGCCCTTTTTACCACTCTCTTTTTTATTAAATTTAGCAACCAAAAACCCAAGTATAAACAAAAATGGAACTAACATCAAAACTCTTAGCATCTTCATAAGCACCGCTAAATCAGTCATTCCAACCGCCGCTCCAGCCCCAACAGCGTGAGCAACTTCATGCAAAGATAGTCCTAAAAAACAGCCCATCTGCTCTAAGCTTAACCCTAAAACTCCAAGCTTAAATAAAATAGGATATAAAAACATAGCAAAAGTTCCAAAAACTACTACCGTTGTAACAGCGACTGCTACGCTGTCATTTTTCGCATCAATAACGCTTTTTGTAGCAAGAACTGCCGCCGCCCCGCAAATAGAACTACCCGAACTTACTAAAATAGACTCTTCCATGCTAAGTCCTAATTTTTTACCAACAAAACAGCCTATTGTAAAAGTTGAAAAAACAATGAAAAATGCCATAAAAACGCCGCTTACTCCAACGCTTGCGATTTCATCTAGTGTTATTTTAAATCCATAAAGAATAATCCCAAGCCTTAAAATCTCTTTTGTAGCAACTTTTATAACCCCGCTTCGCTCCAAAAACGAGACTGAACTATAGATGGTATTTCCCACCAAAACTCCAAAAATTATAGCGATTATTAAAGGACTTATAGCTAGAGTGCTAAATGGTGGCACAAAAGAGAACAAATAGGAACTAAATGCCATCAAAAAAACAAAAAGATAGGCTCTTAGCTTTCTTTTTTTATAAATTTTATCCATAAATATCCTAGTATATTTTTTATATTAAAAGATGAATTTTATACTAAAAAATATAATAATTAATAAATTTACAAATTTTAAATATCTTATAAATTTATATATAATTTTTTCTATTTTTTGATATAATATTACTAGTTTCTTATATCTACAAAAAAAGGGAGTAAAAATGACTTTAAAACAGATTGAGTATTTTATAAAAGTATGCGAACTCAAGCAGATTAGCGAGTGTTCTAAATTCTTTGGTGTTTCCCAGTCGGCTATGTCTATCGCTATAAAAAATCTTGAAACATCGCTTGGCGGGGATCTTTTCGATAGACGTGGCAAAAGCTTGGTTATAAATGAGAGAGGGAAGGCTTTTCTAAAATCAATCACGCCGATTTATAACAGAGTTATGGAAATAGAAAGAAATATGCTAAATGAAAATATGTTTGAAATTTACATCACATCTAGTAAAAACGTTGGAAACTACCTTCTTCCAGTTGCCATTGCTGACATGATAGAAAACAAAGATAAAAACGTTCATCTAAATATCTCTTTTGAAAATACAGACACCATTTTAGACGATGTTATGAACAACAGATGCGACATCGGTCTTGTTGAAGGAAATTTAGGCAATAGCGATGTAAATGTCATCCCTATAGCAGAAGATGAACTAGTCATCGTTACAGGAAATGAAGAGCTAGCTTCTAAAAGCTACAATGCAAGTAGCATAAAAGATTTCAACTGGATTATTAGAGAAGAGGGTTCTGGAACTAGAGGGATATTTTTTGACAACCTTGGAGAAAATCCAAATTTAAATATAGTTTTAGAACTTCCTACAACTGAGTCGATAAAAAACTGCATAAGAGGAAAAAATTTCGTCACTGTTTTACCATACTTTTCAGTTAAAAATGAGCTTGGAAATGGAATTTACGAGGTAAATGTAAGGGGTAAGAAATTTAAAAGAAATCTTTACGCCATCTACTCAAAAGACAAAGAAGGAAGCGAGACTTTTTTAAATATCATTAACACCTTGGTTGAAAAGATAAGAGCTAGCCATAAAAAGCTAACTGCCTAAGCTAGCCTTTATTTTGTCATGAAGAGCTAGAATTTCGCTCTTCTTTGCAACAAAACTGTTTTTGTTAGCTATCAAGTAGGCTGAGCTATGCATTATAGTTTCAGCTACTTTTAGTCCGTTTTGTTTCATCGTAGTTCCAGTTTCTACGTTATCAACAATTGCTTCAGCTAGACCTATGAGCGGTGCTAGTTCGATTGATCCGTAAAGTTTGATGATTTTAACAGCAGTTGCTTTTGAGGCAAAATATTCTCTTGTGATATTTGGCATCTTGGTTGCAACTTTAATACCTGGCTTTGAGTAGTCAAGTGTATGTTCGTTTTTGATACCGACACAGACTCTACACTTTCCTATGCCTAAATCAAGAAGTCTTAAAACGTTTGGTTTATGTTCTTCTAAAACATCAAGTCCAACCACGCCTATATCAGCAGCACCGTTTTCTACATAAGTTGGAACATCTTGGTTTCTAACAGCTAGAAATTTAAAACCCTCTTTTTTCATTATAAGCTTTCTATCCTCAAAGACAAACTCATCTCCAAAAATATCAGCAAAAATTTTAAGCGTATCATTAGCAATTCTGCCTTTTGGAAGTGCTACTACTATCATTCTATACCTCTTTCTTTTAGGACTTTTTTCATCCCTCTAAAAACTAAATCTTTATCATAAACCGCATCATCAAAAAACTTAGCTAGAAAACTACCATCCCCACCTGTAAAGTAAATCTTTTTACCCTTAGAAAAATGTTCTATTGCAAGAACTATCGGCGAAACTATGCCAAACGAGATAGCGTCAGCTGTTTTTTGTGGCAGACACTCTAAATCAATTTGCGAGTTAAAAACTATGTCAAGTGCTGGTGAAATTTCTTTAAACATCTTAAGATGCGACCAAATTCCAGGCATTATAAACCCGCCTTGGTGAGTATTTAAAACCATAACATCAACAGTTATCGCACTGCCTGCGTCTATAACTATTCCATTTTCTACAGTATAACATCCAGCTATTCTATCAATGCCTAAACCACTATAGATAGTATCAAATTTGAAATAGCTCTCTATGTTTATAAAATTTGGGCTTTTTGGTTTAAATTTAGAGTTTACACTTATATAGTAAACCTCTTCACGTGGACGAAATTTAGCAAACTCTTCTAAAGTTAGTCTTGAAACTTTTCCATCTTCATAAAGCTTAACGCTAAAATTTCCTACATCACAAAGAAGCATTTCCAACCACTCTGTTTTAGTAAATTTAGGGCTTTTGAGCAAATTTCAGAGTTATAAAAAAAGAGTTTTTCTTTTACAACTCTACCACTTTGTTTTATAACTACTTTACTCATCTCTTCGAGTCTTAAGGCATCTTTTGAGATAAACCTACTCTTTGCATCTCTATAAAAAACTATAACATTTTTAGAGCTTAAGTCAACTCCAAGCATACAGCTGTAAGAGCGTGTTTTAAATAGTTCATTTAAGTTCACGCTCTGGCTTTTTTTTAAAATGATACTGTTTTTAAGTAAGATTTCATCCATACTATTTTAGTTCCGCATACTCATCGTCATAGTAAAATGCAAACTCATTTATAAAACTAAGCTCATCTATCTCATCATCGAGTTCAAAAATTTGTTCGTTTTCTAAGTTAAGGTCTGTTTTTATTAGATACCCTGTTTTTTCAAAGATATATATACTTCCATCTTTTGGCATGGCAGCTGAGAAAATCGCAAATCTAAACTTTTTCTCTCTTAGTTTGTTTAAATTCATATCGTAAATTTTAACATTTCCATCTTCGTTGAAAATATAAATTTTGTTTTGATACTTAAAGATATCTCTTATGTTTTCTAGCGCTCTTTTGTTGCCAGTAGCAGTGTTTAAAAGCAGAACTGTTCCAGTTGCTGCGTAAAGATTATCCCCTACAATGTCTAGATAAATTACGCTATTAAAAAACGGTTCACTGCTTACAAAAATCTCTTGAACCAAACCTCCAGTTGGAGCGTGGATAATAGCCACTCTTCCATCAAGCATAGGATAAGCGATAACCCCACTTCCAGCAAAAAGTGGTTTAGCCACTCTTGAGTCATAAGCAAGAGCAATATCGTTTTTCTCTTCTAAAATCATAGTTTTTGATGACATTTTCATTAAATAGCGAGTGTTATCAACGCTAACTAAAGCTAAATCATCGCCTCTTAAATTTGCAGAAATTACTTGAACTGGAAATTTATGCTCAAAAACAATATTGCCGTCCAAATCTCTTATTTTAAATGTTCCATCAATGTTTGATGATAGTACTTTGTTTTCAGCTATTGTTAAAAACTTCTCATTTTTATCAAGTTTAATTTTGCTTAAAGCTCCATCTTTAGTTATAACTGAGCCATCTTCTAAAGTAGCTCCCTTAGCTGTTACAAAAACTATACTCTCATCTAATTTTTGGGTGTATCTAAAATCTCCTGAAATTTCTTCTTTTTCAGGTGAAAAATACTCCCTTTTAGTTGTGCAACCAACTAAAAAAAATGATAAAAAAACTACAACTAAAAAGTTAAATCTCATTTTTTGCTCCCACTATAATGTCTTAAGCTATTAGCAATGTTGCTTAAATCAGAGTTTTGTGGAATTTTTAAAAACTCCCTATTTGCCTCTTCAGCCTTGCCCTCTTTTAAAAGAGCATATCCACTCATAAAGGCTGAGTATGAGTTTAAAATTTCTCCGCTTTCCTTGCTTGCTTCATAGTTTATGATATCTTTTAAAATAGGATCAATCCCCTCCGCTTGAGATAACTCCGCGATTTTAGCACTATCAGCGTTATCAAGAGCAACTCTAAACTCATAAAGAGTGTATAAATTTTTATTACTATTTTTTAAACTCTTTTTTGCTTTTTCATTATTTGGGTTTACTAAAAGTTCGCTATAAGCCTCATTTGCTTTTTTAAATTTACTACTTTCTACATAATTCATAATATTATAGCCCACAAAAACCACAACCAAAACAGTTAAAACTGTCATTAAAGGCTTTTTATACTTCTTAACAAAAAGCTCGCTTCTTACAATACTTTCTAAAAATTGACTCTGAGAATCTAGAACTTTTTTAGCATCTTTTATATCTTCTTTAATAGCCAAAAATTATCCTTTTTAAATAAATTTCGGGTAATTGTATCATAAAATATTTTAAATAACGCCTAATATAAGTTAATTTGTGTTATAATGTGAAGATTTTATTATTAAAAAAGGAAGTACTATATGGTGGTAGATGAAAATTTACTTAATAAATTAGAAAAACTTTGTGCTATTGAGATTCCAGTAGAGAGAAGAAATGGCGTTAAGTCTGAGCTTGAAAAAGTTGTGAGCTTTGTAGAAATTTTAAATGAATTAAGCGATATAGAACTAAACTTTAGTCAAAACAAAACTCCGCTTAGAGATGACGTGCCATATCAAGATAGTGAAATTATAAACGTAATCTTAAAGCACTCTCCTAATAGTGAAAACAGCTTTTTCGTTGTGCCAAAAATAATAGAATAAGGGCATCAGCATGGAAATGCAACAACAAACTAGTATCAACACTCTTTTGGCAGTTATGGTTAAAAATGGTGCAAGTGACCTTCACCTAGTTAGTAGAAGTGCTCCGCAGATTAGAATAGATGGTAAGCTTGTTCAAATAAATATGCCTGAGCTTACAGGGGCTCAGATAGAAACTCTTTGTTACGCCATCATTTCAGATGCTCAAAAAAGCCAGCTTGAAGAGAACAAAGAGCTTGACTTTGCTTATGAGCTGCCAAATGTCGGAAGATTTAGAGGTAATTACTACTATGTTATGAACGGCGATTTAGCAGCAGCTTTTAGGGTTATACCTATTGATATGCCTTCACTTGACAGCTTAAGAGCTCCAGATATTTTAAAGAAAATAGTTAAGAGAGAAAAAGGGCTCATTTTAGTTACAGGACCAACTGGTAGTGGTAAATCAACAACCTTAGCAGCTATGCTAAATGAAATAAATGAGACCGAAAGAAAACATATTATTACAGTTGAAGACCCTGTAGAGTTTGTTCACACAAATAAAAAGGCACTTTTTTCACATAGAAATATAGGCACTGATACTCACTCTTACGCAAATGCTTTAAAATATGCACTTCGTGAAGACCCAGATATTATACTAATTGGAGAAATGAGAGATAAAGAGACTATCTCTATCGCAATCACCGCAGCTGAAACGGGACACCTCGTTTTTGGAACTCTTCACACAAACTCGGCTATGCAGACTATTAGCCGTATAGTTGATAGCTTTGAGGGAGGTGAGCAAACTCAGATAAGAAATATGCTTTCTGTTTCATTAAGTGCTATAGTTTCACAATCACTACTTCCAAAAATAGGCGGTGGAAGATACGCTGTACATGAAATTTTAATCAACAACAGTGCTATTGCAAACCTAATAAGAGAGGATAAAACTCAACAAATTTACTCTCAAATGCAATTAAATCAGCAAGAAACAGGTATGGTAACCCAAACCCAAACTCTTATAAAAGCCCTTCAATCAAGGCTTATAACAAAAGAGAGTGCTCTTGCTTACTCAACTAGTCGTCAAGAACTTATTAAAGCCATAGGAGAATAAAATGACAGGAATAAATTGGTTAGATATCGTAGTTTTAGTTTTAGTTTTAGTTTTTGCTCTTAAAGGTCTAGCAAGCGGACTTATAAGAGAGATTTTTGGCATTATTGGAATGGTGGGTGGCTTTGTCTGTGCTATGAGATATAAAGAAGAAGCTGGAGCTTGGATAAGTTCAAATGTCTATGATTTACAAAGCATAGGCTTAATGTCTGGAAATGGCACGGAAATTATAGTTGGCTTTTTAGCAACACTATTTGGAATTTGGTTTGTAGCTCTAGTTTTAGGTGAGCTTATTACAAAAATGCTAAGCCTTTCAGGTCTTGGCATCATAGATAGGGTTGGCGGGCTTATCTTTGGCGGTGCAAAAATATTTTTAATCCTTGCAATAATAGCTGTATTTATAAGATCTTCGGCACTTCTTAATAAGCAGGCAAAACCCTACTTTGACAATAGCGTGACTTTTCCGTACCTAGTTAATACTGGTGCATTTTTAATGGATTTAGAGCTTAAAGATTTAACATCTGCCCCAGAGAGTGCTGGAACAAAAGAGTCAAATGAGACAAATATAATTTACGAAAAAAGTAGCTTTACAAATGACCAAAATGCAGTAAAGCAGATATATGGAGAGATGAATGCAACAACTCAAGAGTAATTCAAAAATAGAGAATTTGGAATTCGATGCTATTTTAGATGAATTTAGAGAAATCTTAAAAAGAAACAAGCTTAAATATACAAAACAAAGAGAGGCAGTTCTTAGAACGCTTTATAACAGTGACCATCATTTCAGCCCTGAGGAGCTATACTTAGAAGTAAAGGAGCTATATCCTGAGCTAAACATAGGCATTGCAACTGCGTATAGAACTCTAAATTTACTAGAAGAGTCAGGGATGGTGACATCAATTTCATTTGGAACTCAAGGTAAAAAATTTGAACTTGCCACAAAACCTCATCATGACCACTTAATCTGCAAGAACTGTGGCTTGATAGTTGAGTTTGAAGATGATGTGATAGAGAAAAAACAAGCAGAAATTGCAGAAAAAAACGGTTTTAAATTAACAGGACATCTACTACAACTGTATGGAATTTGTAGTGCATGTAAAAAGGAGTTTAATTAGTGATATTTGACAATCAATTAGAAATTCAACGAATCGAAAAAGCGGACGAACTAAGAAGTCTAGGTATAAATCCATATCCACATTTCTTAAAAAAAGAGATGTCTATACAAGAGTTTAGAGATAAATTTGAACATATAAAAGAGCAAGATGAGAAAAAATCAGATGAAATAGTAACTATTTCAGGAAGGTTAATGCTAAAAAGAGTTGCTGGAAAATCAACTTTTGGCAACATAGAAGACGAGAGTGGAAATGTTCAAATTTACTACTCACGTGACAGCATCGGCGAAGAAAACTATAAAATTTTTAGAAAAAACCTTGAAGTTGGTGATATAGTTTTAGTCTCGGGACACGCGTTTGTAACTGGAACTGGCGAGTTTTCAATCCATGTAAATGATTTAAAACTTGCAACAAAAGCGATAACCCAGCTACCTGAAAAGTTCCACGGCTTAACGGATAAAGAGATAAGATACCGCCAAAGATATCTTGATATGATAATGGACAAAGAGATTAGAAATGACTTTAGAAACCGCTCTATCATCATCTCAACTATTAGAAATTTCTTTGAAGAAAGAGGCTTTTTAGAGGTTGAAACGCCGATGATGCACCCCATCCCAGGTGGAGCAAATGCAAAGCCATTTATTACATATCATAACGCTTTAGATGTTGAAAGATATTTAAGAATCGCACCTGAACTTTATCTAAAACGCTTAGTTGTAGGCGGGATGGAAGCGATATTTGAAATAAATAGAAACTTTAGAAACGAAGGGATGGACTTAACTCACAACCCTGAGTTTACATCTATCGAGTTTTACTGGGCGTGGCATGACTATCACGATGTGATGGATTTAACAGAAGAGCTGTTTAGAGTACTTTTAAAAAGACTTAATTTGCCTGATATATTAGAATATGGTGAGCAAAAAATAGACTTTTCAAAACCTTTTGCAAGAGTAAAATATCTTGACGCTTTAGTGGAAATCGGCGGACTTTCAAAAGATATCATAAACGATAGAGAGAAAATTTTAACTAAACTTGAAAATGACGGCTATGAAGCAAATGCAAACTTAGACCTAGGCCACCTTCAAGCTGAACTATTTGATAACTATGTAGAAGAGAAGCTAATAAATCCTACATTTATCATAGACTTTCCTATTGCGATTAGCCCTCTTTCAAGAAGAAGTGATGAAAACCCAGAGATTGCTGAGAGATTTGAGCTATTTATCGCAGGAAATGAGCTTGCAAACGCATTTAACGAGTTAAACGACCCGCTTGATCAATATGAGAGATTTAAAGCTCAAATTGATGCAAAAAACGCAGGAAACGATGAAGCGCATGAGATGGATGAGGACTTTGTAAGAGCTCTAGGTTATGCGATGCCTCCAACTGTGGGATGCGGTATAGGCATAGATAGACTTGTGATGCTACTTATAAATAAAGAGTCTATTAGAGATGTGATTTTGTTCCCAGCAATGAGACCGATTAAAAACCAAAACAACGAAGATAAGGAGTAAATATGAGTTTAGAGAGTTTTGATAAAGAAATTTTTGATTTAACAAATCAAGAGTTAAAAAGACAGTGTGACTATCTAGAGATGATAGCAAGTGAGAACTTCACATATCCAGAAGTTATGCAAGTGATGGGTTCAATCCTTACAAACAAATACGCTGAAGGGTATCCTGGAAAGAGATATTACGGCGGTTGTGAGTTTGTAGATGAGATAGAGCAAATCGCGATTGATAGATGTAAAGAGCTTTTTGGATGTGAGTTTGCAAATGTTCAGCCAAACTCAGGAAGCCAAGCAAACCAAGGAGTTTATGGTGCTCTTTTAAAACCAGGTGATAAAATTTTAGGTATGGATTTAAGCCATGGTGGACACTTAACACATGGTGCAAAGGTTTCAAGTAGTGGCAAATACTATGAGAGCTTTTTTTACGGCGTTGAGATGGACGGTAGAATCAACTATGATAAAGTTTTAGAAATCGCTCACATCGTTAAACCAAAGATGATAGTCTGTGGTGCTTCTGCTTATGCTAGAGAGATAGACTTTGCTAAATTTAGGAGTATTGCTGACTCAGTTGGTGCACTTTTGTTTGCTGACGTTGCACATATCGCAGGTCTTGTTGTAGCAGGTGAGCATAACAACCCTTTCCCACACTGCCACGTAGTAAGTTCTACAACTCATAAAACCTTAAGAGGCCCAAGAGGCGGTATTATCATGACAAATGATGAGGAGTATGCGAAAAAAATCAACTCAAGCATTTTCCCAGGCATTCAAGGTGGCCCTTTAGTTCACGTAATAGCTGGAAAAGCAGTTGGTTTTAAACACAACCTTTCACCAGAGTGGAAAGTTTACGCAAAACAAGTTAAAGCAAACGCTAAGAAACTTGGAGAAGTACTGATGGCAAGAGGGTTTGACCTAGTAAGTGGTGGAACTGATAACCACTTAGTTCTTCTTAGCCTACTAAATAAAGAGTATAGCGGAAGAGATGCGAGTGATGCACTAGAAAACGCAGGAATTACGACAAATAAAAACACAGTCCCAGGAGAGACAAGAAGCCCGTTTATAACAAGTGGTGTAAGAATTGGAAGCCCAGCACTAACAGCAAGAGGCATGAAAGAAGCTGAGTTTGAGTTTATAGCAAATAAAATCGCTGATGTTTTAGATGATATAAATAACACAGAGCTTCAAGCAAAAGTTAAAAAAGAGGTTGTAGATTTAGCTCATAAATTTATAATTTATGACAGAGCAATGTATTAGGAGGTTGAATGAATAATAAATTTAGCATAGATGATAGTATAATTTTAGATCCAAGAAACTCTAAAACAAACAGCATAAAAAAGGTTTTGACTGGTATCGCTATCCTTGTTCTTTTGTTTTTAATAGTACTTATCGTCATGAAATTTATTAATAGTGGTGATACTCCTGAGCCAACTCCTTTGGTTATGCCAAGTGAGGAAATAATATTTAAACCAAAAGAGAGCAAAGAAGAAAAAACTGAAGAACCAAAACCAACAGTTGTTGAAGAGCCAAAGATTGTTCAAATTCAGCCAATTGAAATAAAAAAAGAACCTACTTCGGAAGTAAAAGAACCGGTTAAACAGACTCAAGAAGTTGTTGTGGTAACTTCAAAAAAAGATGAAGAAGCCAAAAGAGCTGAGGAGGCTAGAAAATTAGCTGAAGCTAAAAAGGCTGAAGAGATGAAAAAGGCTGAAGAGATGAAAAAAGCCGAAGAAGCTAAAAAAGCCGAGGAAGCTAAAAAAGCAGAAGCTGTAAAACTTGCTAAAGCAGAAGAAGCGAAAAAGGCAGAAGAGGCTAGAAAATTAGCTGAAGCTAAAAAAGCTGAAGAGATGAAAAGGGCAGAGGAAACTAAAAAAGCAGAAGTAACTAGAAAAAAACAAGGCACTCAAATACCTGGCAATGTTCCAGCTGGAAGCTATATTCAAATCTTAGCAACTAGTGAGTTTAGAGCTGATGCTCCGTCCATTAAAAAACTTACTAGCAACGGCTATGATTATAGGCTTTACAAAACTATGATTGACGGGAAAGAGTTTACAAAGGTGCTAGTTGGTCCTTTTGATAGTGCTACTATTCAAAATGAGATAACAAATGTAAGAGCTACTATTAATAAAGATGCTTTTGTATTTAGAGTTAAGTGATGAAGAAATTTGCAGTTTTTGGAAATCCGATATCTCACTCCATCTCTCCAAGACTTCATAACCTTGCCATTAAAGAGCTAAGCTTAGATGCTTTTTATGGCAGGGTTCTTTTAGACGACGGTCTAAATTTAAAAGAGAAATTTAATCTACTTAATTTAAATGGGGCAAATATAACTGTCCCTTTTAAAGAAGATGCCTTAAATGCATGTGATTATTTAGATGAAGGTGTGAAAGTAATCGGCTCTTTAAATACTATTGTTAAAAAAGATGGCAAAATTTATGGTTATAATACAGACGCTCCTGGGTTCTTAAAAGCTATAAAAGAGTTTGGGAATATCAAGTCAGCCCTTATTATCGGAGCTGGTGGCACTGCAAAGGCTCTTTCTTATGCTCTAAAAGATTTAAACTTAGACATAGTAAATAGAAGTGATAAAAGAGCAGCGAACTTTAAAGATTTTAACTTTTATACTTGGAAAAACTTCACTCCAAAAGGCTATGATTTGGTTGTTAACTCAACTTCAGCAGGTCTAAAAGATGAAGAGCTACCTATGCCAAAAGAGGTACTTGAAGCTACGCTAAAGAGTTCTAAATTTGCATTTGACGTGATTTATGGAAAAGAGACTCCTTTTTTAAGCTTAGCAAAAAGTTTAAATTTAAAAACAAAAGATGGTCTTGATATGCTCATCTTTCAAGCAGTAGTTGCACTGAATTTATTTTATGACAAAAAGTTAGATGAAAATAAAATAGAAGTTTCAATGAAAAAAGCTGCAAATTTAAGATAAACTTGCAGCTTAAAAACTAAAAATTATCTCTCTAGTCTTTTCATATCTTTACAGCTAGCATCATGCCCGCCATAGCAAGCTCTTTTGTAGATGTCGAGAGCGGCAGCTTTATTTACGCTGACACCCTCTCCCCTTTCAAACATCCTAGCCATTTTAACACATGTTGGAATGTCTTGGAACTTAACACAAGTAAAATCATACGCAATAACCGCATTTAAAAAGTCGCCATTTGCATAGTAGCTATCACCAAGATTTCTACAACCAGCTAAATCTAAACCTTGAAGCCTTTGATATAAAGCATCTCTATTTGCTGGTTGACTTATTTGAACTCTTGTATCATTAGTCTCTACATTGCCACTAGAACTTGGCACTTTAGGACCTGATGAATTAGCACATCCAGCTAAAAACAGAGCCGAGCTAACAACTAAAGCATTTATAATTTTACTCATAACTACTCTCCTTAAAATCTACCAGTGATGTAGTAAGTCTCTTTCCCTTCAACTTTTTCAATCGATAGTTTATATCTCTCTGACCATTCAAAGATGATTTCTCTAACAGCTTTTACAACTTGCTCAGCTGGGTCTTCATTTTTGATTTTAAAATATGGGTTTGAGTTTGACATCGCTATATAAGCACCAAATTTTTCTAATTTATCGTTTAAAAGTATGATTTTTTCAAGCTCATTATCTTCAAAATCACATTTTGATAAAATACCTCTTAATTGTGCGATAGTCGCATCATTTGCACCATAACCTAGTGAAACTAAAATTCCTTCTTCATTCATTATAAATCCTTTCAAATAAATTTAAGAGTTAGAGATTAAAACTCCCTCTATTATTTTTTTAATATCTCCGTCTAAAACTGCATCAACTTGCGAGTAGCTTAAATTTGAGCGGTTATCTTTAACTTGCTGGTAAGGAAAAAGCACATAACTTCTTACCTGATGTCCCCAGCCAATTTCGCTCTTATCGCCACTATTTGCTGACTCATTCTGCTTTGATAGCTCAAGCTCATAAAGTCTTGATTTAAGCATTTTCATCGCAGTTGCTTTGTTTTTGTGCTGACTTCTGTCGTTTTGACACTGAACAACTATACCAGTTGGATTATGAGTTATCCTAACAGCACTCTCTGTTTTATTGACATGCTGACCACCTGCCCCACTTGCTCTATAAACATCGATTCTGATATCTTTTTCTTCTATTTCTATATTGATATCATCATCTAATTCAGGGCTTACCATCACACTTGTAAAACTTGTGTGCCTTCTTCCAGCACTGTCAAATGGGCTTACTCTTACTAACCTATGGATACCATTTTCAGCTTTTAAATACCCATAAGCATTTTCACCTTTGACGATAAAACTTACATCTTTAAGCCCAGCTTCATCGCCTTCTTGAAAGTCTAAAACTTCTACCTTATACCCCTCCCTTTCACAAAATCTAAGATACATTCTATATAAAATGCTCGCCCAGTCGTTACTCTCGGTTCCACCAGCTCCTGGGTGTATGGTAACGATGGCATTTTTAGAGTCATTTTCACCACTTAAAAGCATAGAAACCTCTAAGCTAGTAATTCTCTCTTCTAAACTTTGGGCATCGTCAAATAACGCGTTTATAACCTCGCTATCCTCTTCCATGCTTGCTAACTCATACATCTCTTTTGCATCATCTACAAGAGTTTTTGCCTCTTTGAATTTATCAAAAGTAGAAATAAGCTTAGTTTTTTCCTTATTGATTTTAGTAGCGTTTTCTACATCGCCCCAAAAACTTGGGTCATTTTCCATCTCTTTTATCTCATCAAGCCTTTTTTCAATCTTCTCAGGCTTGATAATCTGAGCGATGTTTTCAACTTTTGTGTTTAGAGTTTTTAAAAGTTCTGTATATTCGTAATTATCCAAGTTACTCCCTTACTCTTTCGTCTATTAGCGTTGCTTGACTTATCGCTTCTTTTGCCTCTCTTACTCTTTCTTCTGCTATATCTCTATCGTGATCTTCTTTTAAAGCTGCTCTCTTATCTTGATATGCAAAACCTATCTTCATAATTATAAACCCTAAAACCGCTGCCACAAAAGAAGCTATTAAGATAGAGAGTTTTTCTGCATAGTGGAAAGCATCGCTATCGCCATAAGCTATAGTTCCGATAAACAAGCTCATACTCGCCCCAATTCCTGTTAAAACACAAAGTCCAAAGAACTGGATACTGTTTGCTCCCTCAGGTAGTTTTGAGACCCCACCTTTTATGATAAAGTATGACGCTATGTAAATTCCCACCGGCTTTGCAACTACAAGACCAAAGAAAATACCCAAAGACACTGGGTGGATTAAGTGGTTGAACGCATCTGCGTTTAGTGCCATTCCAGCGTTTGTAAAAGCAAAAACTGGCATAACAAAGTATGTTATAAACCCGCCGAGCCTTTTTTCTATATCATTTAGCATAGAGTATCCACGAATTGGCTTAAGCGGTATAAAAGCCGAAGCGACAATCCCAGCAATAGTTGGGTGAACGCCTGACTCTAAAAACGCAAGCCATAAAAGCAGAGATGTTATGATGTAATATGCTTTTTTATTTACTTTTAGCAAATTTAGAACCAAAAGTATCGCTGTGAGTCCCGCTGCAATAGAAAGTGCTGTATATGAAAGCTCTGTTGTGTAAAAAACAGCGATTATAAAAACAACACAAACGTCATCAATGATAGCTAAAAGTAGCAAAAACATTCTAAGAGATGGTGGAACTCTTGAGCCTAAAAGAAGCAAAATTCCCACCGCAAAAGCAGTATCACTAACTGTTGGTATCGCCCAGCCTCTCATCGCAAAAGCATCGCCATAAGTAAAAGCTATAAAAACTAAAGCCGGAGCAACGATACCGCCGATTCCCCCAACAACAGGAAGAGCCACACGGGATGGCGAACTAAGCTGTCCAACTAAAACTTCTCTTTTAACTTCAAGTCCTATATAGAAGAAAAACAGTGCCATAAAGCCGTCATTTACGATTAAAAGCATAGTTTTTGTTAAAGTGTAATCTCCAAATTTTACACCTATTTCAAAATTTCTATAATTATCATAAAATTCTGATAAAAATGAGTTTGCAAAAAGCAGAGCCAAAAAAGTACCCGCTATGATTAAAATTCCACCAATTGACTCATTTTTAAAAAATCTTTTTACCGCTTCCAACTATTTTTTCCTTTGAATTTTCTGTTTTGAATTGTATATTCTACCTAAAAATTTTTAAACTAAGCTATATATAAAGAGTATTTTAAAAAATTTCGGTTATAATGCCAAAAATTTGTGAAATTTAGGAACAAAAATGAAAATTATACGCACTATAAGCGAATTAAAAGAAGAACTAAAAAACTTAAATGGAACTATTGGTTTTGTTCCTACAATGGGAGCTCTACACAAGGGTCATGTAAGTTTAATAGAAAAATCAAAATCCCAAAATGACTTTACCATACTCTCTGTTTTTGTAAACCCAACTCAGTTTTTAGAAGGCGAAGACCTTGATAAATACCCAAGAAACGAATCAGCAGATACAAGAGTAGCTGAAATTTGTGGTGTTGATATTTTGTTTTTACCAAAAGCTGATGAAATTTACACTAAAATTGAGCCTTTAATAACAGCTCCAAAAGAAATCGCCTCTATCCTAGAAGGAGCTACTAGACCTGGGCATTTTGACGGGGTTTTAAGAGTTATAAATAAGCTTTTTAACATCACAAAACCAACTCGTGCTTACTTTGGCAAAAAAGATGCCCAGCAACTAATCATCATAAAAAATATGGTTGAGAGTTTTTTTATGAATATAGAGATAGTTCCTTGTGAAACTGTAAGAGAGCCTGATGGGCTTGCATTTAGTTCAAGAAACTCTTACTTAAATGAAGAGGATAAACTAAACGCTCTTAAAATTTCTCGCTCCCTACTAAAAGCTTCAAATTTAATCAAAAAAGGCGAACTCTCATCAAAAGAGGTAATTGCCGAGATGAAACCTATCCTTGAGCCACTTCAGGTTGATTATATCGCTATCGTAGATAGAAACTTTAAAGAGCTACAACAAGCCGAGCTTAAAAATACGATTATTTTAGTAGCAGCTTATGTTAATAAAACTAGACTAATTGATAATATTTGGATTTAAAATGAAACAACTCTATTTACTCTCTTTAGGATGTAACAAAAACTTGGTTGATAGTGAAATCATGCTTGGAAGGCTTAAAGACTACGCCATCACAGACGAGCCAGAAAATGCTGATGTCATCATCATAAACACCTGCGGATTTATAGAATCAGCAAAAGAAGAGAGCATAAATGCCATCTTAGAACTTGCAGAATATAAAAAAGAAAACGCTCTTTTAGTAGTAGCAGGATGTTTAAGTCAGCGATACAAAGATGAGCTTATGAAAGAAATTCCTGAAGTTGATATCTTCACAGGCGTTGGGGACTATAACAAAATAGATGAATTAATAGCCAAAAAAGAAAACCGCTTCTCACCAAATACCTATCTTTTAAAAAATGATGAGAGAGTTATCACGGGTTCAAGCTACCACGCTTATATCAAACTATCTGAAGGGTGTAATCAAAAATGTTCATTTTGTGCGATACCAACTTTTAAGGGGAGGCTTCAAAGTAGGAGCTTAGAAGATATCGTAAATGAAGTAAAAAGTTTAGTTAGTAAAGGCTACACGGATTTTAGTTTCATCTCTCAAGATAGCAGTAGTTATGCAAGGGATTTTGGTAAAAAGGATGGGCTGATAGAACTAATAGATGAGATAGATAAAATTGATGGTGTTAAATTTGCTAGAATTTTATACCTTTATCCAACCACAACTTCAAACGAACTAGTTGAAAAAATTATCTCTTCAACTAAATTTGTTAATTATTTTGATATGCCGATACAACATATCAGCGATAACCAACTTAAAATCATGCGTCGTGGAGCTGGAAAAGAGCGAATTCTTGAGCTTCTAAATTTAATGGGAAGTGCCAAAAACTCATTTTTAAGAACAGGGTTTATCGTAGGTCATCCAGGAGAGAGCGATGCTGACTTTGAAGAGCTTTGCGAGTTTTTAAAAGAGTTTGAGTTTGATAGGGTTAGCGTTTTTGCATACTCAAAAGAAGAAAACACAAAGGCTTATGAAATGGAGCAAGTCCCAGACTCTATTATCCAAAAAAGATTAGAAAAGATAGAGAAAATCACCGCAAAACTAACAAAAAATAGCTTTAAAAAAGAGATTGGCAAAACCGTGCTTTGTCAGATAAACTCACAAAGTAGCGAGGGGGAGTTCTTTTTTGGGGCTAAAAATGTTATCTGGGATAGAGAGATTGATGGTGAAATTTTGATAAACGATAGTGAAATCAAAGACCTTGAAGTTGGCAAAGTCTATAAATGTCTCATCACTACCTACGCTGGAGATAAACTTGTGGGGGAAATAATTGCTTGATAAAAAGGCTTTAGAAACCCTAAAAAGTGGAAAATCTCTACTTGCTTTTTCACACGGAGTTGATAGTACTGCTCTTTTTTATCTGCTTTTAAAAGAAAACATTGAGTTTGACTTAGCTTTTGTAAACTACAACACAAGAGCTTCAAGCAAAGATGAAGAAGAGAGTGCTAAAAGCTTAGCTAGCAAATTTAATAAAAACATTTATATAAAGAATTTAAACTTTGACTTAAACTTATCAAATTTTGAAAGCCTTGCAAGAAGTGAGAGATATAAGTTTTTTGATGAAATTTGTGCTAAATTTAACTATAAATTTCTCATCACCGCTCATCAGCTAAACGATATGATGGAGTGGTTTTTAATGAGACTTTCAAAAGGAAGTGGTCTAGTAAACTCTATCGGAATGAACGCGGTGGATGAAAAAGAAAATTACACCATAGTTCGCCCACTTCTTTTTACTAGCAGAGATAAAATTCAAAGTTTTTTAGATGAAAATACTCTAAAATACTTCATAGATAGTTCAAATTTAGACACTAAATTTGAGAGAAACTATATAAGGGCAAATTTCAGCGATAAACTTATAAGCGAATTTGAAAGTGGGATAAAACAGAGTTTTAAATTTCTTCTAAAAGATAGAGATATTTTACTTAGCGGGGAAATTATAAACAAAAATGAGCTTTATATAATAGAAAAAAATGAAAACTTTTTGAATTTAGTGGATAAGGTTTTTAAGAAATTTGGCGTTGTGATGAGTCAAAAACAAAGAGTAGAAGCTAAAAAAGACTCCGTTATAAGTGGCAAAGTGGCTATTTCTTACAGAGATAATAAAATTTACATCGCCCCTTACAAAACGCCTGTGATGGATAAAAAGTTCAAAGAAGCTTGTAGGATACAAAAAGTTCCCAGGCTTCTTCGTGGATATATTTTTTTAAATCAGCACTTGCTAAAGCACTTTTAGAAGTTCTCTTTTATATTTATCTTGCTCACAAAATCCATTAAATCAAGAGTTGGAATTTCTGTTTTTATAAAAATCTTTGTAAATATATAATATGCCATCTCTACTCCTAGCTCTTCACTTGAATAGATATAAATTTTATCTATAAAATCATCGTTTTTTTCATAAAAATTCTCAATATAAGCCTTTATATTCTCTAAAAACAGCTCTTCATTTTCACTATCGTAAAAATTGTTTAAATCTAGCATCTTACCATCTAAAACAGACTTCTCATTAGCAACCATAACAGCTAGTGAGTCATAAAATTTAAGTACAAACAGAGAAGTTGTTGTTAAATTTGAGTTTTTGTAGAGATAGTAAAGCACTTTAAACGGACTTATAAACTCATCTATTTTAAAACCAAAACTCTCCCTTAGCCCATTTACTACTCCTAAGTCTAAAAAAGAGATTATATCGCCATCAATTTTATTTACCAAACTCAAGCCATCATCAATAATCTCCCCTTTAGAAAGTCCTTGGTTTAAAGAGCTTTGCAAAACACAAACATAGCCATCTTTTTGTATAAAATCATTTATTTCATCAATGCAAGTATCGTCTTTAATCTCTATTTCTTTGTTTTTTTCTTCCAAGACCACTCTTTTTGGACTTAAATTTCTAAAACAAATCTTGCAACTATTTCCATCTATAAATAGCGTGTAAAATTTCTTATCGTTTTTCTTTAAAATAGACATTTAAAAACCTTTTTAGAATATAACTGTAATTCTATCAAATTCAGTTTAAAAACTCTTTATATATTCTCTGATAGCAAATATCATTATTAAGCTTAAGAAAAACTTTAACTTTTTATTTACTTTATTATGTTAAGATTTCATAAATCATTTTAGGAGGGAATATGAAAAAGATATATAAACTATTTTCAATGTTGGTTGTGGCAGCTGTTGTTGCTACTGGTTTAAATGCAAAAGACGAAGTTGACTTTAGAGTAGTATCTAAAGAAGAAGCGACTCTTTTACAAAAAGATGGTTCCGGCAAAGAGATTTGTCCACTTTGTGCTATGAACTTACCACAATACTACAAAACAAACTTTGCAGCAAAAGTTGGTGATGAAATTCATCAGTACTGCTCAGTTCACTGTATGTTTGAAGAAGCGATGACAGAGAAAATCGACATCGTAGACCCGCAAGTTGTTGATGTTCCTACAAATAAATTCGTAGATGCAAAAACAGCTTACTATGTTTATGGCTCAAGCAAACCAGCAACTATGTCAAAACTAAGCACTTATGGTTTTGCTAAGAAAAAAGATGCTGAGGAGTTTGCAAAAGAATTTGGCGGTGAAGTTATCAACTTTGAAGAGCTTTCAGCTAAAACTTGGGCAACTTTAGAAGATGACGTAGCTTTAGTTCACAAAAGACAGAGCATGGCAGCTAAAAAAGGTGAAGAACTTTACAAAGCAAAATGCCAAAAAATAGATGGCAAGTTTAAAACTTCAGCTCAAGCTAAAGTTTATCTAATGGAAAACAAACCGTGTGGTGAACTAACTCCACTAGAGTTAACTCAACTATCACACTATCTAAAACTTAGATAATTTACAAAGGGGTCAAATTTGACCCCTCTATTTTTACTCTTTTTAAACTCAAAGCTTTTAAAACCTACTATCTATCTCTCTAGCTTTAAAAAGTTCGTTTTTAATTTTCTCTTTTGCCGCGTCAATCTCTAAACCTTGAACACTAAAGGGAGGTGACAGACTATAATTTATCTTTGAAAAAGGCTTTGGGATTATCATCTCATCCCAGCTTTTAAGCTGCCAGTATCTACTTGCCTCATAGTTTCCTGCACAAATTTCAAGATTCATTTTTTGAGCTATAGTCACAGCACCATCAGCCACTGAATGAAGCGGACCTCTAGGTCCATCTGGAGTTATGATGATATCAACTCCATTTTTTATCTCACGAAAAGCGTTAATTAGAGCTCTTGCAGCACCTTTTCTACTGCTTCCCCTAACTGCCTTGATACCAAAATTTGAGATAACTTGAGTTATGATCTCACCATCTTTATGGTCTGATATTATAACTTTTCCCTGTTTTTTTTCGCCATGGTCTTTTGTCCAGTAGCGTCTATAAGCAAAGCTCATCATAGCAAGTCTTCCATGCCAAAAGACTACAACGCAAGGAGTTTTAGGTAAACGTGTAGGAGTAAAAGTTTTTTTACAAGTTAGATAAATCACCCAAATAGCAAAATACAAAACCCACTTTGCAAGCCAAAGTAGAAATTTATCAAACAACTTTTCCATAAAGTATCATCCTTCTTGGATTTGTGATGATGACATCTTTGGTTTTTCCAAGGAGTTCTTCACTTCCTTTTACACAAACCATAAAGTTTGAAAACGACCTTCCAGCTACCATTCCATTTTCTCTTAGCTCTTCAAAATAGACTTTGTGAGTTTTGCCTTCTTGTGCATTTGTTATCTCATCTAAAATTTCCGTGTGTCTATCTTGCAAGGTTTTAAGCCGCCTACTTGCTATCTCATCATCTATAAGCTTTAAATTCACAGCCGGCGTTAGTGGTCTAGGACTAAATTTAAATGAGAAAATTTGCTCAAACCTAACTTGTTCTAACACATCCATTGTGTCTAAAAAGTCCTCTTCGCTCTCAGTTGGGTAAGCAACAATTATATCCGTGCTTATCGAAACTCCTTCACATAAAGAGCGAAGTTTTAAAGCTCTATCTAAAAACCACTCTTTTGTATAGCCTCTTCTCATTTCTCTTAAAACTTTGGTCGAGCCACTCTGTAAAGGCATATGCATAGATTTGCAAACTTTTGGGTTGTTTATAAAAACATCTAGGAATTTATCATCCATATGAAGTGGGTGTGGACTAGTGAAGCGAATTCTCTCAACTCCGCTAACTTCGCTAACTTTTTCTAGCAAGTCGCTAAAGTCTATTTTTTCATGCGGGCTAGAAAATCTTTTGCCGTAGTTATTTACATTTTGTCCAAGTAGGAAAATCTCTTTTGCACCGCTGCCCGCTGCTTTTTTAACTTCATCAAGTATTAAGTTTAAAGGGATTGAAATTTCATCGCCTCTAGTATTTGGCACGATACAATAAGTGCACTTTTTATCACAACCAATACTTATATTTATGTAAGCTTTATAAGGAGAGCTTCTAAACTCGCCAAAAGCATACTCACTATCATCGTAGTTGATATCGGTGCTGATGAACTTTGGAGTATTAACGGCATCTATGATTTTGGAGGTATTTCTAGCACCTAAAACGAAGTCTACATAAGGAGCACGTTTAAAGATTTCATCTCCTAAATGACTTGCTGTGCAGCCTAAAACGCCTATCTTTGCTCCATCTTTTTTAACTTTTTCAAAGCTTCCTATCTCGCTAAAAAGTTTATGAACTGGCTTTTCTCTAACTGAGCAGGTGTTTATAAGGATAAGGTCGGCATCGGTGATTTCATCTGTAAGTTGGTAGTTTTGTTTTTGGGTTAGCTCTGCGATGACATGCTCTGAGTCTCTAACATTCATCGCACAGCCTAAGGTTTGGATAAAAAGACGTTTACTCAAAGGATATGAACCTCATACATATACTCACTCTCATCAAGTCCGTATTTTACGGTTCTTAAGTAAGCACTCATCTCTTTTTTTTCAAAATACTCTATCAAAGCTATCAGGTCTTTGTGTGGATTTTCTCTATCAAAGTAGAAAATTTTCTGACCTGCTTTTGCAACTTCTTTCTCAATCTCTTCTAAGCTTATACTTTTAAGTGCTTTGCTCAGTTCTGTTCTTGCGATTTTTAATTCCACTACCCACTCCTTTGCTTTTTTGAATTTGGTAGTATATCTAATTTAATTTAAAAAATCGTTTAAACAAAACAAAAGAGTAAATGAGTATAATATATGACTTTCAAATTTAAAATCCCAAAGGTAAATTATTAATGTTAAAAGGAAAATTATGGAAAAAGTAAATGATATTATAGAATCCATTGCAAATGAGAAAAATCTAGACGTAGAAGATGTAAAAGAAAGAGTTAAAATGGCTTTTGTAGCCACTGCAAAAAGGCTTTTTGGAGATGAGTATGAGTATGAGGCGGTTTATGATAATAGCTCCAAAACCATAAAACTTTTTCAAAAAAGCACAGTTGTAGCAGATGACTACGTAGCTGAAGAGGAAGAGCACGTTATAAAAGTCTCAAAAGCAAAAGAACTAAACGAAAATGCTGAAGTTGGAGATGAGTTAAACTTCCAGCTTGATTTAGATAGCTTTGGAAGAACTGCTTCTGCGACTCTTTCAAAAGAGTTAAGCTACCATATCCAAAAGCTTTTAGAAGAAAAAGTTTTTGAAAAGTACCTAGATAAAGTTGGAAATTTGGTGTTTGGAAACGTGGTTTATGTAGACCCTGATGATGAGACAACTTACATAGAATTCGATGATTTAAGAGCTTTTATGCCGATGAAAAGCAGGATAAAAAACGAGAAATTTAAAGTCGGCGATATAGTAAGAGCTGTCATAAGACGCGTGTTTATAGATAAAAAAAGAGGGATTAGGATTGAAATTTCAAGAACGACTCCTAAGTTTTTAGAAGAGATGCTAAAAGCCCAAGTTCCTGAAATAGAAGATGGCAAAATCATCATCAAAGATAGTGCGAGAATTCCCGGCAGAAGAGCAAAAGTCTCACTTGTAACTCTCTCTCCAAACATCGACCCAATCGGTGCAACAGTTGGGATAAAAGGTGTGAGAATCAACGCTGTAAGTGAAGAACTAAAAGGTGAAAATATAGATGTTATAGAGTACTCACCTCAGCCTGAAATTTACATCTCAAGAGCGATGGCTCCAGCGATAATCTCATCTGTTAAAATAGATGGTGAAAAAGCTATTGTGAGTCTAAATAGCGACCAAAAAAGTAAAGCTATCGGAAAAGATGGGATTAATATCCGCCTTGCTTCGATGCTAACAGGCTATGAAATAGAGCTTCTCGAGCTAGAAAAAGATGAAAACACTCCTACAACTTCAAGTAGTGGGGATGTGGTGAAAGATTTAAAATCTCTATTTGGAGATTTATAAGTTTTAAGACAAGCCTGTTTAAAAACGGGCTTATTACTGTGGGTTTTCATCTATGACTTTAGGCTCGCCAAAGAGCCTTTTTAACTCTTTAAAACTTCTCTCTTCTTCACTCTCTTTAGCAGTAGCCATACCTCTTAACTCTTCAAACATCTGCTTTCGTTTTTCTTCTAAGCTTGTGTATTTATCAGCTTCTAAATTTGCTAAATTTGATGGGTTTGTTAAATTTAGAAATTTGTTTTCTGACTGTAGAGTTTCTTGTGGAGCTTCTTTTTTGAGGCTGACTTTGGCTTCTAGCTCTTCTACTCTATTTTGAAAAGATTCTTGTTTTGCAGGCTCTTCTTGTTGTTTTATCTCTTGTTTCTCTTCTTTGGCTGGCTCTTCTTTTGCAGATTTTTGGGGCTGGGAAATTTTAATCTTTGTTTCGCGATTAATTGTATTTCTTAATACATCCATTATCGCTCTTGAAGATTTTCTTAAAATTTCTCTATTTTTACCCTCAGCATGAGAGATAACAAAAAGAGTGTTATCTTTAAACTCTACATACTCAACACTTTCTTTAAAACACTCGCCTAAATCATAGTCTCTATCGTAAAGGTTATCTAGATATTTATCATAAACACTTAGTTCTTTTTTAGGCTGAGCTACTTTAGGCTCTATTTTTTGCTCTAAATTTGGCTCTGTTTTTTCTGAAAAAGTCTCGGTTTTTTTAGTAGTTTCAGCCCTTATAACTTCATCTATGCTTTTTAAGTTCAAAGCCTCCATTAGTAAAAACAGAGTCATCGCCATGGTAAATGAGTTATCACTTCCCATATTTAACATACCTTTTGCTTCGCTTAAAATCCTAAAAAATCTTTCGTACATAAGGATACTAAACTTAGGGTCTCTATTTAAAAACTTCTCTTTTAAGTTTGCGATTAACTGGTCTATGGTAGTCTCTACGTCGTGATTTTCAAGCTCTTCTATCAAATCAATTATCGCGTCTCTATCTTGCTTCACAACTAAGTTTAAAATTTCATCTATTTTAGCAGGGTCTAAAAGTCCTAGCATTGAAGCAACGAGGCTTGCTTTTAAGTCTCCGTTTGTATAGCTTATGCTTTGATCTAATAAGGTTATACTATCTCTAAGCGAACCCTCGCCCATCCTAGAGATGATTTCTAAAGACTCGTACTCATAAGTGATATTTTCCTTATTTAGAATATTTGCTAGGTGGTTTATGACTAGGTTTCTAGCAATTGGTTTAAATCTAAAGTGTTGAGTTCGTGAAAGAATCGTGGCTGGGAGTTTTAACGGGTCTGTTGTAGCAAGGATAAATTTAACATATTCAAGTGGCTCTTCTAGGGTCTTTAAAAAAGCGTTTGACGCCTCTTTTGTGAGCATATGAACTTCGTCAATGATAAAAATTTTATATCTTGACATGGCTGGATAAGTCTTGGTTCGCTCAATCAGCTCTCTTATATCGTCAATCCTTCGCCTACTTGCCGCGTCCATCTCGATGATATCTAGATGAGTGCCCTCATTTGCCATTTTACAACTTGGGCAAACTTCACACGGAGTGCTTGTTGGTCCGTTTTCACAAAGCAGGGCTTTTGCAAAAATCCTTGCACTACTTGTCTTTCCGCTTCCTCTAAGTCCGCTAAAAAGATAAGCATGCCCTACTCTTTTCATATCAAGGGCGTGAGAAAGGCTCGTTGAGACGCTCTCTTGCCCGATTAGTTCGCTAAAGTTTTTTGGTCTATATTTAAGCGATAAAACCATCTCTACTCATTCATATTTGCTAGAAGCTCTTCGTTATCTTTGGTTTTTAGCATTTTTGAGTAGAGGAATTTAAGTGCTTCAATGTCGCTATCCATAGTTGCGATGGCTGAGCGAAGTGCCCAAACTTTTTGGAGCATATCAGGAGCTTGAAGAAGCTCTTCTTTTCTTGTGCTACTTTTTAGAATATTGATAGCTGGGTAAATTCTTCTTTCGCTTATATCTCTATCAAGAAGAATTTCGCTATTTCCTGTTCCTTTAAACTCTTCAAAAATTACTTCATCCATCTTTGAGCCTGTATCAATCAGTGCTGTTGCGATGATAGTTAAGCTTCCGCCCTCTTCTATATTTCTAGCTGCACCAAAGAAACGTTTTGGTTTATGAAGTGCGTTTGCATCCACACCACCACTTAGAACCTTACCACTGCTTGGGGTAACTGTGTTATAAGCTCTTGCAAGTCTTGTGATGCTATCAAGAAGTATTACAACATCTTTTTTCATCTCAACTGATCTTTTTGCTTTTTCTATAACTAGCTCAGAGACTCTAACGTGATTTATAGCTGGCTCATCAAAGGTTGAGCTAAATACCTCACCTTTTACAGAACGCTGCATATCTGTAACCTCTTCAGGTCTTTCATCAACTAGTAAAACTAAAAGTTCAACTTCAGGGTGGTTCCTTGCGATGCCGTGAGCAAGCTCTTTCATAAGCTCTGTTTTACCGCTTTTTGGAGGTGCAACGATTAAAGCTCTTTGTCCTTTTCCAATAGGAGTAAAGATATCAAGAACTCTTCCTGTTAACTTCATCGGGTCATATTCTAATTTTAATTGTTTAGTTGGAAAAAGTGGAGTTAAGTTGTCAAAAAGCGGTCTTTTTCTTGACTCTTCTATGGTTTTGTAGTTAATCGCCTCTATTTTTAAAAGTGCGTAATATTTCTCTTGGTCTTTTGGCTCTCTAACTTGACCTGTTACGATGTCGCCAACGCGAAGTGCAAATTTGCGAATTTGAGACAAGCTCACATAAGCGTCATTTACGCTGTCGCTTAAATTTGAGTCAATCCCTCTTAAAAACCCATATCCATCATTTGTAATCTCTAAAATACCTGTAAAAAGTATAAATCCGCCCTGTTTTGTTTGGGTTTTAAGTATTTCAAAAACTAACTCTTGCCTTCTAAGCTCTGTTGGGTTTTCAACTCCCATCTCAGTAGCTAAGGCAACTAAAGAGTCTATATCCATAGCTCTTAAATCTTCTATTTTATGTCCATCAACTGGAATATGTGTTCTTTTTTTATTGTTGTTTTCCATCTAACCTCTTTTATAATTTATAGAAATAGTTCATGTAGTTTTAATCGCATAATTAAAAGTTGTTACGATAATTTTAGTAAAATTTAACTTAACTTATCTTTAATCAAAGCCCCAAATAAAATATGGTAGCTAGACTTAAAGAAAACAAAATTCTCATTTTCAAATCTATCTTAATGTTACTTTTTAGCATTATTTGTAGCTCTTCGCTAATTTCATTTTTGGATATTTTGGTGGCGATGTAAACTTTATATATAGCATCTATGATGTATAAAAAATAGAGTGATATAATTATAAAGCTTTGTAAATTTAAAGCAAAAATACAAAAAGAGAGATATATAAAATTAAACTGAGTAAAAAGAAAAAGGATAGGCGTCTCGCTCCATCTTCTTACGTAACCCATAAGAAGCTCGTTAAAACTCTCGCTTCTATTGAGAGCGATATCAAAACATTCAAAAATAAAAAATAAAATTGCTAAATTTAGTATAAAATGTCCTTATGCAGAAAAGAAAGGGGGAGGTCATAAATGACCTCCTGAGTATTATTTTAGAGTTTGAATGTAGTCTACTACAGCTTTCATATCTTCTTCAGTTAGTGATGCCATTTGACCTTTCATAACAGCACCCATATTGAATAAGCCTTTTCCACCCTCACCCATTTCACCAGCTTTATATTTGATCATATTTTCAACCATTTCTTCTGGATCAAGAGTGTTTAGAGCTGGAATTTTGTTAAGATATACTTTTTCAGCTTTTGCACCGTGACATGCTATACATTTTTTATAAACTGTTGCACCGTCTGATGCAAGTACACTACTACTAAGTAAACCTAAAGCTACTACGCCCAATGCTAATTTTTTCATACAATCTCCTTAAATTTACCAAACATCTGTTTGGCTATAGAAAATACACTTCAAATTCATTGCTAGCAACTCTCTTGCTAACTCTAAATTTTAGAAGTAAAATATTATAAGCTTATTTTATTAACTCAAATTTAATAAAATATAAGCGAAAATAAAACTCAAGAGATATTTTTTATTATCTCTCTTTAAATGCACCTACGCTTAAGATTTTATCCATTCTTTTTTCTAAAAGCTCGTCAGTGCTTAATTTTTCAAGCTTGTTAAGCTCTCTTAAAAAATACTCACCAACCTCTTTTATAGCACTCTCTTTATCTCTATGAGCCCCCATAGCAGGCTCAGCTATAACATCATCTATAAGATTATGCTCTTTTAACTCACTTGCTGTAATTTTCATAGCTTTTGTTGCTAGCTCGCTTTTTTCTGGATCATTCCAAAGAATTGCCGCACAGCCTTCAGGTGAAATTACAGAAAACACTGAGTTTTGCATCATAGCAAGTTTATCAGCTACACCGATAGCCAAAGCTCCACCACTTCCACCTTCTCCTATAACAACAGAGATGATAGGAGTTTTTAGCGTGCTAAGCTCGTATAGGTTTCTAGCTATTGCTTCACCTTGACCTCTCTCTTCTGCTTCAAGTCCAGGATAAGCACCAGGAGTGTCTATTAAAAACAGAATCGGAAGATTAAACTTCTCAGCTAGTTTTGCAACACGAAGTGCTTTTCTATATCCTTCAGGGTTTGGCATACCAAAATTTCTTTTAATTTTATTTTTGGTACCCCTTCCTTTTTCTTCACCTATAACAACAACCTTTTTGTCAGCTATATATCCTATATAGCATACTATTGCTGGGTCGTCTTTAAAAGCTCTGTCGCCGTGAATTTCATAGCCATCTTGCAGTAAAAGCTTGATGTAATCTAAGCTATATGGGCGATCTGGATGGCGAGCAAGCTGAAGTCTTTGGTATTCTGAAAGGTTTTTATAAGTTTTAGAAACCTCACGTTCTAGACTCTTTTCTAGAATTTCAACAGCATCCTCATCACCTCTGATTTTAGCACTAGAAATTTCTTCATCAATCTGCTTAATCCCCTTTTCAAAATCCAAATAATTCGCCATTTTAATCCATCCTTCCAAAAATAATAGAGCCGTTAGTTCCACCAAAGCCAAATGAGTTGCTCATAACCACATTTAAGTCAGCTTTTCTAGCTACATTTGGAACGTAATCTAAATCACAATCCTCATCTTTTTCTATCTGGTTAATTGTAGGTGGAATTATACCTTGCTGCATCGCCATTAGAGAAATAACCGCCTCCATAACACCAGCAGCACCTAAACAGTGTCCAACTTGACCCTTAGTAGAGCTAACTGGAGGAACATTGTCTTTTCCAAAAAGCTCTTTTAGGGCGGCAGTTTCATTTTTATCATTTATGGCAGTTGATGTTCCGTGAGCGTTGATATAGTCAACCTTTGGTTTGCCTGCCATTTTGTAAGCTTTTGTCATAGCACGAAGTGGGCCGTCAAGAGTTGGGGAAGTTATGTGGTAAGCATCACCACTTTCACCAAAACCTAAAATTTCAGCATAAATTGTAGCTCCTCTAGCTTTAGCGTCTTCATACTCTTCTAAAACTAAAGCAGCAGCTCCCTCACCCATAACAAAACCATTTCTTCCCTTGTCAAAAGGTCTTGAAGCAGTTTTTGGGTCATCGTTTCTATCAGATAGTGCCTTCATAGCAGCAAACCCACCAACGCCTATAGTGCATATCGTTGACTCAGCTCCTACAACCAGCATCTTTTTAGCTGAACCTACCATGATGGTCTTAGCAGCTTCAGAAATAGCGTGAGTTGAAGCTGCACATGCTGTAACGCTAGATAAATTTGGTCCTTTAAGCCCGTGAGCTATAGAAACCATTCCACCAAGCATATTAACTAAAGCTGATGGTATGAAAAAAGGTGATATTCTTCTAGGTCCTTTTTGGATAGCGGTAGTTACATTCTTCTCAATATTTGGAAGTCCGCCTATACCTGAAGCCGAGCTAACGCCAAATTCATCAGCATCAAATTCGCTTAAATTTGCATCGCTCATCGCCTCAGCAGCAGCCTTTAGTCCAAGCTGGATAAATCTATCCATCTTTTTTACTTCTTTTCCATCCTCAACAACGCTCAGCGGATCAAAACCTTTAATCTCAGCCGCTATTTGAACTGTAAGATCACTTGCATCAAAAGATGATATGGTGTCAACACCAGTTTGACCTTCGCAAATAGCTTTAAAAGAGCTATCTTTGTCAAGCCCAAGGGAATTTATCATCCCTATACCTGTTACTACGACTCTTTTCAAAACATCTCCTTGTAACTATAGAAAGGTTAAAGTTTTTCTATATAACTAACAACATCACCTATACTAAGTAGTTTTTCTGCATCAGCATCTGGAATTTCAACTTCAAATTTCTCTTCTAGAGCCATTACAAGCTCAACAACGTCTAGACTATCTGCACCTAAATCTTCAATAATCTTTGATTCCATTTTAACTGCGTCAGCCTCAACACTTAGTTGCTCAACTACTACGTCCCTTACATCTTCAAAAATTGCCATTTTAGCACTCCTTAATAAAAAATTTCTGTATTCTACAATATTTAAGCTTTTGTTTAAGTTAAAAGCATTTTGTAATTATATCATAATTTTAGCTTTATTTAAACAAAAATCTTAGCTTACATATATAAGCCGCCATTTACCTTTAAAACTTCGCCTGTAATATAACTTGATGCATCACTTAGTAAAAACGCCACCGCATTTGCCACATCTTCTGCCGTTCCAAATCTTTTAAGAGCGATAGCATCGGTGTAGCTTTTCTTAATCTCATCACTTAAAACCTCAGTCATCTCAGTTGCGATAAAGCCCGGAGTTATGGTGTTAAACCTAACATTTCTACTAGCTCCTTCTTTGGCAAAGCTTTTGCTCATCGCTATCATTCCGCCTTTGCTTGCTGCGTAGTTTGTTTGTCCTGCATTACCCATCTCGCCTACGATTGAAGCGACGTTTACAACTGAACCAAAGCGTTTTTTACTCATCGCTTTTAAAGCCTCTCTTGAGCCGATAAATGCTGAAGTTAAGTTCGCATCGATTACGCTTGTAAAGTCTTCTAGTTTCATTCTTAAAGCTAATTTATCATTTGTGATGCCAGCGTTGTTTACTAGATAGCTTAGCTCGCCATCAGTTTCAACTATCAATTTTATAGCCTCTGTAAAACCCTCTTCATCTGTTGCGTCAAATTTAACAACCGCCGCACTTCCGCCGTTTTTAATGATTTCTTCCATTAAAGCATCGGCGATTTCTGGTTTTGAGCGGTAGTTTATCCAAACTTTTAAGCCACGACTTGCTAAAACTTTACAAATTTCAGCCCCTATTCCACGGCTTCCGCCTGTTACTAAAACGTTTTTTCCACTAAATTTCATAACTTTTCCTTAAAATTAAGTTTGACCTACAATTCTACTAAAAATAAGTAAATTTATTAAGCTTTTAGCTTTTTTGTTACTTGCTTTGTTAAATTTATTTAAAATTTAAGTTGTAGCTTGCTTTTAGTTACCGTAAATTATTTAAGAAGCTATATTTAACTCCACTATATCAAACCCGCAGCTTTTAGCCTCGAGCAGACTTGCATCTAAGTAGTAAATATTTTCACCGCCTACAATAGAAGCTATCTTTTGAGCCATTTGTTTAGCTCCAACAGAAGTGAAACAGCAAAATACATACTCTTGTTTTGAGTTTTCTTTTATGAAGTTAAGAATTTGCTCTTCACTGTTTAAATTTAGAGAGTTTTTTATATGAGCCGTTAAATACCGCTCTTTACTTCTAATGTCAATAAGCAGATGTTTATCTAAATTTAACTTATCAATTCTTATAGCTTTACTCAAATTTCAGTCCTTGCTTAGTTTTTATCTAGACATAAAAATATATTTTGCAAATTTTATACTTATTTATTAAATTTAAAAAACACTATTTTAATTTATACGGTATAATTACCGTATAAATTATAGGTATATTAAAGGAGTAGATATGACATCTAGTAAACAAAAAGTTACTTTATCCCTTGATGTAGATATGGTAAATACCCTAAAAGAGCTTCAAACAACTTACTCTTTTAAATCTATGTCTGCCGTTGTAGATGAGGCGATAAAAAGCTATAAACAACAAAAAAAGCTTGAAAAATGGAAAAATGGTTTTGAGATTGCTCAAAATGACAACTCTATTTTATCAGCTGAATTAGAGCTAGCAGACAGTGGAGACTTTGACTACTATGAAAAATGAAATTCTACAAGGTGAAATTTGGCTTGTAGATTTTGAGCCAAAAGTTGGCAGTGAAATAGCCAAACTTCGCCCAGCTGTTGTTATAAATAGCAATCTTGGCAAAAATTATGACATTAAAATTCTACTCCCCATCACTAGCTATCAGGATAAATTTAGAGATATTCCATTTTTTTATAAGCTTAATAACTATAAAAAATTTGGACTTGATAACCCTTCAGCTGTGAATTGCTTTCAAGTGAAATCTTTTTCAAGCAAGAGATTTAAACAAAAACTAGGGGCTATAGATGATAAAACTCTTTTTGAAATTCATCAAATCTTAGCCCAAGTATTAAATCCTTTTTATGTGATTAAAATTGAGTAAATTCCACCCATAATGAGTAGAATTTACCACGAATCTAAAAAAGTGCCTCATCCATAACACTAGGAATTTCAAGTCCCATGATTTTAAGCACGGTTGGGGCGACGTTGCTAAGTCCGCCGTTTTGTATCTTGCTAACACCCTCTGCCATCACGAAGCAAAACACATCAAATGTTGTGTGGTTTGTTAAAACGCCTTCTTTTTCGCTTCTCATCGCTTCGCAGTTTCCGTGGTCTGAAATTTGAACGTAAGCATAACCGCACTCTTTTGCTTTTTTTACGATTTTCCCTAAGCACTCATCAACTGCCTCAACAGCTTTTATAGAGGCTTCATAGTTTCCAGTATGCCCTACCATATCGCCGTTTGCGAAGTTTACAACGATAAAGTCATGCCCGAACTCCATCCCAGCGATAACTGCGTCACATACTTCATATGCACTCATCTGCGGCAATTCATCGTAAGTTTTAACCTTAGGGCTAGGGACTAAAACTCTTGTTTCATTTAAATTCGGAGCCTCAACTCCGCCGTTGAAGAAAAATGTCACGTGAGCGTATTTTTCAGTTTCTGCGGTGTGGAGCTGGGTTAAGCCATTTTGTGCAACAACTTCACTTAGAGTGTCCTTAATATCATCGTTTTCAAAAAGCACAGGGAAGCTAAATTTATCATCATAGTTTGTCATGGTGATAATGTTTTTTGTGAAATTTGGACGCTCAAACTCGCTAAATTCCACCTCGCCAAGAGCTGAAACTATCTCTCTAGCTCTATCGTTTCTAAAATTTATAAAAATAACAGCGTCATCTTTTTGAAGTCCATCAAACTCCACAAAACTAGCAGGCTTGATAAACTCGTCAGTTACGCCCGTCTCATAAGAGTTTTGCATATATTCGCTTGGCTTTTGGCTCACTAAGTTTTCATTTAAAGCGATAACTTTATAAGCCTCTTCTACTCTCTCCCATCTTTTGTCTCTATCCATCGCATAAAATCGCCCAGTTATCGTGGCTAGATACCCACTTTTTTCAAGGTGCTTGATAAACTCTACTCCACTTGTTGGGCTTACATCTCTACCGTCTGTGATAGCGTGAGCGAAAACTTGCTTTTCATTTTTCTTCAAAATAGCACAAATTTCATCAAAATGAGTCATATGAGAGTGAACGCCGCCATCACTATAAAGACCTATAACATGCACTCTTTTGGCGTCCATTCCAGCTAGTTTTTTCATGATTTTAGTCTCAAGCTCGTTTTTTTCTATCGCCATATCTATTTTGACTAAGTTTTGGTACAAAATCCTGCCTGAGCCTATCGTCATATGTCCTACTTCGCTATTTCCCATCTGCCCTTTAGGAAGCCCAACTGCTTCGCCTGAAGTTTTGAGAAGTGAGTTTGGCACATTTTTAAACAGCCACTCATATGTTGGTTTATTTGCCGCCGCAAAAGCGTTAAACTCATCACTTGGGTTGTATCCGATACCGTCCGTTATGACTAAAACTGTTTTTTGTTTCATCAAATTTTCCTATTTCTTTTTATAAATTTTTGCTTTAAAATAAATATATAAGCATAATTATAGTAGAATTTTTCTTTTTATTTATTAAGGATAAATTTAATGTTTTATTTTTTATATGATTTTTTTGGAGTGAATTTATTTAGCTATATCACAGCAAGAAGTGGTTTGGCGTTTTTTATCTCATTTTGCTTGACTATATTTTTAATGCCTAAATTTATCTCTTGGGCGAAGCTTAAAAAAGCAAACCAACCCATTTACGAACTCGCACCCAAAACTCACAAAGCTAAAAACCACACTCCGACAATGGGCGGACTTGTGTTTGTCTCATCAGCTGTTGTGGCATCCATCCTTTGTGCAAAACTAACAAATATCTACGTTTTAGGGGCTTTGATATGCTTAGTTGGGTTTTCGATTATCGGTTACAAAGATGACTTTGCGAAAATCAGCGGTGGTAAAAACCAAGATGGATTAAAAGCAAAAACTAAGTTTGCATTTCAAATCCTACTTTCGCTTTTCATAGCTCTGTTTTTACTAACATTTTCAGGGCTTGATACAAATTTATATATTCCTTTTTATAAACATCCTGTGATTGATTTAAAATATTTCATAGTGATATTTTGGGTTTTAGTCATCACAGCTAGCTCAAACTCTGTAAATTTAACAGACGGACTTGACGGGCTTGCCACCGTTCCATCAATCATGGCAGTTGTCTCTCTTGCGATTTTCCTTTATCTAAGCGGGCATGCTATTTTTAGCGACTATCTATTTTTACCAAAGATAAGCGGGGCTGGGGAAGTTGTGGTTATCTGCTCAGCACTAGTTGGCTCTTTGCTTGGGTTTTTATGGTATAACTGCCATCCGGCTGAAATTTTCATGGGAGATAGCGGAAGCTTAAGTGTTGGGGCATTTATCGGTTACGCTGGGGTTATAAGTAAAAACGAGTTATTGCTAGTTTTGATAGGCATTATCTTCGTGGCTGAGACTTTGAGCGTGATTTTACAAGTTGGAAGCTTTAAAGCGTTCAAAAAAAGAGTGTTTTTGATGGCACCACTTCATCATCACTTCGAGCTTAAGGGCTGGGCTGAAAATAAGATAATTATAAGGTTTTGGATAGTTGCTTTGATAGCAAATGTTATCGCTCTTGCGTCTTTAAAACTAAGGTAAATTTAATGAAAAAATCACTCTTTGGATATGGAAAAACAACAAAAGCTATCGCAAAGTCTGCCGCCTGTGGCGAAATTTGGGACATCTATGATGATAAATTTAAAGAAATCTCACTTGATGAGTTTGGAAACTCTTTACTTCCGGTGAGCGAATTTGATGCAGACAAAAGCGAGTTAGAAATCCCAAGTCCTGGCTTTCCACTCACTCATGAGCTTATAAAAAATGCTAGAAATTTAATCAGCGAATATGACTATTTCAGGGACACAGCACCCACTAAAATTTGGATAAGCGGGACAAATGGCAAAACCACAACCACCCAAATGCTAGGACTTTTGTTTAAAAGTCACGGCGGAGTTGTGGGCGGAAATATCGGTGAACCTTTGGCAAGTCTTGATAAAAACGCTAAATTTTGGCTACTAGAGACTAGCTCATTTACCATGCACTACACTAAATTTGCATATCCTAAAATTTACGCCCTGCTTCCTATAACGCCTGATCATCTAAGCTGGCATGGAAGTTTTAGTGAGTATGAAAATGCAAAACTAAAGCCACTTTCTATGATGGATAACTCTTGCACGGCGATAATCCCTAAAAAATATGCTGATATCAAAACCAAAGCTAAAGTCTATTTTTATGAAAATGAGAGTGATTTAGCTGAAATTTGCGGTGTAAGCTTAAATAGTGTGAAATTTAGAGTGCCGTTTTTGATGGATGCTCTTTTAGCGTTATGTGTGGCGAAATTTGCTTTTGGCGTTGTGGACACTGAACTCATAAATAGCTTTAAGCTTGATAAAAACAGAGTTGAGGAGCTTAGAGACTCTAAAAACAGACTTTGGGTAAATGATACAAAAGCTACAAATTTAGACGCAACTATCCAAGCCGTTAGAGGATATAGCGAGCATAAAATTCATCTTATTTTAGGCGGAGATGATAAAGGGGTGGATTTAGAGCCGTTGTTTGAGAGTTTAAAGGGGCGAGATTTAGAGATTTATGCTATCGGTTCAAGCAGCGTGAAAATTTTAAATTTAGCTGATAAATTTGATATAAAAGCCTCAAATTGTGAGTTTTTGAGTGTTGCAGTTGAAAAAATATCTCTAAGCTTAAAGGCTGATGAAGTTGCACTTCTAAGTCCAGCGTGTGCGAGTTTAGACCAGTTTAGCTCATACGAAGAACGTGGGGATAAATTTAAAGAGTTTATTTCAAATTTGTAAAATTAGTTAATTTAACCAAGATTTAAGCTTAAATCAAATATAATTTCATTTCTTTATTCAGGTGGTTGGATAGCTCAGTCGGTAGAGCAGCAGACTGAAAATCTGCGTGTCGACAGTTCGATTCTGTCTCTAACCACCATTTCTTTTTAAACTCCCATTTTATCAATATTCTAAAGCTTTAAGGTTTGTCAAGGTGCCATCTTGGGTGCCATTTACCAATGCTCTTTTACTCTACTATAAGTATAGATTTTTACCAAATATAAATATTGAAAATCAAAAAATTGTAGAAATATTTTTTAAAAATCTAACAATCCATAAACCTTAATATTTAATTTTGTATAAAAATCCATGCGATACAAATTAATAAAATTCTCTTTTTATATGAAAAAATATTATCTAAAAAAATCACCAAAAACTAAACACTTATTTTATCTGGGCGAGGATACTTTTTGTCAGACAAAAAGACCTCGTTAGGGGAAGTCCCCTAAAACCCCTTAAAAATTAAAAATGATATAATAAAAAACATATTAAAAATAAAATTAAAAAAAATAAACCCAACTTTCTCTAAGCATAACCTGCTAGAATAAAATATTAAATTTCGGATATAAAAATAAAAGTTATTTGTTAAAGGGTTTTTATGCGTAAATATTTTGTTTTTTTATTGGTTTTTACTTTTAACATCTCCACTTTCGCAAACCCTTTAAATCAAGCTTCTCATTTTAAACACGAAGAAGAAAGACTAAAAGCCTTAGAAGAACAAAAACAAACTTCAAATATATTTTTTGATACTCCTATAGAACAAAGCCAATCTTTGCTTCCAAAAGAAGAGCAGTGCTTTAACATAAAAGAGATAGTTTTAGTTGGAGATGAGAGCGATAAGTTTAAATCTCACTTAAAAAAAGCTCTTAAAAAACTAAACTTTAAAGAAAATAGCTGTATAGGAGAACAAGGTATAGGGATGATTTACAATGCTATTTCTAATGAAATCATCGCAGATGGCTACATCACAACCTCCCTTCTCATCCCCCCGCAAAACATCAAAGAAGGTAGTTTAAAACTTGAAGTTGTAGTTGGAAAGATAGATAACATAACTATAAACGATACAAACTCTACTAAAAACCGAGCTTCTATATTTACTTCATTTGGCGGATATCAAACAGGTAAAACACTAAATTTAAGAAACATAGAACAAGCCCTAGAAACCCTACAAAACGCTTCAAATGGCGATGTTAGTGTTGCACTATCTCCATCAGATAAAGAAAACTATAGTGATATAAACATCACAAAAGAAGAAAAGCTTCCTTTAGCTCTTTCTTTATCATTTGACAACTTAGGAAGCAAAGCAACTGGCAGATACCAAGGTGGGCTAAACCTATATGCACTTAACTTAATGGGTTTTAATGAGATTTTTTATACAACTTACTCCAAAAACATCTTTAAAGCAGATAAAGAAAGTGTTGAGGCTGAAAGCAAAAGAGGAAAATCAGATAATATCTACTATGGCATAACTGTGCCTTATGGAAGATTCTCGCTTGATTTTAACGAGTATAGATATGAGTATGACCAAGCAATCCCAGGGGCTTTTGGAGTTTATAAATACTCAGGTAAAAGCAAAAGAAGACATTTAACTCTAAACTATCTCTATCACAGAGATCAAAGTTCAAAAAACAGTATATTCTTTAGACTATGGGAAAAAGAGAATAAAAACTATATAGAAGAGTATGAGCTAGATAATCAAAGGCGAAAAACAGCTGGTTATGAAGTTGGCTTAAACTCACAATTTTTTATAGAAAATGGTTATATAGCCATGGGCGTGGCTTATAAAAAAGGAACCGGGGCAAGAGGCTCGTTAAGAGCTCCTGAAGAAGAGTATGGAGAGGGAACTAGTAGGTTTGAGACTATATCACTTGACTTTAACTTTAGAAAATCATCTTCTAAAAAACCTTTAACATATGATTTAAAATTTAGTGGTATGTGGAATAACACTCCCCTAACCTTGCAAGAGAGATTTAACATAGGTGGCTACTATACAGTTAGAGGGTTTGATGGAGAGATGAGTTTGGTTGGAGATAGAGGGTATTATATAAGAAATACTTTAGAATACCACGTCTTTAATACTCATACTCTATATATGGCATTTGACATCGGTAGAGTTAGTGGACAAAGCTCCAAATACCTTAGTGGAAATACTTTAGTTGGTACTGGAGTTGGACTTAAAGGAAATATTAAAAAAGAGCTATACTATGACTTTTTTGTAGGGTTTCCACTTAGTAAGCCTGAGTTTTTTGAAACAGATGATGCTGTGTTAAACTTTAATTTTACATATAATTTTTAAGGATAAGATATGTTTATAAATTTACCCCAAATAAAACCTAAAAAACTCATTAAGCTAAATTTCAACCAACACCTAAGTATCATCTTATCCTTATCTTTAATATTTCCTAATGTTACTTTAGCTGATATCATAGCTGATAGAAATGCTCCTATATCTAATCAGCCTACTATATTAAAAACACCTAACAGTGCTATCCAAGTTGATATAGTTAAACCTAGTAGTAGTGGAGTATCTATGAATGAATACTCTAAATTTGATACATCTAAAGATGGAACAGTTTTAAATAACTCTAGAAGTGGAAGTGACACTCTAACAGGAGGATATATTCATGCTAACCCAAGACTTAGCGGGGGAACTGCTAAACTTATAGTAAATAAAGTAAACTCTAACAAAGCAAGTAGTCTAGAAGGAAATATAGAGATAGTAGGAGACAGGGCTGATCTACTTATTGCTAACCCAAGTGGTATAAATATAGATGGGGCTCATTTTATAAACTCTAAATCCACTACTTTAACTACAGGTGAGATAAGGTATGATGGAAATAAGATAAACTCTATAGATGTAAATAAAGGTGAGATAACTATAAATGGTAAAGGCTTAAAAGATGAGAGTGATTATATAAGTCTTATTTCTAATACTGCTAAGATAAATGCTAATATCCATGCTAATGAGTTAAATATCATAACAGGTAATAATAAAGTAGATAAAGACTCAAACATACTATCAACTAATAGTGATGATACAAGTAACAATGATGATGATACTACTAAAAATAATGAAGTAACTAAAGTATCCATAGACTCATCTTATTTAGGTGGAATGTATGCCAATAAGATAAAACTAATCGCTACTAAGGATGGTGTTGGAGTAAATAATAGAGGCAGTATCGTAGCAAGCAAGAGTATAAAGATAAGCTCTAATGGAGATATTATAAATAGTGGGGATATAGTATCTAGTAAAGAGATAGATATTAAAGCTAAAAATATAACTAATAATGGAACTGATAAGAAACAAGCTTCTATAAAATCTAAAACACTAGATATAAACTCAAACTCTCTTAACAATAAAAACTCTATCATAGAAGCTAACTCTAAACTAACTCTAAAAACTAAAGAGTTAATCAATAAAGACTCTATTATAGGAAAAGAAAACAATCAAGATAGCAATAACAATCAAGATATAAATAGTGATAATAAAAACAACCAAGATACAGCTAACGACAATAACAATCAAGAAGCTACCAAACCAAGTAGCATAGTAGTAAAAAATAGTATCTTAAATGATAGTTCTAAAATACTCTCTAATGAGTTAAGCTTAGATATAAGTGGTGATATTAAAAATGAAAACTCAAATTTAGACATCTCTAGTATTAACAATAAACTAAACTCTATTGAAAACATAAACTCAAATTTCATAGTAGATAAAGATATAGATATAAAGCTAAGCTCTTTAACTCAGGATAACTCAAAGCTTCATTTAAACTCTAACTTAAACATAAAGGCAAATGATAGCATTAGCAATGCTAATAACTCAGAACTCTCATCATCTAAGAGTATAAACTTATCTTCAAACAACGATATTAAAAACATAAACTCTAAAATAGTTGCAAATGAAGATATAGATATAAGCTCTTTACTATTAGATAACAAAGATAGCTCTATAATATCTGGTAAAAACTTATCTATAGATACAAATAAATATACTAACCATGGAAACTTGCAAGCAGGAGAGAGCTTAAGACTATCTACAAAAGACACCATAAACTACAGTGGTGGCTTTTATGCAAAGAGTGATATCTTTATAAAAACTACAGATGATTTTATAAATAATACTAAGCTTATATCAAACAAAGATTTAAATATAGAAGCTAAAAATATATTAAATAATAGCTTCTTACACTCACTAAATGATATGAGTTTAATCTCATCTTTAAGCTTAACAAATCTAGGTGAGATAGCAGCTAAAAACTCTCTTGCTATAACCTCAAACTCACTAACTAATAAAGGGTCTAATATCTACTCAGGTGGAGTATTAGTAATTAACTCTAAAGATACTCTTAATACAGATAAAGCTACTATCTATAGTAAAGGTGATATGGTTTTAAATACTAATACCCTTACTAACAAAGATAGCTCTAACATCATCTCAGATAAAACTCTAGATATCTTTTATGATAAATCAAACAATCTAGATAAAGATACTCTACCTAACTATGTAAAGCAAGATAGCAATAAAGCTTTAAAAGTAGATAACCTATCATCTTTAATCTACTCAGGCAGTGATATGAGTATAAACTCTAAAGAGTTAAATAATAAATCACTAGATGAACTTAGGATAAATCCTCCTACTACAACTAGTGGAAGTATAGATTTAAGAAACTCTAGCCAAAGAGTTATATCATTTGGAGTAGATGTAAATAAACTAAGAGATGATATCATAGAAACGTATAAGATAAATAACAACTACAAAGAACCAAGTAGTAGCTATGTAGAAGAAGAGCTTAAAAAAGAGATAATTTCTAGAAATGAAAAGCTATATGTACTAGATTTACATAAAAACACCAAACAAGATGGAAGAAATATCTATACTAAGATAGAGTTTGATTTTACAAACAATAGGGCTATTGTTCATACAAGCTATATTAGAGATAGGGAAAAAACAAGAAGGATAAACTATACTTTTAAAAAAGAGAGTATAAATCAGGATGATTTAGCTAAGTTTAGACCATCAAGTATAATATCTAATGCAAATACCCGGTTTTTAACAAATACTCTTTTAAATGATAAAAGTATAGTATTTGCAAATGGTGATATAAATTTAAAAAATACAAATTTAACAAACCAAGGACTTAATTTAAACCATACTCTCTCATCTAATGCTATTTATCAGTGGACGGAGAAAGGCAAAAGAAAGTATGGTGGTGTGGCTGGACCAAGAAAAACAGTAACAAAAGGTGGCTCTTTAGGAACCAAGCAAGAGTCCTATACTGAAGTAGGCTATCCTGCCATCTTTGCAGCAGGTGGTAAGATAACAGGCTCTCTTACAGAGTTAAACAACGGCAAAACAACCATCGGAACTATATCAAGCAGTATTCCAAATTTCATAAGAACTGATAAAGATATAGCATATAAAGAAATTCATAGTATAGATAATCTCTTTACTATAAACAGCCCTAACCCACTCTTTATAGATAACCATATAAACCCTACAGATGAAAAACATTACTATCTAAACACTAGCTATATATTTGATGAGAATATCCCAAATAGTGACTATATGCATAATAAACTAGCTTATATCTATAACTTTAGAAATAGTTTATTAAAAAACCTATTATTTAAAGATAACAAACCTCTTAACTCATCATCTTTGATATATGCAGGCAGTGGTATATCACTAGATATAGAAGGAAACTTAAATAACTACTCAGATATAGTAAGTGATAAATTTATACAAATAGATGCTAATAGCATCACAAACTATCAAGGAGATATTAAAGCAAAAGATGAGTTAATACTAAGTGTAGATAAAGATATATTAAACCTGTCTTCAAACCTTGAAGGTGGCTTAGTCTATCTAAATGCAAATAGCATTATAAATCAAACCCTATCTAAAACTAACTCTTTATCTCACTCATATGGAGATGAGAGCTTTACTACTATAGGAGAGACTTCAACTATTAGTTCAAGTAAGGGTGATGTTATACTAAATGCTAAAGATAGTATATATTTAGTAGGCTCAGACATAAGCTCTAACTCTAACATAGCCCTACTTGCAAGAAAAGATATAGTAAGTGATGTAGTAAAAGACAGAGGCTCATATCACTTTAACTTTAGTGGTGGATACTCTAAAAGAGAGTATGAGTTTAATAAGGGCTCAAATTTAAAAGCAAATGATGGCACTGTAAATTAAACTGTGTAAATCCTTGTAAACTATATTCTACTAAATCAAAAATTTAGTAGAATATCATAAACAATAAAAAAGGATTTACACCATGTCACTACTAGACAAAAAAGAGTTAGCT
>JAAYPR010000039.1 GCA_012519705.1 Campylobacteraceae bacterium
AGCTAACTCTTTTTTGTCTAGTAGTGACATGGTGTAAATCCTTTTTTATTGTTTATGATATTCTACTAAATTTTTGATTTAGTAGAATATAGTTTACAAGGATTTACACAGTTTAATTTACAGTGCCCAGAATTTACCAAATTTACTTTAATTTTAAGCCTTATACTCTTTTACAAACTTAGCGATTCTGCTAATCGCTTCTTTTATATCTTCCATGCTTGTTGCAAAAGAGATTCTAAAGTATCCATCCATCCCAAACCCAACACCTGGAACGGTTGCAACTTTTGCTTTTTCTAACATCTTTTTACAAAACTTCATTGAGTCTTTTTCTACCCCTTGACAATTTATAAAAAGATAAAATGCCCCATCCGGTGATGCTACGCTTAGTCCATCTATCTCGTTTATAGCCTTAACTGCGTAGTCGCGTCTCTCTCTATACGCTCTTCCCATCATCGCTATATCTTCGTCAGTCTCACCTAACAGTGATGGCACAGCACCCGCTTGAACGATAGAAGCGATGTTTGAAGTGCTTTGGCTTTGAAGTGCTTTGAAAGCCTTTACAAACTCATCGTTTGCACATGCCATATAGCCAAATCTCCAGCCTGGCATAGCACCACATTTACTTAGTCCATTAACCGTGATAGTTCTTTTAAACATATCTTCATTTATGCTAGCAGTTGCAAAAAACTCAGCATCGTAGATAACTTTTTCATAAATTTCATCACTTGTTACCATGATATTTGTGTCTTTTAAAACTTCAGCTAACCCCTCTAACTCAGCTTTTGAGTAAACTGCACCCGTTGGGTTTGATGGTGAGTTTAGCATAAGGAGTTTTGTTCTTGGTGTGATGGCATTTTTTAGTTGCTCAGGTGTGATTTTAAAGCCAGTTGATTCATCTGTTTCCAAAAACACGGGAACCCCACCTGCAAATTTAACCATTTGTGGATAACTTACCCAGTAAGGCGATGGGATGATAACTTCGTCTCCATCATTTATTAAAGCCTGAACAGCATTAAAAAGAGCTTGTTTTCCACCAACTGTAGTTATGATTTGAGATGTTTTGTAGTCCAAGTTATTATCTTTTTTAAGTTTTGTTTTTATGGCATTGATAACTTCTGGTGTTCCAGGAATCGGGGTGTATTTTGAACAACCTTTTTCCATAGCGGTTATAACTGCGTCTTTTATTGTTTTAGGTGTGTCAAAGTCAGGCTCTCCAGCACTTAAACTTATAACGCTTTCGCCTTTTGCTTTTAGCTCTCTAGCTATTGCACTAATTGTAAGAGTGATAGACTCCTCAAGAGTGCTCATTCTTTTTGAAAGTTTGATTTCCATTTTTTCTCCTTTTAGAAATTAATTTTTTAGTGAATTTATATATGATTTGTAAAACTCTTCCAAATTTTCATCTTTTTGAATTATATCTTTATCTTCTTTAAGAATTGCCCTTTCGGCGATAGAAATTCTCTCTATTAAGTATAAGAAAAGCTCCCTGTTAATATCAGGAATTTTATCGTGAGAGAGTGGTTTATCGTCTTTTTTTCCAACTATTCTTGCTGGGATTCCAACTGCGGTTGACTCTTTTGGTACATCTTTTACTACAACCGAGTTTGCACCTATTTTAGAGTTTTCCCCTATGGTTATATTTCCAAGGATTTTTGCACCGGCTCCAACCACAACACCATTCTCTAAAGTAGGGTGACGCTTTTCTTTAGTTAAGCTAACCCCACCTAAAGTTACTCCTTGATAAAGTAGCACTCTATCGCCGATAATGGTTGTCTCTCCGATAACCACACCAGTTGCGTGGTCTATGAAAACTTGACGTCCGATAATGGCTGCTGGGTGGATGTCAACCCCTGTTAAAAATCGCGAAATTCCAGAAATTATTCTTGAAATTCGTTTGAAGTTTTTTTTGTAAAACCAGTGTGCAAAGCGGTGGTTTACTATTGCCCAAACGCCAGGATAGTTAAAGAATAATTCAACCAAGCTATTAAAAGCTGGATCTTGGCGTTTTGGTTCGCTTAAATCCTCTTTTATAATGCCCCAAAAACTCATATTAAATTTGTCCTACAGACTTTAAATAACCATTGTCATTTAAGAAAAGATAAAGTTCTCCTAAGATGTGCTTTTTTGCTTTCTCATCAACTAGATCTGATTTTTCTATTCTTTGGTTTAGGGTGTATTGAATCTCATCAATATCATAGTCCATGTCATCTAGGATGTCTATTACAGACTGAGATTCTATAAGGTCTTTTATCTCAAAGCTTCCATCATCTTTTAAAACAATGGTTGCTTCTGTTGGGTGAACAAAGAGGTTATGATCCATTCCTAAAACTTCCTGATACGCTCCAACTAGGAAAAACCCTAAGAAGTACTCCTCTTTAGTAGGGTCTATATCGTGTAAAAATAGAGGGTTTGTTTTTGGGTCAAAGCCGATTTCCCCATCACTATCGCAAGTTATATCCCATATAGAAGCTGATCTTGTAGGAACTTCATCGAGTCTATTTAGCGGCATGATAGGGAAGTGCTGGTTAAGCCCCCAAAAGTCAGGCATCGACTGAAATAGCGAGAAGTTTACAAGGTATTTTTCTTGAACTTGGTTTTGGATATTTAAAATATCGCTAAAATTATATTTGTTTCCTAGAAGAGGAATTGATTTTTTAATAATTAGATGAACTAAAATTTCCCCATTTGATCTATCTATTAAATCTGCATAACCTAAGTCAAATAGCGTTAAAATGCTCTCCATGTGGGCGATTGCATCGTGTAGATACTCTAGGGCATTTGATGACTTTATATTTTCATAAAGATAAAATAGCTCATCTATGATAGGCGGGTTGTCGGCTTTAAAATTTAGCTTTTCTTCGGTGTATTCTTGCGAGAAAAGTTCAAGCACTGGAGCAACTAGCACAGCGTGACTTGCCGCTATATATCTGCCTGACTCTATAAAAATATCAGGTTCAATAACATCTTTTGAGTTGGCAATGGTTTTAAGTAGGAAAACAACGTCGTTTGCATACTCTCTTAAGGTATAGTTTCTCTGCATTACATCTTTTGTTTGAGAGTATTCAACTGCTAGACCACCACCTAAGTTTATAGCTGTTAAGTTTGTAGCACCCATCTTTCTAAGATCTGCGTAGATGTGTCCTGCTTCGGTTAGGGCTTTTTTAAGTGGGTGAATTTCGTTGATTTGTGAGCCGATATGGAAGTGAATCATCGTAAATTTATCTAGTAAATCAGCCTCTTTTAAAAGGTGAATCGCTTCTATCAGCTCTGTTGAAGTAAGACCAAATTTAGAGTTTATACCTCCACTTTTTTGCCAAATTCCACTTCCTGAGCTATGAAGTCTAACTCTTAGACCGATGTTTGGTTTTGGGCTAAAACGCTCTTTTGCTGTTTCAATTATCGCTTCTAGCTCGCTAAGTCCCTCAATAGTAAGAGTGATATCATGTCCCATTTCAGCCGCTATAAAGCCGATGTTTATAAGCTCTTTATCTTTAAAACCGTTTACTGTTATTGGAGCTCCGATGTTGTTGTAAGCCATAGCAAGTAAAAGTTCAGGTTTACTTCCAGCTTCAAGCCCGTAGTTGAAAGGCTTGCCAAGCTCAACTAGGTTTTTTACAAAACCAGGGTATTGGTTAACTTTTAGTGGATAAACAGCGTTGAAACTTCCGCTATACTCTGACTCTTTCATCGCTCTTGTAAAATTTGAGTAAATTTCAACAATTTGCTTTTTTATAAGGTGCGGAAAACGAAGTAGAAGCGGTCCTCTAATGTCATCTTTTCTGATTTCTTTAACTATATCTAAAAGAGATGGTTTAAAGTCCGTATTTAAGCACACCTCACCATCAACAATAATAAAGTTTGAATCTCCCCAAATACTAATGCCATATCTTTTATCTATCATTTAGCACCTCTTTTAAGTTTATTAATTTTATCTTTTTATCATCGCCATTTTCTAGGTTTTTATACCAAATTTCACCTTTTTTATACTCATTATCGCCTAAGCACAAAAATATCTTTTTATTTAAACTATCGGCTGATTTTAGGTGTTTAGCAGGGTTTCTTGCTTCATAGCTAACTTCAACATTAAACTCTTTTCTTAATTTTATAGAAAGATTGTAAATTTCATCGATTAACTCGCTACTTAAAACACAAAGGTAAATTCCCTCTCTTTTTTGCTCAAACTCTTTTGTTGAAAGAATTTCCATAAGTCTCTCAACTCCTAGAGCAAACCCAACCCCAGCTGTAGCTCTTCCGCCTAGATACTCAACTAGTCTGTCATATCTCCCACCGCCTAAAACCGCACTTTGAGAGCCTATCTCATCGCTTATAAACTCAAAAGCTGTTTTACAGTAGTAGTCTAGCCCTCTAACAAGCCTAGCATCGACTTCAAACTCAACTCCGTTTGCGGTTAAAATTTCTTGAAGTTTTTCAAAATCGTTTTGGCAAGTTTCGTTTAGGTTGTCTATGATTAGAGGTGCATCTTTTAGCAGAGTTTGGCAATGCTCGTTTTTACAGTCAAGTACTCTGATAGGGTTTGTTTCTATCCTTCTTTTACAGTCATCACAAAGCCCATCTAAGCTTTCTAAAAAGCTTACAAGTTTGTTTCTGTAAACCGGCATACACTCATTGTCGCCTAAAGAGTTGATTTTAAGAGTTGTTTTTATCCCAAGGCGGTTTAAAATTTCAGCACCTATTAAGATAACACTTGCGTCTTCATAAACAGATGGCTCACCAAAACACTCTAAGCCAAACTGATGAAACTCTCTTAAACGTCCTTTTTGTGGGCGTTCATATCTAAACATCGAACCGTGATAAAAGTAGCGTCTCACTCCACCAGCTCTGTCAAATTTATGCTCTATAAAAGCCCTTACAACCCCAGCAGTCCCCTCAGGTCTTAAGCAGACATCATTTCCACCTTTATCGGTGAACTGATACATCTCTTTACCAACTATATCGCTACTTTCTCCAACACTTCTTCTAAAAAGAGCCGTCTCTTCAAGCTTTGGCGTTTCTATATATTTATAGCCAAAACTCCCAGCAACTTCCTCGCAGATTTTTATGATATGTTGATAAAGATGTGCGTTATCTATGATATCTTTCATCCCCCTAAGTGCGGCTATCATCCTATAAACTCCTTAATTTTTTTATTTATTTCTAAAATTTCATCATTTGCATTTATATGTAAAACATCAAATTTACTGTTTTTAAATATGATTTTCATATAGTCTTGGACTCTTAAGAGATACTCAATGCCACGTTTTTCTATGTTATCTAAATTTCTTGAGCTTATTCTTTTTGTTAGGGTTTGCTCGTCTAGTTCAAAAAAGACAAATTTATTTCCAAAGTCACCATCAAGGGCAAATTTATTAAGCATGATAAGCTCTTCTATATCTAGTTCTGGTTCATTTGCCATCGCGTAGCTAATGCCTGAGATAAAACCTCTATCGCTCAAAATTAGTTTGTCTTTATTTGGTTTTATGATTTTTTCGTAATGCTGGGCTCTGTCAGAGAGGAAAAGTAAAATTTCAGCCCTAAAAGAAATATCATTTTCATATAGAAGCAAATTTCTTAACTCTTTTCCAAACTCCGTTCCGCCTGGTTCTTTAGTGATAATAGCATCTGGACAGGTTTCTTTTAAAAGTGAGATTTGAGTGCTTTTTCCAGCCCCGTCAATTCCCTCAAATGTTACTAGCATTCATTTCCTTTAAATACTCTAAAATTTCTTTTGGCACTAGGTGACTGACATCCCCGCCATAATACGCTATGGAGCGAACTACAGAGCTGCTTATAAAAGCGTTTTGTAATGTTGGCATAAGATAAACAGTTTCAAACTCATCCCAAAGTGAGGCGTTTGCATAGCCCATTTGAAGTTCATATTCAAAGTCGCTAACCGCTCTTAATCCCCTTATAACTGTAGCGATGCCTTCATTTTTAGCAAAGTCTATTAGCAAGTTATCAAAGCTTTTAACTTCAACATTTCCTAAGCTCTCAGTTGCAAGGCGAACCATTTCAAGCCTTTTTTCTATGCTAAAAAATGGCTTTTTACTATCATTTTGTGCGATGGCAACAACAACTTTATCAAAAAACCTAAGAGCTCTTTTGATGACATCGATGTGTCCGTTTGTGATGGGATCAAAAGTTCCAGGGTATATACACGCTATTCTCAAAATTTAACCTTTTATAAATTTATCTATTTTATAAAAACTTGTAATTATACTATGATTTCTATAAAATTTACGTAAAGAGAGAAAATAATATGGTTAAACTTGGGTATTTACTTACATTATATAGTGTTATTTTTAAAACCTATAAGTAAGCCAAGTTTTTAGGCTTGAATTGTGGAATTTGGTTTTTTAATACATGATAGATTGGTATGATATGGAAGTAAAATTTTGGATTTTAGCAAAAACTTTTCACTTTTTTAAAATTTCTTTCTCAATTTAAGCATACTTTAAGCAACCCTTGCATATAATTTCATTTCCGTTTCACAAAAAGCTAACAAAGAGCTTATCCAAACGATAATCTTACTGCTTTTTTATAAATATTTAGTCTTTTAACATTACAC
>JAAYPR010000040.1 GCA_012519705.1 Campylobacteraceae bacterium
ATCATCTGCTAATAAGCTTGAACTTTGTAAGGTTATATCACTACTAGAGTTTAGTAAAACACTCTTTGCATCTATAGATGAGCTTTTAACATCTTCTGACAAGGATTTAGTGATGGTGGTTTTTTTAAGCTCTATATTTTTTAAATTTGAATGCAGTCTTAGTTCTAAATTTGAACTTACCAAAGAAGCTTGACAGGTGGAAGTAAGTAATAATAAGGCAATTGTTGTGGATAGGAATTTATTAATTTTTACAAACATTTATAGCTCATTTTTAGGTAGTATCTCATAGTTTTTCATAGCGATATTGTTTGGATTATTTAAATAGTAGAATTTAACTTCTAATAGATATGTTTTATTTTTCATATACAAATTTGCAAAACTAATATTAGATGGCGAAATAACTTTTTCTATGCTATAAATAGTTTTTAGGGTATCTTTTTCTTTTAGTTTGTAGCTGTAAATGATGGCGTTGTTTGATAATCTTTCGCTTGGATTTATATTTAAAATATATCTATATTCACCTTTATTTCTTTCTGTGGTTAAATTTACTTGTATATTTGCTTCTTGCTTATAAGAAACTGGTTTTTCTATCACTGTAAATTGATAATTTTGATAATTTTCTTTTGTAAAATAATTATATGCGTGCGAAATTACCATTGAAAGTATAAAAAAACTAATAATTACAGCTATTGTTGCAAAAAAAGAGCCTAAAAAATATTTAATAATTTTCTTAAACATTTTAATCCCTTGCTATACAGACATAAGAATGTCAAATAGTTTATATTCATACTTGCGATATTTTGGATTCATAATTCCGTTGTAGTGATAAATGACATCAACATTGTTTGTTTGATAATATTTTAGATCAAAAATATATTTTTTATTTTCTAAGCTAATATTATTGAAATGAGGTTCTAATTGAACACCAAAATTTTTGCTTCCTGGAAGATGAATTTCTGAGTATATGTTTTCCAAATCATATATGACTTCATTGGTTTTATAATCTTTAATCTTCATACTATATACAACGCCTATATCTTTCTCGTAATTAAGCCTAACAACATTACCCGTTTCAAAAGAAACAAAAAGCAGTAAATCTGAAAAACCATTTTTACTATTTACATAAACATAAGGTGATAAAATCGGGTTTTCTTTAAAATTTATTTCTGTTAAGTTAAAACTATACTCTTCTTCGATAGATGGTTTAGAATAAGCATCGACAATATAAGCAACAGCAAATATAGAGAAAATTCCAACAACAACACCAATACATATTGATAAAGCGTATAAAATTTTTTCAAATATATTATTTGTTTTATTTATCATTTGTATCCTTATTAGGCCTAGAAGTTCCTAAGTGTTTATTTTTTAAAGCTCAATTGTAACAGCACCCCTATCTATATATTTAATACTATCATAAGGTGTATTTCCATAAATATAATAAGGCAGAACATCATAAACAATATGACCGACTGTGCTTAGTCCGCCATCTGGATTACTGTAGTTATATGTTCCTATATTTAAATTATCATCAACAATATTATATGAACCATAATTATATTTTAAGACTAGTTCTCTACCATCATTATTTACTAATTTAATATTATCTTTATTATTTTCCCCAATTTGATGATATATAGATTTATCTTTGGGATATATTACCCAGTTATCAAGTAGTTTTGTCGGCTGTTCTATATTGCTAATATTACTATTGGATAAAGTATTCGAAATATTTTTTAATTCAATATCAGCAACTTTATTATACCTATTTCTAGAATAATGCATATAGGCAAGTGGGTACTTTGCTGAAAATAATTTTGTTGCAAAAGTATCTGATTCAAAAAATTCACTAGATGGGTCATAAGAATTATTATAAAACTGCCAATCAGTAGCAGTAAAAAATTCTTGTTCCCTCGCCTTATTTGTAAAAGGTTTTGAATATATATCTATAAATTTCATCCCTTGAGATTTTTCAAATATAAAGCCCATTGCTGTATTTATCTCATCTTTGTTAAACTCTGCTTTACCAAAGATGTTGAATAAATTTATTATCGGGTCATTTTGTATATTGATTATCCCATTATCTTTAGCATTGACTATATACCTGCCTGATAAAAGAAGTAAGTCTCTTGCTTCTTGTGATGATAACTCTTTGTCTGTTATGTCTTTATAATACTTTCTAAACTCTTCACTACGCTCTTTTAAAAATCTCTCTTCATCTTGATGAAGCTGCCTATTATAAACCTCTGCACTAGTAGCTAAGCTATATCCTTGATTAGCTCCTGTTTCATCATTTATGATAGCTCCACTTAGAATTCCTATAAGCTGAGATGATAGAATTTGTTCTTTTTCACCTAAGTCTTTAGATAGTGGAGAGAGCAGTTCTCTTGAGCCTGCTATCAGTGCTCCATCTATAAAACTATCTCCACCTATAGAACTTATAGTTCCACCTACTACTGAGTGAATAAGTGTTTTAGATAAGCTTCCATCATCTAAGTCTTTAACTAGTCCTATATTTCCAGCTTGTTTAAATAGATAATCACCTGTGCTAGCTGAGATGTTTGCAAGAAGAGCATCTTTAAACTCTGTTCCATATATACCACTTTGGATAGCTGAACTAGATAAGGTATTAGCTATATCACCATATGTTATATCTAAATAGTTACTATTTATAACATTAGAGTTTAATGCATCCACACTACCTATATAACTACTAGCCATACTACCAACTCCAGCACTTAGAGCTGAGCTAGCCAAAGAGTCTATATCAAACTTAACCTTGCCACCTGATACTATCATATTAGTAGCTTGAACTGAGGTATTAGCTATAACTGCTGTTGTAACAGCCTGTGTTACTGCATAAGTTGTCGAAGCTGAACTCATACCTAAAGATGAAGCTACACTGCTTCCACTTCCTGCTGTAAGATAGGTAATTTTATTGTTTGAAAAAGAAGTATTAAAAATATATGCACCATTTAAACTATTAAATATTAATAATAAAATCAATAAAGCTAGTTTAAATTGTCTCATTTTTTACCAACCCATTTCTATTTTACCTGTTTCTCTATCTACCCAACCTATTCTAGGGCAATAGTCTCCAAACCAATACATAGATGTATCATCATCAAAATAATCCGGGTCTAATGGCATATGATTTCTTATATACTCTATAGCTTCATTAGATGATATATCCCATATCCCATAACCGTTTGCATCCATTTTGCTGGATATAAATTCATCTTTTTTATTAAATTGCTTGGTGGATATAATACTACCATTCCCTCATCTAAAAGATATTTAAGAACAATTAAGAATAACTCCTTTTGTTCTAGCCAATCAAAGTCTTCATAATCTCTATAATAAATGATATTTATCCAGCAACCATAAGCCTCATTATATATATTATTTGAAACTCTTTTGACTATCTCCATTTGTTTGTCTGTAAAATTATTCAAATTTTATCTCCTTTGATATTATTTCGCCTTTTGAATTTTTTCCAACAGGCACTTCCATAGTCCATCTAGCCGGCTTTCCATTTGGCAATAAAGAACTAGAGTTGTTTCTTAAATTTACTATGCCTTCATCAGTATAATGAGTGTTTCCAAATATAACATACTGCGATATCTTTATCTAGCCATTTTATATCTTTTATAATTAACATTGTTTATCTTTAGATATTTCTTGATTTACCCATTTTTTAAACCAAACTCTATCGCTTAAAAGTTTGTTTGATAATTTTTTAGCCCATTCTTCATCATATTGTTCGTCTTGCATATTTAGAAATTCTATCATAGTTAAAAAACTTTCTTTTAAGGTAAGTTTTTTAGAATTTGAAATTTTACTAGCACTTATAATCCATTGATTATATAAATCTTCATCACCAGCATTTTCGCCAATCCAAATTTCTGGTGACATTCCGCCTAAAAATCCACCCAAATCATCATCTAAATTCTGAAAATACAAATCGCTTAAGAATTTATATGAGTAAATATATGCTTCGTTTATAGTTAAATATTTTTTCATAACTATTACGTCTTAATTTGGTTAGTTTTTAATAATTCTACAAAAAAATTGCTTTCATCCCAAAAATAACACTCTATCATTTTTAAAATACCGCCTTCTATTAAAATCATAGCTCCACCAATACTCTCATTATTGGATATTAAATTTACATTGCCCACAAAACCACTATTTATAGTTTTTTGCATATCTTTTCTATCTTCAAAATAGCAATAATAGCCACTTATTGAAGCTTCTCTTTTCATGACTTTTAAATTTTTAAATTGCATATAAATTATATTATCATTTAAATCACAACTTATTAGCTCAATAATTTTAGCTTCTAAATTTACTATATTTTTAAATTCATCAAGGTATAAACATTGTTCCGATTTCTGGTTTTCCATCTTTTATAACTCCTCTTACGGTAATTTCGAAGCCACTTACATTTATTTTATATCCATTAGTAAATTTATCAGGCAATTTACCATTAGCCATATCTTTTTCCAATGCTTTTATTGTGGCATCGTAGGCTTGATTTTGGTTATTTCCAAATTTATTAAGAAACTCATCTAGCTTATGTTCTTTTTTATTAAATATATGATTTAGCTTGTTATCTAGTTTGTTTGTTTTTTCAGCTGCCACAACACTATCTTCAATAACCCTCCCTAAATCCGCTACATCTCTTATCGGATACTTAGATAAATCAATAGCATCATCTAAACTCTTTATAGTCGTTCCGACATTAGACTTTAGTTTGTTGGTTATACCACCAACTCCACCTACAATAGCAGGTGCCGTAACTCCTACTAACTCCCCGTAGTGTTTATTATAACTCTCTGTGTCATTTAAAAACTTATCTAAACTTGCTTTTTTATAAGTCTTTTTTAGATAGTTTCCATACTCATATCCTGAGCCTATAGGATTTAATGCTCCTAGTAATATATCTTTTGTAGTATCTAGTGGATTAGATACTATTTGACTACTTAGTTCTTTATATGGGCTTATTGCTCCTAGAGTAAAGCTTGAGTTATTATCTAAAGAAGCTTGACAAGTAGTAAAAACTAATAACAATATAATTAAAACTGCAAATTTATGCTTCAATTTAATTAGATATTTATTATTCATTATAGATTTTTTTAAATTTCTTTAAATTTCATCATTGCTAAATTCTTGGAGATACAAAATATATGTAATATCCATACATGAAACCTAGAAAAAATAAAACACTAAATATTAAACACACTAAAACAAACACTCCAACCACAAATAAAATTTTTCTTAGAATAATTAAAATTTCATCAGTCATCATAACCACCTATGAAATAAATATATTCGCCTAAATTCAACATTAAAAATGCAATTATATATAAAATAAACAGCGAACATTGCAAGTAAAATACATGATATAATAAAAGCTATATAGAACATTTTTTTCATATAAAACACCATCCTTTCTAAGTAGCCATAGTTAAAAGCCCAACTGTCCGTATAAGGAATACGGCACCCATAAAAGCTAATATAAAAAATATTATTTTCAAGATTTTTATTAGTTTTTTCATTTGAACTCTCCTATTTTATCATAAGGTGTATTGCCAAATTTAAGATAAGGCAAAATGTCATGTTTTAGGTGTTCTATGTTTTCCTTGGCAATCCAATCTAAAGTATTATTTATTGGAACTGGATTTTGGAAATTGTAAGTACCTATGTTTTTATAATCATTTATTATTATATATTCTCCATTACCCATCTTCCTTAAAACAACTTCTCTACCATCATCATTTACATATTTTTCATTTTTATCACCAAGATACCCGTACATATGATACTCTGATTGTTCTGGTGGCAACTTTTCCCAGCCATTTGTTTCCTTTGTAATGATACTTAAATCATTAACTTCTTTTTTACTTAGACTATTCATTTGAAATCTTAAGTCATAATGCTCTTGTCTTTTGGCGTCATAATTGATATTTGGTTCGTATTTTTGCGATAAAGAATAATCGCTTTTTAAGTATTGATATGGCGTAGAATAAAACGCTCTTTGGAAAGAGTTTGTAGTTACATCATAAATCATTAAATTTTTACCTTCTTCCCATAAATACTCTTGTGCTTTTACGATTTGCTCTTCGCTAAACATACTTTTACCTTTTTTTAGAAATTTGTCGTGGTAACTAGCTGCTTCAGCATCGTTATAAATTCTAGCAGAAGTCAGTAATAATACTTTAGCTTCACTTTCACTTATGTTTTCTTGTTCGGCATATTCTTTTGCTTTAGCATCTATAAAATCTATCTCTTCTTGATGAAGCTGTCTATTACTCCTATCAGCACTTGTTGCTATAGAGCTTCCTATACTAGCACCACTTTCTCCGTCTATTAATCCTCCACTTATAGTTCCTATAAGAGAAGAGA
>JAAYPR010000005.1 GCA_012519705.1 Campylobacteraceae bacterium
TAAAGTTTTGCTTTTTGCATGGTCTATTTGGTGGCTTATTGACTTAGTTATCACTATAGATATGGTTGAGTCGGCAAACGAAAATGCTTTAAATAAAGCTTAAGTGTTACTAATTGTTATATAAATTTAAGATTTTTGTTAAAAATCTTAAATTTAATCTCTATTTCAAATAGAGTTCACTAGAATTGGATATCAAATCTACAAAGTAAAGGTTTTATATGAATTTAATTAAAAAACTATTTTCTTCAGAGAGCGGAGCTGGGATGTTGCTTTTATTTTCAGCATTTCTAGCTTTAGTTTTTGTAAATACTCCAGGTCTTAGCAAATTTTATGACTGGTTTATACATTTTAAGATTCTTCCGTTTGAGCCACTGAGCATTCAAGGAAGTGTGCACTTTTGGGTAAATGATGCCTTGATGGCGATATTTTTCTTCAGCATCGGCTTAGAGCTTAAAAAAGAGATGATAGAAGGTCAGCTTAAGCACCTATCTCAAGTTATGCTTCCTATCTTTGCTGCTCTTGGCGGGGTTATTATGCCAGCAGTTATATTTGCTATCATTAACTGGGGTGATCCTATCGCTATAAGAGGTTGGGCGATACCAACAGCTACGGATATCGCTTTTGCGGTTGGGGTTTTAGCATTGCTTGGTAGAAGACTTCCAACAAGTCTTAAAATTTTCGTTTTAACTCTAGCTATCATGGACGACTTATGTGCTATCGTGATTATCGCACTTTTCTACTCAGGAAATCTTAGCTTTATCTATCTATTGCTATCACTTGTGGCGGTTATCGCTCTTTTAGTGATGAATAAAAAAGGCGTTGCTAGCAAAACACCTTATATAATAGGCTCTGTTTTACTATGGCTTTTTGTTCTAAACTCAGGAATTCACGCAAGTATCGCTGGGGTTGTAGCCGCATTTACTATACCTCTATATAGAAAAGATGGAAGCTCTATGATAAATGAGTTTGAGCACGCTATCGGCTTTCCGGTAAACTACATCATCCTTCCTCTTTTTGCCTTTGCAAACGCAGGAGTAAGCTTAGCAGGACTTGAGATGAGTCACGTACTTGGAACAGTTCCAGTGGGAATTTTCCTAGGACTATTTGTTGGAAAACAGGTTGGAATTTTCCTATTTAGCTATATCATCATCAAAGCCGGCTTTGCATATATGCCAGAAAGAGCAAACTGGAAGCAACTTTACGCAGTCGCGATAATCTGTGGTATAGGCTTTACTATGGCACTATTTGTTGATGGACTTGCTTATGGTGAGCACTCTATGGCACTTTATCACGGAACTGATAAACTTGCTATTTTATTTGCATCTTTAGTTTCTGGTATAGTTGGATACTTCTTTGCAAAAGCAGTTGGAAATAATCCAGACGGAACACCTAAAAAAAGAAACTAATCTAAAAATTTGATAAATTTGGCTTGCTTTAAGCCAAATTTATCTTTATTATGCTACACTTCTATTTTTAAATTTTGGTTCTATAGCTCAGTTGGTAGAGCACTACCTTGACATGGTAGGGGTCATTGGTTCGAGTCCAATTAGAGCCACCATTCACACTTTCAGATAAGCTAAATAACTCTAACAAACTACCTAAACAAGCCACTTTTAAAGCATTTTATAAGTTAAGCTAGTTTGTAGTAATTCAAGCAAATTTAGAAACAAAAGGTACCAGATTGGCTACCAAACCAACCAACAAAAACTCTTACTAAACAAAAGATACAAAAATGATATTCTTAAAATAACCCCCTATTTTAATACTAAAAAGTAAAATTTATGTTACAATACATCAAATAACCTTATGGAGGAAATTATGAGAAAAACAATATTTGCATTAATTTTTATGATTAATAGTCTTTTTGCTTTTTGCGATATTTTAGAAGAGCAAGATGGCTTTGGCAAGGTAACGGCGACGACTTATTGTATTAGTGAGAAAGGTGAAGCTGGTATTGCAGTTATTAATGAATCAAACATTTTAACTCTTTACCTTTTTGAAGGTAGTTTTCATAAAGAGCAAGTTATTAATGAAAACTACTCACACAACATCGTGAAATTAGCGGTAGATTCCAAAGATGCCATAGAAGTTCAAGGTATTTTTAACTATAGAACAGCTGATTATATGATGAGTATTTTTCTTGAAGAAAATGCACAAGATTTCTTAAGAAGAAGAGAGCTACTTAGCATAGAAACAGAAACTCTTGATGGTCCACAAGTTTTTAATTTTATAATAAAAGACTTTGATAAAAGCAAAAGATACAGAAGCACAGAAGAGTATGACAGGGCTTTGGAAGAAAAGTTAGAAAAACTAAGAAAATAATTTTAAAATTATCCAAATTTAGCAAAGCATTACCGCTTTGCTAAATTCTTAAAAGTCACAACTATAAAAAAACAAACCGAAGCTACCATTATGATACTTGCTCCGCTTGTTAGGTTAAACTTATAGCTAAGCATCAGTCCTGTTATGCAAAAAATTGCTGAGATAAAGGAGGCTTTTATCATCATCTCTGCTAAGTTTTTAGAGAAAATTTCAGCTATATATGGCGGTATCGTAAGCAGAGCGATAACTAAGATAAGCCCTACAACTTGGATGGTTGCTACCACACAAAGTGCCATCATAAAAACTAAGATATAATAAAACAGCTCAGTCTTAACTCCCCTTAATTTTGCAAACTCCATATCAAAGCTTACCGCACAAAACTCTTTGTAAAACAGAACCACCAAAGCCACGATGCCCACATCAACAGCTGTGATAAAACCTAAACTTGCTCTATCTATCATCAAAATAGAACCAAACAAATAACTCATAAGATCAGAACTATACCCAGGCGTTAAGTCTATAAAGATTATCCCAAGAGCCATTCCAAATGCCCAAATAGCCCCTATTATCGAGTCAAACCGCTCTTTTTCTTTTAGAGTTAGCGAAGCAACTACAACGGCTAAAAAAACTGAGAAAACGCTTGCCCCAAGAAGTGGCGAAATTCCTAAGAAAAATGCTATACCGATTCCCCCATAAGCTCCATGTGAAATCCCACCTGCTATAAAAGTCATCCTATTTATCACAACCAGTGAGCCAACCACTCCGCACGCTATACTTATCAAAATGCCACCTAAAAAGGCGTTTTGCATAAAAGTTAGACTTAAAATTTCTTGCATGAACACTCCTGTAAAATCAGCTCCACATCGCAGTAATGCTTATGGTTTTTATCAAGATGCTTTAAAAACTCACCTCTTTTAGAGATGTCGATGTCGTGCATCACAAGGCTTTTATTCACATAAGCAACCTTTGTAGCGTAGTTTATCGCCACGTTTAAATCATGGCTTATCATCACAACGCCAACCCCACTCTCATTTACTCGCTCTAAAATGTTGTAAATTTCAACCTGTCCTTTTGTGTCGATACTCGCCGTTGGCTCGTCTAAAAACAGCATCTTAGCCTTGCTAACTAACGCTCTTGCTATATAAACTCTCTGTCTTTGTCCGCCACTTAGCTCGCTTATCCTTCTATTTGCAAACTCACTCATCCCAACAGTTTCAAGTGCTTGTAAAGCGTCAACTCTGTCTTTTTTTGTATAAAATCTATTTCTATCTATCACGCCCATTAGCACTACTTCTAAAACGCTTATTGGAAATGCACTATTTATAGGGATATGTTGCGGGACATAGCCGATAAGTTTTGCACTTTTTTTAGGCTCAGCTCCAAGGATTTTTATCTCTCCACTATCAGGTTTTAAAAGTCCTAAAAGAAGCTTTAAAAGCGTGCTTTTTCCGCCCCCATTTGGACCTATTATCGCTAGTAAATCCTTGTTATCATAGCTAAAACTAACATCTTTTAAAACAGGCTCTTTGCCGTAACTAAAGCTTAAACTCTTAACCTCTATCATAAAACACCTAATTTATCAGACATAATAAACATAAAAATTCCTATTGAAAGCATCACAAAAAGAGCTAAAAACTCAATATAAAGTTTTAAATTCTCAAATTTCACGCTTGTAAATTTATTAATACTTGCACCAAAAACAGCTGCTATAAATATCACGCTAGCCATTCCAAGCCCCATAAAAATGGCACTTATAAAAGCCGCCAAATAGCTTCCTAAATTAAAAGCCAGCAAGAAAACTAAAATAGTCCCAGCACATGGAACTATGGCCGCACTTAAAGCTATAAACCACTCACTTTTAGCTAGGTTTTTATCACAGCATAAGCAGTGAGTTGACTCTTTTGCCATGGATTTAACTCTACTAACAAATATATATGAAACAACTAAAATGATAATTATAGCTGAAATTTTTGTTGTAAAAACAAATGTATTTATAGTTAAAAAATTTGATATAACACCAGTAACAAACATACTAACAACAACTAACAAAAACGAACCTATCACATGGAAAAACCCGATTTTAAGTGCAAATAAAAAGCTCTTTAGGTAACTTCCGCCATTTGCCATAAAATAACTTGTTGTTAGTACTTTGGCATGCCCTGGTCCTGCTGCGTGAAAAAAGCCATAAATAAAAGAGATGATTATGATGCTTAAAGTTAGTGTTAAATTCAGTCCACCCTCGCTACTTCTAAAAAGTGTTTTTAAGCTCTCAAGCGAACTTACAGTGCGGCTTTCTATAAAGTTTGTTTTTTGAGTTTTATCTATCTCTTTTAAGGCTTGATTTATCGCATCTTGCACATTTTCTTTAGCTTGTCCTTTTTCAAACCTTGCAAAAACGGCGTTTAAATTTGAGTTATAAGAAACAAACATATCATCTGAGATATTTTCATTTCCCACATTTAAAAATGTAAATTTAAAATACCCACTCACGTCATTTGCCATAACTTTCAAAACCCTGTCTTGAATGAGTTCTAAGCTTACATCTTTTTCAAACTCAAAAACTAGTTTGTCATCTAAAATTTTAGTTTTTGGGTTTTTAAACTCGCCATCTAGCTTTTTGGTTTTGCCATCTGGCATATCATAAAACTCAAAGCTCATTAGAAAGTTCTGTTTTTCTACATAGTCTAAAAAAGCTTTATTTATCATTTCTAACTCATCATCTTCTAGCTTAGAGTTTTTGTTTAAGTCATAGCTCTCTTTAGTTAAATTTGTAAAATTTTGAGAAAAAATCCACTCTATTTTTATGGATGTTAGGTTGCTCTCTTTGGTTTCTAAATCAAGATAAATATGTGCTGTAGGAATCATCAACGCACAAAGAGCACAGGAAAATGCTTGTGAGTTTAAAATCACAAGCATTAAAAAAGAAAATAGTAGTCTCATATATTATTTTAAATTTTCCACAAAAATATCAACTATTTTTTTCATCTCGCTAAACCACTCTTCTGGAAGCTGGTCTATCTCTACAACCTTCGTTCCTGTTTGCTCGGCTATCGCTTTGGCTGACTTTTGTGAAAACTGTGGTGAGATGAAAATAACTCTAATGTCCTCTTTTTTAGCTTCTTCTGTGAGCTTTTTTAAATCAGCTGGCTTTGGCTCTTTGCCCTCCATCTCGATAGGAATTTGAACTAAACCATATCTTTTGGAAAAATAGCCCCAAGATGGGTGGTAAATCATAAATTTATTTGTTTTTAACTCTTTTAGTTTCTCAGCAGTAGCCTTGTCAAACTCATCTAGTTTGTCTTTAAATTTAGCCAAATTTGACTCAAAAAGCTCTTTTTTCTCTGGATACTCTTTTATAAGTGCTTCTGCGATATTTTCAGCTTGAGTTTTTACTAACACTGGGTCAAGCCAGATGTGCGGGTCAAGTCTATGATTATGCTGTTTGTCCCCACCATGATGATGTGAAGCCATCGCAATTTTTTCAATTCCCCTGCCTGTATCTACAACTTTTAAGCTTGGAAACTGGTTTTGAAGTTTGACTAATGAGACTCTATCAAACTCAACTCCAACGCTAAAGTGTAAGTCACTTCTCTCAACGCTTTTCATCTGAGATGGCTTAACTTCGTAAGTTACAGGGTTTGAACCTTTTAAAACTAGAGCTTCAACCTCTACCTCATCTCCTACGATTTGTTCTACAAAATATTTTGTTGGTAAAATAGTTGTCGTAACTAAGGGCTTTCCAAACAGACTAACGCAAGCTACTAAACTCAAAAAAGCTATTTTTTTCATACTCTTCCTTTTAAAAAATTTGAGAAAGTATATCAAAAGCAACTTAGTTGCAACTTAAAATTTAATGATATCTTTTATGATTTTATGATATTATAAACCAAAGGATTTTTATGGATAAGAAAATGTTTTTAGAGCGTCACGGCATAAAAGTAACGAGCTTTAGAGAAACCTTAGTAGAACTACTTCTTAACGCTAACAAACCTGTTAGTTATGATGAGTTAGTGGAAAAAACAGGGGTAAATAAAACTACTATTTATAGGAATTTAGCACTTTTTGAAGAGAGTGGAATTCTCATCTCAAGTGAAAATAACGGCAAACATTTTTATGAGCTAGCAAAAAGTGCAAAAGCTTACTTTGTCTGTGACATCTGCCATGAAATGAAAGAAATTTCTATGCCAAATTTAGGCGATATGCATGTAAAAAGCGTGATGGTAAAGGGGGTTTGTGATGGGTGTTCAAAATAATTTTTGGGATAAAAAGTCTAAAACTTATAATAAATTTGATGGAAAGCTAAACGAGTTTCAAGAGAGGTTTTTTAAAGTTTTGGATAAATTTGGTGTGGATTTTGAAGGTAAAACTCTTATAGATATAGGGTGTGGAACTGGGGTTTATACACTTTATCTAGCCACTCTTTGCAAGTCAGTTTTAGGCATCGACAGCTCTGAAGGAATGCTTTATGAGCTAAATTTAAACCTTTATGACCTTGACTATCTAAATGTAGAAACCAAACTTGTTAGCTTTGATGAGTTTGAAACGGATAGGAAATTTGACATCGCATTTCTAACCATGAGCCCTGCCCTAAAAACAGAAGCTGACTATGAAAAGTTTCTAAACTTAGCAAATTTAAGAGTCTATATGAACTGGGAAGAGAAAAGAAGCTCATCTTTAGTTGACCCATTTTTTAAAAAATATGGATATGACAATCTCAACAGAAACAGGGCTATATATCTACAAGAATACCTTGATAATAACGCTATTTCATATAAAACTGAAATTTTAACTGAAACAAGAATTGCAAAAAGAAGCTTTGAGGAAGCATTTGAAAATGCTTGCTGGCACTTAGAGATAAGTGGGCTTAAATTTAACAAAAACGAGGTTAAGGAAAACATCAAATCCCGCCTAAAAGATGGCTATATAGACGATGTTATAAAAAGTAAGATGCGAGTTTTGGTATTTTAAAGGCTTTTAAATTTGATAGCTTTTTTAGATATAGAAACTAGCAAATCTAGTGATAAAATTTATGAACTTGGTTTAAGTGTTGATGAGTTTAAAGAAAGACACACTTCAGTTTCTAAAATTTGCGAAGTTTTTCATGCTAAAAAGCCCAAATTTATCTGTGGGCATAACTTCATAGAACACGATAAAACCTATCTTTCAAACACTGGCTTTAACCAAATTTTACAAACCACTCATATCATTGACACGCTCTATCTTTCAATGCTTCTTTTTCCAAACAAAAAGACTCATAAGTTAGAAAAACCATATAAAACCGAGCTAAATATAGAAAACGACCCGCTAGGTGACGCCCTTCAAACAAAAGAGCTTTTTTATCTACTTGATGCTAAGTTTAGCTCGCTTCCTAAAACCTTAGCCCAAATTTTTGTAAACTTACTCTATGATAGCGAGTATTATAAAGGCTATTTTATCTATAAAAACTTATCTAAAAAAGAAGTTGATATCTATGAGTTTATCAAAGACAGAGTTGAATGCAGTAAAGATGACATCATAGGACTAGAGCAAACCACACCGCTTGAACTAGCTTATGTGATTTCCTTTTTATATAGTGATAGAAACGCTTCTATTTCACATATTTTGATAGAGAAATTTCCTTTTATTGTTTGGATTTTAAAGAAAATTTGCTTTAACTTTAAGAGTATAAATTTAGAAGAGTTTGCACTAAATGAGTTTGGATTTAACACTTTTAAAGAGTTTGAGCAAAGAGATAGCCCACTTTTAAAACTCTCTCAAAGAGAGATTATAAACTCAGCTTTAAAAGACAGCTCTCTTCTTGCAATACTTCCAACAGGTGGTGGCAAAACCTTTACTTTCCAGCTTCCAGCCCTTATCAAAGCAAAGTCTTATAACGCCCTAACGGTAGTTATCTCACCACTTCAAGCGTTAATGAAAAACCATGTTGATAGCTTTAAAGAGAAAAACCAAAACTTTAGCGTTCAAGCAATCAGTGGTTATCTAAGTCCGATTGAAAGGGCTTCTATCTTAAACGAAGTTCAAAACGGCACAACTGATATTTTATATCTTGCCCCTGAAGCACTTCGCTCAAACTCACTATTTAACGCTTTAAAATGTAGGATTATAGATAGGTTTGTTATAGATGAAACTCACTGCTTTTCATCATGGGGACATGACTTTAGGCATGACTATCACTATATAGCGGTTTTTATAAAAGAGTTGATTGATAACTCTAAGATGAAAGATACTATCCCAGTATCATGCTTTACAGCTACAGCAAAGCCTGAAGTTTTAGGCGATATAAAAGAGTATTTTAAAGAACATCTTAACATCAAATTTGATGAGTTTTTAGCTTCAGCAAAAAGAGAGAATTTAACCTATGAAGCCATAGAAGTAAAAGATGAAAATGAAAAGTATAACGCTTTAATAAGTGAAATTTCATCTCTTGGTAAAATCCCAACTATCATCTACCTACCACAAAACGCAAAAGGCTGTAAAGAGCTATGTGAAAAGCTAAATGATGACCCAAGGATTGAGCATTTAGGCTTAACTATCGAGCCATTTTATGCAAAAATTGATGATGAGATAGAGCTAGGCATTAGAACTGGTAGAAATAAAAGTGAGATTTTAAATGATTTTATAAATAACACCATAGACATCGTCATCGCCACAACAGCCTTTGGGATGGGGATAGATAAACCTGACATCAAAGCCGTTATCCACTACGATGTTTCTGACTCACTTGAGGCGTATTTACAAGAGTCAGGGCGTGGTGCAAGAAGCAAGGATATAAACGCAAAATGCATCATCATTTACTCAAAAAACGACTTTGATAGAACATTTTCCAAACTAAATAGCACAAAAATAGATGCAAATGAGATCCAAGCCATTGTAAAAACTCTTAAAAAAGAGAAAAATAGCACAGTTTATATCTCACCAAAAACTTTAGCCACAAACTCAGGAATTGATACAGAAGACTCTAAACTAGACTATGAAAGCATCATAAAAACAGCTCTTTTAGAACTTGAGAGATGCGAAATTTTAAAAAGAGGAAGAGATAGATACACCATATTTGCAACATCGCTTTTGGAAAAAGAGAAGCGAAATATGGAATACATTAGAAGCGTTCTAACGCCTAAAAAAGAGCTTTATAAAGGGATATTTAATGCAATGATTTTAATCATGCAAAACATTATCCAAAGAAGCAAACTTGAGCCAATCGAGATAGATGACTTAGCAGAAGTTATAGGAAGCGATAGAAAAACCATCTTTGACTCTATTTACACTCTGCAAAATGAAAACCTTATCCGCTATGAAAACGATATCTCAGCTTTTGTAACCGATAAGATAAAGTCTGAGTTTAAAGAGCATTTTGAACTAGAAAAAGAAGTTCTTGAGATGGTTTTAACAAACCCAGTTTTTGATATAAGAGATATAGCACAAACTAAAACTAAAGTCGTTCAGGCAAAAAAGATAGTTCAAAATTTCAACTATCTCTCAAAAATAGAGTCAAATATCTTTAACGCTTATTTTTATAAAAATATCGCCAACATCCAGCTAAGTGATAAGGAAAGATTTAAAAACTTGGTTGAGCAAAGAAGAGAAATTTGTGAGTTTATCCTTGATGAGATGCTTATTTTACTAGGAAATGAGAAGCAAAAAGAAGTTGAGTTTGCATCTATTTCCCTGCAAAACAAATTTAAATCACAAATTTCAACTAGCCTATTTCACCACTCTATCGTCTATCTTCACTCACTTTTAAAAAGCTTTACTCTTAGAAAAGGAAGGCTAATATATTATAAAGCTTACAAGCTAGAACTTTTAGAAAAAATCAAAGAAAACACCCCTTACAGAAAAAGAGATCACTATAACAAAACCTTAGCAAAATACTATGAAAGAAAGATAGAAGCCGTTCATATACAGATAAGGTTCTTAGAAAAACTAACTAACAAAGACGATGATGTTAGCGAGTTTGTGAGTGATTATTTCAGTATGGAGTATGATAAATTTAAGTCAAAACAGAAATTTGATAAAAACATCAAACTTCCACTAACAAAAGAAAAACTAACTCAAATTTTAGAAAACTTAAGCGATGAGCAAAAAGCTGTTTTTGATGATACAAAAAGCGAGTCTATCATGGTTTTAGCAGGGCCAGGGAGTGGAAAAACTAAAACCTTAGTTCATAAAATCGCTTCTTTGATAACCAAAGAGAGCCATAAGGCGGAGTATTTTTTGATGTTAGCTCACTCAAGAGTTGCTGTTAGTGAGTTTAAGGACCGTCTTAGAGCACTAATAGGAAATGAAGTTTATAGAGTTAAAATTCACACTTTTCACTCATTTGCACTAACACTTCTTTTACAAAAAGTTAGTAATGAAGATGAGCTAAAAAGTGTGGTAAAAAACGCAACTATTGGGCTTAGAAACGGTGAATTAGAACTTCCACTAACCGAAATGTTAGTGTTAGATGAGTATCAAGATATCTCAGAGGATAGCTATGAGTTTATAAAAGCCATCTATGAAAATATGCCAAGTAGCAAGAAAATCATCGCCGTTGGAGATGATGATCAATGTATCAATAACTTCGGTGATAGCAAGGCTGACATTAAGCTTATAACTAAATTTAGAGAAGATTTTCCAGATAATCACTCAACTTATAGCCTAAAAACAAACTATAGAAGCAAGGCAAATTTGGTTAAGTTTTCAAGTAGGATTAGAGAAATTTTTAACTCAAGACTAAAAGTGGATGACTTAATCCCAGCAACTAACAAAAACGGTAAAATCGTCTTAGTTCGCTCAGATAACTATCTATCAAATTTACTAAATTTTGTGGATAATAACGAGCAAAGCATATTTTTAGCAAGAAATAACAATGAAGTCTTGGAAATCTACTCATATCTTTTTAATAACGGCATAAACGCACAGTATCTTACCGAAAAAGCTGGCTTTAACCTTAAGGATTTAATAGAGCTTGTCTATTTTCAAAATGAGTTTGAAAAAGCTAATTTTAAAACCGCAATTATAAATTTAAAGCATAAATTCGCTAAATCTAAAAACTTAACCCTTGCCTTAGATGTAGTTAGTAAATTTCAAAACGAATATGATATGAACGAGAGCCAAAAGTATCTTAAAAAAGCTTTTAGTGGGTATTTAAACGAGATAGACTTTGATGATTTTGAAAAGACCAACTCTAAAACGGTAGTTTCAACTATGCATAAGGCAAAAGGAAAAGAGTTTGATACGGTTCATATATTTCCAGACAATCTTGATTTAAATGATGAGTATGACAAAAGACTTCTATATGTAGCCATCACAAGAGCAAAAGAGAAGCTTTTTATCCACTCAAAAAATCCTATTTTTCTAAACTACAAAGAGTTTTATGATGATGTTATAGAGTATAAAAACAGCGAGTTTAAATCTAAAGAGATTGTGAAGCTAATGGGCTTAAAATCACTTTGGCTATCAAATCCTAACACTAAAAACAATATAATAAAACAAAATTTAATGGCTGGGGATTTGGTAGAGATAGTTCCAAATAAGCACTCTTTTTATTTACTAAAAGATAATTTTGAAGTAGGCAGACTATCAGCAAATTTCGCAAACAAAATAAAAGAGTATGAAGCCAAAGGATACAAACTAAACAAAACCGCTATAGTTGAATATGTTGTAGTTTGGGAAGGTGAATATGGTCTTATATTTTATGAAGCATTATGTAGTATAAGCTTAAGGGCGTAAATTTACGCCCCTTTTAAAGTATATTATTTAGATATTAATACTCTTGATAAAATTTTTGAATTTCATCTTTGTTATTTGTTTTTGTTAATGCTACCATTAAAAGCGTTCTAGCTTTTGCGGCATTTAAGTTATCTGAAGTTACAAAACCTAGTTTTGCATCATCAACCTCAGCACCAACGCTTGTTGAGCCACTTCCTGTTCTGCTTGCTCTAACAACCACAACACCTTGTTTTACAGCTTCAGCTAGAGCTACTTCTACACTTGGATATGGGTTTCCGTTACCAACACCTGCTAAAACGATACCTTTTGCTCCAGCTTTTACTGCTGCTTTTACAAAATCATCACTTCCCTCTGTATGGCCAAAGATGATATCAACTCTTGGAAGTTCAGTGATACTGTCTATACTAAACTCGGAATTAACAGTGTGTTTTCTAACTGGCTGCATATAGTAATTTACTACGCCATAATTTACAGTTCCTATTTTACCTGTGTTTGGTGATTTAAAAACATTAACTGCTGTTGTGCCTGATTTTGTAACTTCTCTAGCTGCGTGAATTTCATCATTCATCACAACTAAAGTACCTTTACCAACACTATTTTTATCCATGGCTACATTAACTGCATTAAAGATATTTAAAGGACCATCAGCACTCATAGATGTGCTTGCTCTCATCGCACCAACGAAAACTACTGGTTTATCGCTGTCTATGACTAGTTCTAGGAAATATGAACTCTCCTCCATAGTATCAGTTCCGTGCGTTACAACGATACCTGCAACTTTTTCATCTTTTAAAAGTTCATTTACTCTTTTTGCTAGCTTTAACCAAGTTTCGTTGTTCATAGCTTGTGAGCCGATACTTGCGATTTGCTCACCTTTGATGTCTGCTATTTCGTTGATTTGCGGAACTGCGTTTATTAAAGCATCAACTGTTAATGCACCTGAAGTATAGCTTCCTGTTAGCGAACTATCAGCACTACCTGCTATCGTTCCACCTGTTGCTAGTATATAAACTGTTGGTTTTGCTACAAGCATAGTCGCTCCTAAAACCATAAGTAACGCTAATTTTTTAAGAATTTTCATTTTTACTCCTTTTAATAAAATCACATAATTATACTAAAAATTAATTATGTTTTTAGTAAATTTAAAAAAATATTAAATTTTATAAATCTTATTTTAGCTGGGATTAATGAGATATTTTGTTTTTTCAAGGAAAACAATCAAAAATTTAAGCTTATTTTAATATCTTTTACTATACAATACTTTTAATCAAAAGATAAAAATTATTCTTTAGATAATTTAAAACAATTTAAAAGGAGTAAAAATGGCGTGTGACGCAGGTGTAACAGCTAGAGCTGAAAAAGTTACAACAGAAAATGAAAACAAAATAGAACAAAAAAATAAGGAGAAAAAAATGAGCGGAACAATGGTTAGAAGAAAGATGCCAGAGTTTAAAATGGATGCATACGATGCTAAAACAGGACACTATACAACAGTTTCAAGTGAAGACTACAAAGGAAAATGGACAGTAGTTTGTTTCTATCCAGCAGACTTTACTTTCGTATGCCCAACTGAAATCGCAGCGATGAACGCAAAATATGATGAGTTTCAAGCTCTTGGAGTTGAAATTTTACCAGTTTCAACTGATACAAAGTTCTCACACAAAAGATTTGTTGAGACTGAGCCTATCTTAAAAGATTTAAAACTTACAATCGGAGCTGACGTTACAAAAAGTGTAGCAGAGAGCTTTGGAGTTCTTGTTGAAGAAGAAGGCGTTGCTTTAAGAGGAAGATTTTTATTCAACCCAGAGGGAATTTGTGTAGCTCAAGAAGTCCAAGCTGACAGCGTTGGAAGAAACGTAAATGAGTTTATAAGACAAGTTCAAGCGTGGCAACATGCAACAAAAACTGGCGAAGTTTGCCCAGCAGGCTGGAGACCAGGTAAAAAGACACTTCCAGTAAATACAGATGTTGAACAAATGACAGGAAGAGTTGGTGACTATATAACAATAGAGGAAATTCTATCTTAATAAACCACATAGAGAGAGGCTAGTGCCTTTCTCTTTTTATTCATTCAAAAAACTAAAATTTAACTTTATATCATACTTTTAATATCTTACCTTATTTATAGCCATAAAATCTCTTAGAGCATCATACTCTGAGTTTGTTAGATAGCGCCATTTACCACTTTTAAGCATACCTAAATCAACCCTTCCAAAACTAACTCTTTTTAAGTCCATAACTTCTAAATCAAAGTAGCCAAAAAAGCGTCTTAACTCTCTATTTTGCCCTTCATTTATCATAACTTTTAACCTTGTATAACCACCACTTGAACTAAGAACAGAGTATGAAATAAACGGCTTAAACTCCATAGATGTGATATCCGTTTTTGGATGAGCACCTTTTGTTGCATCACTTGCATAAAAACCCTCTTTCATAGCTTTTATAACCTCATCTGTTATTTCACCTTTTACTTTTAGATAATAAACTCTCTCAATATCACTAGTCATCAAAGCATCAGCGATGGCCGGAGCATCTGTTAGAAGTAGTAGCCCCTCACTTGCATAGTCAAGCCTTCCAACACTAACAAAGTTTTTAAACCCACTTGGCAGTGAATCAAACACAGTTTTTCTACCTCTATCATCTTTTTTAGTAACTAACTCACCTTTTTGTTTGTTATAAATTATCATCGTAAACTCTGTTTTTTTCTTAACCAAACGCCCATTTATACGGACTTTATCCTCAAAGTCTACTTCTATAAAATCACTAACAACCCTGCCATTTACGCTAACTTTGCCGTTTTTTATCAGCTCATCAGCCTCGCGTCTTGAATACCCAGTGTTGTGTGAAATAAACTTATTAATTCTCATTTTTTGCATTTTTATAATCCTAAATTTGTAAGATCGTGGATATGTAGTATCCCAATCGGTTTGTTAGATGCATCAACCACTATAAGAAGCTGAATTCTAAAACTCTCTATAAATTTCAAAGCATCATAAGCTAACATGCTAGCGTTAGTTATGACTTTTGGGTTTTTAGTAGCGTGGTTTATAGCTTTGTCATTTATGTTAAAATCCTCTTTTTGTAACGCTCTTCTTAAGTCCCCATCGCTTAAAATCGCAACTAACTCACCGCTTTTGTTAGTTAGTAAAACAGAGCCAAGTTTTCCGTGAGTCATCGTATCTATGGCTATTTTCAAACTAACATCATCGCCAACAATAGGAAGCTCATTAGTTCTCATAACTTCACTAACTTTTAGATAAAGCCTTTTTCCAAGACTTCCACCTGGGTGGAAATTTGCAAAATCCTCAGCCTTAAACTCTCTCATCTCCATCAAACAAACCGCTAATGCATCGCCTAACGCTAACGTTAGCGTAGTTGAAACAGTTGGAGCTGCTCCGATAGGACAAGCTTCTTTTATGATTTCTAAGCTTATAACTACATCGCTAAATTTAGCTAGGGTGCTGTTTTTATTCCCAGTCATTGCGATGATTTTTACACCAAATCTTTTTAGATGTGGCAGAATTTTAGCTATCTCTTCGCTCTCTCCGCTATAACTTATGGCTAAAATAACGTCATTTTGCTCCACCATACCAAGGTCACCATGAAGTGCCTCTGTTGGATGTAGAAAAAAACTAGGCGTTCCAGTGCTTGCAAAAGTTGCCGCCATTTTAGCCCCTATATGCCCACTCTTTCCAACTCCTGTAACGATGAGCTTACCTTTGCACTCATAGATGAAATTTAGAGCTTCTTTAAAACTCTCATCAAGCAGATTTTTATGTCTTAAAAGCTCGTTTGCTTCTAACTCCAAAACCTCTTTTGCGGTGTTTAAAATCATCTTCTTTTTCCACTTATATTTTTACTTAAATCAGCTGTAAAACAGGGACAATAGTCGGGTATTTCTTAAGTTTTCTAAAGATATGTTTTCTAACAGCTTGTCTTATCTGACTCTCAACCGCCCTTTCATCGTGCATTAGCGAGTCTTTGATATTGACTAACAGCTGAGTTATAACTAGTTCCATATCCTTAGTGAACGCTTTTTGCTCTTTTGATGCAAGAACTCCGTATGTGATAACTCTAGTTTTAACAAGTCTTTTATCTTCTCTATGTATCCTAGCTAGGATTATCACCACTCCAGCATCAGCTAGGTTTTGTCTGTTTTTAACTATATCATCAGAAATTTCTTTATTGATTTGATTATCAACATAAATTTTACCAGTCTTAACTGTTTTTACTCTCTTCATATAGCCATATGATACTTCAACTTGATCCCCATCACTCATAAGATAGATGTTTTTAGGATCAACCCCGCAATCAATTCCCGTTTTTGCATGCCTTACAAGGTGATTATACTCGCCGTGAACCGGTAGGAAAAACTTAGGTTTTGCAAGTCTTAGCATTAACTTTTGCTCTTCCTGTGCAGCGTGACCTGAGACGTGAATTTCACTAAAGTCATAGTAAGCAACTTCGGCACCACCTTTTAGTAGGTAGTCGATTACGTTTGAAACGCTTGTTTCATTCCCTGGGATTGCTTTGGCTGAGATGATGATTTGGTCGTTTTGCTTTATCTTTATAGATTTATGCTCGCCTATCGCCATCCTATAAAGTGCACTCATAGTCTCACCCTGTGAGCCAGTAGTGACGACTAGAATTTCATTATCTCTATATTTGCTAAGTTCGCCTGCGTCTATAAATATCTCTTTTGGAAACTCCACATACCCTAGCTCCATCGCGGTAAAGAGGTTTCTCTCCATTGAACGCCCTATTACGCAGACTTTTCTGTTGTATTTCATACCTTGCTCTATAGCTTGAGCAACTCTGTGGATGTTTGAGCTAAAAGTACTCATTATAACTCTGCCTTTTGCCTTACTAAAGATATCATCAAATGTCCCGCCTACAACCTTTTCACTCTTAGTTGAGCCCTCTCTGTGTGAGTTTGTACTATCACTCATAAGAAGTAAAATTCCCTCTTCGCCGTAGTGGGCGATTCTGTGGATGTCTGTTGGGTAGCCATCTATCGGGGTGTGGTCTATTTTAAAATCCCCTGTGTGAAGGATAGTTCCAGCTTCTGTTTTTATAGCAAGAGCTGAAGCGTCTATGATAGAGTGAGTTACATGTATCCACTCTATTTCAAAGTCTCCTATTTCATAAACTTTTCTTTTCTCAACTGGTCTAAATAACGCTCTTTTTGCTTTTAAACCATGCTCATCAAATTTGTTTGATATCATCCCAAGGCAAAGCGGTGTTGCGTAAATCGGGTAGTCAAACTCTTTGTAAAAGTATGGCATCGCTCCGATATGGTCTTCGTGAGCGTGAGTTATGACAACGGCTTTTATTTTGTCTTTTATTTTTCTTATGTAGTCAAAGTCAGGGATTAAAATATCCACACCAAGCATGTTATCATCTGGGAAACTCATCCCAACGTCAACGATTATCGCACTTGTATCAGTTTCAAAAACAGTTATATTTCCGCCGATTGCTCCAAGTCCGCCAAGTGGGGTGATGCGAACTTTGCTATTATTTCCTTTTTGAAACTTAAGCGGGTTAAGTCTAAGTTCTTGAACTGCTTTGTTAGCTGCTATTGATAGCTTTATATCATTTTGCCAGTCTTCGTTGCCACTTAGAGTTCTTGAAACGTTGTTTCTTCTTCTTTTTCTAGGTTGTTTTTGAGCTGGTTGCTCTGCTGGCTTTGTGCCTGATTCTTTCTGTAGGTTTCTTCTTCTGTTAGCGTATCTGTTAGTCTTTTTCATCCCTGTATCTCTGCTAACAGGCTTTGTTTGTTTGTTATCTGGAGCGTTGTTGTTAGCTCCGTTAGTTCTGTTCTCTTCCATTTTTCACCTTTAAATAATTAAAAATCTTTATTAATAAGGTGGTATTTAACTGATGTGATCGTATAGATTTATCTAAGTCTAGCTCACTATAAAGAGCGTCTATCTGCTCTTTTGGCAAGTTTAAGTTCTTAGCAAGAGTCTTTCTAGGGCTTGCAAAACAGCGTTTTAAAAACTCTTTGAATTTTGGGTAGTCATCCTTTTCAAGTGTGTTAAATTTCTCTTTTTTGCTAAATTTAACCACACTAGACATTACCTTTGGTGGTGGCTCAAAAGAGGTCGGGGGAACGTCAAATAGTAGCTCCATCTCTCCGTTTAGGTCAGCTATAACCGCAAGTGAGTTAAGTTTGTTTTCAGCCATTACAAACTTTAGAGCAACTTCACGCTGAATCATAACGATAAAACCTAAGCATTTCTCATCATCTATAGCTTTTAAAATGATATTTGTCGCTATGTAGTAAGGCAAATTTGCCACTAGATAGTAACTGTTTTTGCTAAGACCTTCTTTTTGCCAAATTTCTAAAGCATCTCCTAAAATAAGCTCGAACTGTCCATCTTCAAGCTCTTTTTTAAAACTCTGCTTTAGAATTTCATACAAATCTTTATCAATTTCATAACTTCTAACTCTACTTACCGCTAGAAGCTCTTTTGTTAAATCACCTAAGCCAGGCCCAATCTCAACTAAATCTGAATTTATTATAGCTAAGTCATTGGGAATCGCTTGGATGATTTTATTTAAAACGGTGCTATCTTTTAAAAAGTTTTGACCAAATTTTTTCTTTGCTTTTATCATCTGATGATTTTATCTTAAAAGAGTTAATAAAGTGCTTTATTAACAAAATTTCGCTAAAATTCACTCTTAATTTAGAAAAAAGGACTCAAATTGAGTGAATATAAAAAAGTAATTCCATGTCTTGATATGAAGGATGGAAGAGTTGTAAAAGGGATTAAATTTACAGATTTAAAAGATGCTGGAGACCCAGTTGAAAGTGCGAAAAAATACTGCGAAATGGGAGCAGATGAACTCTGCTTTTTAGATATCTCAGCGACAAATGAAAACAGAAAAACGACTACCGATATAGCTAGTAAAGTTGCAAAAGCTATAGATATCCCACTAACTGTTGGTGGCGGTATAAGAACTATAGAAGATATGGAAGCTTTGTTTAACGCTGGCATTGCAAAAGTTAGCATCAACTCAGCTGCTGTTAAAAACCCAAATTTGATAAAAGAAGCGACTGAAAAGTTTGGAAAAGATAGAGTCGTAGTTGCGATAGATGTCACAAGAGAAGATGGAAAATACTATGTTTTAACTCATGGTGGCGAAGTTAATACCAAAAAAGACGCAATTCTTTGGGCAAAAGAAGTAGAGAGCCTTGGTGCATCTGCCCTACTTCCAACATCTCTTGACAAAGATGGTATGAAAGATGGGTATGATTTAGAACTCATAAGAGAGTTTAGAAAAGCTGTAAACATACCTATCATCGCAAGTGGTGGAGCTGGTGAGCTAGTTCACTTTAAAGAGGCTATTTTAAATGGTGCGGACGCAGTTTTAGCAGCGTCAGTTTTTCACTTTGGCGAGATAAAAGTTGATGAACTTAAAAACTACCTTGCAGAAAACGGGATAAAAGTTAGGCTGTGAGTAAACTAATAGTCTGTGCTGGGAAAATCGAGAGTTTTGAGTTTGCCACTCCTATAGGAATCGGTCTCATAGAAAGTGCTATAAATTTAACTAACATTTTAGCTGTTAGCAAACAAACAAACGTTAGTGAAGTTATCTTTGTAGGCACTGGTGGGCTCTATAGAGATGGGGAAATTTTAGAAATTTATGAGAGTAAATTAGCCGTTCAGCATGAAATTTCAGAGCTAGAAAACAACTCTTATAGCCCTATTTTTGCTGAAATTTGCCCGGATGTTTCACGTGAAACATCGGTTATAAACTCATCAAATTTTATAACAACTAACAAAGAGTTAGCTAACAAATTCGCTAACCTTGGTTACTTTTTAGAGAATATGGAGTTTTATTCAGTTTATAGGACTTGCCAGTTTTTTGAAATTCCTTGCTCTGCTATCATCTGTGCTACAAATTTCTGTGATGAAAACGCTCACAAAGAGTTCATAAAAAACCATAACGCCGCAAAAGAAAAACTTGAAATTTATCTTAAAAGTAAAGGGTTGATTTGATAAATATACTTGATTATACAAAAGAAGAGTTAGAAGAATTTATAAAGCCGAAATTTAGAGCTAAACAAATTTATGAGTGGATATATAAAAAAGATGTTGATAGCTTTGATGAGATGCTAAATTTACCAAAAGATATGAGAAAAGAACTCGCTTCAAAATACTACTTTGACCCACTTAAGAAAATCAAAGATGAAATTAGTAGCGATGGAAGTATAAAGTATCTCTTTGAGCTAAAAGATGGCAAAACCATAGAGAGCGTTCTGCTTCCTATGAAAGATGAGCTTTTTGACGAAGAAGGAAAGAGAATTCGCCATGCAAGATACACCATCTGCGTTAGCTCACAAGTTGGCTGTAAGATAGGCTGCACATTTTGCCTAACTGCAAAAGGTGGATTTGTTAGAAATTTAACTGCTGGTGAGATAGTAGAGCAAGTTCATTTTATAAAAAAAGAGAATAAAATTCCCCATGAAAGACGGGTAAATATCGTATTTATGGGGATGGGAGAGCCACTAAATAACCTTGAAAACGTCGCAAAAGCTATCAAAATCTTTACAGATAACGACGGACTTGCCATCAGTCCACGCCGTCAAACCATCTCAACAAGTGGCTTAAGCACTCAGATAAAAAAGCTTGGAGAGATGAATTTAGGCGTGCTTCTTGCCATCTCACTTCACGCTGTCACAGATGAACTTCGTGAAAAACTTATGCCGATAAATAGAGCTTACAACATCGCTTCCATCATGCAAGCGGTTCGTGAGTTTCCGATAGATATGAGAAAAAGAGTTATGTTTGAGTATCTTATGATAGATGGCTTAAATGACAGCGTCCAAGATGCAAAAACTCTCGTAAAACTACTAAATGGTATAAAAGCAAAGGTGAATTTAATCTACTTTAACCCACACGAAGGAAGTCAATATGGTCGCCCAAGTGAAGAAAATATGATAAAATTCCAAGACTATCTCTCAGAAAAAGGCGTAACTTGCACCATAAGAGAGTCTAAAGGGATAGATATAAGTGCTGCTTGTGGACAGTTAAGAGAAAGAGCTGACGCAGAGAGTAGAAGCAAATAATAAACAGTATGTTTGTGAATTTGCAACAAAATACATTACAATCACGTCGTTTTGAGATGGACTTTGTCCGGCGTGCAATCTAGATTTCAAATTTTAAAGTATGTTTTTGAAGTCAAAATTTATTAAATTTAACTCTAAAATTTCAAAAACTAGATTGCTTCGTCACTTTATTCCTCGCAATGACGAGATAGAATGATTATTTATTATTTTGTTCTACACAATGACCTTGTGGAGTCATTGCGAGATTTACGAAGTAAATCGTGGCAATCTAGACCTTATATTTTAGGCTCAAGACAACTTAAGCGGGTTTTCTCTTATTAATTTTAGTAATGTTTTATATAAATCTTTATTATCTTTTTTGATATTGTATCTATATTCGCACTCTTTTAAGTGTAGAATAAAATTATCTCTTTTTATACCTTTGAATTTACTTAGCCTGTGTTTGTAGTATCTCCAGAAGTTTTCTATTCCATTTATATGATTTCTACCATTTGCAAACTCATCCTTAGAGTGCTTTACTCTATAGTGAGCCTTAGCACCTTGAGTCTTCTAAACCATCATAAGCTTTCCAACTATCAGAATAAATTACACTCTCATTGAGATTACTAAACTCTCTCAAGATAGGCAGTAGTTCTTTACTAGAGCAGTTTTTAACAACTTGAGTATATACATAACCATCTCTTTTAAGCATTCCAAATACAGGTGTTTTATTTCCTGCACCCCTGCCTCTTTTACCTCTTATTCTTTTAGCTCCGAAATAGCTCTCATCTATCTCTATCTCGCCACTAAATTTAGATATCTTTTCGCACTCATTTGTCATTAAAATTCTAACCTGTTTGAGAATTTTATTTATGCTATTTCTTGAAACACCTGTTAATTCGGCTATTTTTGTAGCTTCAATATCTATGCAAAAATAGTTAATAATTTCTCTAAATTTCTTCTCTGAAATTCTTGAACGATATATATACTTATTTTTCATCCTTGAAATCATAACTTAAAGCTCCTTTGTTAGAGTTTAAGTTGTCTTGAGCCTATTTTAAAACCAAATTTAAAAACCCACTTCTAGCGTCAAATTTAGACTCTATTTTATAAATTTCGCCGTTAAACTCAAACTCCAAACTCTGTGAATGTAGAAGTAGTCTTTTAGCTCTAGTTATTTCCGCCCTACTCTTTTCACTAACTTTATCATCCAAAAACTCTTCAGCAAATTTATCACTCACGCCATACATTGTATCTCCGATGATGGGATGTTTCACGTGAAACAAATGCACTCTTATTTGATGCTGACGCCCTGTTGTAGGGATACACTCAACCAAAGTCGCATCTAAACTTTCATAATTTTCAACTACTTTAAACATAGTTTTGCTAAATTTGCCATCATCACGGACCTGAATTCTGTTTTTCAAAGTTGTTGCACTTTTATCAAGCCCTAAATTTGCTACAACTTCAAACTCTTTTTTTATAACTCCTCCAACCATAGCAAGATAAGTTTTTTTAACTTCTCCATTTTCAAATTTTAGTTTTAACTCTTTTTCTACCGCCCTATTTTTAGATACAAGTAAAACTCCACTTGTCTCTTTGTCAAGTCTATGGGCCACGCTTGCATCTCTACCAAAAAGATGCCAAATTTCATCATTCATAGAGTAAGTTGTATTTCTACCGTTTGGATGAGTTAAAACTCCGCTTGGTTTATCAAAGACAGCAAAACTCTCATTTTCAAAAATCGGCTTTAAACCCCTTGGCTCACACTCATACTCCACCAAAAAAACATCTCCGTTTAAAACACTGCTTTTATCTACGCTTTCACCTTTTGAGTTTAGCACCCTGCCCCTATCTATGAGCCTTTGAGCATCTCTCATTGAGTAGCCTAAATTTAGTAAAATTTGATAACTTTTTTCATTGTTAGCGACAGCGATTTTCTTTGGAAGATAAGGCAAGATTAATCCTTTTATGCTAGAATTTGAAGCTTATAAATTACAATATTTTTGATTAAAAGAAGGTAAAATGATAGAGAGATATGCACGTGAAGAGATGAAAAATCTATGGACTTTGGAAGCTAAATTTGACGCTTACTTAGAAGTTGAGTTAGCAGCGGTTAAAGCTTGGAACACACTTGGCTTGATAAACGACACAGACAGTGAAAAAATCCTAAAAAACGCTAAATTTGATATGAAAAGAATAGACGAAATCGAAGCTGTTGTAAAACACGACGTTATAGCGTTTTTAACAAGTGTGAGCGAGAGCCTTGGGGATGAGAGTCGTTTCGTGCATTACGGTATGACTTCAAGCGACTGTATAGACACAGCAAGAGCTATTCAGATGAGAGATAGTCTAAATCTCATCATCAAAGAGTGTCAAAACCTAAAAGAAGCTATCAAAACAAGAGCATATGAGCATAAAGAGACTTTGATGGTTGGAAGAAGCCACGGAATTCACGGCGAGCCGATAACTTTCGGGCTAGTTCTTGCCATCTGGTATGATGAAATTGATAGAGCTATTAAACTTTTAGAGCATGCAAAAGAGACTATTAGCGTTGGTAAGATAAGCGGAGCGATGGGAAATTTCGCACATGCACCACTTGAGCTCGAAGAGCTAGTTTGTAAAAACTTAGGGCTTAAACCAGCACCCGTTTCAAACCAAATAATTCAAAGAGATAGATACGCTCAGGTCATATCAGCACTTGCCATACTAGCATCAAGCTGTGAGAAAATCGCCGTTGCTATCCGCCACTTCCAAAGAACAGAAGTTTATGAGTGTGAAGAGTTTTTTGACGCTGAGCAAAAGGGAAGTTCGGCTATGCCACATAAAAGAAACCCAGTTCTTAGCGAGAACATCACAGGGCTTTGTAGAGTCATCAGAGCTTACACAACCCCTGCTTTAGAAAACGTCGCTCTTTGGCATGAAAGAGATATAAGTCATAGTTCGGTTGAGCGGTTTATCCTGCCTGATGCGTTTGTGACGACTGACTTTATGCTCTACCGCCTTACAAATTTAATCAAAAAAATGTTTGTCTATCCTAAAAATATGATGAAAAACCTAAATTTAACTGGTGGGCTTGTATTTTCCCAAAGAGTTTTGCTAGAACTTCCAAAACTTGGAGTCTCAAGAGAAGATGCTTATAAAATCGTCCAAAGAAACGCTATGAAAGTTTGGGCTGATTTACAGGACGGAAAAAGTGCTATAAACGACAAAGGCGAAAGTCTGTTTTTAGAGTATCTTTTAAAAGATGAGGAACTTACTTCAAAGCTAAGTAAAGAAGCGATAATTGAGTGTTTTGACTACTCATACTACACTAAAAATGTGGACGCTATCTTTAAAAGAGTGTTTAAATAATGACATATTAAGCTTAACAGAGTAAAATAGTCTTATTCAAAAAATTACAAAATAATAACAAAAACAAGGCAGTAAATGAGAGTAGTAAAAAGAAGCGGTAGAACCGAAGAACTAGATATTACAAAGATTAAAAAATACACAAGTGAGTCTGTAAAAGGACTTGATAATGTAAGTTTAAGTGAGCTTGAAGTTGATGCGAAAATTCAGTTTCGCGATATGATAACAACTGAAGAAATTCAGCAAACCCTTATAAAAACAGCAGTTGATAAAATCGACGTTGACCGTCCAAACTGGACTTTTGTAGCGGCAAGACTTTTTCTTTACGACCTTTATCATAAAGTTACTGGCTTTACAGGATACAACCATTTAAGAGAGTATTTTGAAAAAGGCGAAAAAGCTGGACGTATAATGTTAGGGCTAAAAGAAAAGTATGATTTGGATGACTTAAACGACTATATAAAGCCCGAGAGAGATTTGCAGTTTAACTACCTTGGCGTAAAAACTTTATATGATAGATACCTTATAAAAGATAAAAACGCTAAGCCAATAGAACTTCCACAGCAGATGTTTATGGCAATAGCGATGTTTTTAGCACAAAACGAACTTGACAACCAAACTTGGGCGAAAAAGTTTTACGACCTAATAAGCAAATTTGAAGTAATGCTAGCAACCCCTACTCTATCAAACGCAAGGACTACTAGGCATCAGCTCTCATCTTGCTATATCGGCTCAACACCTGATAATATTGAGGGAATTTTTGATAGCTACAAAGAGATGGCACTTTTATCTAAATTTGGCGGGGGAATCGGCTGGGACTGGAACCAAGTAAGAGCGATGGGCGGAAGTATAGACGGGCATAAAAACGCAGCTGGTGGAATCATCCCATTTCTTAAAATCACAAACGACATCGCCGTTGCGGTCGATCAGCTAGGTACTAGAAAAGGGGCGATTTCAGTTTATATAGAGCCGTGGCATATGGATATAAGTGACTTTTTGGATTTAAGAAAAAACTCAGGGGAAGAGAGACGTAGAACTCATGAAATTTTCCCATCACTTTGGATAAATGATTTATTTATGAAAAGAGTTGAAAATGATAAAAAATGGACTCTTTTTGACCCTGTCGATGTGCCAGAGCTAAGCCAGTGTTACGGCGAAGAGTTTGAGAAAAAATACTGCGAGTATGAAAAAGATGAAACTATCTCTAAAAACATCATGATGGCAAAAGAGCTTTGGAAAAAGATATTAACAGCGTATTTTGAAGAAGGGATGCCGTTTTTATGCTTTAAAGATACAGCAAACAAAGCCAATCCTAACCCACATAGTGGCTTAATAAGAAGCTCAAATTTATGTACTGAAATTTTCCAAAACACAGAGCCAAACTACTATAAAATCAAAGTAGTTTATGAAGATGATAGCGTGGAACTTTTCAACGAAGAAGATGACGTTACAACTGATGGCGGAGTAAATAAAAAAGCTAAAAAACTAACCGCACTTGACACTATGAATGGTAAAAAAATCTTTATAGTTGAAAAAGAGTGTATTGAGGGAAAAACTGCGGTTTGCAACCTAGCAAGCGTGAATTTAAGTAAAATTCACACAAAAGAGGACATTGATAGAGTTGTACCGATTGCGATTAGAATGCTTGATAACGTGATAGATTTAAACTTCTACCCACACGCTAAAGTTAAAAGAACCAACTTAGCATCCCGCTCAATCGGACTTGGAGTTATGGGCGAGGCTGAAATGCTAGCTACAAAAGGCATCAAATGGGGAAGTTATGAACATCTTGAGTTGGTTGATAAAATCATGGAAAACATTAGTTACAACGCTATTTTATCATCATCAAATTTAGCTTTAGAAAAAGGAAAATACCCTGACTTTGAAGGCTCAAACTGGAGCAAAGGTATCATGCCAATAGACGTTGCAAATGAAAACGCTAAAAAGCTTGTCCAAAGAGATGACTTGTTTGACGACGGTGCAAGAGACTGGGTGGCTCTAAGAGAAAAAGTTAAAAAAGATGGTATGAGAAATGGCTACTTGATGGCGATAGCTCCAACTTCAAGCATCAGCATTTTAGTCGGCACTACTCAAACAATAGAGCCTGTTTATAAGAAAAAATGGTATGAAAACAACCTTAGCGGGATGATACCAGTAGTTGTACCAAATCTAAATTTAGACACTTGGAATTTCTACGACTCAGCTTATGACTTAGACCAGACTATTTTAGTCAAAGCTGCTGCCATTCGTCAAAAGTGGATAGATCAAGGTCAAAGCTTAAATATCTTTATGAGACTAGATGTTGCAAGTGGCGGGACTCTTCATCAAATTTACACTCTTGCTTGGAAACTTGGAGTTAAATCAACCTACTATCTAAGAAGCCAAAGCCCTGACACAATAGAGGCTGAAAAAGCAGCGATGGATAGAAGCGTAGAGTGCTTTAGTTGTCAGTAAATTTAAACAAGTAAATAAATCACTCTCGCTGGCAAAATAACAACTTTTAAGGTTGCCAGCGTGGGTGATTTCTAAATTTAACCCTTTTTTATCACACCAAATTTTCACTTAAATTCTGTATTTTTAACCCCCCTTTAAAGAGAAATTTACTACAATATTTTCTTAGGACTAATAATATTTTTGGAGTGTAGTGTGGTAATTAATAAAGAAATTTTAAAAAGAGATGGTGCTAGTGAAGAGTTTCACGCATATAAGATAGAAGATGCGATAGAAAAAGCTTTTAGAAGCGAAAACAAACCTTATGACAAAAATGTTTTTTACTCAGTAATTGATGAGATAATGTTTAAAAAAATAGTCGCTGTTGAAGACATCCAAGACACGATAGAAAAAGCTCTTTTTAAACACGGTCATTTTGAAGTACTAAAGAGTTTTATGCTCTACCGCCACACTCATAAAATGCAAAGAGAGCAAATTTTAGGGCTTAATGAAGACACAACTTACATCAACTCAACCCAGACAATAGAAGAGTACATAAACGGAACTGACTGGAGAATCAACGCTAACTCAAACACAAGCTACTCAAACGCAGGTCTTATCAACAATACCGCTGGTAAAGTCATAGCAAACTACTGGCTTGACAAGGTTTATAGCAAAGAAGAAGGACTTGCTCATAGACGTGGGGACTATCATATCCACGATTTAGACTGTCTGACAGGATACTGTGCTGGATGGAGTTTAAGAGCGTTACTAAACGAAGGATTTAACGGAGTTAGAGGTAGAGTTGAGAGTCGCCCACCAAAACACTTCCGCGAAGCACTTTATCAAATGGCAAATTTCCTTGGAATTTTACAGAGCGAATGGGCTGGAGCTCAAGCATTTAGTAGTTTTGACACCTACCTTGCACCTTATGTTTTTAGAGATAAGTTAAGCTATAGAGAGATAAAAAAGGCTATAACAAATTTCATCTTTAACCTAAATGTTCCTGCTCGTTGGGGACAGAGTCCGTTTACGAATATAACTATTGATATAAATCCACCAGAGGATTTAAAAGATCAAATTCCAACCTACGATGACATCCACCTTTTTAGCGATATAAAGGATGATGATGAGCTTTTAGAACTAGCAAACTCTCGTGGTAAAAAAAGCCTTACAGATATGACTTATGGCGACTTTAAACCTGAGATGGATCAGATAAATATCGCATTTTATGAAGTTATGACAAAAGGTGACAGACTTGGTCAGCCTTTTACATTCCCAATCCCAACTGTAAATATCACAGAAGATTTTGACTGGGATAGTGAAGTAGCGGATGCTTTGTTTGAAAATACAGCAAAAGTTGGCTCAAGTTATTTCCAAAACTTCGTTGGAAGCCAGTATATCAGAGATGAGAGTGGAAACTTAGTTCCAAACCCAAAAGCTTATAAACCAGGTCACGTTAGAAGTATGTGTTGTAGGCTTCAGCTTGACTTAAGAGAGCTTTTAAAGCGTGGTGGTGGGCTTTTTGGAAGTGCAGAGATGACTGGAAGTATCGGCGTTGTAACGATAAACTTAGCTAGACTTGGATATCTTTGCAAAGGCGATAGAAAGGCACTTTATGAAAGACTTGACTATCTTTGTGACTTAGCAAAAAGCACTTTAGAGAAAAAAAGAGTTTTTGTTCAAGATATGTATGATAGAGGGCTTTATCCCTACACATCTAGGTACCTACCAGGGTTTAAAAACCACTTTAGCACGATAGGTATCAACGGCGCAAACGAAATGATAAGAAACTTCACAGATGATAAAGAAAGCATCTCTACTAAATTTGGACGTGAGTTTGCTCTTGAAATGCTGGATTATTTAAGAGAGAAAATTAGAAACTATCAAAGTGAAACTGGAAATTTATACAACCTTGAAGCAACACCAGCTGAAGGGACAACTTATAGATTTGCAAAAGAAGATATTAAGAGATATCCTGATATTATTCAAGCAGGACATGGGGATAATGTTTACTATACAAACTCAACCCAACTCCCTGCAAATTTCGGCGATGATCCATTTGAAGCTTTAAATTTACAAGACGAACTTCAAACAAGTTACACTGGTGGAACGGTATTTCACCTATATATGAAAGAGCAGATTAGCTCAACTAAGGCGTGCAAAGCACTAGTTAAAAACGTGGTAACCAACTATAAACTTCCATATATTACAATTACGCCAGTATTTAGTGTGTGCAAGATACATGGATATATTTCAGGCGAGCATGAGTACTGCCCGCATTGTGATGCAGAAATATTAAAAGAAGCAAATTAAAAGTTAAATTTAACCAAAGGAGAGAAGATGAACAAAGAGCAAGTTTTAAAGGCAAACGAACACAAAAGAACAAAATGCGTAGTTTACACAAGAGTTATGGGCTATCACAGACCAGTTGAGAGCTTTAACATCGGTAAAAAAGGTGAGCACGCTGAGAGAGTTCAGTTTTGTGAACACCCAACAAAAAAGGCTAAAACAGCGTAAATGTTTCACGCTATAACACCTTTTACAACACTTGACTACCCTGATAAACTAGCTTGTATAGTTTGGTTTTCAGGGTGTAATATGCGGTGCCTTTACTGCTATAACGCCCAAATCGTGGAGCAAAAAGGCACCATTACAAAAGATGATTTGTTTAAGTTTTTAAACTCTAGAGTTGGGCTACTTGAAGGCGTTGTTTTTAGCGGTGGAGAGTGCACTCTAAACAAAGAGTTTACGAGCTTAGCAAAAGATGTTAGCGAACTTGGTTTTAGCTTAAAAGTCGATACTAACGGCTCAAATCCTAGCGTTTTAAAAGAAGCGATTGATTACATCGACTACATAGCACTTGATTTTAAAGCCCCAAAAGAGAAATTTAGCTCTATAACACACTCAAATTTATACGATAAATTCATAGAAACTCTTGAGTTTTTAGTAGATTTGGACTTCCCTTTTGAAGTTAGAACCACCCTTCACGCTGATTTACTAGATGAAAACGATATCTCAAACATGGCTAAAACTTTAGAAAGCTTTGGCTATAAAAACAGCTATTACCTACAAAATTTCTTAGACACAGGACTGAATTTTGGAAATTTAACAGAGCCTAAAAATAGCTTTGATATAAATAAAATAAACTCAAATTTAAAAATCGAGCTTAGAAATTTTTAACTATATTATCAGTAAAATTTAGCTAAACTTTAGTCCAAAATACTCAAATTTAGAAGGACGAAAATGAAAATAGTAGATAAAAAGAAAATTTATAACCCAGAGTCCAACGAAACACTTACCGATAGAAAAGTTTTTGGTGGAAATCCACACGGAATTTTAAACTTCACAAAGGCAAAGTATCAATGGGCACTAAAGCTTTGGGACATAATGGAAGCAAATACTTGGTTTCCAAAAGAAGTTGACACCACAGATGACGTAAGAGACTACAACTTCAACCTAACAACAGCTGAAAAAAGGATGTATGACCTAGTCTGGAGCCAGCTAATCTCAATGGACAGCTTCCAAACAAATAACCTTGCTGACAACATCAACCCTTACATCACAGCCCCTGAAATAAACGCTATTTTAGTTCGCCAAGCTTACGAAGAGGCAAACCACTCAAAAAGTTACGCTGTAATGGTTGAGGCGATTTGTGAAAATACAGATATGATTTATGAGATGGAAAAGCACGACCCGATTTTAAAGAAGAAAAACGACTATATTTCAAGCGTTTATGAGGAGCTTGCGGGAGATGTGACAGAGACAAAACTCGTTCTTGCTATGGTTGCAAATCAAATTCTTGAAGGCATTTACTTCTACAGTGGCTTTACTGCGATTTATGCGTTAGCAAGAGCTGGAAAGATGCTAGGCTCAGCCCAAATGATACGCTTTATCCAAAGAGATGAGATAACCCACCTTTTAGTCTTTCAAAATATGATTAACACAGTTAGAGGCGAACGCCCTGACCTGTTTACTCAAGATGTTATAAATAAAATCTATGAGATGTTTACAAAAGCAGGTGAGCTTGAAATCGAGTGGGGAAAATACATCACAGATAACCAAATCATGGGCTTTACAGATGATATTATAGAAGATTACATTCACTATTTAGTTGATAGAAGACTTGTAGCTATCGGGCTAAATAAAATTTATAATGTAGAACATCCAATTAAATGGGTTGAAGACTTTGCTAAATTTAACGACCAAAAGGCAAATTTCTTTGAAAGTAAGGTGACAAATTACAGCAAAGGAAGTCTAAGTTTTGATGACTTTTAAGAAGGTAAAATGAAGTTATTAGAAGCGTTAAAATGTGAAAAACTAGCTGATGAGATAGCTAACAACACTGAAATCTCCCCTGCTTTATACGATGCGTTTTGTAGTGTAAGTAGAAGTGAGTTTGTGCCGATTTTGGCTCATGCGTTTGACTTAAATCCACAGCCGATTTTGGCAAATCAGTGGATTAGCTCGCCTTTAACGGTAGCTAAAATGACAATGGCTTTGGAGCTTGATGGAGTTGATAAAGTTTTAGAAATTGGGTGTGGGACAGGGTATCAAGCTGCGATTTTAAGTAAAATGGTAAGGCGGGTTTTTACGATTGAAAGGATTGAAAAACTTGCAAATGAGGCTAAAAAGCATTTTGAAAACTTAGGCATTATGAACATTCACGTACTTCATAATGACGGAAACTCTGGCTGGAAAAAATACGCTCCGTATGAGAGAATTTTACTCTCTGCTGCTGCCAAGGAAATAGATGAGAGAGTGCTAGACCAGCTTGAAGTTAGAGGCATTTTAGTCGCTCCGATGGAAAAAGATGGCTCACAGCAAATTGTTAGAATAAAAAAAACTAGTAATTCAAACTATCAAGAGGAAATTCTAGAGCCTTGCGTGTTTGTTCCGCTATTAAAAGGGATAGAATGATAGAGATAAAATCATCTCTTAGGCTTTTTGAAGAGAAAAAAAGTTCCAAAGAGATAGAAAAAGAGATTTTAAATCTCTCAAATTTAATAGATGAACTAAAGCAGACTGTAAAAAGCTTCAACCAAAGAGAGAGTGAGTTTTTACAAAAATCTTACATTGAGTTTATAAATATAGGTGTAAGTTCTATACTAAATTTAGGTTCAAATTTCCCTAAAGCTGGATATCTTTTTATAGGGCGTTTTTTTGAGAACAATATCAAAACTTTTTATAATAACTTCGCTTTAAAAGAGAAAATCATCCTAAATGAACCTAAATTCAGTAGCGACCAAAGTATCCCTGCCAAAGATATTTTAAAAGGTGATGACTTAAATACTGTCTCACTCTATATCTTTATAGAAAATATAGCGATTAGATATGAGAAATTTAGTGGGGATAGAGCCTTAAAAGATGAGTTTAAACAAAAACTTATAAATTTATACTCTCAAATTTATGAAATTTTTCAAGTTTTGAGTAAAAATTTACTTTCACAATATTTTAATATCACTCTAAATAACCATCCTATGATGCTAATAGAACTTATAAAAACATCTCTCTCATCAGAGTCTATTGAGAGTGTTGCAGAAACTTTTAGTGAAGAAAATGCTATTTTTACAACTATAAGTGAGGATGATGGTTTTGAAATTCTAGACAGAGACTCACTTATAGAGTTTATATCTATTATATTTCTAAAAAATAGTAATTTATCATCTTTTATTTATAGTAAAAATAGTGTTTCTATATTAAACTCAGTTTTTAATGAAAATATAGAGACTTTTAGCTCTTTTGTGGAGTTTAGTAAAATTTTTCTTGAGAAATTTAAAGTTAAAAATTACTCTACAAAGCTAGAAACTATACTATATTTTGAACTATTTTTTAAATTTATACTTAGTTTTAGTGATGAGAATTTAGCTAAAAACACTCTTTTTATGGGCTCTATAGGAGTTGGAAAAAGCAAAGCTATAAAAGAGATTATAGAGATAAAAAACATAAATAGAGCTAATTATGAAATCTTATCCCTTAATCCAAGCTATAGCTATGAAAATTTGATGGATGGTTATGTAAATGGTAAATTTCTAAATGGTGAGTTTAAGCAAATGTGTATAAAAGCTATAAATAATCCAGATGAAAACTACTATATGTTTTTAGAGAATATCCACAACTCAGATATGAACTCTCTTTTTTGTGAAATATCTAGACTTTTAGATGAAAGATACTCTAAAGCAAATAGAGCACTCCTAAGGACTAAAAACTCATATATAATTGATACACTTGAAGAGAAAGAAGAGTTTAGTGTTGTTGTAGAAAATGGAAAATCATATTTTGCAATTCCTGAAAATTTATACGTTATTGCTACTTTTGATGTAAATCATAACTCAATCCCTCTAAATTTCCTAACTAAATTTAACCAAATCCATCTAAAATGCGACTATCAAGCGATACTATTTGAACTAAAAGAGATAAAAAATGCTAGAAGTTACGTTGAAATTTGTCAAAAAATAAATGAAATCATCTCATCAAAAACAGGTGAGGATATAGTGGTAGGACATAATATTTTCATAAGAGTTAAAAACTATCTAAAAGAGAGTCATATTTCTGTAAAAACACTTAATGATTTTTACGAAAAAGAGCTTAAAATGATACTTAAATCTCTACTTTCAAAACATCTATCAAATTTAGAAGTAAAAGAACTACTCTCATCTATAAAAAGCTATCTAGGTAGAATTTAGAAGCAAATTTGCTTCTAAATTCCTTTAGCTAGTCTCATCTCTTTTATCACAAACTCAGGATTTATAACCCCTCTAAATGAGTTTTTCATAACAGAAGCTATCATATCTACTCTATCGCCCTCTTTTGGTTTAAAGTCATAGTTAAAGAAAAGTGCATCTTTCATAGTTCCACTTTTTTCTATGGTTATTTTGATATGATTTCCCTCTTTACCTATAGTTCTAACGCTTCTTACAAGAGCGTCTTTTACTTCAAACACAGGTTTTGGGTTCTTCTGCCCATAAGGCTCGAAAAACTCTAAAATTTCAAGCATCTCCAGGTCTAACTCTCTAACATCTATCTCACCTAAAATTTCATCAGCATAGATGGAAAGCCCGTCTAAGTCTTGTAAAAAACAGCTTGAGTTTACAGCCTCTTTAAACTCTTCTAAATTTGAACTCTCTAGCACCACTCCAGCAGCACCTTTATGCCCACCAAAGCTTAGAAGCAGCTCTTTTTGGTCAGCTATAACTTCTAAAATATCAAACCTGCTTATACTCCTAGCACTTCCCTTTGCTGTTCCATCCTCAACGCTAAACACAATGGCTGGCTTTTTAAAATGCCTTGAAAGCCTTGAAGCAACGATGCCTATAACGCCCTCATGCCAGTCATCTCCCCAAGTGACGATTATCTCATCATCTTGGCTTACAGATGAGAGCGAACTTTCAAAAAGAAGTCTCTCTTCATCTTTTCTATCTTCGTTTAGTTTTGAAATTTTATCAAGGTAATATTTTGCACTTTTATAGTTTTTAGCTCTTAAAAACTCATAAGAAAGGCTTGCATCATCCATTCTCCCAGTTGAGTTTATCAAAGGGGCGATTAAAAAACTTATATCGTCAAACTCAAATTTCTCTTTTTGATATTTGCTCTTTATAGCTCCAAAACAAGCTCTTTTTGAGTTATTTAGCTTCTTTAGTCCCATCTTTACTAAGACTCTGTTCATATCTCTAAGCTCCATCATATCAGCCATTATAGCTATGACTAGGAGATCAAGAGCATTTCCCATATCATACTCGACTCCGCACACTTCTTTTAAAGCTCCAACTAAGTACCAAGCAACTTCAGCACCGCAAATTTCAACATCTGGAAATGGGCACTCTATCTGCTTTGGATTTACTATCGCATACGCACGTGGTAGAACTGGGGGTGGCTCGTGATGGTCTGTGATGATTAAATCAATCCCTCTTTTTAGGCAAATATCAGCTGCTTCGTTCGCACTAATTCCGTTATCAACGGTGATTATAAGACTCACACCATCAAGTTCATCTAAAATTTTAGGATTTAACCCATAACCATCGCTAAAGCGGTTTGGAATTTTAACTGTAAAATCAACTCCAAAAAGCTCTAAAAACTCAGCAACTATAACACTACTTACTATCCCATCAACATCATAGTCCCCTACAACAGCGATTTTCTCGTTATTTTCTATGGCAGTTTTAATACGCTCAGCCGCTTTGTAGGTGTCTTTTAAGTGACAAGGTAGGGGAATTTCTGAAATTTTTCTATGGATATCGTTTTCAAACCTAGATTCAAGTAATTCCCTAACCTCTTTTTTACCCAACATTTTCTATAGAGTTCTCTAAAAATCCAGTTATAACTGGATTTGGTTTTGTAAGTCTTGATGTAAACTCTGGATGAAACTGCACACCCAAAAAGAAAGGATGGTCTTTAAGCTCGATTGCTTCTACCAGCCCTTCATACTCACCACTTACTACAACGCCTGCTTTTTCTAAGCTCTCTTTATATGCTGGATTTACCTCGTATGTATGGCGATGTCTCTCTCTTATCTTCTTAGCACCGCCGTAAACTTTGTTCAAAAGAGTTCCATTTTTAACATCACAGTCATACCCACCAACTCTCATAGTTCCACCAAGCGGGCTAATGTGAGTTAATATCTCTTTTTTACCACTGTTTTTTATAAAATCATCTATTTTGTAAATAACAGGATTTTTTGTATCTAGGTCAAACTCGGTTGAGTTTGCATCTTCTAGCTTTAAAACATTTCTAGCGATTTCCACCAAAGCTAGTTGCATTCCAAGGCAAATTCCTAAATATGGGATTTTATGAGTTCTAGCGTATTTAACAGCTTCGATTTTTCCCTCAACTCCCCTTTTACCAAAGCCTCCAGCTACCAAAATACCATCTACATCTTTAAACCACTCATCAACATTTTCACTATAGATTCTCTCACTATCGCACCACTTTATATCAACCCTAGTGTCTAAATGAGCACCTGAGTGGATTAGTGCTTCGGTTAGACTTTTATAGCTCTCTTTTAGTTCTAAATATTTGCCTACAAAAGCGATTTTTACACTTTTTGTTGGAGCGATTACTCTTTTGACAACCTCGTTCCACTCGCTCATATCAACTTTTAGCTCACCTAAATCTAAAGTTTCGCTAATTGGAGTTAAGATATCTTGTTGTAAAAACGAAAGTGGGATTTGATAGATACTTTGACTATCACAGCTCTCAATCACGCAGTTTTTCTCAACCCCACAGCTAACTGCGATTTTATCTTTTATCTCTCTATCTAGTGAAACTTCGCTTCTACAAATTATCATATCAGGAGTTATGCCGATTCTTCTAAGTTCCCCAACGCTATGCTGAGTTGGCTTAGTTTTTAACTCTCCTGCTGCTTTGATATAAGGAACTAAAGTTAAGTGAACATTCATAGAGCGTTTTTTACCAAGCTCCATTCTCATCGCTCTCATAGCCTCTAAAAACGGAAGCCCTTCGATGTCGCCAACTGTTCCACCTATTTCGATGATTAAAACATCTTTGCCTTCTCCTGCTTTTTTAAACCTATCAACTATCTCTCCAACGATATGAGGTATTACTTGAATGGTCTTACCAAGGTACTCGCCACGTCTTTCTCTCTCTATAACCGTGCTATAAACCCTACCTGTAGTGAAGTTGTTATCCTGAGATAAGTTTTCATCTAAAAATCTCTCATAATGCCCTAAATCAAGATCTGTCTCAGCCCCATCATCAGTTACAAAAACCTCGCCATGCTCTAACGGACTCATAGTTCCAGGGTCAACGTTTATATAAGGCTCAGCTTTTAGCATACTAACCTTTAGTCCTGCTTTTTTTAAAAGCGTTGCGATACTTGCAGCGGCAATTCCCTTACCTAAGGAGCTTAGAACTCCTCCTGTGACAAAAATATACTTTGTCTCTCTTTTTTTTGTCATATTTTTTCCTTAAATTTATTATGCCTTTATTATACCTTTTTTATATTTATTAAAAAGTAAAGTTAGATAAATTTGTTGCTTAATCCTAACAAAATTTATATTTATTTTTTAACTATTCATAAATATATATAAAATATATTTTTTTGAAATTTGTTACTATAATGTTATTTTAATCTTATTATTGTAAAATTCACGCCATGAAAGCTTTAAAAAATTTCGCCTCGATGTATATCGACGGCTTTAGAAACATGACTTTGGGTAAAACCCTATGGACTGTAGTTTTAATCAAACTTTTTATTATGATTTTTATACTAAAAATGCTGATTTTCAACAACACAATTCACACAGAATTTGATACAAAAGAAGAAAAAATAGATTTTGTATACAAAAACTTACTAAAGGAATAAAATGGAAGATTTACTCACTACGGTAAACTGGTCTAGAGCTCAGTTTGCTTTAACTGCACTTTATCACTTTTTATTCGTTCCTTTAACATTAGGTCTATCATTTATGCTTGCATTTATGGAGACTATTTATGTTAAAACAGGCAACGAACAGTGGAAAAGGATAACTAAATTTTGGCTTAGACTTTTTGCAGTAAACTTCGCTATCGGAGTTGCAACTGGTCTTATAATGGAGTTTGAGTTTGGAACAAACTGGGCAAACTACTCATGGTTTGTTGGCGATATTTTCGGAGCTCCACTTGCTATTGAAGGGCTTTTTGCGTTTTTCTTGGAAGCGACTTTCTTTGCGGTGCTATTTTTTGGCTGGGATAGAGTTAGTAAAGGCTTTCACCTATTCTCAACTTGGATGGTGGCAATTGGCTCAAACTTAAGTGCATTTTGGATTTTAGTTGCAAATGGTTGGATGCAAAACCCAGTTGGAACAACATTTAACCACGAAACTGTAAGAAATGAGATGGTAAGCTTTGCTGAAGTTGCACTTTCACCAACGGGAATTTCTAAGTTTTTACACACAGTGGGTGGAAGTTATGTAACATCGGCTCTATTTGTTATGGGAATTTCAGCTTGGTTTATCCTTAAAAAAAGACATTTTGTTATGGCTAAAAAAAGCTTCATAGTTGCTGCAAGTTTTGGACTTCTAAGCTCGCTATTTGTTCTATTTAGCGGGGATGAGAGTGCATATCAAGTAGCTCAAAAACAACCTATGAAACTAGCTGCTATGGAAGGTCTTTATAAAGGCGAAACAAACGCTGGAATTATCGGTGTTGGTATTTTGAACCCTGATAAAAAACTAGGCGATGATAACGAGGGCGTTATCTATAAAGTAGAAATTCCTTACGCCCTAGGCATCATGGCAACAAGAGGGCTAAATAACTTCGTTCCTGGAATCGAAGACTTAGTTTATGGAAACGAAAAACACGGCATCCCTTCAGGACAAGAGAGAATTGATAGTGGAAAAATAGCCCTACAAGCATTAGAGGATATAAAAATCGCCCTTGATAGTGGCAACCACTCAGCCATCCCAGAGTATAGATCAATCCTTGATGCAAATATGGAAAACTTTGGATATGGATATCTAAATAGCCCTGAAGAGCTAGTTCCACCAGTTGGACTAACGTTTTATAGTTTCCGTGTGATGGTTATACTAGGTAGTTATTTTATAGCACTTTTCTTTGTGACAACTTATCTAAGTATGGCAAACAGTATTGAAAACTTTAGAAAACTACTTTGGCTTTGTGTATTTAGTATCCCGCTAGGATATGTGGCAGCTGAGGCTGGATGGATAGTAGCAGAGGTTGGAAGACAGCCTTGGGCGATACAAGACTTAATGCCTGTAAATGTAGCGGTAACTGACTTAGCAAGTGTGAATGTTAAAACCACTTTTGCTCTCTTTGCGGTGCTATTTACAGCTTTATTTATAGCAGAGATAAAAATCATGCTTAAACAAATTAAGATAGGATTTTAAGATGTATGAAGCTTTACAAATTTATTGGTGGTGTTTGATATCTTTAATAGGTGGGCTTTTTGTATTTATGATGTTTGTTCAAGGTGGGCAGACTCTATTTAAAAGCGTATCAGACAACGAAGTTCACAAGGATATGATACTTAGTGCTGTTGGTAAAAAATGGGAACTAACTTTTACAGCTTTAGTTCTTTTTGGAGGTGCCTGTTTTGCGGCGTTTCCACTCTTTTATGCAACTAGTTTTGGTGGGGCATACTGGGTTTGGATGGCAATTCTTTTTTGCTTTATCATCCAAGCGGTCTCTTATGAGTATAGAAAAAAAGAGGCAAATTTCTTAGGTCAAGGAACATATGAGCTGTTTTTAATGATAAACGGCTCACTTGGAGTTATCCTTATCGGTATCGCGGTTGCGACGTTTTTTAGCGGAAGTGAGTTTACTTTGGATAGCAATAACTTCGTTAAATGGGATAACCCTCTAAGAGGCTTAGAAGCTTTAAAAAACCCATATAACTATCTACTTGGATTTACTCTGTTTTTCCAAGCAAGAGTTGGCGGGGCACTTTATCTGATGAACAACATTAATGATGCAAAACTAAGAGCAAATTTAAAAACAAATCTTAAAAAAGACGCCCTACTTTTAGTGGTGTTTTTAGTTGCATTTTTAGTTTGGACTCTTTTAAGGGATGGATATAGTGTAGATGCAAACGGCGTTGTAAGTATGGTTAGTTATAAATATGCTCTGAATTTATTAGAGATGCCACTTGTTGCAGGTATGCTTTTAGTTGGTCTTGTTTTAGCTCTTTTTGGGATGTATAAAGGGGTGTTTACAGATAGCGTGCAAGGAATTTGGAGTTACGGAGTTGGTGTAACACTGCTTGTAATGAGTGTGTTTTTACTAGTTGGATTAAACGGAACAGCATTTTACCCATCATATACAGACCTACAAAGCTCGCTAACTATCTATAACGCAAGTTCTAGCTTTTACACTCTAAAAGTTATGGCGGTAGTATCTCTTTGGGCACCGGTTGTGCTTGGGTATATAGCTTATGTTTGGAAGTTAATGGATAAGAAAAAAATGACTCCAGAAGAGCTTAAAAAAGAAGAAGGATTATACGAATGATAAAGTCAATTATTTTACTAGCGACTTGGTTTTTACTGATGTATTTAGGCTGGAAATTTGTAAAACTCAACATTGATCAAGTTGAGAAATTTGAAAACGAATACTTTGGCTCTGCTAAAGAAGAGTAACTTTTAAAGGGGTTTAAAAGCCCCTTTTTTCTATCTAATTTTATAAATTTACAAAGTAAATTTCTTATATTCTAACATCTCATTTACTATTATTGTAATATTTGCAAAAAACCATACTCTATCGTCATTGCGAGATTTTTGAGTAAATCGTGGCAATCCACACTCTACATCCAGTCATTGCGAGTTTGTGAAACAAACGAAACAATCTAGACTTTGAATTAGAATTTGATTAAGAGCCAAATTTAAAAGAAGTGAATTTAAAAAAGAAAACCTAAAACTAAATTTGTTAAATTTCACTCTAGCACTTTAAAAACTAGATTGCCACACTTGCTAACGCAAGCTCGCAATGACGTATGGAGAGTTTTTATAACCAAATTTACTGAAAATCACTCTACAATTTTCTATCTAATCTTAAAAATTTAATTAATTCTTTAAATTTTAAAAACTCATCTTTGAAATTTTGTGAGTTTATCTCATCTATAGGTTTAAATAAATTTGGCTCTAACGCGTCACTTCTACTATCAACTAAAATCAAAATTTCATTTTTATATAGCAATATATCAGCCCTATTTTTACCAACTAAAATTTCAAGCCTCTCTAACAAAACAGGGTTTAAAATATAAAGGCTTTCTTTTAACTCATCTGAAAAAACTTCAAACTCAAGTCCAAATTTAGGGCTATCAATGGCTATTTTTTGAAGTCCATCATTTTTTATAACTCCTAAATTTGAGATAAGTGTGGTGTTTTCAAAGTTTTTGTTAAACTCAGCTTTAAAAACTCTACCTTTAAAATTAAGATGAGATAAATCAAGCCTTGCGTCACAAATTTGAAACCAAACTCCATTTATCTCGCCACTAAACTCATCATTTGCATTAAATTTGCCAAATTTGATGTTTGATAGGTTCTTTATATGGTTTATCAAATTTGAAGCGTTTCTGCTGTATTTAAAAGCGTTTATCCCACTATCTTTAAACAAAGTTTCATTATATAAAGCGATAAATGAGTTTGTAACGCTAAATTTAAGTCCATAAATTATAAAAAGCCAAATTCCCACTAAAAAAAGAAGTGGAACTATAAAGTTATCCGCCGTTTTTATCATCATAAAAAACCCAAATATAAAGACTAAACTCACACTTCCACCGCTTATAAATAGCTTTCTAAGTAGGCTTTTACGCTTTTTTTCTAACTCTTTTATTTCCATATTTTTCCTTTTTTATTTGAAATAAATTCTATAATCAAAAAACTAATAAACTCTTTAAAAATTTAAAGTCTAGTTGTTGAGCTATGAAATACATTAGAGTCAAATTTGCTAAAACTAAATTCTTTAAATTTAACATCTAGATTGCTTCACTACGTTCGCAATGACGAGTAGAGAGTGTTTGTAATCAAATTTACTAAAAATCACTTTAAAATTTTAAAAACCAAATTACTTCGTGCTACACACTCGTAATGGTTAGTAAAGAGTTAAATTGAGTCAAATTTATTTATTATTAACTTTTGTTAATAATCTTTATGTAGTATAAATAAGCCATCTGGCAAAATTTGATAAAAGGAGAGTTATGAAAAATTTAAAACATTTTTCTACAATTTTGTTAGCATCAATGCTTAGTTTTTCAGTTGCATTTGCAGAATCTAACGTAACATCATCAAGTGCTCTACAAGAGTTAAAAGATGGAAACGCGAGATTTCTTGCAAAAAAGCCAATAAATACAGACTATGAAAAGCAAATAGCAGAGACAAAAGATGGTCAAAAACCACATTCTGCTATTCTAACTTGTATGGACTCAAGAGTTCCGCCTGAGATAATTTTTGATCAAGGTATAGGCAATATCTTCTCTTTAAGAAATGCTGGAAATATTGAAGATCCAAACATACTAGGAAGTTTAGAGTATGCTGTTAAATTTGCAGGTTCAAAACTTATAGTAGTAATGGGGCATACTAATTGTGGTGCTGTAACAGGAGCGGTTGAAAATGTTGAGTCAGGAAACTTATCTCAGCTTTTAGATCAAATCAAACCTTCAATCAAAGATCCATTAGATGATCCTAAAGTAGTTGATAAAACTGCTATGAACAACGTTAAAAAAACAATTAATGATATCTTAGTAACTAGCCCTACTATAAAAGAGATGGTAGATAAAGGTGAGATAGAAATTATTGGTGCTTTTTATGATTTAAGTACAGGAAAAGTTGATTTTTTTAAATAAACTTTTAAATCAGGGCTATAAAAAGCCCTGATAAATCTAAAATATTAATAGTAAAATTTCTATAATGTTAAAAATTTTACTATATTTTCATGCTAAAACTACAATAATATATAAAATTACAGATGCTTTACTACTTAGTTCCTTACATTAGCAAGTAAATAACTATTTATAAATTTGACTATTTTACAAATCTTTATTTTTTTATCTTACTTTCGCCCATAAATTTGAATCAAGAGCTAAAACTTCTACTATCCCTAAAACCGCTTCTAGCTGGCGTTTTATTGTATGGATTGGGTTTTTTGTAACTAAGCTTTGAGTAACATCAGGTTCAAAACTATCTTTTCCTACATTGATAGAAATATAGATTTTATTACCAATAAAGCTTATATTTATAGGGCTTTTTATGATAAGTGAGAGTGAGTTTATCCTCTCCATTAAAGCTGGACTTAGGATATACATCGCATTTTGAATATCGTCTGAATAAATCTTGAATTTAGTGTTAAACAAAGGATTATCCATATTTATAACGCTTAAACCACTCATTATTCTAGGAGTTCCATTTTGCATAACAAAGGTTTTTGATGTGATAGTTTTGTTAAAATCTGCCATAAAAAACAGCCCCTCAAAAAGCTTTACATAATTTTTTTTATCAGAAGAGTTTTTGCTAAATTTATCCATCACATAGTCAAAAAAATCTTGCTCTTCTTCCTCTATATCATATAAAACTATATCACTAAAACTAAATAAAACACCATTTTTATACCCTTTTATCTGGTCATTTCCTCTTTGTGTGTCAAAACTAAGAAAAAGTTCACTTCTAATCATATCAACCGCGTCCATATGTGAGTTCATGTTATAATTAAAGCCTAGTTCTTTAAAATAATCAACTAAATAAAACTCTTTAAATTGCTTTTTAAATTTAGTACTTTTTTTAGTGATTATAACTTTAATAGTTGCTTTATAAGTCATAAAAAAGATAAAAATAAATAGGAAAAAAAAGATAATTCTTGCTAGATATCTGTTTTCATTATAAAACCCTTCATCTCCGATATAGAGTCCTAAAATAACAGAACCAGCCACAAACAGTCCAACCCCTATAGCTTCTAATTGATATAGTTTGTAATTAGAAAAAATCTGCTTGCGAACTCTCTCTAAATCTAAAAGTGTCAATTTAGCTCCTTATTAAGAGTTTAACCCCAAATTTTAGTGTTTAAATTTAGCTCTTCTACTAAATTTATCAAATTTGAAATTTCTCTTTTATATTTTAAAACGATGGAGTTTTCACCCAAAAGTGTTTGAAAAATATCAGGCTCAAAGCTATCTTTGTTAAACTCAATGTAGATGTAAATTTGATTATCCAAAAAGGCGATGTTTAGCGGACAGTTAAAAAGCTCTTTAGTTTTTAGAATTTGTTCCATTAAATTTGGAGTTAGGATATAGCGAGCATTTATCTGGTCGTCTGTGTAAGTTCTAAACTCATCTTCAAACTCCGAGTTATCCATATGTGCCCTACTTCCAAATTTAAAACCAAATTTGTTTGATAAAACATAAGTTTGTGAGCTAAATTTTTTGTGAAAATCTGCTATAAAAAAGATGCCTGAAAAGATGGTTTTATAACTTACGTGAGTATTTCCCTTTTCATCTACAGTTTCAACTCTTTCTTGTGAGTAGATATCACTAAATTTAATATCAACACCCTTGATTTTGCCATAAATTAGGTCATTTCCGCTGTAAGTATCTGGAAATTTGTAGATATTTGTTCTATTAAAATCACTCAAACTCATATAAAGGCTTGGCTCATAGACTAAGTTTTCATTTATGTTTTGGATGATTTTTCTAATAACGCTGTTTTTAAACTTATAGTTAAACTCTCTTGTTAAATTTGATTTATAAACAGCGTATCCTATCAGCCCTAACAACCCAGCAAATATAATAGAAGTAGCTAAATTATAAGTCTGTGTGTAGATAATAGCAGAAATTACTAAGCTGATTAAAATAATAACAAAGATAGAACTCTTTAGCTTTTTAGCTATAACAAGTCTATCTTCTTCAAGTTTTTCTAACTCTTGCATAATTTCTCCTCTTTTAAATATTATCTCCAAATTCTAGTGTTTAGGCTCAACTCTTTTACTAAACTTATTAAAATTTCAACTTCATTTTGGTATTGTAAAATTATTGAATCCCTGCCCAGCAATGTTCGAGAGATATCTGGCTCAAAACTATCTCTATTAAACTCGATATAAATATAAATTTTATTATCCAAAAAAGCTATATTTATAGAACAATTAAAAAGTTTTTTTATTTTTAAAATTTGTTCCATTAATTTTGGAGTTAAAATATATCTAGCGTTTATTTGGTCGTCTGTATAAACTTCAAATTCATTTTCAAACTCACTATTGTCCATATAAGCAAGCTCTCCCCATGTCTTGACGCCAAAAGATGATATAACATATGTTTTGGAAGTAAAATTTTTATGAAAGTCGGCTATAAATAAAATTCCTTGAAAAATATTATAATAGTTTACTCTACGATTTCCTCTACTGTCTACTCTTTCAACTTTTTCTTGCAAGTGAACATCACTGAATTTAATATCAACACCATCAATATTTCCTAAAATTAAATCATTTCCATTATAAATATCTGGATACTTATAAATTTGAGGATAGTTAAATTCCGCTAAATTTATAAAATCATATGGATAATATTCTAAATTTGGATTAATTTTAGATACTATTCTATGCATTACGTTATTTTTAAATTCCATGTTAAAGTCAGCTGTTACTTTATCTTTATACCATTCATAAATACCAAAAGATATAGTGCAAGAAATTAATGCGGAAACGAGAGTTTCTCCCCCTAAAAATTTAAAATTTAGCAACGAAAAAATTATAACAGCTATAACAATAGTTAATAGAAAAAAATTAAATAAACGACCATCTATCTCTTTTCGATAATCTTCTAATTTTTTTAAATATCTATAAGTCATAGCTACTATTTAAACAGTTCACTTACATTTGGAGCTTGTTTTTCACTCTCTTCTATTTGGAAAAACTCCTCTTTTTGGAAGTTAAAGAAATTTGCTATAACATTACTTGGAAACATCTCTATAGTGTTGTTATAAGTCATAACGCTTGAGTTATAAGCTCTTCTTGATGCTGAAATTTGCTCTTCAACTTCAGTTAAAGTAGCTTGTAAATGCATAACGTTTTCATTTGCTTTTAGAGTTGGGTATGCTTCAATAGCCACGTTTATACCACTTAAAAGCTTTGATAGTTGGTTGTTTAAACTAAAAGTTTCAGCTGTATCAGTTGACTTTATCGCCCTACTTCTTAGCTCTGTAACTTTCTCTAAAACTTCTCTTTCGTGAATCATATACTCTTTTACAGTAGCGACTAAATTTGGAATCAAATCATATCTTTTTTTAAGTTGAGTAAACACCCCTGCTCTAATGTTTTTAACTTGATTTCTCTTACCAATAAGTGAGTTATAAACCCCAACCGCCCATAAAACTATAAAAGCTACAACGCCCAAAATCAGATAAAGACCAGTCATTTTATTTCCTTTAAGTAAAATTATGACATTTTACAAAAATTTCACTTGATATAACTTAAAAGAGTGTTTTGTATAAATTTGAAAGTTTAAAAGCCCCGTTAAAACAGGGCTTTAAGGGAGTTCTATTCGCCTTTTTTGGCCATTCTTCTTCTAACAGTCGGGTCTAAGTATCTCTTTCTAACTCTAATGTTTTTAGGTGTTACTTCCACAAGTTCGTCTTCTTCTATCCACTCTAACGCTCTTTCAAGTGTAAGTCTTCTAGGTGGAACAAGCTTTATAGCATCATCACTTCCACTTGCTCTAATGTTAGTTAAGTTTTTACCCTTTATAGGATTTACATCAAGGTCATTTGGACGGCTATGTTCGCCGATTATCATCCCAATATAAACTTTAGTTTGAGGGTCGATAAAAAGATCTCCTCTTTCTTGTAAGTTCCACAAACTATAAGCTAGTGCTGTTCCATCTTCCATACTAACTAGTGCACCATTCATTCTTTTCTCAACTGCACCACTAAATGGACGAAATTCTATAAAGCTATGGTTCATCACACCCTCACCTCTAGTATCAGTCATAAACTGACTTCTAAAGCCGATTAACCCACGGGCTGGAATTTCAAACTCAAGTCTTGTTTGTCCATCGCCTGTTGGGTTCATTATAGTCATCTCTGCTCTTTTTCTACCAAGTTTTTCTATGATAGTTCCAGTACAGTCATCAGGTGAGTCTATAACAAGATGCTCAAACGGCTCACATTTTACCCCATCAATATCTTTTATGATAACTTCAGGTCTGCCTAGACAGAACTCAAAGCCTTCTCTTCTCATATTTTCAGCCAATATGGTGATTTGAAGCTCACCTCTACCACTTACTTTAAACTTACCTTCGCCTAAGTTCTCATACTTCATAGCGATATTTGTCTGCATTTCTGACTGAAGTCTCTCTTCGATTTTATTTGAAGTTACACTTTTTCCCTCAGTTCCAGCTAACGGACTGTCATTTACACTAAATATAACACTTAAAGTTGGCTCTTCTATATGAAGTGCTTCAAGTGGCATAGGGTTAGTTGGATCAACAACACTATCACCAACATCTAAAGCATCAAACCCAGCAATCGCTACGATATCCCCACACTCTGCCTCATCTATATCCATCCTATCAAGACCTAAAAAGCCAATAAGTTTTGAAATTCTACCAGTTTCCTTTGTACCATCAGCTTTTGCAAGCATAACGCTTTGATTTTTTTTAATTTTTCCGTTAAATATTCTTGCAATTCCAATTTTACCAACATAGTTATCATAATCAAGCGTAAAAACTTGAAGTTGTAAAGGGTTTTCAACACTTCCACTCGGTGCTGGAACGTGAGATAAAATGGTATCAAAAAGTGGATCCATATTCACATTTTCATCTTCTAAACTAAGTTTTGCATATCCATTTCTAGCAGCTGCATAAACTACTGGGAACTCTAACTGCTCTTCATTTGCATCTAAAGCCACAAAAAGGTCAAAAATTTCATCTATAACTTTATCAGGCGTAGCGGCAGGTTTATCTATCTTATTTACTACTACGATTGGTTTTAGTCCAAAAGAAAGAGCCTTTTTAACAACAAATTTAGTTTGAGGCATAACTCCTTCTTGAGCGTCCACTAAAAGTAAAACGCCGTCCACCATCTTTAAAACACGCTCAACCTCCCCGCCAAAATCCGCGTGACCTGGGGTGTCGATGATATTTATCTTAGTACCTTTGTATTTTATCGCTGTGTTTTTACTAAGAATGGTAATCCCACGCTCTTTTTCTATATCATCACTATCCATAACCCTATCATCTATAACTTTGTGTTCATCAAAAGTACCTGACTGCTTTAAAAGCTGGTCTACCATAGTAGTTTTACCGTGATCTACGTGTGCAATAACTGCTATATTTCTAATATTCAAATCTTTTCTCCATTTTAAATTTCATTCTTTAACTAGTTTATAACCTTGAGCGATAAGTTTTGTTATACCGCCACCTAAAAATATGACATTTTCATACCCATTTTTACTTAAATAAATAGCCGCTTTTAAGCTTCTATTTGTCGTTCTACAGTAGAGATAAACAGGTTTTTCTCTATCTATGCCAAAACTTTCAAGCTCTTTTAAAAACTCTACTCTTATAGTTTTTTTATCTGGCTTTGTAAAAGAAGCTTTATAAGCACCTCTTATAACCCCTACCATCTCCCACTCATTTTTAAGTCTAATGTCGATAATCTGAGCTTTTTCATCAACTAGCTTTTTAATAAGTTCTGGATTTATCTCAACTCTTTTGATATCTAAAAAAAGAGGTATTATATAACTAAAAAGGTTTGTAACTAAATTCTTCATAATCTTTTATTTTTAAAGCCTATCTATTTTAGTATTTTTTAGTTTTAATTTTCATAAATTTTTACTTCATTTAGTAAAAACTCATAAACTCTTTGTTGTATTAGAGCATCATTTTCGTTGTTTTTGCTAATTAAGCGTCTCAAATGGGCAAAATTTATCTTTTTTGTAAATCTTGGAGAGAGTTTTAAACTTCTATCAATCTCTTTTAAAACTCTATCAAGGTCATAGTCTTTATACTTTTCAACCATATAGATATACTCTTTTACTATGGCGATGATGAGCTCTTGTTTTATCCTACTTTTTGGATAAATTTCTTTTAAAATCTCTTCTAAAATTTCAAAGTCACTCTCACAGATACTCTCTTTAGCAAGTAGCATTGAAGCAAAAACTTTAGCTCTAAACTCAAGCCCGCCTGACCTTAAAAAAATACCTCTAAAAAATGAGATAAATTTTATTTTTAAACTCATATAAACCTTTTTTAAGATAAATTTGATATAATTCTTGCTCGCCTCTTCCTAGACCTGTGCAATGCTAATTTTAGGCATCGTTTCAGGGTAGGAATACAGCAGAACACTTAACTTTGGTATGTGCCGCAGTTATCTGGGAAGGGGTTTTCTAACTCAAAATGTCTCATAAAATCATCACAAACTTTTAAAAAATTTACTCCCTCAACGGTTGGTTTTTCTTTGAAAAACTTATAACTTGACTCAAATCCTGATACTAACTCTTTACTTTTTACACCATAACTTATAGAAATTCCAGCTTCAAAAAACGCTGCTAATTTATCACAATGTTTTAGTGCTTTACCATCGATGGTTCTAAATTTATCTTCATTTACCACGCTTAAACTTCCACTATAAAGCTTTGGCTTGTCTTCATAGACTCTATTTGCAAACTCATCTTTTATAAACTTATCGCCGTTTCTTACAATCCCTAAAATATAACTAAACTCATCTCTTGCGATTTCTGGGACAAAAGGCATGATTTTATCTTCAATCAGTCTCATCTCATATTCGTTTAAAATTTCATTCAAACCTTCAATGCCGTATTTTACAGGGCTGATTATATCTCTTGTAAGGCTCTCTGGTAGGTCGTGAAACAAAGCACAAAAGAAGTTAAAATACGCCCTACTTTTGCATGCTTTTACTTCAAGTGAGTAAAAATACCCTAAAATTGCCACAACTAACATATGTCCTAAAACAGCAGTTTCTGGTATGCGAGGAGTTTGAGCCCATCTTTTTTGAAATCTAAGTCTTCCACCTAAGTCAACAATTCTTGCTAACTTTTTATTCATCACTATTTTTCTAACGCCAATTAGTTCATAATAATCTTCAAGTTCATCTTCAACCGAGTTTTTAAGCTCTTCTATATCGCTTAAAAACTGGCTTGTTTGATAGACTATATTAAACTCCCAGCGAGTTGAGAGATATGAAGCTGCTTTTAAAATAAGGCGTTCTTTTTGGTGAGTTTTATCTGTTAGATAGTTTTTAAACCGTTTTAAAAACTCTCCATTTTCGATATCTTTTAACTCATCTTCAAAGTTTGATAACACCCACTCATAAATTTGGGTTGAGCGGGTTTTTTGAATTTGATGAAACACATCAGGGCGGATATCTGTAACCATAACTCTAACTAAAAAGTCAAATATCCCACCCTCGATGATATAGTTCATATCAATATCTTCTTCAAATTTAGCTATAAAATAAGCTATATAAAACTTATGAGCCTGTTTATCAAGCTCAACTAAGCTTACCATCTTTGGGTAGTCATTCCAGCGTGAAATGGAAGCTGATTTGAAAATATGTTCTACTAAGTTAGCGGTTATCATCTTTTTTAACTACTGTTGGTTTTTTATCACTTGTGTTTAGTTTAAAAAATGGCTCTCTTTTTGGTTTTTTACTATCAAAGCTTTTTTTATCGTCTTTTCTATCGCCAAATTTAGAACCTCTTCTCTCTTTAGACTCTTTACTATCTTTAAATTCTCTTTTGTCATCTTTTCTAAACTCTTTTTTAAAGCCACTCTCTTTTTTCTCACTAAAAACTTTTCTTTTCTCTTCGCGTTCTATTTTTTCACTTTTAAACTCATCTTTTATAGCTTTTAAAATCTCATCTTTTAGACTCTCTTTATCACTTTGTTTAGCTACTAAGTTTGAATCTATCTCTATAAGAGTGTGAACGTTTCCACGAGGGTTAAAGTCCCCTACTACTTTTAGATACTTTGGTTTTAGTTTTGTCTCTAAAACTTCATATATTTCATTTATGCTATTTTCATGGCTTATATTTCTGCTCATAAATGAGTTTATATAAAGCTTTATCGCTTTTAGCTCCACTACAAACTCACCCGGGATATACTCAACATAAATTGTCGCAAAGTCAGGATACCCGCTTCTAGGACATAGACAGGTAAACTCAGGTAGAGTTATTTTGATAGTATAATCTCTTTTGTTGTTGTTTGGCCAAATTTCAAGGTCTGTATCTACGTCAAACTCTTTTAAAATTTTTTCGCCATATTTCATATTTTCCATATTTTTCTTTCTTATTTTATTTTTTGCTTATTTTTTAAATTTTTGTTGGTTTATCTATATAAAACCCTTGAGCGTAGTCCACTCCCCTAGTCTTTACCTCTTCATAAAACTTTGCTTTATCAACAAAACGAACCATAGTTTCTATATTAAATTTAACTAAGTTTTTATTTGTGATATTAAAAATTTCACCTATCTTTGGCTCATCTATCTTTTTATTTATCTCTAAATCATAGATAACATAATCAACATCAAGGTATTTAAAATACTCAAAACTAGCATTATTTCCTAAAAACTGATTTATTGCTATTTTAAACCCATACTCTTTAAATTGAGTTATAATCTCAGCAAACCTTATCATTTCATCATAAGGTTCTTTTTCATAAAACTCAAAAACTATTTTATTTGGATTAATAATTTTATTTGTTATCATCCTATGAATTTCATTTTTAAAGTCATGATTTCTAAGACTTACTGGTGAAATTTCTATAAAAACTCTACTATCAAAGTTTTCAAAATCAAAAGTTTTAGCAATAAATTCTATAACTTTTAAGTCATACTTTATCTCATAGTTATTTCTAGTAGTTATTTCCATAACTTTAAGTTTTGTAACACTTCCGGCATCTTTTAAATTCAGAGTTATAGCTAGGTTTTGCAAATCTTTTTTATCTTTTAAAGATTTTATTGTCTGTTTTTTTAGTTCAAATTCGCTGTTGTCGATAGCATATTTAACTAGTTCATCCAAAACATCAGGTTTTATAACATCTACTTTATTCTCTTCTACATCTTTTTCATCATATAAAATTTTAGAAAATAAATAGTTTGTTATATTATCTATATCTTTATCATAATTCGCCTCAATAGTGGCAAAATTTATTTTAACTTCAATGTTATTTATACCATTATTTGAAACTTTTCTCTCAAAAGTTTTAAGTAAATGATTAAGTTGTGAAATTTTACAATCTATTAAGAACAGAAAACTTCCACCACTATATCTACCAATTGGAATATGTTTAAACCCACTATCTCCAAAATAATTTGATAGTTGTAAAACAAAATCTCTTAAAAGTTTATCACCATTTTTATATCCATATCTAAAATTTACATCTTGGATATTTGTTAAGCTTACTAAAGCTATACTTTTTCCACTCTGACTTTGTAGCTCTTTTTTTATAAGGTCTGTTATCTCTTTTCTAGTAAAAACTCCAGAAACAGCATCTATTGTAGTATTTTTAAAAGCAAAATAGATAAAATAAACTACATAATAAACATAACATGCCACTAAAATAACTAGTAAAAAAAGATCTTGCCAAACAAAATCGTCTTTTGAAAACATTAAAAGTATAAGTAACCCTAACACTAAAACAAGTGGTAGGGAAATTTTAAGTGATAATTTAAACCTTTTTGATCTCTCAACCTCTTCGCTAAATAAATTTCCCATATTAAATATCCAAATTCTTTACATCTTTTGCGTGTTCTTGTATATAGTTACGCCTTGGCTCAACTTCATCACCCATAAACAAGTTAAATGTATCACTTGCTGACTCAGCGTCATCTATGGAAATTTGAAGCAGACGTCTGTTTTGTGGGTTCATAGTTGTTTCCCATAACTGCTCTGGGTTCATCTCCCCAAGACCTTTATATCTTTGAATATACGCACCTTTTTTGGCATTTGCCTCAACTTCTTCTAAAATTTCTATAAAATCTCTCTCAAGTTTAAGCTCTCTTGCTTCGATTTGGTTATAAACATAAATCGCCTCTTCAAAGATATAGTTTTCAAACAAATTATCATCTATACTAAGCTCTTCTAAACCACTTGGAGTTTGGACGTATATTCTAACTCTATCTTGGCTTACATATGAGTTTAAGATATTATATCCACTCTCTTCTAAGTGAGTTTTCATAATTTCATAAATTTTATCGCTCTCTAACCCTGCTAAATCTTTTTGTTCTATCATAAATCTAATAGCAGAAATAACGCTAAATCTTTTCTCTAACTCATTTAAAAGCCCTCTATATCTAGCAACTAGTTTTAAGTAGCTTATCAAATCTTTTTCACCAATTCCTTCAAAGCTAACGCCCTCAATCCCAGTTTCTATTAAAAACTCATTTAGAGCTTTTTCATCTTTTAGATAAATCTCTTTTTTACCCTTTTTATATCTAAAAAGTGGTGGTTGAGCTAGATAGATATATCCGCCCTCAACTAAAGGCTTTAAAAATCTAAAGAAAAACGTTAAAAGAAGTGTTTGGATATGGCTTCCATCAACATCAGCGTCAGTCATAATGATAACTTTATGATATCTAAGTTTTTCTATGTCAAACTCTTCGCCGATTCCACAGCCAAAAGCAGTTATCATATTTTTAATCTCTTCAGAGCTTAAAATTCTATCAATCCTTGCTTTTTCAACGTTTAGAATTTTACCTCTTAGTGGTAATATAGCTTGGAAAAGTCTATCACGTCCTTGTTTAGCTGATCCACCAGCAGAGTCGCCTTCCACCAGATAAATTTCACTAATTTCAGGATCTTTACTTTGACAGTCTGCTAACTTCCCAGGAAGTGTTCCAACTCCAAAACTATCTTTTTTCCTTGTTAAATCCCTTGCTCTTTTAGCAGCTTCTCTTCCTCTTGCTGCCATTAAAGCTTTACCCATTATAGCTTTTGCTTCGTTTGGATTTTCTTCAAAATACTTTGTTAGTGAGTCATAAACCACTCTTTGAACTAGTGGTCTAACGTAACTTGATCCTAGTTTTCCTTTAGTTTGACCTTCAAACTGAGGCTCAGGAACTTTTACACTAACTACAGCTATCAAACCCTCTCTAACGTCATCGCCTGTGATTTTTATATCTTTTTCTCTAGCAGAAGCATTTTCATTTATGTAGTTTGTTATAACTCTTGTAAGTCCACCTCTAAAACCAGCTTCGTGAGTTCCACCTTCTGGAGTTTTAATGTTATTTACAAAAGAGAGTAAATTTTCTGTGTATGTTTCGTTATATAAAAGTGCAAAATCTACTTCTAAATCTTCCACTTTTTCACTAAAAAAGACTGAGTTTGCAACTACTTCTTTACTGTTCATATCATTTACAAATTGATCTAACCCACCTTCAAAGTGAAAGCTAGTTTTTAGTCCAACTCTGTTGTCTTTTAAATTTATAGTTATTTTTGGATTTAAATAAGCTAGTTCTTTAAATCTTTTTTCTAAAATTTCTATTTGAAAATCTACAGTTTCAAAGATAGTCTCATCAGGCCAAAACTCAATGCTAGTTCCCGTTCTATTTGTAGTTTTTATGATTTCTAAATTTGATATAGGCACACCTTTTTCAAACTCTTGTCTGTGAGTGTTTCCATCTTTTTTAATAGTTAAAACAAGTTTTTTAGATAGTGCGTTTACAACGCTTATACCAACACCGTGAAGCCCCCCACTTACTTTATAACTATCTTTATCAAACTTTCCTCCAGCGTGAAGTACTGTCATAACAACAGTTGCTGCTGGTAAGTTCTCAGTTGGGTGCATATCAACAGGGATTCCCCTACCGTTGTCACTTATGACAACAGAACCCTCAGTTGTAATTTCAACATCTATCGTGTCACAAAACCCCGCCATCGCCTCATCTATAGAGTTATCTACAACTTCATAGATTAAGTGGTGAAGTCCACCTACGTTTGTATCTCCTATATACATACCAGGGCGTTTTCTAACTGCTTCTAGCCCTTTTAAAACTTTAATATTACCTGCTGCGTAATCCATTAATTACCTATCCTTCTTATAAAATCGTTGGCATTATAACGTTTATTAAGCCATCACTGCTTACTAAAAATGCACTCTCTTCGTTATTATACTCAAGTTTAAAATGAATATTTTCTATGCTATTTAAAAAGTCAAATATATATCTATTTGTAATCCTTAAATTTAAATCACTTACTACATCATTAACTAACTCTATCTCTGTTTTAGCTTCGCTATTATCTTCACTTATACTTTCAAAAATAAGTGAGTTTGGTTTGATGGTGATTTTCATCTTTTCACAAACCATACTTATAGTTTTCATCCCTTCTAAAAATTTATCTCTTGGAAGAGTTAAAACATGAGCAAACTCTTTTGGGATAGCTCTTTCATAGTCTGGGAATTTTCTATTAATCAGCTTTGTAAAAAACTCAAAGTTTTCGCTAATTGCTATTAAACTACTCTCATCATAGTAAATTTCTACACTATCAAAAAATAACTTTTGCATCTCATTTATCGCTCTTTTTGGGATGTTTAGATAGTTTTCATTTGGCAAAACTTCATTTTTACCCTCTATCGTATAAAGTCCCATTCTTCTACCATCTGTTCCAACTAAGTTAATAGAGTTTTCTTTTATATCTACAAAAGCACCATTTAGTGCGAAATTTGGGTGATTTGTGTCTATTGTAGGGAAAATCTTTTTTAACCCTCTTGCAAAACTGTTTGAATCTATTTCAAATTTTTTCTTATTTCCAATTTCTGGAAATTGTGGAAAATCTAGTGAGTTATACATAGGAAGCTTAAACTTAGATTTTCCTTGTCTTATAAATAAGAAGTTATTCATAGTCTCAACTATAATATCTTCATCTTTTAAACCTTTTAAAATACTAAGTAGGGTTGATACATTTGCAGTTGCTGATCCTTCTACTTGGATATTTAGGTTTTTAACTTTATATTTTAGTCCTATTTCATAATCAGTTGCTCTAACGTTTAGTGTTCCATCTTTAGCTTCTATTAAAATATGAGAAGTTATAGAACTAATATCTTTTTTATCAACATAAGGGCTTGTGTTTGAAATTACATTGTTAAACAGCATTTTGTTTATTATAAATTTCATAGTGTTCCTTTTATTTTAAATTTAGTAGTAGTGGTAGTAGGTGGACAGTTTATGTGAATACCTTTGTTTAACCACGCTATATCTTTGTTTGATGTAAGGTTTAAAAATAGATGTTGTTCACACTGTTTCACTATTTTTGCCTTGTAGAATTTTATTTTCTATTTCATCAATTCTAGTTTTTAAATACTCATCAGCGTCCATTAACTCAGTTATTTTTTTAATATTGTGACTAACTGCACTATGGTCTTTTAAACTAAAAAACTTAGCAATGCCTGGCATTGAGTTAAGAGTTAGCTTTCTAGCTAGATAAATTCCTATCCTTCTAGCTTCAACAATCTCTTTCTTTCTACTTTTGTTTTTTATATCGCTTGGCTTTACATTTAGCTCTTTTGAAAGAGTTTCAATCACATCTTCAAGATTAATAACCTCTTTTTTCTCTCTGATTTGATCTTTTAAGATGTTTTTTACAAACTCAAGCGTTATTTCAACTCTAAGCATGTTAGAGTACATATTTAGTTTAGTTATAACGCTTTCTATCTCTCTAATGTTATCTCCCATATTTGTAGCGATATATTCAACTATTTTGTTATTTAGGGTGATTTTATTATCTTGGCTTTTTTTATTTATAATAGCTATTTTAGTTTCTAGTTCAGGCGGAGTGATGTCTGCTATAATGCCACTTTCAAACCTGCTAGTAAGTCTTTCTTCAAAGCCTTTTAGCTTTTTAGGTGGTTTATCACTTATCATAACTATCTGCCCGCCAGCTTGTTTTAGCTCGTTAAAAGTGTTAAAAAACTCCTCTTGAATCTTATCTGTATTTCCTAAAAATTGGATATCATCGACTAAAAGTACATCAGGTTTTCTATATTTTTGTCTAAATTTATCCATAGATGAGTTTCTTATATGAAATGTAAAGTCGTTTTTAAACTGTTCGCTTGTGATACATCTAACAACTTTTCCATGCTCTATACAGTAGTTTCCAATCGCTTGTAAAAGGTGAGTTTTACCAAGCCCACTTGGGCCGTAAATAAAAAGTGGGTTAAAATCTTTCCCAGGATTTTGAGCAACTGACTTTGAGCAAGTTGCAGCAAAGCGGTTAGAGTCGCCTATTATAAAGTTTTCAAAGCGGTATGACTCTATCATATTTGTGCTTTGAACTTTGTTCTCTTTTTTAACTTTTTCTTCTTTTTTGGTTAAGTTTTCTTTTACGCTATCTTGAGAAGTGATTAGAATTTTTGGTTTTACACCTGTTTTTTCTTGGATAATCTCTTCTATTTTTTGACCATATTTTGTTTGGATAAATTTAGCTATATATTCGTTTGAAGTTTTAAATATCATAAAAGATGGCTTTGAGTTTTTCTCATCAAACTCTAGTTTTTTTATATATCTATCAAATTCATTTGGTAAAATACTCTTTTCAAGCTCTTTTAAAACTTGAGTTTTAAGTGAAAGCAAATTTATCCTTTTTTAGTCTGTTTTTAAAATATAATTTTATCTAAATTTAATAAAATCATGGTTAAATTTGAAAATTATTTTTCACTATGTGAATAGAGCGTGAATAAGTTGTGAAAAGGAATGAATGAAAATATTAGGAATCGACCCAGGAACTCGCAACTGTGGGTATGCAATCATAGAAAAAAACGGTGTGAATATAAACTTAATTGAAGCAGGGTTAATCAAAATAAAACCCTCAACTCTAAACTACCAAATAACCGAACTTTGCGAGGGAATTGACATCATTTTTAAAAGTCATGAAATTGATGATGTAGCGATTGAGGATATATTTTACGCTTATAACCCTCAAACTGTTTTAAAACTAGCCCAGTTTCGTGGAGCTTTAAGTTTAAGGATTTTGCAACTTCACGGTGAGTTTTATGAGTATACCCCACTTCAGGTTAAAAAAAGCGTTACAGGCAAAGCAAAGGCTACTAAAGAACAAGTTTCTTTTATGGTTAAAAAGATTTTAGGGATAAAACAAGAAATCAGGCCACTTGATATAACAGATGCCATCGCCATCGCCCTAGCTCACGCAAACCAGCTTAAATTTAAAGATGGATTTAATAGCAGTAACCTACAAAAATAATATAAGTTATTTTAGAGTCATAAAGTGTAAGATTACTTATAAAAAACTTAATACCGTTAATTTCTATATAAGTTTGATTTTCATCGCTAAAATAAGGCTCTATTTTACTTAAAATTTCCTCTTCTGCAATCTGAGTAGTAAAGTCACTATTTGAAATAGTTAAATTTCTACTACTCATATCAAAACTATTATAAAAATCAAGTTTATAGAATTTTGAGCATCCGCTAATGTCTAAAAAGTTATTTTTCTTATCATAATATTTATATAAACTATCCATTTGTTTTGGCTCTTTTAACCCCTCAACACCTCTACTAACTAGATAACTATATAAGTTATTTTTTCTATACTCATCTTCTATACTTTCATAAATTTTAAGTTGCGAGTTTATGGAAATTTTTTGCATATTAAAAGGTGAATAAACAAAAATAGAAATAAATAAAATAGTTGTCAAACTAATAGCTAAATTTGAGGTTTTATTTAGTAGTAAAAGAGTTAAATTTAAAATCAAAAAAGATGAAAGAAAAAGTATAATTATCCTATTTTCAGTAAATCCATATGAGTAATTTCTCTCTAAAATCGCCACCAAAGAGATAAGAGATAAGGTTAAAATAAGGGATTTTATAAAAACACTATTTTTTTCTTTAATTATAAAAAATATAAATGAAAAAAGAGAAAACCATACAGTTAAATTTATAACACTAAAATCATCTGAATTTATAAATTTACTTATAAAATAAACTATTAAAAGAAGTGAATATGAGATAATAAAAATATCAGTTATTTTTATTATAGTGTTAAATTTTAAAAAATAACTCTCTTTTTTATGGTTGTTAAAGAGTAAAAACATCACAAAAACAAAAGAGAGTGAGTTTAAAAAAAGTCCAAATTTAAAAGTTCTTATATCGAAAAAATAATTAAGCGAGAGAGTAAAAAATAGTATGAAAATATTTATCACCAAATATACACTAAAATTTTCTAATAATATATAAAATTGATTTGAAACTCTAGATTTATTAACTAAAATAAATAGAGATAGAAAAAGAGGTAGGATAAAAAAGAGATAGATATAAAATTTGATATTAATCTCAGAAACGGCTAAATACTCTATAAAAATATACAGAGAAAATACTGCTAAAACAGATTTATAAAATTTAGAGTTTAAGTTTTCAAAACTAAAAACAGCAAATGTTAAAGAGTAAAAAAACAGTATCTGTTTTAAAATTATCTCTTCATTATCTATATAAAATAGTCCAAAATTTGCTACTAAAAATAGAATTAAAGCAAAAGTTGTAAGAGGAAATTTAAGAGCTAGAGTTTTATAATCTAGCTCAAATTTATCTAGAAATTTCATTTAATCTTATCTAACATTTAGCATCTGGCAAGCACCCATATCACCTAATTTACAAGCTTTCATATAAAGTTCAGTGGCAATTGTAGTGTTTTGTTCAACACCGTAACCTAAATCATACATTTTTGCTAAGTTTACACAGCTATAGCTGCTATTGTTATCACACGCTTTTGTAAAGGTTTCAAACGCTTCTTCAAACTCGCCTTTTTGAACAAGTAAAAAACCTTTTAGCTCACACCCAACACAAAACTCTATATCGCACGCTTTTGTGAAATATTCCAGTGCTTTTTCGTTGTTTTGATACTTATAAAAAGTCATCCCAATCTCACTACACGCCCAAGAGTCGCCTTTTGTGCAGTTTTCATCATAGCTTAAAAACTTTGGATTTTCAAAAATCATCTTTTCCAACTCTTTATCATTTTGGTTTTGCGATAATGCAAAAGTTAAAACCAAACCTAAAAAAACTAAAACTCTTTTCATTTTTTCTCCTTTTTTAGAAATTTTTTCTTTTTATAAAACATGCTATCTTTAATTGAAACTATTGTGTAAGGCAGACCTAGAGATTTAACATACTTTTCACCCTCTTTTAGGATGATTAAATTTGTTTTGTTATCAAAAAACTTTCCATTTTCATAAGCTAAATTTCCGCCTACTATGGTAGCTAAAACTTCAGAGTTTTTTGGATTTACTAAAGTTAAATCCGCATCAAAACCCTCTTCTATACAGCCTTTATTATAAAGTCCTAGAACTCTTGATGGGATATATGAGCTTTTTAAAAGTAGCTCATTTATAGTTAAAGCTCCAAACTCTACAAGTTTTAAACCTAACTTTATAGTCTCATTTCTTGGGAAAATTCCCCCATCTGTGCTTATCATATCAACGGTAAAATTTGAGTCAGTTTTATCGATAGCTAGGGCTATTCTTGAAAGTGCTGGGTTTACATCAAAACAAGCGGTTGCTTTTGTTTTCATTTTATCCCAGTACTCAAATGCCTCTTTGCCATAGAGTAGCTTTATAACGCCTTCTTCTTCTTTAGAAATAGCACAGTCTTTATTTAAAATAGCTTTTTTAAAATCTTCGTAATCATCGTTATATCCTTTAGCTTTTAAACAGTTTCTTGTTACATGACTAAGTGGTTTTTTATCCTCTCCAACTTCTGAAGATGTACCATTTATAGCAGATAGATAAGACTCAGATATTAAGTTTTTATTTTTTTTAAGCATAGTTAGTGCCATATCACTCTCTTTTGAGACTTGGTAAATTTGACCACGGCAGTAGCTATTAATATGTGCTATATGAAGTGAGTTTTTACCAGCTGCTTTAACAGCGTCTTTCATACCTAAGATATTACTTCCATTATCTGAGTTTCCAGCGTGATAAGCGATGTAAATTCCCAAATCATTACAAATTTGAATAACATCTTTTGATGTTTCAAAAGTTATAGGAAAGTGTCCTCCCATGATTTTTAGACCTATTGAGCCTTTTTTCATACTCTCTTTTGCAAATTTTTTAATCTCATCTTTTTTTATCTCAAGTTTATTGAATCCATTTTCTAGGCAAACTCCATTTAAACTTGCGATATTTAAACCAACATTTGACTTTTTAACTACATCGTGAAGAAACTCAACTGGTCCTTTAAAATCTGTAGCTGTAGTAA
>JAAYPR010000041.1 GCA_012519705.1 Campylobacteraceae bacterium
GGAACTATAAAAGTAGTAAATGACAACAATCAAACTGTAGCTCAACTAGATAGCACACCATTAACTGTAACAGATAAAAATGGAAATCCATTAACAAGTATAAATGAAGCTATTAATACTTTAGATGCTCAGGCTGGAGAGCTTGATAAGTTTGCAGTTAAATATGACGACGATGGAACTGGCGAGCCAGATAAAACGAGCATAACTTTAGGTGGACCAAATGCAGCCAAACCTACAGCTATCAAAAACCTAGCAAGTGGTTTGGTTGATGCTAATGGCGATAAGGTAACAGACCCAAGTAAAGCAGTATCTACAAATGCAGTTAATGCTGGAGATTTAAATAAGGTAGCTTCAAACTTAACTAATACTGGTCTAAACTTTATTGGAGATGATGGCACTAGTATAAATAAAAAACTTGGTGAAACATTGAGCATCACTGGTGGCGCTACTGGAAATCTAACCAGTGGAAATATTGGCGTAGTTGCGGGAACAAACGGTCTTGTGGTTAAACTTGCTGAAAATATAGACTTAGGAGCAAACGGAAGTATTAATATAGGAGATACTATACTTAACAATGGCGGCATTACTATAACTGGTGGTAAAGATGGCAATGTAACTCTTAGTAACAAAGGTTTAAATAATGGCGGAAATCAAATTACCAATGTGGCAAGTGGCATGACAGATGAAAACGGCAACGCAATAACAGACATACAAGATGCAGTTGCTTCAAATGCAGCTACTATGGGTGATTTACAAAAAGTAGATAGTGCTGTTCAAAATATTACTGGCGACATTAGCAATATAACCAACACTATAGGTGGACCTAACAACAAATATGTTGATGAAAATGGAAACCTTACAGATGAAGGTAAACAAGCACTTGTTACAAATGCACCAAATGGTCAACGCGAGGTTGCAAACAATAGTGTAATTGAAGCTATAAATAACCTTAATAGACAAGGAACTAAGTTCTTCCACGTTAATGATGGTACTAACGAGGCAGATGCCGGAAATATATCTACCGATGATTCACAGGCCAACAAAAAAGGAGCTGTTGGTGTTGGTATGTATGCTAAAGCTGATGGCTCAGACTCCATAGCTATGGGTACAGGTGCCGAGGCTTTAGGTGACAGATCTATCTCTATAGGAACTGGAAACATAGTAAGAGGAGATAACTCAGGTGCTATCGGCGACCCAAGTATAATAAACGCAGCAAATTCTTACTCTGTTGGTAACCATAACACTATCGGCGTGGGTGCTGATGGAAGCTTTGTGCTAGGAAATAATGTAAATATTACAAAAGCCGACTCAACTGCTTTGGGTAATAACTCATCCGTGACCGTAGCAGGCGGTGTAGCACTTGGTTCAAGCTCAGTTGCTGATAGAACTACAGAGACTAACAAAGATAGTGTTTATATGTCTGATTACGCAAGTGTAGCTGATAAAGCCGCTGTAAAAGGTACTGTAGTAGGTACTTTAGGCGTGGTTTCAGTAGGAAGTAGCACAGGAACTAGACATATCACAAATGTTGCAGCCGGTAAAGAAGATAGCGATGCGGTAAACGTAGCTCAACTTAAAGCTCTAACAAATGCGATTGAAAGCGGGGATGCTGGTTGGGTTAAAATAGATACCAATGTAGCTATCCCAGCAAATAAACCAGTAGTTACAGGCAGTAATTCGGTAGCTATAGGGCCTAGTTCAAACGACTATGGAAGACCAAATGTTGTTTCAGTTGGTTCTGCTGAAGCTCCAAGACAAATCACAAATGTAGCGGCTGGTACATACGCAACTGACGCAGTTAACGTAGCTCAACTACAACAAAGTTTAGCTAATGTTTACGGCGATTTAAATAAAGTTCAAAAAGATTCAAGGGCTGGAACAGCTTCAGCTATCGCTATCGGTAACTTGCCTCAAGCAACAATTCCAGGAAAAGGCATGGTTTCTTTAGGTGCTGGATACTATGAAAGTGAGTCTGCTATAGCATTCGGTCTATCTAAGATGAGTGATGATGGTAGATGGGTCGGTAAAGCATCTCTAAGTTATGACTCAAGAGATAGTGTTGGTGCTGGTGTATCTCTAGGATATCATTGGTAAAATCAAAATTCGTGGGATTTTCCCACGAATTTAGTTTATTAAAAGTACTCCACCAGTCATTGCGAACAAAGTGAAGCAATCCAGTTCATAAAATTCTAGAGTTGAATTTAGCAAATTTTGTATACTAATAAATTTGGCTCTTGGGATTTATTTTAATTTGAGCTCTGGATTGCCACGATTTTTCGTTTCACTAAAAATCTCGCAATGACGCATAGAGAATATTTTTATCATGATTTACTTCGTAAATCTCGCAATGACGATAGGACGTAATTTATTTAAAATTTAGTCCGTAAATCTCACAATAACAACAGAATATAATTTAGTATAAAAGATTAAATTCACCACAAAAACCATCTAAATTCTCAATTTTATTAAGATTAAAAACTTATTTTGTTATAATTAAAAAATTTTTTTCAAAAAGGTATTTTATGCAAGGTATTAAACTTTTTAGTGGAGAGCAAATTCCACTTGAGATGCACAAAGTTCGCATCGTTCAAAAACTCACACTTCCTACGGTTGAAAGAAGACTAGAAGCGATAGACGAAGCTGGAAACAACACATTCCTACTTACAAACAAAGATATATTTTTAGATATGATAACAGATAGCGGTGTAAACGCTATGAGCGACAACCAAGTTGCTTCTATGCTTAGAGCTGATGACAGCTACGCTGGAAGTGCGACTTTTACAAGGCTAAAAGAGAGCGTTCAAAAGTTTTTTAGAAAGAAATATCTACTTCCTGCTCACCAAGGAAGAGCAGCTGAGAACATCATCTCAAGAGCACTAGTAAGTGAAGGCAAATATGTCATCACAAACTACCACTTCACAACTTCAAAAGCCCACGTAAACCTAAATGGCGGCGAGATGTTAGAAGCTATCAACCCAAACAGCCTTAAGGTTACAAGCAATGAGCTCTTTAAAGGAAATATGGACATAGAGATGCTTAAAGGCTTCATCGCCGAAAAAGGCAGAGAAAACATCGCTTTTGTTAGACTTGAAGCAGGCACAAACCTTATCGGCGGACAGCCATTTTCGCTAGCAAATTTAAAAGAAGTTAAAAAAGTATGCTTGGAGTTTAATATCCCGATGGTGCTAGATGCAAGCTTGCTTGGCGACAACCTATACTTTATAAAAGTTAGAGAAGAAGCTTATAAAAACTCAAGCATTGATGAAATTTTAGAAGAAATTTCAGCTTTGTTTGACATCATCTACTTCTCAGCTAGAAAGCTAGGCGGGGCAAGAGGCGGGGCGATTTGCTTTGATAGTGATGAGTATTTTTACAAAATGCGTGAACTTGTTACCATCTATGAAGGCTTTTTAACTTATGGTGGGATGAGCGTTAGAGAGATGGAAGCCATAGCAGTTGGGCTTGAAGAGACACTTGACTTTGATAATATCTGCCAAGGACCACAGTTTATCGAGTATATGACAAACGAGCTTTTAAAAGCTGGAGTTCCGGTAGTTACACCATCAGGCGGTCTTGGATGCCATATAGATGCGATGGAGTTTTTAAGCCACGTTCCAAGAGAAGAGTATAGAGCAGGGGCTTTAGCTTCGGCTATCTATATCGCAAGTGGTTGTAGAGGGATGGAAAGAGGAACTCTCTCAGAAGATAGAAACAAAGATGGAAGTGAGCATTTAGCAAATATGGAACTTGTTAGAATGGCGATGCCAAGACGTGTGTTTACACTATCGCAAGTAAAATATATCGTTGATAGAATCGTTTGGTTGTATCAAAACAGAGAGTTAATCGGCGGGTTAAAGTTCGTAGAAGAGCCAAAAAATTTACGTTTCTTCCTAGGAAAACTTGCTCCTACTAGCAACTGGCAAGAAAAACTAGCCCAGAAATATAAAGAAGATTTTAAAGGTAGTTTGTAAGAGCTTTTTTGAATGGATTGCCACGCTGGACTTTGTCCAGCTCGCAATGACGCATGGATAGTGAGTTAAAACCTAAATTCATCAAATCTTCCAGAGTCGTCATTGCGAGGAGCGAAGTGACGAAGCAATCCATCAAAGATATTTTAAAGAATTTATAAGGTTTCTACTTGAGTAAATTTTGACTTTAAATTTATAAAAAAACAACCTTTAAATTTAACTCTAAATTTACCAAAATGGATTGCCACGATTTTCCGTTACGCTTCAAAACAAGAGAATCGCTCGGCAAAGCCGATGTTAGTAGATATGTTTTTATAAGAAATTATAGAGTCAAATTTGTTAAAATAAATCTCTAAAACCAAATTTGCTAAATTTCACTTCAAAATTTCAACCTCTAGATTGCCACGCTTGCTAACGCAAGCTCGCAATGACGGGTAGAGAGTGTTTTTCAAACTAAATTTATAAAATACATTCTATGTCGTCATTGCGAGGAACGAAGTGACGAAGCAATCTAGGCTTTAAACTAGAATTTGATTAAGAGCCAAATGTTGAAAAATTAAATTTACTAAACAAATAAAATAAATTCAATAAAACCAAATTTGCTAAATTTCACTTTAGAATTAAAAGGTCTAGATTGCCACGGCGTTTTTCAACGCCTCGCAATGACGCTTAGAGAGTGGGTTAAGACAAAATTTGCTAAATTTCACTTCAAAATTTCAACCTCTAGATTGCCACGCTTGCTACGCAAGCTCGCAATGACGGAATGGAGAGTGTGGATTGCCACGACAATAAGTTGCCTTGTAATGACGATAGAGCGTGTGGACGGTGTTTTCAACGCCATGCAATGACCACAAAGCGTATTTTTAATAACTTTTGCCCCTAAATTCACTCCCTAGTGCCTAAAATTCTATAAATTATTAATAAGTAATCATATTGTGGTATAATTATAAATCGATTCTATACAAAACAATAAACCGGAGAAAACATTGGAAAAAAACTACAAAATGATAGATTTAGAAAAAACTATAAAAACTAAGTATCCAAATTTATTTAACAAATATCCTAAATTTTTATCAAATTTCATCATAAATACACTTAAAAAGCTTTTTTATGAAGATGAGATAAATAAAATCATAGAACAAAATGAGAGTTTAAAAAATGTAGAAATGATAGGAAAAACTCTCGAACACCTAAATTTCACTTACAAAATCGACAACGTCTCTTACCAAAACATCCCTCAAAGTGGTAGAGTTATATTTATCTCAAATCACCCACTTGGCGGACTTGATGCTCTATCTTTAATGCATTTAATTGGTAAAGTTAGAAAAGATGTGAAAATTCTAGCAAATGAGTTTTTATGTGCGTTAGACCCTATTAAAGAGATGTTAATCCCCATCGACAACCTTACAAACCAAAGCTCAAGAGAGGCTTTAAAAGCGATAGATCAGCATCTTAAAAACGAAGGTGCTATCATACTTTTCCCAGCTGGCGAGGTTTCAAGAGCGGGGGCGTTTGGGATAAAAGATGTGGAGTGGAAAGGCGGGTTTTTAAAATTTGCTAAAAAAGCTCAAGCCCCGATAGTTCCTATCTATGTTCACGCTAGAAACTCATGGCTATTTTATGCGGTTTCGGCTATTTATAAACCACTTGGTGGGCTTTTGCTAGGTAGAGAAATGATGGCAAAAAATGGCAAAAGTTTAAGTATAAAAGTTGGCGAGATGATACCTTACCAAAACCTTATCTTGCCTGAGATAAAGTCAAATAGAAACACCCTTCGCTTAATTCAAAGACATCTTTATAGCATCGGTAAAAACAAAAAGCCAATTTTTAAAACTCAGAGATGTTTGATTCACAAGCAAGACCCAGATGAAGTCAGTAGTGAAGTTTATAAAGGCATAAGTCTAGGAAAAACAAGAGATGGAAAAGATATTTATCTTTGCAAAACTCCTGATAGAAGCCCGCTTCTCTTAGAAATTGGACGTTTAAGAGAGCTAACTTTTAGAAGAGTGGGAGAGGGCACTGGAAGAGAGTGTGATATAGATGAGTTTGACCACTATTATGAGCATTTAGTGCTGTTTGATGGGGAGCAAAAAGAGATAGTTGGAGCTTATAGGATAGGCGTTACAAATGAAATCGAGCCTGATTTAAAAGGCGAGAAGCTCTATACTCAAACTCTTTTTGACTTTAAGAAAAGAGCCGAGTTTTTGCTAAGAGACTCTATCGAGCTTGGTAGAAGCTTTGTTCAGCCAAGGTTTTGGGGAACTAGGGCGTTAGATTATCTCTGGTATGGAATCGGTGCGTATCTTAAAAAATATCCTGAAACAAAGTTTATGTTTGGACCTGTTAGTATAAGTGCAAGCTATCCAAAAACGGCTAGAGATATGATGATATATTTTTATAAAAAGCACTTTACAGCAGAAGAAGGGGTTGTTGTATCAAAAGATCAGTATTTTATAGGGCAGAGAGAAAAAAGAGAGTTGGATGAAATTTTTGTTGGGGAAAACTATGACGAGGATTTTAAAATCTTAAGAGAGTGTCTTGCGAACTTTGATTTATCAGTTCCAACTCTGTATAAACAGTATAGTGAGCTTTGCGAAGAAGGAGGAGTGCAGTTTTTAGACTTTGGTATAGATAGGGATTTTGAAGATTGTGCCGATGGATTTATCTTAGTTGAGACAGCTAAGATAAAAGAGGCTAAAAGAAAGAGATATATGGGTGATGAGATAAGATAAATTTATAAGTAAATTTGTTATTATTTCACCTTAAACTATGCTAATATAATTGCTTTTAAGCAAAAATATATTAAAATGTTATATTTTACCTTAAGGATATAAAAATGAGAATAAAACCAACACCGATAGACGAAGAGATTGAATTAGACCCGAAAAGATATTTTATAAGTAGTACGGACTTAAAGGGGATAATTACTGGTGCAAATATATATTTCATAAACATTTCAGGGTATAGCGAATCAGAGCTTGTGGGAAGTCCTCACAACATAGTTCGTCATCCTGATATGCCAAGAACTATTTTTAAGATTATGTGGGATCAAATTCAAAACGGGCAAAATATGTGTGCTGTTGTTAAAAATATGGCAAAAAGTGGAAGATACTACTGGGTTGTGACAGATTTTGAAATTTTAAAAAATGAAATAACTGGCGAACCTATCGGCTATAGAGCTTTTAGAAAGGCAGCAGCAAGAGATACGATTAAAAAAGTTGAACCGCTTTATAGAAGGATTGTAGAGGCTGAGCAAGAAGGTGGGCTTTTTGCAGGCGAAGCTGAGCTTAAGAAAATTCTAAAAGAGCAGAGAATGACTTATAACGAGTTTATAAACAATGAAAGAAAAAGAAGCGGTCTAAGCGGACTTCTAAGGATGATAGGTCTTTAATTAGTCCTTGTTTTCAAGGTTTATTTTTTTAAACTCATCTTTTATTTTAGTGAAAGCAAGCACCAAGACAGGGTCAAAGTGCTTGCCACTATTTTCTATTATATACTCTTCTGTTTTTTCAAAAGAATAAGCCTCTTTATATGTTCTTTTTGATGTTAGTGCATCATATACATCCACTAGCGACATAATTCTTCCTTCAAGTGGAATTTCCTCGCCTTTTAAGCCCCTTGGATATCCAGAACCATCCCATCTCTCATGGTGAGTGTAGACTATATTTAGAGCGATGTTTAAAAAGATATTTTTATTATCAGAGATAAGAGTTGCTTTTTCTACTATCTCTTTGCCATACTCAACATGTCGTTTCATGATCTTCCACTCTTCTTCAGTTAAAGAGCCTTTTTTTCTTAGGATATTGTCAGGAATTCCAACCTTGCCGATGTCGTGAAGTGGAACTGCTTGAGCAAGAGTTTCTATATATTTTAAATCAACTATCTCTTTAAAAAGACCTTGCCTATAGAGATAAGTAGCAAGAGCTCTAGCATACTCTCTAGTTCTAACTATATGCCCACCAGTTTCAAAATCTTTACCCTCAATCACAGTAATCATACTATCTATGGTTGCACCATGAGCTGCGTCTAGTTCTTTTAAAAATTTTCTGTTTTTAATGTAGCCTACAGCTGCAATAATTAGAGATAAATTTAAAAATACAACAATGAGCGGTGCTATAAAGTAGCCTATAGAGAGATAGATGTTTTTATCAAGAAAACTATACCCGAAAATAAAAGATATGAGTATAAAAAATAAAGTTAATAAAAGCCCATAAAAATACCCAACTTTAACTAAAACAAAAATTATAAAAACAAGAACTATAAAAGAAAGAATCAAATTTGCTTTTTGATAGTAGGTTGGCTGGCTTATAAGGTTGTTGGTTAAAAAGTTTTCTAAAAAAGAAGCGTGATAGTAGACTCCTGGATTTACATTTCCATCAAAGTCCGTAAATTTATCGTAAAGCCCCATAGCAGTAGCACCTAAAAGAACAAATTTACCGCTAAATTCGCTTAAATCCACATTCCCAAGTAAAACATCAGAAGCTGAAAAGCGTTTAAATTTATTAGGTGGATAGATGGTGTTTAGAGTCTCACTCTTTTCATTTAGCTTTATTTTATCGCTTAAGAAATTTACAACTAAACCTCTGTGTTTAGAATCATTTTCTAGGGTTAAATTCGGATCAACCTTTAAAAGCATAGCCATAGTTAAAGAGGGAATTAGCTCATTTTTATAGTTCATAAAAGAGCTAGTGCTTTGCAAAAAGCCATCTTGTGGTGATGCGTTGATAAAACCAGTTGCACTAGCTGAAACATTAATGGCAGGATAGCTACAAGTTAGATTTTGCGTAGAGTTAAGGTGTGGAAAAGTTTGGCTTGACTTAATTGTAGTGATATTGTTGCAATTATATAAAATATTTCTCTGCCCTGCAAAAAATGCTAAGACGCTATTTCCAGCTTTAAGTGAGCTTGCAAAAATTTGGTCGCTATCTTGCAATGAACTAGGAACATCGCTAGTGTCTATTTTATATCCAAGGATGTTTTGATAAAATTTTTCTATCTCTCTTAGAGATGTTCTATCTTTTTCAGCAAAGATTATATCTATCCCTAAAGCAGCTGGTTTTGCAAGCAGGACTTCTTGGGCGAGTTTTGCTAAAACTATCCTGCTCCATGGCCACTGCCCAAAAACAACTAAGCTTTTTTCATCTATCTCTATAACAACAACAGAGCTTGAAGGTTTGCTTAAGTCTGGCTCTTTTTTTAAAAAACTATAAATCCTATAGTCAAAAAATGGGATGAAAGAACTTTTTGCAAAAGCAAAACAGATTATAAGAGCAACAACTAATAAGGCTAAAAACCCATAAAACTTTTTCATTTTATTATCTTATTTGAATTTCAACCCTTCTATTTTTAGGCTCAAACACATTATCTGCTGTTTTTATAAGAAGGTCTTTTTCGCCAAATGATAAAACTTCCATTTTAACCATCTCTTCATTTTTAAAAATTTCCGATACCCGCTGAGCTCTTTTAAGTGAGAGTTTTTCATTTAATTTATCGCTTCCTACAGTATCAGTATGTCCGATGATAGAGACTGCACAAGGTTTACGCTTTTTAATCGTAGCTTTTATCTCATCCAGTTTAGCAAGAGAAGCATCATCTAAACTATCACCTTCTGTGAAATAGAGAAGGTATGATATTGCTGGTTTAACACCTGCTTTTATTAAGTTTCCATATCTATCATTTATCTCATCATCACTAAGAGTTGTTTGTTTAGCGGAGCTGATATTTGAGATACCAACAAAAGAGTTTGGGACATCAAGAGTGCTATTTATATCTTTTGTATTAACTTCGATAGCTGATGGTTTATCACTATCTAAAAGAACTATCTCTGTTTTTTCAACGCCTAAAGTAAGACCAAAAATTATCGCAGCCATAGATAAAAAAACTTCCATTACAAATCCTTAATTTAACTTAACCAAAAATTTAGTTCCGCGAATTCCTATAGCCCCATCTGGAATTTTAAGCTCAAAACTCTCAGGTGCTAGGTCACCGATTTTCCCGGACTCAAAAAGAATTTGCCCTTTGTCTAAATTTAGGCTAAATTTATACTTCTCTTCAATCGGGCTAAATTTATAAGCTTCGATGTTTAAAAAGCTCGATTCTCCTAGAGTTATCGTGCTACCATCATCAAAAATAGCACCTATTTTTGATCCTGAATCAGTTATAAGAATGTCTTTTTCCTGAAGCACATCACCAACTTTCACGCTAATCGTGTCGTTTCCTCTTCTTACGATAGGGTGCCCCTCTACCATCTTTACAACAGCTATATCTTCAGCAAATAGTAAAAATGGAAACAGTAAAAAAACAGTTAAAAATTTTTTCATTTATTGGTTCCTTAAGTTAATGCAATACTAAATTATAGCATATTTATAGTAATTTTTTATATTTATTTTATTTTTTTAATGATAATAGTAATTTTTTATCTTTATCAGAAACTCTAAAACTCTCACGCATTTTTGAAATCGCTTTGTTGTGAGTTGTTTTATCTAAAGAGCTATTTTGCATGAAATTTAGCGTCTCTTTTGGAAATTTTGCCATACACTCTGCTAGTAACCAAGCGTGAGCCATTGTTATGTAGTATTTACCGCTTTGAAATTTAAGGCTAAAGATGAACTCTAAATTTTCTAAGCTCACAAAATAATAGAGCAAATTTACAAGTCCCCCGCGGACTATAAATTCGTTTTCATCTCCGTTTTCGTCTTTACTTTTTAGCCAAGTTTTTATGTGATTTAGCAAAAGCTCTTTTTCGTCCTTGCTAAATTTATCCGCCCCGCTAAATTTCACAGAGTCTATCAAAGCCCAATTATCAGCCTTTTCTATGTAGTTTTCATAAAGTTTTAGTTTTTCAATTAGTTCTAAATTTAGATATCCTATAACTAAACCCTCTAACAAAACAAGCTCGTAAATTTCATCTTTTTGTGAGTTTATGAAATTAAAAGCGTCTTTGCTTTTTGCGATTTCTTTTGCTAAAGCCCTTAAATTTGGCATCCTAACACCTAGGATTTCTAATCTTGTCGGCACTAACTTTTGGCTAAATTCTTGATATTTTGACTCTTTTAAAGAGTGAAGTTTTTCTAAAATCATTGCATTTTTAAAATAGAGTGAGTGAAGTTTTTTTGAGTGATTTGCAGAAGTGAAAGGCTGGTTGTTAAGAGGCTATCAAGATGAAAGTTGTGCGAAATATCAGTGTTTAAAATCCCGCCGTTTTCATCAAATTTAACCTTAGTCGTGACATTTCCGATGGACTTTTTAAGGTGAGCGTCCGTTGAAGCCATCTTAAACTTACTAAGCTCTTTTGCTAGTAGATAGGCCTTTTGGTTTGCTTTTTCGCTCATAGAAGCGTTTATCACTTCAACCGCGTCAACCATGTTTAAAATCTCTTTTGAAAGCTCCACGTCTGACTTTACGCTTTTATATAAAACGCCAAAGGGATGAGGTATAGTGGTAAATGAAATTTGATACTCTTTTTTCATATCAGCAAATCTCTCGCCCACAAACTCCCACATCGGACGGCTTATCCTAGTGATTCTGTTTGTTAAATACGGCTCAACTTCTTTTATATAAAACTCTTCCGCTCCGCCCGCATCGCTAAAGTAAACAAGCATCTCTTTGCCCTCGCACGTGCCTAGTTCCATCCCGCAGATAAATGGAAGGTTTTCATTTATAGCGATATCTTGAGCAATAATTGCTCCTTTGATTTGGTTATGATCGGTTATGCTAACGCCGATTTCTTTAGCCTTAGCTATCTCTAAAACCTCGCGTGGCGTTGGTCTTCCGTCGCTATAAATGGTGTGCATATGCAGGTCAAATTTCAAACTCTTTTATCCTTTTTGTTAAATTTGATTGAATTTAACATATAAAAGTTAATCAATTTTGTTTGAAGATAAATTTAGCCGTTTTAAAACTAAGATTTTATATAATATTTCAAATTTAAAGGGGTGAAAATGCAAACTACAACTTTACTATATAACAGTGAGTTTTTAAATAGTTTAAATGAAAGCCAGAGAGACATTATCAACAAAACAAAAGAGATAATGGCAAACTGGATTAAAAAACATGAGACAGATGAGCCTTGCCTTATGAATGATGATGAAATCCGCCAAACGATACTTGAAGAGATAGAAAACTACAAAAATGGCACAGCTAAAACTTATACAATGGAAGAGATGAAAAAAAGACATGGAATTTCAATATGATTGTTTTTTCAAGCAAATTTGACAAAAGCTTAGAAGAGATAAGAGTCTACATTACATTAAAAGATGGCGAAACAAGATATGAAAACTTTGCAAATGAGCTGTTTAGAAGTATCAACAACATAGAATTTATGCCACGAAAACACAGAAAAAATTTACAAGTAAATCAAGAAAATATAAGAGATTTGATTTTTAAAGGCTATACAGTGCCTTTTCAAATTCTGGAAAATGGCGATATTTTTATAATCACCATTTTTAAACAGAACCAATGGGATGGAAAGATTAACTAAGAGAGATTTAGCTAGCCAAAAAGCCTCTCATTTAGGGCGTTATCAATGTATGAGTTTGTGAAAATATACATTGTATTATGTCCAAATTTACGTGATTTTCCATGTCCGCCTGCCTCTTCTAATATCAGCCAACCAGCACAAAAATCCCACTCATTAATATTAAACTCAAAGTAAGCATCGCTATATCCAGCCGCTGTAAAACAAAGATCTATCGCTGCACTACCACTTCTTCTAATGCCTGCGATATGGTTAATGATTTTATTAAAATACTCTAAATTTGGGTTTTCCACCGCTCTACTGTAAGGAAAACCGGTTGAGACGATAGCATTTTTAAGCTCTGTTGTTTTAGAAACTGAAATTTTTTCGCCGTTTAAAAACGCACCCTGTCCTTTTATAGCGCTAAATTTCATCTTTAAAACCGGTAGTACTACAAGTCCTAAAACTCTCTCACCGTTAAATTTAAGCCCAACGCTGATGGAGTGAAGTGGGTAAGAGTGGATGAAATTTGTAGTTCCGTCAATTGGGTCAACCACCCAGCACCAAGGACTCTCATCGCCCACAACGCCGTGTTCTTCGGTTAGAATTTGATGAGTTGGATAGTTTGTTTTGATGAAATTTATTATCATCTCATCTGATTTTTTATCTACTTCGGTTACGAAGTCTACACTACTACTTTTTGTCTCTATTTTAAAGCCACTTTTTCTAGCTTCAAGCTGATAGGCGGCAACAGTATCTAAAAACTCATCTAAATTCTTTAAAATTTCATTCAAATTCTCGTTCATTTTAGCTCCTTTTTTGCTTCGTAATCATAGCAAAGTTTTAGAAAATATAGCTTGATAAAATTATAGTTCATCAAAAATTTCTATAACTCTATCCAAGACGCCTTGAGTTTTAGATATCAAAACACCGTAGTTTGTTATGGCTATATTTTTGTTTTTAGCGGTTTGTTGGCGGTTTAGCATCGTTTTTCTATTTAGCATACATCCGCCACAGTGGATTATAAGGCTAAACTCATCAATGTCGCCAAACTCTTTTCCACAAGTATAGGTTAAATTTGGTTTAAAACCTAGATATTTTTCAAGAAGTTTTGGGATTTTTGTTCTTGCGATATCGCCTTCAACGTAGCGGTGAGAGCAAGCCTCGGCTATGAGAATTTTATCATTTTCTTTTAGCCTATCAAGCATATTTGCACCATCAACCAACCCTTTTAAGTCGCCCTTTAGCCTTGCCATCAGTATAGAAAAAGTTGTGATTTTAAGCTCTTTGGGGGAGGTTTTTACAACTTCTTGGATGTACTGTGAGTCAGCTACAATCAAATTTGGTTTTTTGCTAAAATTTGCTAAAAGTTCGTCTATATTTGTATTTTGCGAAACAAAGGCGTGTGATTTTTTATCCAAAATATCCCTTAAAGCCTGAGTTTGAGGTAAAATCATCCTGCCTTTTGGAGCGGCTTCGTCAATTGGCGTTATCAAAACTACAAGCTCATTTTCGCCTAAAACCCCATCAAAAATTTCTCTTTTTTCACTTTTTTTATCAAAGATTTTTTTAATGTGAGTGTAAATTTCATCAACGCTATCTTTTAATAAATTTAAACTTACACTGTTTTCTAAGCTCAAATTTACTAAACTCTCATCAAATTTATTTATAACAAAGAGCGTTTCTATTTGCTTTTCTTTAAGTTTTTTAACTAGCGTAGTCTCTTGCTCGTTTAAAGCTTCGTTTTTCAAAACAACGATGGCTAAATCAACCCTATCTATCTCGGTAACTGCTTTTTTAACTCTCTCTTTTCCAAGTTCGCTCTCATCATCAAGTCCAGCTGTGTCTATGAAAAGAACTGCCCCAACGCCCTCAAGCTCGTAAGCTTTTTTCACACTATCTGTTGTCGTGCCTTTAACGCTTGAGGTTATAGAGACACTCTCACCTACAAGTGCGTTTAAAAGTGTGGATTTACCGGCATTTGTAGAGCCGAAAATTCCTATAGTAAAACGCAAAGAATTTGGGGTTTTATTCATAAACTTTCCTTTGTTTGTTTTCAAAAAATACACTATCTCCGTGGTTGTCTGAGATAGAAAAACCAGCTTTTAAAACCTCAGACGAGACTTCTAAAATTTGCTCTTTTAAAGCACAGTTTTGCGTAACTTTGTTTGGATAAATTAGATAGTCTTTTCTATATTCATACTCAGCAACTGCGGGCATGACGACATTTGCACCGCTTTGCAAAGCCATTGTTCTGCCGTTTTGGCAAAGTGTTTCCATAGCAGTTGTTGCGGGGATGTTGATTTCTGGCATTAGAAGTCTGATAATCGCCATAGCTTTTAGTGAGAGTAAAAAACTATCAGTTTTGAAATTTGCTAATGGCGTGTTTTCACACGGGATAAAAGGTCCAACGCCTATCATATCAAAGTTTTGTTCTTTAAAATACAAAATATCTTTTGCTATCATTCTCTCATCTTGACAAGGAAACCCAACTATCATCCCGCTTCCCGTTTCATAGCCTAATTTTTGTAAATTTTCCAAAGCAAGAAAGCGGTTTTTATGGCTCATTTTTGGATGAAGTTTGCTGTATAAGTTGGCATCTGTTGTCTCTATACGAAGTAGATAACGATTTGCTCCTGCCTCTTTGTAAGCTTTATACTCATCAAAGCTTTTTTCACCTAGGCTTAGTGTTACTCTAGCACCAAAGTTGTGAATGCTAGAGATTATCTCACACATCTCACTAGTGCTGTAAACTCTGCTCTCGCCAGATTGTAAAACTATGGTTTTATAGCCTAAATTTACAGCTTCTTTAGCGGTAGAGAGAATTTGCTCTTTAGTGAGTTTGTATCTTTTAACATTTCTATTTTGTTTTCTTAGACCGCAGTAAAAACAGCTATTTTTACAGTAGTTTGAAATTTCAATCAAAGCTTTTAGATGAACGCTCTCTTTGCTAAATTTAATCCTAGCTAAATTTGCAAACTCAAAAAGCTCGTTATCACAACTCTTGCTTTTTAAGATTTCAGTGCATTCATCAAGGCTTAGACTATGGGTTTCATAGGCTTTTTTTATAAGGTTAGAGATGTGCGTCTTTTCCGCCATTTTCTATTTCTTTTAGCATCTCTTCAACTTTTAGGGCAACTTTTGGCAAGTTTTCTTTTAGCATTCCAAGATATTTTGGGATGATGACATTTTCGCCTATTTCTTTAACTTCCGCACTTGCGTAGTCTCTAATGTACTCTTTGAAAGTTAAAATTCCATTTGGGATACAGAGGTATTTTATCGTTGCGTTTTTAGCTAGTGGCATGAAGTTTTCGCCAGTTCTGCCTTCTCTATAGCAACTCGTGCAAAATGACGGCAACCTGCCATCTTTGATGATGCTTAAAATAAACTCATCTATGCTTCTGTTATCGCCTATTTTAAACTGTTGGTTAGACAAATCATTTTTAGTTTTTGTTTGTGAGTATCCGCCAATGCCTATGTTTGTTCCAGCATCGGTTTGGGAAATTCCACATTTTTTAAGTGCTATATCTCTAAGTTCTGGCTCTTCTCTTGCTGTTAGGATTGTTCCTGTAAATGGACACATAAGCCTAATAATAGCGATGATTCTTAAAAAGTCCTCATCATTTACTAGATAAGAATTGTCGGTGCTACAGGTTGCTGAAGTATCTTTAATACGTGGAAAACTCATAGTATGAGCTGAAATTCCAAAGTAACGCTCCAAGCTATATGCATGACTTAGCATTGCTAAAACATCAAATCTATAGTCATAAAGCCCAAGCAAAATACCAAGTGCCACGTCTTCAAGCCCAGCATTTAGCCCTCTATGAAGTGCAAAAAGTCTCCACTCATACTGTCCTTTTAGGGTGTGTTGCGGATGGACTTTTTCGTAAGTTTCTCTATGATAAGTTTCTTGAAAGACTTGATATGTGCCAATTCCTTCGTCTTTTATCGCTTTGTATTCATACTCAAACATCGGGGCAGCGTTGATATTTGCCCTTCTTATCTCGCTTTTATCCTTTTTAACGCTATAAATTTCTCTAACACTTTGTGCTATAAATTTATAATCACTCTTTGGATGTTCGCCATAAACAGCTATCAAACGCTTCTGCCCACTATCTAAAAGTGCTTCTACTTCACTTTTTATCTCATCATTTTTTAGGATTTTTTTGACAAGTGAGCTATTTGAAGCTTTAAAGCCACAATACTCACAGTCATTGACACAAGGGCTAGCGATATAAAGTGGCGAGAAAAGAACTATCCTATTTCCATAAACTTCTTCTTTGATATAAGTAGCAGCTTTGAAAATTTCCTCATCTAGTTCTTTGTTTTTGTTGTTTAGTAAAACAGCAGTATCTTCAAGACTTAGCATCGTGCCCGTCGTGGCGTTTGCTTTTGCCTTTTCTATGATAGATAAAACTCTTTCTTTACTTGGGTTTTCTGTTGATTTGATAAGATTATGAATCAAATCCTCATCAACGAAGTTTTCCCATTTGCACTCTTTTTCCCACTTTTTAATCTCTGCTAACCTATCTTGTGTCCATCCCATCATTTTATCCTTTTACTTTTTTATCTCTACAAGGTCGTTTTCAACCCATTTTGGAGAGTGCTCTTTAGCACCTTCTAGTGAAACTTCACCATTTCCAAACATCGCTTTGAAATCTTCCATATTTAAAAGTGCCATTGGGAAATGTGCACATACAGCAAGTACTGTGGTAATTATCGAGCCCCAAACGTGGAAGTTAAACATATAAACGATAGTCGTTTTTCCAACAACCGGAGCTAGAGCGTAAAGTACCCAGCCTGTTACGATAAGTGCAAATATCATAAAGATAAAAAATAGATATGTTAGTTTTTGTCCAGCGTTAAATCTACCTTGTGGTGCAACCTCTTCTGGTCCAAAGTTTATACCAAGAATTTTCTTTGGATAGCCACCAAAGTTTTTAAACCAAGCAAATGTATCTCTGTCCCAGATAAGTAAATTTCTTAGCATTAAAGCAAATCTATCTAAATTTAGTATTGCAAAACCAAAGAAATTCGCAGTAAAAACTACAGCTACGTAAATGTGTAAATCCATCCAAAACTTAACACTTGACTCATCTATCCAACCAAAGTATATGATGATACCACTAAAAGCAAGTATCATCCAAGTGATTAAATTTACATTGTGAAACATTCTTTCGCTAAAAGGAAATTTTAAAACTTTATCATGCATGACTTGCTCCTAATGCTAAATTTGTTCTATCTACATAGACGTGTGTGTGTAAAAGCTCTTTTGCCACTTCGCCCATAGGTGCTGTTTTTAAGTCTTCATAGACTTTTAAAGCACTTGGGTTTTGATGAGACGCTGTTAAGTTTACTTTTTGAAGTCTTTTGTCGTCTTTATACAGACCTTCTTGGCGAAGTGCTATGTATGACTTTCTTTTTTTAACTATATCTGTTAAAGCGTATCCGCTGATTGCTATAGCAGATACCCCAACTCCAGCAACTTTTAAAAAATCTCTTCTACTAAATATAGAACTTACTTTTTTCTCAACATATTTTGCCATTTTTTTCTCCTTCTATGCTCTTACTGGAAGTGGTAAAAGTGGGTGTAGCCACGATGTTCCCATCGTTCTAACAGGTTGTCCGCCACCATTTACACAGCCACCTGGGCAGTTCATAACTTCTATAAAGTGATATTTGTTTTTATCACTTACAAGTTCTTTTGCTATTTTATCTATGTTTTTAGAAGCACCATTTACAACAGCAACTTTAACATCTATGACTTTTCCATCATACTCTTTTAGAGGAACTGGGATAGTTGCTTCAACAAAGTCTTTATCATACCCTCTAACTGGTGTTAAGTCAGGGTTTTTAAGCTCTGTTCCACTTAGTATAAAGTAAGCCGTTCTTAAAGCTGCTTCCATAACTCCGCCACTATTTCCAAAGATAGTTGCCCCGCCTGTATAGACGTTCATAGTTTCGTTTTCATACTCATCTGACATCTCAAGTGGGTTTATACCTTTTTTCTTAAGTAAAGTTGCGATATCTCTTGCTGTTAAAACAGCGTCTATGTCTTGGAAGCTTGGTGTATCGCTTGGAATTTCACCATTTCTTACAAGATATTCCCATGCTGAGTTAAACTCAGGTCTACTAGCCTCAAAGATTTTAGCTGTACACGGAGTAATAGACACCATATAAACATCTCTTGGGTCAACGTTCCATACAAATTTTGGTGCCCAAGTTTTTGCTAATGCCCCGCCCATTTGGATAGGCGACTTAGCACCTGAAATGTGTGGTAAAAGCTCTGGGTGGAAAATTTCAGCATTTCTTATCCACGCAGGACAGCAGCTTGTAAAGTGCGGGAAAGGATGTTTTGCAACATGTGCTAACTCTTCACTTCTCTCACCTAAAAGCCAATATTTTACTTTATGTATAAACTCTGTTCCTTCTTCTAAGATAGTTTGATCTGCTGCAAAGTTTACATCATACATATGAAAGCCAGCTTTTACAAAAGCGTTATACATTTTATTTATAGTAACACTTCCTGGCTCTGCTCCAAACTCCTCTGCTAAAGCAACTCTAACAGCTGGTGCTGGGTGAGCTACAACAAAAGCTTTTGGATCATCAAGCTTTTCCATAACCATATCCACAAAACTCATCTGCTCAATCGCCCCAAACGGACAGTTTGTTAAACATTGTCCACAGGTAACGCATCTGTTATCATCAATCGCATGAGCAACTCCTAGTGTGCCTTTTATCGCATCTGTTGGACAAAACGCACTACAGGTATCACAGCCTGTACATCTATCTTGGTCTATTTTGATGATGCCTCTTAACTCACCTTTTCTATAAGTTCCTTCAAACTCAGCCTCTGTACCCCAAGCATCTTTTGGCGGTGCAAAAGTTTTAACACTTGAAACTGTACCCATTATTTCCCTCCTAAGTGATAATAGTATCTAAAAAATATTATCTCTAAATACTATTTTTTGCACGTAATTTTACCTTAAGAATAGTAATAATATGCTGAATTTATACATTTGTTAAGTAAATTTTTTATAGTTCAAGATGATGGTGTAAAGATATGGCATTAAACTGCACATTATTATTCTAAATATAGCGGCAATATGCATAAAATTATTACCAATACTTATTTAAATTTAAAGAAATGGTGTTGCAAAAAGAAATATTTTATTTTAACACTGCTATAAAAATACCTTGAAAGTGTCGATATATCGGCTTTTGTAAAAAAATGTTTCCATTTTGTAATCAAAGTTAGATAGCATTCGGTTCAAAAATTTTCAGCAAAGCGGAGTTATGAATCAGAAATTTAAGATGAATCCATTTTCTTTATATCGTACTAAAATTTCTATGAAAAACCCAGCAACTATTTTGGGTTTGGTTTTAGTAGCATTTTTTATATATACTATTTTGGCGCCGGTTATAGGCTTGCTTATTTCATCGGTACAGGTTGGAGTTGGGGAGAGTTTTCGCACGGGTGGCGAAGTTGGCGACTTTACAACTTACTATTTGGAAAGAGTTTTTACCTCAAGAGTTTCTAGTATTATCTTTTGGGAACCACTTTTAAACACACTTGGCTTGGCTACTGTAACTATTTTTCTTTCTTTACTTTTTGGTGTTCCTTTAGCGTTCTTGCTAGTTAGGACAGATCTTCCTCATAGAGCATGGTTTGCAACTGCTCTTATCATTCCTTATATGATTCCTTCTTGGACGTTTGCACTTGCTTGGAAAACTATTTTTAAAAACAGACAAGTTGGTGGAGGACTTGGATGGATGGAGAACTTAGGTTGGACTCCGCCAGATTGGGTTGCTTATGGGTTTTTGCCAATCGTTGTAATCTTTACTCTAAATTTAACCCCTTTTGTAATCTTACTAGTTTCAAATGCTATTAAAAACATACCAGAAGATTTAGACGAAGTTGCAAGAACTATGGGCATACCTGCCAAAAGAAGAGTGATAAGCATTTTCTTACCACTTCTTAAGCCTGCCATCATCTCTGCTGCGACGCTGATAGTAGCCAAAGTTATAGGCGACTTTGGTGTAACTTATACTTTAGGAAAGCCTGTTAAATTTCAAGTTTTAGCAACAACTCTTTATCAAGAGTATGGAGATCCTAGTGGGCGTGGTGTGGCTGCTGTTATAGCACTTGCTATGGTATTTATCGGAGCACTTTCACTCATGGTAGATTTCTTTTTCTTAAAGAACCTGAAAAGATTTACTACTATGGCTGGTAAGAGTTTTTCAACAAAACTAACAGAGCTAAAATCAACCAAAAATCTTATGCTAACTTTAGTTATTGGGTATTTGATTATCTCTGTTGTTTTCCCATTGTTTGTGTTGATACTTTCAACCATCATGAAAACCCCTGGTGTTTTCACGCTTAGTAACTTTACGATTGATTATTGGATTGGACAGAACTTACCTTTTGAAAGCTTTAAAGAAGGTATTTTACTGAACCCTAGAACTTGGGACGCTGCAAGAAACACCATTTTATTTGTTGGAGTAGCTTCTGTTTGTACAGGCGTACTTGGAATGCTTGTTGGTTATGTAACAGTTAGATCACCTTGGAAATGGCTAGGTGCTACGCTTAAGACATTAACTTTTATGCCTTACTTAGTTCCTGGAATCGCGTTCAGTGTGGCTTTAATAACAGTTTTTGCAGTTAGTAGAGGACCAATTCCTGCACTTTATGGAACGTCAGCGATTTTAATTTTAGCGATGATACTTGATGAGATGCCGTTTGCTTCAAGGGCTGGGGTTTCTGCTATGTCGCAGATGGGAAAAGACGCTGAAGATGCTGCGAAGGTTATAGGTGCTAGGTGGACTAAAAGAATGTATAGAATAGTTCTGCCTATCCAAAGATCAGCTCTTGCTTCAGCGATTTTGCTTCCATTTGTATCAGGAGTTCAAACGCTATCATTAGTTATAGTTCTAGCAACCCCTGGAACACAGCTTTTAACAACGCTTTCAATGGATTTGATTGATAATAGCTATGACCAAATGGCAAACGGAGTTACGGTGCTAATTTGTGCTATCGCACTATTTGGAACTTGGGCTGCTAAGAAGCTATTAAAAGCTGATTTGGCAAGTGGAATGGGCGGTTAAGAAAAGGAAAAAAATGAGTGAAATAGAATTAAAAAATATTTATAAAGTCTATCCAGGTATGAAAAAACCTGCGGTAAATAATGTTAGTCTTAGTATAGAAAAAGGTGAGTTTCTCTGTTTGCTAGGGCCTTCAGGGTGTGGTAAATCAACAATGTTAAGGATGATTGCAGGTCTTGAAAACCCAACAAAAGGAACTATAAAGATAAAAGATAAGATTGTTGATGATACAGAAAACTCTCTTCATGTAATAACTGAAAAAAGAGACTTAGGCGTTGTTTTTCAAAACTACGCACTTTGGCCTCATATGAAAGTTGCAGAAAATATAGCTTTTGGACCAGAGATTAAAAAATTCTCAAAAGAAGAGACAAAAGAGATTGTTGATAGTGTGTTAGAAAAACTCTCAATCACAAAATATGCTGACAGATACCCGTCTGAACTTTCAGGTGGGCAACAGCAACGTGTTGCAATCGCTAGAACACTTGCTACAAAGTGCGATATTATGCTTCTTGATGAGCCGTTATCAAACCTTGATGCTAGGCTTAGACTTGAGATGAGAGCTGAGTTTCAAAGAATTCACAGAGACACTAATGCTACTATGATTTTCGTAACTCACGACCAATGGGAAGCTATGACTTTGGCAACTAGAATTGTTGTTATGAATGAGTCTGTAATCCAGCAAATTGGAACGCCGATGGAAATTTATGAAAAACCTGTAAACAGATTTGTAGCGGAGTTCATGGGCTCACCTCCCCTAAATATCATAGAGATGAGTATAGAAGATGATCCAAAAAGACAGCTAGAAGCTTGGCTTAAAATGCATAATCTCAAAGGAGCTTCTGCTGGAGTAAGACCTGAGAATATGAACTTCACAAGTAGAGATGAGATGCCAAAAGACGCTCTTGGTGTGGATTTTCAAGTATCAGGACTTTTGCCAACTGGTGGGTCGTGGATAATAGAAGTAACTGATGGAGTAAATCACTATTTTGGTGTAACGACTAGAGCACCAGACCTTACTATCGGTCAGAAAGTTACAGCTTGGGGAAAACCTGAGCATGTGCTTGTGTTTGATAAAAATACAAACAGAGTTGAAACAAATTTTAATTAAAGGAGTATGTTATGAGAAAAAGTTTTAAAAGTTTAAGTGCTATAAGTTTAGCAGTTGCTTTAAGTGTTGGTTCAGTTTTTGCTGCAGATGTGACAAAATCACAAATCGATGCTGATTTTAATCTTGAAAAATTGATTGAAGCTGCGAAGCAAGAGGGCTCTTTAACAGTTTATGATAACTCATCTGCTGTTAAAAAAATGGCAGAAGCATTTGAAGCAAAATACGGTATAAAAACAACTGGTGTTAAAGTTGGAACCGAAGATGCTTTAGGAAAAATCATAGAAGAAGGTAAGTCTAAAAACGTTCAAGGTGATGTTATAGCGTTTCAAGATTTAGCGGCTTTAACAAATATTTTACTACCAGAAGGGTATGTTTATAGCTGGGTTCCTGCTGATTTACAAAAAGACATTGATGAGACGCAACAAAACCCTCTAACCCTTGTAAACGATCCAAACTTTTGGTCATACAATACAGAAGTTTATGATAGTTGCCCTATTTCAAACCTATGGGAACTAACTGATAAAAAATGGAAAAATAAAGTTGCTTTAGAAGACCCTGAATCAGCGGTAAAAATCCTTGACTGGTTCTCACAAATGGAGCAATTTGGTGAAGATGAGATGAGAGAGGCATATAAAGAGCATTTTGGTAAAGATTACAAAGGTAAATCAGCAAGTAAAGAGTGGGTAGATATGCTTGCGAAAAATAACCCTATCTTAACAAACTCAAACGAAGATATCTCTGCTGCTGTTGGTGCACCTAACCAAAAAGAACCGCCAGTTGGACTTATGGCTTCTTCAAAATTTAGAAATATTGAAACAAAAGGCTATAAACACGGCGTTTGTGAGGGTCTTAAACCATGGGTTGGAATCGCAGCACCAAAAAATATAGTTATAGCTACAAACTCTAAAAACCAAAATGCAGCTAAACTTTTCGTTCACTTTGCAATGACAGAAGAGGGTATTAAACCACAGATTGGAGATGGAAAATACTCAGCGAATTTATCTATTGTACAGCCAGATGATCCATCAAATTCAGGCAAACATAGAGAAAATGTATTTTTCTTTAAATCAGAAGGTGCTAGCAACGACTGGAAAAATAGAGAAATTGTAAAAGATGATTGGAGAATTAGTCATAGATAAGGGTAGTTTAATGAGTCATAACTTAAAAAAACCAAAAGGTCTTATTTTAGACTTTGGCGGGGTTGTTGTAGAGACTAAGGCACTAAGCGGTTGGGAAGGTGAAGTTGTAAAATCTATACAAAAAATTGTTGATATTGACAGCGAGAGAATTTACAATGACTTAGTAGCAGGACAAACAGCTGCAAAGCTATGGAGAAACGCGATGAGTCGTCCTAAATTTCCGCCAGAACTTACTCATGAAGAGTTTGTTTTAGAGTTTATAGCGGCTGACTGGGGAGACGCGGCTAGAGAGGCACTAAGAAGCCATGTAAGCGAAATTTCATATCAAGTTGTATATCTAGCTGAAAGCAGAGTAACAAGAAATGGTATGGAAGAGCTTCTTCTTTGGTGCGAAAAAGAAAATATTCCTGTGGCTATCTCTTCAAACGCATTATGTGGGCAGATGCATAGGGACTATTTAATAGAGCATAAACTAGACCACTATTTTAAAGCAGAGATTTACTCAGATGAGGCAGGGGTTAGAAAACCAAACCCTTTGCTTGTCCAAAAAGCAGCAGATGCAATTGGCATAGATGTTGAAGAGTGTTGGTATGTAGGCGACCACTACGATAGAGACGTGCTTTGTGGTAAAAGAGCAAATGCTGGAGCATCAATTCTTATGAAAGTGCCAAATGCTGCAACTAGACCGTTTAAAGTTTATGTAGAGCCTGATTTAATAGTTCAAGATCCAGTTGAACTACTAGAGGCTTTAAAAAACGCGAAGGGATAGCTATGAGCTTAATAAAACCAAAAGGTCTTATTTTGGACTTTGGCGGAGTTATTGTAGAGACTAAATCACGAAGTGGCTGGGAAGATGAGGTTGTAAGCCTTATACAAGAAATTGTTGATGTTGATAGTGAGAGAATTTATACTGACTTGGTAGCAGGACAAACAGCTGCAAAGCTATGGAGAAATGCAGTGGCTCGTACTAGATTTCCAAGAGAGCATAGCCATGAAGAGTTTATTTTGGATTTTATAGCGGCTGACTGGGGAGACGCAGCTAGAGAGGCGTTAAAAAGCCATGTAAGCGAAATTTGCTATCAAATTTCATATCTGTCTGACATGAGAATAGTAAGAGATGGCATGGAAGAGCTACTTATTTGGTGCAAGGAGAACAGTATTCCTGTAGTTATCGCTTCAAACGCACTTTCTGGGCAGATGCGTAGAGACTACTTAGTAGAGCATAAACTAGACGGCTATTTTAAAGATCAAATTTACTCAGATGAAGCAGGGGTTAGAAAACCAAACCCCTTGCTTGTTACAAAAGCAGCTGATGCGATAGGCGTAGATGCGAGTGAGTGCTGGTATGTAGGTGACCACTATGATAGAGATGTGCTTTGCGGCAAAAGAGCAAATGCTGGAGCATCAGTTCTTATGGAAGTGCCAAACCTTGCAGCTAGACCTTTTAAAGTCTATGTTGAGCCTGATTTGGTAGTTGAAGACCCAACCCAGCTATTAGAGGCTTTAAAAAGAAGAGTGGAGCAGGAATGAGTGAAATAATAAATGAAAATTTAAATCCAAAAGAGTTAAGAAAAATAGCTGAAGAAGCTGTGCTTTGCGTGGGGGATTATCTAAGAGAGGTTTTTCGCTCAAATGTAGAGTTTGAACAAAAAAGAGATCAACACGACCTCGTAACTCTGCACGATAAAGAGTGTGAGAGAAGAATCATAGCTCTTATTAAAAAATACAATCCTAGCGGGCTAATCATCGGCGAAGAGTCAGGTACTTTAGAAGGCGACTCAAAAATCACTTGGTATATAGACCCGATTGATGGAACGTCAAATTTCGTGCAAGGACTAGCGTTTTTCTGTGCGGTTGTTGGGGTTGCGGTAGATGATAAAATGGTAGCTGGTGCGGTGTATGACCCTATGGCGGATAATCTTTTCTCAGCAGATGATGAAAAAGCTTATCTAAACGGCGAAATTTTAAAAACAAAAGACGCCCTGCCACCTAAAGTTGCTACGCTAATAACAGGCTATCCAACAGCACTTGATATAGAAACCGATGGCAAAGAGTTAGCACTTGAAATTTTCCATGAGTTTGCTATGGAGTTCTCATCTGTTAGAAGAACCGGCTCAGGAGCTTTAAGTCTGTGTCACGTTGCTGCTGGCTGGACTGATAGTGCATTTGGCTCATATGTAAGCCCTTGGGACATAAGTGCACCTATGCAGATAGTCAGAATGGCGGGTGGAACTTATTTACCGTTTGACTATGATGACAAAGATATAAACGACCAGTATACTGCTGGCTATATAGCTTTTGGACCAAAAGGAAACTACCCTGTTTTGGAAGTTGTTGCGGAGAAAATCATTAAATCTCGTGGTGGCAAGGGTAGGATTTTTAAAAACTAATACTAAATTTGAACTACTTATAAATTTTAGTAGTTCAAATTTCTCTTTTTTCTTATAAACATCTTTTATAAAAACTATACAAAAAATTTACCTGCTCAAGAAAAATATAAGGCTCAATGGAACTTAAGCTCCAATAAAGGAGCCTTAAACTATGATTCCATCGATGAAAAACAAGTATATATATCGTTCAAGAATTTCAAAGCCTTAATTTAGAGAAATTTTAAATTATTTCTGTCTTGATATAGAGGCAGTTAAAATATCAGAACTAACAGGTGTTTCAGAAAAAACACTAGGTAAAATATTTAAACAAATTAGAACTTTAATGATGAATGAGTGTGAAAATATAAGTAAATTTAGTGGTGAGATAGAGATAGATGAGAGTTACTTTGGAGCTAAAAGAGTTCGTGGTAAAAGAGGTAGAGGTGCATCTAATAAAACACCTGTATTTGGAATGCTTAAAAGAGATGGCTATGTATACACTCAAATTGTCAAGAATTGCTCTAGTAAAGAGTTGTTGCCTATTCTAATGCAGTTTAGTGAATTAGATAAAAGCACAATTTACTCAGGCTTATGATGGACTTGTGGATTATGGTGCTAAAGAGCACTATAGAGTAAAACACTGTAAAGATGAGTTTGCAAATGGTAGAAATCATATAAATGGAATAGAAAACTTTTGGGGCTACTGTAAACACAGACTAAGCAAATTTAAAGGAATTAAAAGAGATAATTTTATCCTGCACTTAAAAGAGTGTGAGTATAGGTATAATATTAAAAAAGATAATAAAGATTTGTATAAAACATTATTAAAATTAATAAGAGAAAATCCGCTTAAGTTCCATTGAGCCAAATATAAAAATGGAATTTAAGAGTCTTGTCAAATAGCTTTAAAGAGTTAAAAATAATTAAAAGTGGGTATAAATAACTGAAATTATATAAAAATGGTGTCAAGAGAGAGACTTGAACTCTCGACCTCCGGCTTATGAGACCAGCGCTCTAACCAGCTGAGCTACCTTGACACTCTAAAAAAAGAAAGTAATTATACCAATTACTTTCTTATAAATAAATAAAACAAGCCAAATTTAAAGTTTAATTGTTTTTAGCTCGGTTTTCGACGAGCTAAAAACAAAATTTACCCAACAAAATATTTCTGTGCTTCGTCTTTACTCTCAAATGGAAAAACGCTAAGCTTTTCGCCGTCCACAGAGATGTCATGAGCTCTGTGTTTATCGCCCCTTGAGTAAGCTAGGATAAGCTTTGCTGCAAGATGCTTGTCTTCAGGACTCGCATTTTTGCTTATTAAATTATAAGGTCCAGTCACGCCACTTGGAAGTGAAACGCCTACAAATTTAGGGTTGTGAATCTCTCTTAGTCTTTGGTTGTCGTCTAGGCTTTTGCCGATTATGAGTTTTGCACCATCAGGAAGCCTTAAGTGTCTGCCAAATTTGAGAATTTCCCCATCATCTGGCGTGTCAAGCCCCTCAAATTTAATGGCATCTCTAAGTTTGTTTGCGAAGTTTTCCATAGTTAGCAAACACCCACCACCTGGGCTTTCATACTCATCAAACCCAAACTCTTCAGCCATTTTTATCTGCACACTTCTAGCTCGTCCGCTAATGCCTAAAAGCTTCTCTCTATCTACCCAGCCTTTTATTTCAGGCGTGGTTGGCTCTAGAAGTTTAGCAGAAAGCGGTCTTAGGATTAGGTCGTTTTCGTTACCAGCTAGTTTATCCACGCTTCTTAATGCTTCTTTTCGCTGACTCATCGGGCGTTGCCCTAAAACTTCACCTGTGATGATGAAGCTTGCCCCCTCATCTTCTAGCATATTAAGTGCGGCTTTAAACATATAAGCGTGGCAGTCGATGCAAGGGTTCATATGTTTTCCATATCCATACTTTGGATTTAAAAGCACGTCTTGTAAGTATTTGCTCCTTACATCCACGACTTTAAAGTCTGCTCCAGCCGTCCTAGCCCTCTCTTTTAAAAGTTCAAAATTACTCTCTTTTGAGTTATATCCTATATCAACATAAAGTGCCGTAACATCGATGCCTTGCATGGTTATAAGTTTTACCGCAAGCATGCTATCAAGTCCGCCGCTAAATAGTGCTAATGCTTTCATTTTGCTCCTTTCAACTCTCTCAGTTCTTTTTGTATTTTAGCTATTTTTATAAGCTTATCTTCTAAATTTGAGTGTTTTAGCTCATAAATTTGCTTTTCATAGTTTTTAATTATCAGACGTTTTAATGCTTCGTAAAAACTGCCAAACTCCCAAAGAATTTCGATGCTCTCATCTATACCTATCTCTCTTAAAGCCGCTCTTTGCTCAGGGGTTTTTTCACCACCCATTAAAGCTTCAAACTCAAATCTATGAGTTAGGAAAATTTCGCTATTTAAGCTACTTCTAGCTTTTTCTAAAAACTCTTTTTTTACCATCATAGTTTTTAAAATTTGAAGTTCTAGATAATCTTTTTGCCGAGTAAAGCTTGGTCTAGACTCTTCAAATTTAGGGGTGGTTTTGATATTTAAGCTTGAAAGTTTAAAACTCTCAACCGGTAAATTTAGAAGCCTAGCAACTAAGTTTTGATACGAAATCGCCACAACCGGCTTTAAATTTGCCGTAAATTTCTGCACTTCGCTTAAAGCGTGGCTTTTTTGAATAGGGCGGGATAAATCAAAACTATCAATTATAGTTCTTATGATAAACTCGCCTGACTCTATCCTAGTGTTTAGGATTTTCTCAAGCTCTCTAAGCTTCCTTGCCTGAACCAAATCCGCTGGGTCAGCACCGTTTGGTATGATAACTACACTTGAGTCAAGCTCGTTTTTTATCAGAAGTTCAGCACTTTTAAAAGCTGCGTTTATCCCAGCACTATCGCCGTCAAAACAGAGAACTATCTTAGCGTCACTTCTTCTTAAAAGTGGCAGGTGCTTTTCCGTTAGAGCAGTTCCAAGCACGGCAACGGTGTTGGTGTAACCAGCTTTATGAAGCATGATAGTATCCATATAGCCTTCAGTTATGAAAATCTCTTTTTGTTTAAAAATACTCTCTTTTGCCAAGTCATAAGCGTAAAAAACTTTTGATTTATCAAAGACTCTACTTTGAGGGCTGTTGACATATTTGGCAGGATGGTTTGAGATGGTTCTACCACCAAAACCGATGAGTTTTCCGGTGTGATTTTTGATAGGAAAAGTGATGCGTTCTATAAAAGAGGCATAAACTCCCCTTTCGTTTGACTTGATAATGCCCACGTCTAAAGCTTCGTTTGGTTCTATGTTTTCGTTTTGAAGTAAATTTAGAGTGTTTTGTGAAAGTGGTGCCCAGCCAAGCTCAAATTTAGCTATCAAGCTATCATCAAAACCTCTCTCATAGAGATAGTTTACCGCGTGGTTGTTTCTGTAAAGATTACTTTTATAGTAGGAATTTACTATTTCAAGGATTTTTTTATCTTCCTTGTAGCTGTTTTTATCATCTGTGTATTCAAGGGTGAAGTTTTGCATGCTAGCAAGTCTCTCAACTGCTTCTGGGAAATTTAGCTTTTCATACTCCATGATAAACTTAAGTGCATCCCCGCCCATCTTGCATGAAAAACAGTGAAAAATATTAAGCTTTGGACTAACGCTCATACTTGGGTTTTTATCATCGTGAAATGGACAAAGCCCCACGAAGTTACTACCACTTGCACGTAAATTCACGTAGTTGCTAACAACATCAACGATATCTGTTTGTTCAAGAAGAGCATTAATACTTTGTTTTTTAATCATAAGGTTTATTATACAAAAACTTTGTTATAATTCATTTAAAAAAACAGGAATTAAGGCATTTGGAAAATTTTTTTATAGATTATAGAGATCCCATTTTTGGACTTATAGTTTTGATGAGTATCGCTTTTATCATAGCGTTGTTTAGCTATGTTTGGGGCGTGTTTTCTACAAAAGATAAAGAGAGCAAACTAGAGGAGTTTATCACTAAATTTAACTCAAAAGGCGGCTCAAAAAGTAGGGAAACTCTTAAAACTTTAGAGACTGAAACTCTTGTACTTTTGGCTGATATCTACACTAAAAGCGGGGATTTTGACAGTGCGATAGAGACTTACACCATCGCAAATCAAAGCACAAAAAACAAAAAAGAAAAAGACCTAATCCTTACAAATTTAGGCGTGGTGTACTATGAAGCGGGGTTTTATAAAAAAGCGGAAAATATCTTTTTAGAAATCATCAAATTTAACCCTAGAAATCAAGAAGCCCTTAAACACCTAAGCGTTATCTATGAAAAACTTAAGATGTATGAGAGCGAACTAGAAGTTTTAGAAGTTCTAAAAGAGCAGGGCGTTACAACTGAACTAAGTACTGCTTATATAAAAGCTCAAATGATAGCCGATGATGCAAGCCTTCCTTTTAATAAAAAAATAAAAGAAATTTTAAAAACAAGTGGGGAATTAGAGCTTATAAACCGCTTTATTTTAGAGCTTTTTATAAGACATAAAGAGCCACTTAGTGGGATAAAAAACTTTCCAAGTTTAAAAAATGCTATTGATATAGTGTGGCACTTAAAAGAGAGTGTGAATTTAAAAGATAGCGAGTATAAGGCAGTTTTCTTTGCAAAAGGGCTAAGTGACGCAGAAGCACAAAGTAGCTTTTTTGAGATAAATGCCTTATCAGCGATGAGAAAAGGTGGGTTTATGGATGGGGATTTAAGCTTTAAATATCTTTGTTCAAATTGTAAAACCACATTTCCATATCACTTTTATAGATGCCCAAAATGCTACACTCTTGATAAGACTGAGATTTTGCCAAAAATTATTAGGAGAGATGATGAAATCAATATGCCTTTTTAGCGATGGTTCATGTCTTGGAAACCCAGGATATGGGGGCTGGGCGTATATATTAAGATATAAAGAGTATGAGAAGAAAGCCTTTGGTGCTATGGCGGATACTACAAACAACCAGATGGAACTAACCGCCGTGATAGAGGGGCTTAAAGCCTTAAAAGAGCCATGCAAGGTGGAGCTTTTTACAGATAGCTCTTACGTGGCAAACTCTATAAACTCATGGCTTGATGGATGGGTGAAGAAAAACTTCAAAAATGTTAAAAATATCCCTTTGTGGAGGGAGTATTTAGAAGTTTCCGCACCACACAAAATCACGGCTACTTGGGTAAAGGCTCACGCAGGACATGCTGAAAATGAAGAGTGTGATACGATGGCAAGAGAAGCAGCACTGAATTTAAAAAACAAAGAGAATGGATAAAGAAGAGAAAAAATGAAAAGTTTAGAAGAGAGTTTAGGATACGAGTTTGAGGATAAAAAACTTTTAGAGAGAGCTTTAACACATAAAAGTTCAAATAGACCTTTTAGTAACGAAAGGCTTGAGTTTTTGGGTGATGCTGTGATGGATTTGGTAATCGCCAAATACTTATGTGAGAAATTTAGCAAAACCCCAGAAGGCGATCTTTCAAAACTAAGAGCAGCTCTAGTGAATGAAACAAGCTTTGCAAGATTAGCTAAGATGCTAAATTTGGGTGAGTTTATGATAATCTCACCAGCTGAAGAAAAAAACGACGGAAGAAACAAAAACTCACTTTTAGCAGACGCTTTTGAGGCACTAATGGGGGCGATATTTATAGAAAGTGGACTTGATAAAGTCTCGGAAATCGCTGTAAATTTACTAGAAAAAGAGTATAAAAATATAAGCCTTGACACTCTTGCCAAAGACTATAAAACAACCTTACAAGAAATAACACAGGGAACTATCGGCATAACGCCTGAGTACAGACTCATCTCATCAAAAGGACCTGACCATAAAAAAGAGTTTAAAATGGGAGTTTATCTAGGCGAGAAAGAGTATGGCACAGCGATAGGAAAAAGCAAAAAAGACGCAGAGCAAAAAGCGGCTAAAAAAGCGATAGAGAGACTAGAGCAAGAAAGTAATTAAGACAAAAACAACTAAGGATATAAATTGAACACATTTGGAACAAAACTAAGACTTACAACTTTTGGAGAGAGTCACGGGGTGGCGATAGGAGGCGTTTTAGACGGGCTTCCAGCTGGCATTAAAATAGACCTTGACTACATCCAAGGCGAACTTGATAAAAGAAAACCAGGTGGAAAGTTTGCAACTTCAAGAAAAGAAAGCGACACTTTACAAATTCTAAGCGGAACTTTTGAAGGGCTTAGCACTGGCACACCAATCGGACTTTTGATAGAAAATGAAAACCAAAAATCAAAAGATTATGATAATGTAAAAGACATCTTTCGTCCAGGGCATGCAGACTTTACCTATGAGAAAAAATTTGGTATAAGAGACTACAGAGGTGGCGGTAGAAGTAGTGCAAGAGAGAGTGCTGTAAGAGTTGCTGGTGGGGCATTGGCACAACTGTTTTTAAATGAGTTTGGGGTTAGTGTTGAGAGTGGAATTTATAGCATTGGCTCTGTAAATCACGGTGCAAATTTAGATGATGAGGTTTCAAATTTGGACTTTAAATTTGCTGAGAGCTCCGAAATTTATTCACTCTATCCAAGCTTAGAAGATGAGTTTAAAGAAGAAATTTTAAAAGCTAAAAAATCTCATGATAGTATCGGTGGAAGCGTTGTAACTATCATAAAAAACGCCCCTGTTGGACTTGGTGAAGTTTTGTATGATAAATTTGACGCAAGAATTGCTGCTGCTATGATGGGAATAAATGCCGTAAAAGGCGTTGAGATAGGAAGTGGGATAAATGCGAGTTTAAATTTAGGAAGCAGAAATAATGATGAAATTTCAACGCAAGGTTTTGCTTCAAACAACGCTGGTGGCGTGCTTGGAGGCATTACCACTGGGCAAGATATCGTGATAAAAACTCACTTTAAACCAACACCGTCTATTTTTATACAGCAAAAAACCATTGATAAATTTGGTAAAGACGCACTTTGTGAGCTAAAAGGAAGGCATGATCCTTGCGTAGCGGTTAGAGGAAGTGTGGTTGCAACTGCGATGGCAAGGCTAGTTGTGGCTGATATGATGCTTCTAAATTTAGGTTCAAATTTAGCAAATATAAAAAGAGTTTATAGTTAGGAATTTTGTTGTAAATTTATAATTTATTTTATAAAAGCCCACTTCCACAGCAAGAAAACAGCCCCAAGGGTTGCTGTGTCAGTGGGCTTTTATTATTTTTGCTTTTGCACAAAGAGGGTATTGTAATATAGAGCTTGAAATAAACAAATTTTTAAAGCTAAAGTTATTCCCTGCTTCGCTCTGAGTAGCGAAGCGACGTGGCAATTTAATCCTTGAGTTTTAACGAATTTGGCTCTAGCGTGCTTTGTGGCTGAGCCACTAGATTACCACGACTTTTAGTTTCACTAAAAGTCTCGTAATGACGGGTAGAGAGTGTTTTTTAATAAGTTTGGTTATAAAATACCTTCCACGCGTCATTGCGAGATTTTTGAAGCGAAGCGAAAAAATCGTGGCAATCTAGATGTAAAGCACGAAGTAAATCTAGTCTTTAAGCTTAGATAAGCTCTAGAGTTTTAAGAATTAGACTACTTCCCTACGCTCGTAATAACGACTATTGGGGCGAATCTTAACTAAATAAACTAAATTTTCAGAAAGGAAAACATGCTTAGAGTAGAGCATTTTGACGAGACTAAGTTTGATAAAATTTATGTTTTTGGCGACCTTCATGGAAGCTATGATTTATTTAATAAAATGCTTAAAAAAATCAAGCTAACAAAAAACGACCTTGTCATCATCCTTGGCGATAGTTGCGATAGAGGTAAGAAAATCGCCGAGCTTTTTTACAAATATAAAGAGCTTATAGATGATGGCTATAACCTTAAGCATATCATGGGAAACCACGAGCATATGATGTATCACGGCGGTTTTAATGGAAATTTTATAGAAAAACTTCTTTGGTTTAAAAGCGGTGGTAAAAAGACGGACTTTTCATTTGCCAACTACCCAAAACCTAAAAAATCATGGCAAGGCATGGACAAAGACGAAGAACTCATTTGGCTAAAAGAGTGGCTGGAAAATATGCCTCATATTTTAACTAGTCAAAGCTATATCTTTGTTCACGCTGGGTATGATGGAAGAGTGGATTTAGAGAGTCAAGACGAAGAGTTTGTTGTTTGGAGTAGAGAGGCGTTTTGGTTTTATAACAACACCGGCAAGGAAATTTACTACGGACATACGCCAAATCTAGACGCCAAAATTCAAAGAAAAGCAAACGGAGTTTATAGTATGGATACAGGCTCGGTCTGTACTGGAAAGCTGAGAATTTTAGAAGTTAAAAGTAAAAAGGAATTTTTTGTTTAATAGAAAAATAAATTTTAAAGATGAGATAAAGTCACTGTTTATTGTAAACAAATCAGACCGCCCATGGCATATGCCTTTGGGAGCTGGGATTGCGATGGCTGGACCGCTTTTTGTGGGGGCTTGTTTTGATAGTATGAAACTAGGCTCAATCGCCTCTATGGCTGGGATACTGTTTTTATACACCTTAAAAACCCCGCTTCATCATAGGATGGCGTATCTGATGGCGTGCGGGTTTGGGCTTATAGTTTCATTCGTGCTTGGCGGGCTTACTCATCTTAACCCATCTCTTACACCACTTGCTCTTGGACTTTTAACGATGATAGTTACTATGACTGTGAGATATTATCAAATCGACGTTCCGGGGAATTTCTTCTTTTTAATGACGGCAACCATTGTAGCGTTTATGCCGTTTGAGCCAAGTAGACTTATCGAACTAACTGGATATTTTGTATTGGGGGCGATTTGGGCGTGGTTGGTTGCTTTTGTGTATAGTCTTACAACTATTAAATTTATAAAACCAGAGCGAATCCAAAGAGTAAAATACCGCGGTTTTGATATCGTTATTGTTGATAGTGTGATAATTGGGTTTTTTGTTGGTATAAGCGTTCTTTTGGCTCAAATTATAGGCTTTGACAGACCATACTGGGTGCCGATTTCAACTCTAGCGATTTTACAAGGTATGACTTTAAGAAGCACATGGACTAGGCAGATTCACAGAATCAGCGGAACAGCGGTTGGAATATTTTTAGCTTATTTTTTGCTAAGACTTGACTTAAACTACTATCAAATCGCAGCACTCGTGGGACTACTTGGGTTTTTGATAGAGTTAACTGTTGTTAGAAATTACGGCGTTGCAGCTATATTTATAACTCCGATGACGATTTATATGGCTGATATGGGCGGGGTAATCGATGGAAGTTCAGTAGAGCTTATCCTTGCAAGACTTGTAGATATCGCATTTGGAAGTTTTATAGGGTTTATTGGTGGAATTTGCTTACATAGTATTAAATTTAGAGAAGTTATTAAGAAATTTATCTCTATTTTTTATAAATAAAGGAAAGCTTTGCATAAGTTAAATTTAAAAGATGAGATAAACTCTTTACTTGAGATAAGCTACTCAAGCCGTCCATGGCATACATCTTTGTTTACTGGGCTTTCACTTTCAGGGCCGCTTTTTATCGCTGCGTATTTTGAAAGCATTGGTTTAGTTGGAAGTATAAAACTAGGCGTAATAGCCTCAATGGCAGGACTTCTTTTTTTATACACTCTAAAAACACCGATATATCATAGAATGGCGGTTTTAATGGCGTGTGGGTTTGGGCTTATGTTTTCATTTATAGCGGGTGGGCTTACTCATTTGACACCAAATTTCATTTCTACAACTCTTGGGCTACTTACTTTAATTGTTGCTTTAGGAACAAGGTATTATCAAATCGGCGGAAGCTATTTTTTCGTGATGGTTGCCACAATCATAGCTTTTATGCCACTACAAACTGATGAGCTAATAGAACTAACTGGATACTTCTCTTTAGGGCTTATCTGGGCGTGGATGATGGCGTTTTTATATAGCATTTTAACTTATAAATTTACCAAGCCCGAGCAGGTTCAACCCATCGTTTATAGAGGTTTTGAGTATGTTGTGGTTGATAGCGTGATAATAGCGTTTTTTATAGGGCTAAGCACGTTTTTGGCTCTGTTTTTGGGGTTTGAGAGACCTTATTGGGTGCCGATTTCAACTCTGGCGATTTTGCAGGGTATGACTTTAAGAAGTAACTGGTCAAAGCAAATTCACAGAATCGGCGGAACTATCATAGGGCTTGTTTTATCGTGCATTTTGCTAAGTATAAATTTAGGATATTATCAAATGGCTTTGATGGTTGGAGCACTTGGGTTTTTGATAGACTATACCATCGTTAGAAATTACGGCGTTGCGACTATTTTTATGACACCACTTACTTTTTATATGGCTGAGATAACGGGCATAATTGATGATTTAACAGTTTCTATTATGCTTGTGAGGGTTGGAGATATCGCATTTGGAAGTGTGATGGGTTTTGTTGGCGGGATATTTTTAAACTCTCTTAGTTTTAGGGCTAGGATTAAAAGCTTTATAATGACATTAATAAAATAGATTTCAATTACATTTTGTTTGATAATTAAGTAGCTTTTTAACATAAAAGAATTATAATTATATAATATTTAAACTTTAGCTTAAGTGTTATGGCAAATAAGCTAAATAAAATTTTAAGGAGCTAAAAATGTTTGGCAAATTTAAGTGGCAGCTGGCAGTTTTATCTGCTATTCCATCTTGTTTGAGTGCTTGGACATTGTTACCACACTATTTAGAAAAACTAGATGAGAACAGAACCTATCAGTTTGGTATAAATTACCTATATTTTAATGATGGAAACAAGGATAAGTCGCACTTAACAGATGCTCTAGATGGGAGCATTTATCCTCCAGGGTTTAAGGGTGATGTTATAGATGATATACTTATTTCATATATTCCTAAGGGTGGAGATAAAATAAGTAACAACCTTAATAAATCTCATATCATAAGCCTTTTAGGTGGCGATGATAGTAAACATAAAGATAAGTGGTACTATGAAAAACCACACATTTTATCAACTCCTATGAACTCCATAGTCTTACCAGATGGAGACATCTCGATTTTTAACAATATAAGTGGCATAAAAGTTCCTGTTATTAGTGAAAATTTAGCACCTTATGAACTTAGGCACGTGGATGTCCCTCAGGCACCAGCAGCTCCAAAAGAGCCAAAAAAACCAAAAGATGTTAGTATAACAATAACAGGTGCTGGAGCGAACCCTAGCAATTCACGCTTCACATATTGGGGAGGCAACGAAGCAAACAATGCCAACTACTCTAACATTTCTCAAGTAAATATAGAAAGTGGAACTTTTATAGCTGATGACAAAAAAATAGATGTTAGAAGCTATAAAGCATCTTTGCCTTATGGGGTAACTTCGGCTAGATATTGGGATTATAGTGATAATACATTCAAAACAAGCACTGAAGCAACTTTTGATAAAACACCCGATGGTGTTTATGATAATAGAAATGCATTTTTTTATACTCTGTTAAAAAACCCATACTCATATTTTAGCGAAAATACAAATATTCACTATAATGAAGGTGCAGCTGGGTACTGGGATCCAGCTAGAGAGTTTCTTTTAAATTTTGAGACAGAGGGTGTAATTTCAAAAACTTTTGATCAGCTAAGAGATGACGGCGATATATCCCAAGCTGTATATGACGATGCTACGAACTATAGAAATTATATGCCTAAATATGTTCTTGATTTATCAAACAAAAAGCACACTCTCTTTTTTGATGGCAAAGGTTTAGTTGAAATAGGTCCTAAAACAAAAGCATTTATTTTAACTACTACTCATAGCAACGGTGCTGAAAGAATAAATATAGTTGATAACAGTGGAAGACTAGTTCTCTTGCCGCCTGATGAGCTTATGCCAAAACAAAGAGCACTATTTTTTCACTCTCCAGATACTAGTCAGCAAACAAGTTATGTATATGCAAATAGTGGAAAAATGGATGTTATTAATAATAGCGATACCGCACTTAGTTATGCTTTTGTTTTAACTAGTTATTCTAATAGTCATTTTAAGGCAACTGATGTTGCGTTTATAAATGATGGCGAGATCAATTTATATGGAAAAAATAACATTGGTATAGGGTTAAATCATGCAAATTCACATAAAATGCGAAAAGGTACAAATTTTTATCTTAATAATCCTATAAATATTCTTTCAGACGATTCTTTTGGACTTTATAATTTAAATAATGACTTTTTAAAATCAAACGATGTATTTTCATATATAAATTTAGCCATAGGAAGCAGAAGCGGGGATACTTCATATACAGACCTAAAGGGCGATGTTCACACCATAAACAACAAAGAGATAGACGGGGCCTTTGGTATAGTGTATGAAAGCAAAGTAGCAGCACCATCTCAAGAGATGGATGGTTTTGTTAAAACCAAGATAGATATAAACCAGTTTGCAAACAATGCTGTTGGAATTTATCCAAAAAATGGAACTTTGAAATTTAACAGCCTTACAGACAGCGAAAAAACAAACTTTGAAACAAGCTTTGCAAAAGCTGCAACTAAAATTCCTGAAGCTGATAGAAAGCACGAGATAAACATCCTAGGCGGTAAAGATAACTCTGCTTTGGTGGTTGCAAAAGTTGATCCAGCATATGTCTCTAACTTGGAGTATTATGGCGATATAACCATAAAAGATGGCATTGATGCAGACGGAAATCCAAGCATAGGAAACAAAGCCATAGTTGCTTTAGAGGGCGGGGATGTTAAATTTAGTGGAAATTTAAAACTTGGTGAGAGTGGTAGCCCTGTTAGGCAAACAGCTGGAATTTACTCAAACAAAGGCTTGGTAACTTTGCAAAATGAACCAAACAAGCCAAAAACAAATTTAACTATGTATATGATGCAAAACTCATCAGGCCTTTATGCAAAAGAACAAGCCGCTGGTGGAGTTGCAAATATAAAAGTAAATCCTGACATAGATGAGATGAAGTTTTACGGAGTTGGGGCAGGTGATGACTCAGTTGGGGTTTATTCTGACAGAAATGGCTTGATAGACATAAGTGGGGTAAAGTTAAGTGGTAAAAACTTAGCTTCTGTTTTAGTTACTGCAAATGGCGGGGATATAGATGCAACAGGTGCGACTATTAGCTATGATGGAGATGGTTATGCTCTTTACTCAGATGCCGATGGCTCTGATATCATCCTAACAAATGCAACTATAAATTTAACTGGCAACTCAGTAGGGCTAGGAGTTAAGCGTGATACAAGTTTGGCGGGTGGCTATGACTTTGCTGGCGTTAAGTTAAATAACACAACCATAGGGCTTGGCTCAAAGAATGCTGTTGCGTTTACGATACAAAATTTAGGAACTATCCAAACATCAAATTTTACAAGCGATGAGGGAGCTATCTTTGGTGGAGACTTAGCGAACTCTTCTGTATATACTATAAACAGAACAGGCGATGGAAAATATGCAAACCTAGCTATAATAGAAGGGCTAACTGACTACATAATAAATACCAACATAGATAAAAACCTAGCAGGCGAAAAAGGTGATAATATCCTTGCTATGACTACAAATGATGAGAAAATTTCATTTAACTATGCTAAGGGCATAAAAGCACAAAACGCAAAAGTTACTCTTAAAGATGGTTACAATGTAAGTGCTTTGATGAGCGACGTGGCACTTGGAAATTTAGCTATGGATTTCCCTTATGCTGTGGCCATGACATCAAGTAAATTTACAGACACAAAAGATAGTGCTCAAATCATCTTAGAAGGAAACAACATCATAAATGTTGATAGTGCAAGTGGTGGCAAAAGCGGTGTTGGGCTATATATAAACTTTGGTAAAGTTGATACAGCTTCTACTTCTACTATAAATGTAGGCTCAAGCTCAAGCCTAGGAAATGGAACAGGGATTTATGCTATATCTAGCGATATCAAGAACAGATCAAGCATAAATTTAAATGCAAAAGACTCTGTTGGAATTTTATCATATGCATATAAAGTGCTTGATGAGAATGGAAACATCCTTGAAAATGAGTTTAGTACAGCAACAAATAGCATAACCCCAGCTAGCTATACAAGCACTGTTTTAAATAGTGGAGTTATAACTACAAATTTAGACTCATCTTTTGGAATTTATATGAATAATAACTCTGTTGATTCGGATGATATTTTAAACCATAAAGATGAAACTCAGTTCGTAGCGACAAACCAAGGCACTATAAATACAAAAGGTAAAAGCTCAGCCGGCATGATAGCAAACCACGCAACAGTTATAAATGAAGGCTTTATAAATGTCGAAGGCGATGAGAGTGCTGGTATCTTTGGTGATAAGCAAAGCTTACTAAAAGATGTTCCTTCAACAGCGCTTTTAGAAAACAGAGGTGTTATAAATTTAAAATCTAAAAGCTCAGCTGGCATCTTGAATGACTCTGAGGATGTTAACTCTAAAGTCATAATGAGCGGAACTATAAACTCGGATGTTATTGCAGATGGCTCTGTGGGTATATCAGCTAAAACTATAGATGTTATAGGTGGTGCGACAATAGACCTAAAAAGTTCAAAATCAGCTGGAGTCTATGCTGATGGCTCTGTGGCAAACATAGGAAATTTAGCTAAATTTGATATGGGTGGAGACGAGTCAACATATGTTTATATAAATAATATAAATAACCCTTCTACTATCAACTGGAATCATGCTAGCCAAGCTCTTTTACAAGATATCTCAGTTGGAGTATATGCTGAAAAAAATGCAAATAATTTACCAAATATAATCAATATCTATCAAGGCGGCTTTGATATCTTAGGAAATAACTCAGCAGCGATTTATGCAAACGCAAAATCAGATATAAACTTAGCCGCTGGAACAAAAATCAACATCTTAGGCGATAAAAACTACGGAATTATCGCTAAAAATGGTAGTAGCGTTCAAAGCTATGCTGATATTGATATGAGTGGTAGTTCAGGTAGTGTAGGAATTCTAACCAAAGATGGTGGAGATATTAAAAACTATGGAGTTATTAAAGTTGGAAATAGCGACGTTCAAAATAGTTACTACTCAGTTGGTATGGCGATAGATGGACCTGGCAGGATAGAAAACCACGGAACTATCGATGTTGTGGGTAAAGACTCTATTGGTATGTATGCAAGAGGAACTGCAAGTACTGTTGCGGCAAACTACGCAGATATAGTAGTTAGACCAAGTGCTGAAAATGGTATAGCTATGTACACAGATGGTGCAACTATAGAAAACCATGGAACTATAGCCCTGCAAGCTAATAATTCTGTTGGAGCGTATATGTTAAATGGAAGTGTTCTTAAAAACTACGGAACATTTAAGATAGAAAACTCAAGTGCTTATGAGGTATTCAAAGATAATAGTGGCGTTAAAATAAATCCAGCAGGAGAAGAAGAGCCAGGCAAAACCTACGTTCCTGTTTCAAAGATAAAAATAACATCTTCTTCTACATCTGATGTTGAAAAAGGCATAGAAAACTTAAACATAAAAGTTGAAGGATATGACTATAAAGTAACTTATGGTGGAAAAGAGGTTTTAAGTAGTGAAATAGCTCATGTTTATCTACCACCAGTTCCAAATGCTACAACTATAGACCCTAAAAATCAAGTAAATGCAGAACTTGATGGCATTTTGAGTGAAGTTGCGGTTGATTTTGATAGCTTAATAAATCAAACATCTGTCAAAAATGCAAGCGAAACTTTAAAAGATACTACAATACCTGCTAATATCTTAGCCATGTACGCTGATACTTCTGGAGTTCAAACAACTAAACCTATATCAGGACTTGAGAATTTGCCTACAAACTCACAAATTTTACTTTATGTAGGGCCAGAAGCTACTTATAATACAAATGCAAAAGTTGTTTCAGTTGAGAAAAACATCATATCGCCTTTTATAGATGCGATGGATAAGTCTTTAGCTACACAAAAAGCTATACTTGCAGGTTCTCTTACATGGCAAGCGTTTGCTGACTTTGACACAGCTGCTACAAACAAAAACCAAATCAACTCTTTAGTTTTAGCAAAAGTTCCATATACTGCTTTTGTGGATAAAAACTCAAAAGATTATAAGCTTTATGAAGCTTTAGAGGAAAAATACTCAAACGCACTTCCCGGAACACCTGAAAAAGAGATATTTAATAAAATAAGCTCTCTTGGTAAAAACGAAGAGTTTACACTGCACAAAGCATTTAAAGGAATGGCAGGAAATCAATACGCTGGAGTTCAAACAAGAGCTGCTTCATCGGCTGATGTGTTTGCAAGGGAGTTTGATGATCTTATGAGATGGGATACAAACTCAACAGATACAACGAAATTTAAAGCTTTTGGACATAGTATTGAAAGAAAAGCTAGAGAAATCGGGCTTTATGGCTTTGATAAAGATGTTTATGGTGTGTTTGTTTTAAACAACCATGACTTAGACTTAGATGAGAACTCACATGGATGGTTTGCTGGTATAGCACATGAAACTTATGACTTCAAAGATGCTGGGGACTCAGAAGAAAAGGCACTAACTGCACAGATTGGTTACTATATAAATAATGCTTTAGAGCTTGGAGATAGACCATTTACCAACCATCTTGCAAAAATAGCACTAAATGGAAGCTATAGAGAGATGGAAAGAAACTTCTATGTAAATAACCAAAAATATACAGCAAAAGGCGACTACTATACTTATGGCATAGAGTTTAACAACCTTTTATATAAAGATGTTAGATTTGATAATGGCATAAGAGTTGTGCCTTATATGGGGCTTGATTTGGCGTATGGTAAAATTTCAAATATCAAAGAAGATAGTGGTCCAATGCAGTTAGAAATAGATGCTGATGACTACTACAGCATAAGACCAAATTTCGGTGTTGAAGTTGGATATACTATACCAATTAGTGAAAATAACTACATAAACGCCTCACTTGATACCAAGCTATATAAAGAGCTTGGTAAAATAAACGAGGCTGGAAGTAGAGCGAAATTTAGAGATGGAAGTACTTACTATGGTCTTCATAGAGATGATGAAGAAGATGAAAATGTAGAAATTACAGCAAGAGTTAAGTATGAGTCTAGAAATTTCGGCGTAGGAGCAAAAGCTGGATATAACACTAAATATCAAGATAGCTTCATAGGTTTAGATTTTAGACTAAAATTCTAATCAAATTTTTGGCAAGGCTAAAAACCTTGCCAAAAATTAATTAATTTCTCTCATTTTTTCAAGTCTGTTTAGATAGGTTTTTATTTTTTTTAGTTCTTTTGTGGACAGCTCATTTTTTGAGTAAAAGTAGGTTGTTTTGTTGTTTTGGCTTGGCTTGGCGTTTATGAGCTTATCACTCTCATAATTATAAAATTTACCTATTTCATCTATAAGCCTATTAATAGTTCCAAGGTTTCCATCTATAATTTCTACATTTTCTGGCAAGATTTCTCTAAAACTATCTTTAAAATAGTTAAAATGAGTACATCCTAAAACCAAAGATGAAGCTCTATCAAGCTCAAATTTACTAAACTCATCTTTTATATAGTTTTTTACTTCCACACTTTCAAACTTCAAATTCTCAGCAAACTCAACAAGTTTTGGCATAGGAAGCCCCCAAACTTCGCTTTTAGTTTTGGCTATTAAATTTGAAAGTTTTTCGCCTTTTATGGTTAAAGGTGTGGCGATTAGAAGTATCGGATACCCGTGAAACTTATCATTTGCTAGTTTTATGGCTGGTTCCATCCCAATGATTGGGATGTTAAAACTCTCTCTTAGCTCATTTATAGCGGCCGAAGTTGCGGTATTGCAAGCCACAACAACAGCTTTTGCTCCTTTTGAAACTAAAAACTCCACCGCATCAAAACTAAGTTTTATAATCTCATCTTTTGATTTTATCCCGTAAGGGACGTTTTTAGTATCGGCAAAGTATAAAAACTCGGTGTTAGAAAAGTGCCTAAAAGCCTCGCTTAGCACACTTAAACCACCGATTCCTGAGTCAAAAAAAGCTATTTTCATAAATTTCCTTAAAAGGCTAAATTTAACTCAAATTTGATAAATTCTTGCTTTATTTTACGAATTTCATGTACTCTGCGTAACCTTTTTCCTCCATCTCATCAAGCGGGATAAACTCCAGTGCCGCCCCATTTATACAGTATCTCAAAGCCCCGTTTGGACCATCGTCAAAAACATGCCCTAAATGACTATCTGCTTTGAGTGAACGAACTTCAACCCTGCTCATACCAAAGCTAAAATCACTTTTTTCTTTTAGTTTTGCGATGGGTTTTGTAAAGCTTGGCCAGCCAGAGCCTGAGTTAAACTTATCAGATGAGCTAAAAAGTGGCTCTTTGCTTACGATATCTACATAAATTCCTTTTTTATAAAAGTCATTTAAAGGACTTGAAAATGGTTTTTCAGTTGCGTTTTCTTGCGTAACTTTGTATGAAATTTCGCTTAAATTTTCTCTTAACTCTTCATCACTTGGTTTTATAAATTTTGGCTCATTTTTGCGAGCTTCAAGTGGCTTTTTAGCTAAATTTAAATCAATGTGACAATACCCCTTTGGGTTTTTGCCTAGATAGTCTTGATGATACTCTTCAGCTAAGACGAAGTTTTTAAGTGGCTCAACTTCAACAACTATCTTTTTTAGATAGTGTTTTTGCTCCTCTTTTATGAAATTTAGAGCGAAATTTCCACTTATCTCATCAATGTAGTAAATTCCCGCTCTATACTGCGTGCCGATATCGTTTCCTTGTTTGTTTAGCGAAGTTGGGTCGATGATTCTAAAAAAGTGTTTTAAAACTTCATCTAAGCTTATGATTTCTTTGTCATAAACAAGGTGTAAAACTTCAGCGTGTCCTGTGACGTCAATTTCTTTGTAACTTGTTTTATCGCTTTTTCCATTTGCGTAACCAACAGTTGTTTTTATAACGCCGTTAAGTTGCTTAAAATAGCCTTCCACTCCCCAAAAGCAACCTCCGCCTAAATAAATTTCGTTTAAATTTTCCATTTTGTTCTCATTTCCTATTAAATTTGCAAACATTAAAAGTAAACTAACTAAAATTTTTCGCATTTTTTTATCCTTTTTAAAAAGTTACAAAATGGTATCAAAAATAGATGAATAACCTTAAAATAAATTTGAAATTGTTTGCCTATCTTTTGTATAATTAAATATATTCTTATCAAAGGAGATGACATGGCGAAAAAAATAGTTGCAACTATGCTTTTATGCTTAGGTTTTAATGGGTTATTTGCTTTGGATAGCAACACCACAGATGGTAATGTGACCGAAGTAGAAAGTATGCTTTCAAATAGTAAGATTTTTACTTTTATAAAGAGAGAAGCAGCAGAGAGTGAAGGTTTTGAGAAAGGATATTTTGAGGGTAAAATTACAAGAGAAGAGGCGGAAAACAGAGTTACAAACTTTATCCAAACTTTTAGTAACTTTGGAGTTTCAAAGGAAGAGGTAGACTCACTTATCGCTGACTTTAAAGAGAGCGGTGGGGTACCAAGTGACATTGATTTTAGATATGACTATGAGCTTAAATATCTAGGAGAAAGTCTTGAAAAAGGCTTTGATATGGATGGTAAAATCACCATTTTAACTCCCGAATATGCAGCTATTGCACAAGCGTTTTTTGGTACATACGCTCCTTTAAATTTAAAGATTAGCAAAACTTTAGAGGATGCGAAAGTTAAGTTAAGCTTAGCAGAAATCAACCAGTTTATGGATGATAATCAAAGCGAAGCTTTAAAACTTAGTGGGGTAGAGCTTTCATGGAGCGAGATGGCTGAAAAGCTTAAGGACTTTGGATTTAAATTTGGAGATTTTGAAACAGGCAGTGAATTTGATAAAATACTAGTTAAAAATGCTTTTTTTAATATAGACTTTAAAGATGGAACTCTTAAAGATATGAGTAATGTTATGGAGAGTAACTTTAAGTCAAGCATAGGCTTTGGAGAGGTCTCAGTTGCTGGAGTTACACTTCTTAATATGATAAATAACGCAGATATGGCAAATGACTCTGGAAGGCTACACTACATCACAGAGTTAAAATTAGATGAAATTTTAGCTTTTGGTATGGGTGTTAAGAACTTAAAATATCAAGATGAGCTTTTTGTAGATGAAGAGTTTTATAGCTTTTTAACTTCAAAAGCTTCTGCTCTTGCTATGGAAGATGAAAATGTAACCATTGAAGAATTTAAATCAAAATTTGGAAATGGTATCAAATACACCCTTAAAGAGCTATCTTTAGAAAACTCAGCTGGAAACAAGCTTAGTTTAGACTTAGCTCTTGATATGGCAAAGCTATATGACACACCAGATGAGAATATACAAAATTTAAATCTTAGCGGAAATTTTGCTATATATCCAAATTTCCTTGCATTATTAACTCCTTATGGTGAGTATGCTATGTTTGGAGCGATGATAGATGCTTATGAGGGCTTTAAAAAAGATGATAGTAAAACATCTCTAAGCTTTGAAAACAAAAACGGTGAGTTTTTCTTAAATGGTGAGAAGATGGAAAACCCACTGCTTGGAATGTTTGACTCTGAAGAGGAGGGTTCTGATGACTATACTGATGAGCCTGAAAGCGATGAAGATATAGCACAACTGGCTGCTAATCTTAATATTTTAACATCTGAAATAGTTATGTATTATAATGTTTCAGGTGGGTTTTCAGATCAAGGCGTAAGTGCTATGACAAAAATTCTTGTTGTGGATAGTTCAAAAACAAGTGCCGATTTCTTAGTGGAAGGCAAAAAATGTATAGAGATAAATTTGTTTGAGAAAAGCTTTACTATCACAAAAGGAGCTGAATCATCAGATGAAGCTTGTGAGGAGCTTTACTCTATTCCAAGCGTTGAGACTCTATTAGGAACAGGCGAGTTTAGACTGGGAGTATAGAAAGTTCAACTTTATAAGACCTAAAACAATATCGTTTTAGGTCTTACCTAATTAATATAAGAAAATTTTAAGTGTTAAAACGGTACCATTTCAATCTTGATTTAATTTTATAAAAGGAACAAAAATGAACCATCCCATGCTTAAAGGTAGTAAGATTTTTTAATTTATGCACTTGTGCATCTATCTATGTTCCAAATTCACATAAATTCTTTTATAGACTTACAGGATATAATAAACACTTAATATTCTTTGATATGTGCGACTAGCACATATTTTTACACAAATATAATCAATCAACAAAAAAATTAATATAAAAAACAAACAAATTTAAAAATAAAATTTAATTAAAAGGATAAATTTATGGTAAAAAGTTTCGTAACAGGTTTCCCAAGAATCGGGGAAAAAAGAGAGTTAAAGTTTGCACTAGAGAAATTCTGGGCTGGTAAAATCGAGTTTGATGAAGTAAAAGAGGTTGCAAAAGAGCTAAAAACTAGACATTATGGCTATCAAAAAGAAGCTGGCATTGACGTTATCAGTTCAAACGACTTCTCATTTTATGACATTATGCTAGACCACATCGTTGCATTTAACGCTATTCCAGAGAGATTTGCTCACTTAAAAGGTAAAGAACTTTACTTTGCACTTGCAAGAGGAAACAAAGAACTTGGTGCGTTAGAAATGACAAAATGGTTTAACACAAACTACCACTACATCGTGCCAGAACTTAGCAAAGAGACAAAATTTGAGTTAAACTCAACTAAATTTATAAACGAACTTAAATTTGCTAAAGAAAACGGTGTAAATGCAAAACTAAACCTAGTAGGACCTATTACATTTTTAGCGTTATCAAAAACAAGCGATGGAAGTTGTCAATTTGGCTTACTTGATAGCTTAGTAGCTGAGTATGAAAAACTTCTAAAAGAAGTTGCAAGCGTGGCAAGTGGCGTTATAGTTCAGTTTGAAGAGCCTATATTTGTAAAAACTGCGGGTCAAGAACTGCTTAAATATGTAAAGTCAGTCTATTCAAAACTAGCACAAAACAAAGATATTAAAATACTTTTCACAAGCTACTTTGAACACGCGTTTGAAGCTGTAGATGAGGTTATCGGCACTGGCGTTTGGGCTATCGGACAAGACTACGTTCACGGAGCGTTTTGTGAGAAAAATTTAGAAAAAATCGCTAACTCAAACCTAGTTCTTTTTGCAGGACTGATTGATGGTAGAAATATTTGGAAAAGCGACATCTCTAAAAAATATGAACTTGCTAAAAAACTTCAAAACAAACTTGGAAATGATAGATTATATATAGGAACAAGTTGCTCGCTTCTACACGTTCCATTTACTTTAAAATATGAAGAAAAACTAAACCCTGAGCTTAAAAACTGGCTAAGCTTCGCAGTTGAAAAGCTTGATGAGGTAGCACTTTTAACAGATCTATTAAACGGTAAAGATGGTGGCGAGAGACTAAAAGCAAATATCCAAGCAAACAATGATAGAAAAACTTCACAAGTTGTTCATAAACAAAGCGTTGCTGATAGGGTTAAAAACTTAACTAAATTTGAGAGAGAGTTAAAATTTGAAGAGAGAATCAAAATTCAAAGAGAAGCTCTAAATTACCCAGTTTTACCAACAACAACCATCGGAAGTTTCCCGCAAACAACAGAACTTAGACAGATGAGAAACGCTTATAAAAAAGGTTTAATTAATACTGAGGCTTACGAAAACCACATTAAAGAGTATATAAAAGAGTGCGTTGCTTTCCAAGAAGAAATTGGACTTGATGTACTAGTTCACGGTGAGCCCGAGAGAAACGACATGGTTGAGTATTTTGGCGAACTACTTGATGGTTTTGCATTTACAGAGAATGGCTGGGTTCAAAGCTATGGCAGTAGATGTGTAAAACCACCACTTCTTTACGCTGACGTTAGCAGACCTGAGCCGATGACTGTTAGATGGATAACTTACGCTCAAAGCTTAACTAAAAAACCTATGAAGGGAATGCTAACAGGACCTGTAACTATCCTAAACTGGTCATTTGTAAGAGATGATGAGCCAAAAGATTTAGTTGCTACGCAAGTTGCTCTATGTATCGCAGACGAAATCGACGACTTACAAAAAGCAGGGATTAAGATAGTTCAAGTTGATGAAGCAGCGTTTAAAGAGGGCTATCCACTAAGAGATGAAAATATCAAAGCTTATGAGGATTCAGCTGTTAAGTCGTTTAGACTCTCAGTTGCAAGTGCCGAGCCTTCGACGCAAATTCACACTCATATGTGTTACTCTGAGTTTAATGATATCATTAAAACTATTGAAGATATGGACGCTGATGTTATCAGTATCGAGACAGCAAGAAGTGGAAACGAGCTTCTAAAAATCTTTAAAGAAGTTGGATACAAAGCAGAAGTAGGACCAGGAGTTTACGACATCCACAGCCCAAGAGTTCCAAGCGTTGAAGAGATGGTTAAGCAAATTGATTTAATTTTAGAAGTTCTACCAAAAGAACAACTTTGGATAAACCCAGATTGTGGTCTAAAAACTAGAAAATGGGAAGAGGTAAAACCAAGCCTTAAAAACCTAGTAGAAGCTACAAAGATAGCAAGAGTATAATTATGCTTAGCGACAAGCTTAAAAACGGGAGTGTGCTGCTTTACGGCGTCACGCCCCCAAAACTAGGCACTAGTGATGAAAAGGTTGAGGGCATCGCAGCAAGGCTAAAAACTAGAGTTCCAAAAGAGCTAGTTGATGGCTTTGTGATTTACGACTTGCAAGATGAGAGTAGTAGGAACTCAAATGATAGGATATTTGAGTTTTTTGACACTATCGCCCCAGAAGTTTATCATCAAAACTATCTAAGCGAGTATGAGGCGGTCATTTACAAAGTTGCAAACAAACATACCCCTGATGAGTTTGCTAAATTTATACAAAGCGTTAATAGCCCCGTTGTTTTAGTGGGTTCAAGTTCAAGCAAGGAAAAGGTCAAATTTAGCCTAAAAGATGCGTATAAGATAAAAAACGAACTTGCACCAAATTTAACAATGGGCGGGATTTGTATACCTGAACGCCACACCGCTAAAGGCGATGAGAACTTTAGAGTTGCAAGAAAGAGCATAGATGGATGTGAGTTTTTCATAACTCAAGCGGTTTATGACTTAGAAAGTGCTAAGAAATTCATAGATGACTACGCTAAAATGGAAGTTGAAAAGAAGAAAATCATCTTTACTCTCACGCCATGTGGCTCTGCAAAAATGCTAAATTTTATGAAATGGCTAGGAATTTATGTAGGCAAAGAGATAGAAAAAACTCTTCTTAGTAGTGAAAATATGCTTGAAACATCAGTAAATTTGAACATAGAGATGTTTAAATTCCTACAAATTTATAGCAAAAACAAAGGCATAAGCATCGGCGTAAACGTTGAGAGCATCTCAAAAAGAAAAGTTGAGATAGAAGCCTCTGTTGAATTACTAAAAAAGATAAGAGAGAATTTAAAGTAAAAGCCATAAGCCAAATTTAGTAAAATTTGGCTTTTTAAATTCTCGGTCTTGAGCTTATAGCATAGCTATTTATAAATTTAACTATTATAATCCCCAAAACTATACCAACTATATCAGCAACTATATCTAAAAGGCTAAAATATCTATTTTCACAAAAAATTTGAGCGATTTCTATTTGGATGCCGTATAGTAGTAGGATAATGAAAGCTTGTTTTGTTTTTAATTTTGGAAATCCAAGGCTTAAAGTTATAAAAAGTGTGCCAAAAGCGACTAGATGATTTAGTTTATCCCATGTATTTTCTACAATTTTTGGACTTGTCGGGATAAGAGAGAGAATTTCTATAGCCACCAAGCAGACGAAAAATAGCACTTTGAATACCGAATTAACACTAAATTTCAATTTTTTTCCTAAAAATTGCATAAAAGCATTTTATTTAAGCATACTTTAAGCAACCCTTGCATATAATTTCATTTCCGTTTCACAAAAAGCTAACAAAGAGCTTATCCAAACGATAATCTTACTGCTTTTTTATAAATATTTAGTCTTTTAACATTACAC
>JAAYPR010000042.1 GCA_012519705.1 Campylobacteraceae bacterium
CAAATTTTGAATTTGCACTTAGAACTTTTATTGGTGTTTTTATAGGATATTTTATAGCTTATAAATTTGCTGTAAAGCTACCTGAAATTTTAAATTTATCAAATGCCGATAAGCTTCTTTTTGCAAATTTCTTTTTGATGATCTTTTTTATATCATGGTCAATGGCAAGCTATGTTGTAAAACCTAAATTTCTTGCTTCGCTCTGTATGCTGTTTTTAGTAATGGCGGTGATGATATGAAAATGTTAAGACTATCTCATAAATATATAGGTATTTTATTAGCTTATGTTGGATTTTTTATATTTTTTAGTGGGACGCTGGGATATTACAAAAATGAAATCACTCTTTTTATGCAACCAGAGTATTATAAACTTGATTATAAATCACCAAATGCTTTAAGAGGCGGGGTTGAATATCTTAGTAAGCATCATACAAATGCTGATGTTTGGGAGATAACACCACCATCTTCATCATCACCTTTTGTTATGCTCTCTTACAAAAATGATAAAGAAACTCGCCAATGCAGAAGAGAAAAACCTCGTATTAATTTAAATCCAGAAACTGGAGAGAGAGTAAAAGCAAGAAGTACTTATGGGGGAAACTTTATAAGCAAACTTCACTTTAACCTTTGGTATATCTCTGCTGCTAAGGGTAGGGAAATCATGGGTTATGCTACTTTATTAATGATACTGACTATTGTAACTGGTGTTGTAATCCATAAAAGAATATTTAAAGACTTTTTTAAATTTCGTAAAAATGTTCTTTGGAGAGATTCGCATATAGTTGCAAGTGTAAGTGGGCTTGTGATATTTTTTATGTTAGCTGTTTCGGGGCTTTATTTGGTAGAGAGGTTTATGCTAAAAGAAATTTATGCCGATGTATCAGCTCAAAATCAAGCCACTATGCAGCAAGATTTTTTAGAAAAAGCTAAAGCTAAAAGAGAAGCAAGAAAAAAGACTAGAAAAACTATAGAACAAAATGCTACTCAAGCTACTCAAAATTTAGTCAAAACTTCAAATAAAACAAAATACACCCCAACACTAAATGAGATAGAAAATATCATCAATTCAAATTTAAAAGGCAGAGATTTAAAAAACATTTCTATACAAAAAGATGCTAGTGATACAGCCTATGTTCAGCTAAATTTTGACTCTAAAAACCCTTTTAGTCAAAACGGACTCTCATTTAATGCGGAACTCTATAACGTAAAAACAGGTGAATTAGTAGATAGTGTGAATGAAAGAGAACTAGATAGAGGACAAAAAGTATCTCAATTTATGAAAGTATTTCATATGGGACTTTTCGGCAGTGAGATAACTAAGTTTATCTTTTTTATCTTTGGGTGTTTGGGGCTTATGATGTGCTTTAGTGGTGCGATATTATGGCAAAAGAAATCTCGTTCTAAAACAGCTCTTTATCTTGGTAGATTTTTAAACGGCTCTATTTTTATAGGCTTATTTGCGGGTTTTGGGATGTATCTACTAAGTAATCAGCTTATTAAATTTAGCACACCATTAAGGCATAACTTAGAAGTAAATGCATTTTTTACAGCCCTTATCATAGCGACTTTACTATCAGCTATTTTAATCAAAAAATACGCTTACACTATATTGTCTTTTATAACTTCATTTTTGTTTTTAGCAAGTGGGGTTATAGCGTTTGGGGCTGGAAGTTATGCAAACTCTACTGCTTTGCTAGTAACTCTATTTTGCTTTGCTTTGTCGGCTCTTTTTGGATATCTAGGAAATAAGTTTTTAAAGGATAAAAAGTGAGTTTGATACTTGGGTTTTTAACCATTTTGTTTGGATTTTTAGACATTAAATTTAAAAAGTTTTTTGTTATGGGATGTGTGGTTTTGGCACTGTGCTTTATGTTATTTGGAGATAATAAATTCTATAGTTTTGTTTATTATTTTTTTAGTTTAGGGCTTAGCCAGCTTTTATTTATAACTTATATAACGATAAAGGAAAAATCATGAAAAAAAGTATTTGCCTTTTGGCTACTTTAACGGCGTTTTCTCATGCAAATGAGATAAATTTACAAGATGTAAATATAGATGCAAGTTTGTATGGTGCTGGAAGTGGTGCAAATGGGATAATTAAAAAAGGCTCTTTTGGTGGAAGTTCTGTTTATACTGATTCATATATGGAAAACTCTGGCTTAAAAGATGGAACTATATCATCTGTTATCAAGAAAAATCCAAATGCTAGAATCCAAAGAGGTGAGAGAACTTCTAAAAATAGTGGTGAAATTTCGCCCGAAAACATCACGATAAATGGAGCATCTTTTTATCAGAATAACTTCTTAGTTGATGGGATAAGTATAAATAACGATATAGACCCACGTGGCTCAAGCGTTGATGGTCTTAGTAATACTTTTGTGTGGATTCCAAACCCATCTCAAGGGCAAAATATTGACATAAGCCTACTTGAAAGCGTTGAGGTTATAGATAGTGCAGTTTCAGCAAAGTATGGAAATTTCCAAGGTGGTGTTATAAGTGCCAAAACAAAAGATCCAAGTCCTGGATTTAGTGGAAAAATCAGTTACTCTTTTACTAGTGATAGGATGACTAAATTTCACATAGATGATGAAGATAGAGAGGACTGGGAGTATCCAGATAATACAGTAGAAAATCAACCTAAGTTTAAAAAACAAAAAGCAAGTGTTTTGTTTGATGGTTATATAACTGATAATTTTGGTTTGATTTTTAACTACACAAGAACAAACTCAGATATCTATCAAAGAGCTAGTATTCGAGACTATTTTAACCCTGTGGGAGAAAGCGATGAGGAGATAAAACTTAGAAGAAAAAATGAAAACTTCTTTGTAAAAGGGATTTGGCATGTAAATGATGATTTTATACTTCGCCCAAGCTTTACATATGCACCATATAGCGGAACTTACAATACTCAATATGGTATTAATACCATGTCTGAGGTTGAGGGTGGTGGCTTGACATATAAACTAGAGAGTGAAAACAACTTTAAACTTGGTACTTTAAGACAAACCCTAAGTTATCAAACTCTAGAAAACAATAAAAAAACCAATAGTGATGTTAAGCTATTTTGGTACAAAAATGGCACTACTATCAAAGATAGTATGTTATATGAGGGTGTTGGCGGGGATATGAAACAAGAACAAGAAACTTTTACTTATAAATTTGACTTTGATTTTAATGAGTTTGAGATAGCAAACACAAAGCATAGAGTTAGTACTGGGTTTGAGTTTATAAAAACAGATGCTAAATATGAGATTGGGACGCCTTATTATCAAGGATCATCTTCTAAGGAAATACCAACTGGTTCGGTGTGTTCAGCCGGAGATAGGTTTTGCAATAACACACCTGTAAGTTTTTTTTGGCGTGGAAAACAACACAATTGGTCAAATGGACAGTATTTTAATGAGTTATCTAAATTTGAAGGCACTGCTAAAGCTGATTTAAAGCAATATGCTTTTTATTTGGAAGATGAGATAGATATAGAAAGATTCACATTTAGAGCTGGGGTTAGGTTTGATAAAAATGATTATATGGGTGATTTAAACGTTGCACCAAGGCTTTCTTTTAATGCTGATGTTTTTGATGATGATAGTTTTAACATTTTTGGTGGATATGGTAGATACTATGGAAGATCTATTTTTTCTTATAAATTAAACGCAGAAAAACATAAACTTTGGACAGAGGTTGAAAGAGATGATCCAAATTCTGATTTCAAACTATCAAAAAAATATTGGGGAAATTATAAATTTGATGATTTAGATGTGCCTTATGATGATGAGTATAGTTTAGGTTTTGCAAAGAAATTTGGAAACTATGAGTTAAGTGGTAAGTATGTAAAAAGACAAGGAAGAGATCTTATTAGACGTATTAACACGCGAAATTTCCCTGATATGCCAAAAGGTGATGGTAAAGAGCTAATGAAAGATTACAACATCTTTACAAATCTAGGCAAAAGTGATAGTGATATCTATACAGTAACTTTTAGAAATTTAAATGATATAGAGCTTTTTAATACTTTAAATGGTTTTGAGCTATCATATTCATATCTTGATACAAATAGAAACTATAGCACCTATGATGAATCATACGAAGGAGATGCAGATAAAGTAGGTAAAGTTGTCTTTAACGGAAAGCTAATAAGAGACTCCGAACTTCCAAAAAATAGCAATGACACACCTTGGACAGTGACAGCTACAACTATAACGAAATTTCCATCTGCAAATTTAACATGGGCAAATTTCTTTAATTTACAAGGTGGATTTGAGGGAGTTGTAAGAGATGGAAGAGAAACGATTGATGGCAAAACATACACTGCTTATAAAACAAAAGATTTTGATGAAACTTTTGTTTGGGATACTAAATTTATACTAGATATTCCAACCCAAAAAGGACAAGAGGCTTATGTAAGTTTGGATATTTATAATGTTTTAGACACAGACAATGCCGTAAGCATAAGCAGTGGCGGAATTATGAGTTATGATACAGGCAGACAGTTTTGGTTAGAAGTTGGATATAGATGGTAATTAAAATAAAGGGCAAAGATGGAGTTTTTAAGCAAATATATAGATTTAATGATTTTTGGAACACTTGGGGCTATGGGTTTTATAGTTATAACTCTTGGGATTGAGAGAATGCTATTTTTTTGGACTATGAAAATGGAAAATTATAAAACATTGCAAGACTTAGAGATTGATGTTAGTAGAAATTTAACAGCTATTGGGGCAATTGGTTCAAACGCCCCTTATGTTGGGCTTTTAGGCACGGTTATTGGGATTATCATTGTTTTTTACGATATGGGAGTAAGTGGAAATTTTGAAACCGCTACTATAATGGCAGGACTTTCAACCGCACTTTATGCCACGGCTATGGGATTAGCAGTGGCAATTCCTAGTCTTGTAATTCATAGCTTTTTTGTTAGAAAAGCACAACTTAAAATAACTATTTTTGAAAGAGACAATCTTGAAGATAGAAAATGATTTTAAACTAAACGTAGTTCCGCTAATCGATGTAATGCTTGTTTTGCTTACCATCGTGCTTTGTGCAGCAAGTTTTATAGAGTATGGTAAAATCGATATGACTTTGCCAAAAAGCGGTGCTAGCTCTAACGAGCTTCCAAAACAAAGAGTTGAAATTTCACTTTACGCTGATGGGACTATGAAATTTGATGGCAATTTTGTTGATATTGAAACGCTTGAGTTAAATTTAGAAGCTCTCGACAAAGAGACGCCACTAGTCTTTAAAGGTGATGAAAAGTCAGAGTTTAAAAACTTTGTCGATATAGTTCAGCTTTTTAAAAAATATAATCTTTCAAATTTCATCATTATGACTGAGGCGAAAAATGAATAAAAGTGAAAGTGTGAGCAAAAACAAAAAAAGGCTTTTTATCTCTATCTTTATCTCAACCTGTCTTCATGCATCAGCTTTTGCAACTTATCAGTATGCAACTAAGAACAAAAATGCCGATATTAGCTTTTCAGATAGTTTTGATACGGGAAGTGCCTTTAGTCTTGCCTTTGCTCAAATTTCTAGTAGTGATACAAACATGGATTTTAGTGCAAGTGATGGGATTATAAGTGATGAAATTTCAAATATAGAAAGCATGGAATCACCTGAGGTTTTAGAGGCTTTGGAAGAAGAAGTTGTAGAAGAAATCGAACCAATAGAAGCTATAGAAGAAGATGAAGTTGTAGAAATAGCTGAGCCGATAGAGGCGATAGAGGAATATGAAGTTGTAGAGATAGTTGAGGTAACCGAAGTTATAGAGGCGATTGAAGAGATAGCTGATGAACCAGTTATCATCGAAGAAAAGCCAAAAAAAGAAAAGCCAAAAAAAGAAAAGCCAAAAAAAGAAATCAAAGAAAAACCAAAAGAGGTTAAAAAACAAAAACCTAAAGAAACTAAAAAAGAAGTTAAAAAACACGAAAACAACCATAATAAAAATCAAAAATCTAGTAAAAAAAGCACCGCATCATCCAAAACCACTCTTGTTAAAGGCTCAAACGATACAAGCGTAGCAGGGGGCAACAGAGCAAGTGGCACAGGAAAAGGTGGCGGTGGAACTAATATAAACGGACTTATTTATAAAGCTATTTTAAAACACAAAACTTATCCTAGAAAAGCTAGGGCTATGGGCGTTCAAGGAAGAGTTATAGTAAGCTTTAAGCTTAAAGATAGAAATAATTTTGAAAACCTAAGTGTAACAAAAAGCAGTGGGGCTAAAGTTCTCGATGATCACGCTCTTGCTATCATAAATAAAGCTAAGGTTGATTTTCCAATTGAGGCTGTCGGCACACAAATAACCGTGCCTATAAACTTTAATTTAAAGGATTAAAATGAATGTTATAGAGTGTCTAAATTTAACTCACTATTATGGAAAGAAAAAAATATATGAAAACCTAAATTTCAAAGTTAAAAAAGGCAAAGTCGTAGGACTTCTTGGTAAAAACGGAGTTGGTAAAAGTACCACGATAAATATATTGATGGGAAATTTAACCCCAACTTCTGGCAAATGTTTAATTTATGGCGAAGATAGCACAAATTTAAGCCCCGAAATAAGAGCTAAAATCGGACTTTTATACGAAGGACATATCACATACGACTATCTAAAAATCAAAAATTTATATAAGATTTATAGCTCTCAGTATAAAAAAAACTTCAAAAAAGAGCGGTTTTTTGATCTTTTTAACAAACTTGGCGTAAGTTTAGAGCAAAAAATCTCAACCTTGTCCTGTGGGCAACGCTCACAAGTTGTTTTGGGGCTAATTTTTGCTAGTTCGCCCCAGCTTTTAATCCTTGATGATTACTCTTTAGGGCTTGATGCTGGATATAGAAGGCTTTTTGTTGAGTATTTAGAGGATTATTTAAAGGACGGCGAAAAAAGTGTTTTGATGACAACTCACATTGTAAATGACTTAGATAGATTACTTGATGAGATTGTCATAATGCAAAAAAACGAACCACCTTTAATAGCAAAATACTCTGACTTTAGGGCAAATTTCAAAGGTTACAGTTTGTCAAAAGATACAAATTTAGATGAAATTTCAGGCATAAAAAGCAAACTTGAACTAGAAGATGAGGTGCAAATTTATGGCTTTTTAGATGGTGTTCCAGCAAATGCAAAAGAGCTAAATTTAAGCTTTGAAGATGCGTTTTTAGGCTATACGGGGAGATATTAAATGTTTAAAAAAGAGTTTTATAAATTTAGAGAGTTTTTATATCTATTTTTAGTTTTGATTGGTGGGTTTTTAATTTACATAACTTTTTGGCTTAAAAACTTCATTATCGAAAATGGTGCAATTAGTTTAAATTTAGGGCTTTTATACACAAAGAGTTTTTCACTTTTTGGACTAGATATTTTAAATATTATTTTTGCTTTTATTATTGGGGTGCTTGTGTTTTTAAAAGAGCGAATAAATGCAAGACTTAGACTTAGCCTACATTTTCCAAACTCAAATTTAAAAAATATCTCATATATAGTTTTTGTAGGGCTTAGTTTTGTAGCTGTCACATATCTAGTGGAATTTATGCTTTTTAACCTAGTTTGCAAGTCATTTTTCCACCCTGAACTTATGAAGCTTATAAACTCGCATCTAATTTATAGCTTTGTTTTTGGATTAAATTTATACTTATTAGTTGGCAGTATCATCATCGAACCAGTTAAAAAAAGAGCATTAACAAACTCGCTTTTTGGCTTTGCTATGTTTTTTTTATACAGCGAATTTAATCCAAGCATTAGTGAAATTCCAAGCTTTTATTATAACCAAAACGGATGGCTTTATCTTTTGGTTTCATTTGTTTATACGTTTTGTGCTATCTCTTTGGCTTTTGAAAATTACAAAAAAGGTTATATAAAATGAGAAAATTTATCCAAATTTTTATCTTAGTTCTTGTTTTGGCTATTTTTTTACCACGTTTTATTGAGGTGCTTTTTAAAGCCCCACGCCAAAATGCAAATGTAAGCCACTCCGAAGTTCACGATGAGTTTATGGTACAAGCATCAAAAAATAAAGAGATTTTTTATTTCAAAGGCAAAGATGAAAACTTAAGTTTAGAAGAGTATTTAGACTCTTTGCCATTTTCTTTTTATACATACCTTATCACAAACAACAGGTTTCCTTACGATGAATGGAAAGATGCCAACGCCATCAAAGCAAATTCTCAAAAATTTGCTATAAAACCTGACGCTTTTAATCAAAAATATCCACCTATTTTTACTATCTTTGAGTCAAATCCTAAATATTTAAGGTTAGGATATAATGAATTTGCAATAACTAGTAATAAATTTGAGCTAATTTTTACAGACTTAAATACTCTTAAAAAAGATGAAAATTTAAGCAAAACATTTACAAACTCACTTTTAAATTTAGGCTTTGATTTTCCAGTTCGAGCCCATTTTACAAACCCAAGCACAAAAAAGCCTTTTGATGAGGGGGTGTTTTTAAAAGATAGCAAGAGCGAACTTTTTCACTTAAAAATAAAAAACAATGCTCCAGTTGCTAAAAAAACTGATATAAAAAACGTGGATTTTATGCTAATTAGCGAAAATGAAAGGCGTGAGTTTTATGGTGCGGTTATTGATAGAAGCGGTGTTAGTTTGGTAAGTTATGATGACTACAAACTTATAAATTTGCCAAGCAAACACTATGGCCCTACAACCGATAGGCTTGAACTTACTATAACTCCGCTAAGCAAGAGCATGAGTATCAAAAAACAAAACGAAGTTCATGCTTATCATTTTGATGAAAAATATAATGTTTTAAAAAGTTTTGAGTATGAGTTTAACCAGCCAAATAGAGCTGAAATGATAAAAAAAGCTATTTTGCCTTTTGAAATTTCTTTAGCAGATAGTTATGATTATAAATTTAAAATAACAAATTTTAGTTTAAATTCACTTTGGTTAAATTTAGCACTTTTTGTTTTGGCGTTTTTTATCTTTAGAAAAAAGAGTTTGGTAAAACCTATCTTTGCTTTGCTATTTGGAATATATGGATTTTTAGCAGTTTTAGCAGTATAAACAGGGGAAAAATCCCCTATTGTTAAAACCTAACTTCAAAGTCTAAGTAAGCGTTTCTTCCTTTACCAACATAAGCAAATTTGCCGTCTTGTGCACTTAGATTGGCATTTACATATTTATCATTAAATATATTATTTACACCAAAGTTAAGAGTTGCCCCGCTTAAAAGATTATCGAACTCTATATTGCCTTTGAAATTTACTATAGTATAGCTGTTATCGACATAGTAATATGTCGTTCCTCTGCTAGTATAACTTTTTTCATCTAAATCAGGCTTGAACCAGTGACTTACATCAAAGCCAAGCGTTATATCATTTGGAAAATAAGCCTCCATTCCAACTACAAGCTTATCAGCAAAGTTTTTGATTCTTTTACCGGTTTGTTTGTTTTTTAGTTTCATATGCTCATAACTTGCATAAAGCCCAAAGTAGTCATTTATATAATTTGCTGATATTTCAAAACCTTTTCTTGATGCATCATCGATATTTACATATTGACCATAGTTTTGTGAAAATCCACCTGGTGGTGTTCCCATATCTTTTAATGTTATGATACTTATCATATCTTTGATATCCCCATCAAAATACATACCTTTAACATTAAGATAGTGCCCATCAGCAATAAAGCCTTGATAACTAGCACCGATTTCATACTCTTTTGCTATCTCAGCATCTAGTCCTGGGTTTGGGACATACCAATACATTCTATTTAGAGGGCCACTTGATGCAGTTTCGTGTGGTGTTGGTGCACGGAATGTTTCAGCATATCCTGCAAGTAAACGAAAATTTGGAAATAGCTCATAACTTGCAGCAATTCTAGGTGAAAATCTACTTTTATCATAGTCTTTATCATCTGCACTTCTATCAAAATGGTCAAAGCGTCCACCAAGAGTAAGTTCAAATTTATCATAAGTCATAACGTTTTGCAGATATATACCTAAGTCTTTATAGTCAGCTGGCATTGAAACTATATCACTTTTTTTGCCATTTTGAAGCATTAAAGCATCTTCTGTTCTATCTACATAATCAACCCCAACAACAAGGCTATGTTTGATAGGGCCAGTTTCAAATCTACTTATATTTTTAACATTTATACCCCATCTCTCATCTTCGTTTTCATAGTCCATAATAGTTCGCCCAGTTCTTTGGGTGATATCATAACCCCTTCTATAGCTTGCATCGCTTTTATAAAACTTAAAGCTTAAATCTATATAGTCATTTAGTGGTCTATAGAAATAATCAAAAGAAAAATCTCTTTGTTTTAGCTCACCATTTACAAACAAATCCCCATCGCTTGGGTTTTGCCAAAGGGTTTGCCACATTGTATTTAGTGAGTTTTTATAGTCATAGTAACTTGCCTCTACTCTGTGAGAATCTCCTATATCAAGCCCTGTTTTTAGAAATATAGTTGTAACTTCTTCATCATCATAAGTTTTTTCAGAAGTTCCACCCTTGGCTAAGTCAATATCACCGTATTTTGCTCTTTTTCCATAAACTAAAACATCAAATGGCACTTCTTCACCTTTTGCATAAGCGGCTGCTCTAGTGCTTCTCATGTTATTGCTCTCTAGCCTTTGTCCAAGCATAGCACCGTAATACTCATCGCTTTTTAAGTAGTCTTTGGCATTTTTTGTTTTCATAGAAACTATACCGCCAATTGCACCACTTCCGTGAAGTATAGAACTAGCCCCTTTTGTAACCTCAACTCTTTTTAAGATATCACTATCTGTTCTAAAGCTCGAAATCATATTAGAAAAAAGGCTAGGGCTCCTTCCGATGCCATCTTGCATGATGATAACTCTCTCTTCACTTTGATAACCAAAACCTCTTATTGAGAAGTTATTTCCAATCTCACGTCCTCTACTATATCCAGTATCAACTCCAGGAATTAGCTTTATAGAGTCCATAACGTTAGAGTATGTTTTTAATCTCTGTTCATCTAGTACAGTTACAGAACCCGCATATTTGTTTATTTCCATATGATTTCTTGTAGCATCTACAACAACATCATCTAAAAATAGTTCCATATCTTTATCTTCTGCTGTGATGTTTAAATCCCCAGCAAACAAAGACGCCGCACAAACTACTGATAGCATTAGTAGCTTTTTCATGTTATCTCCTTTTTTAAACATATTTGAAACGATAACAAATTTATGGTTAAAGTTTTATGAATTTAGTAACGATTATCATTATTTTAAGTTAAAGAGTGTAAAATGCTGTTTTTATTAAAAAAGGTTATTTTAAAAGGATTATTATGAGAATTGCCTTATTAGTAGTATGTTTGTTTAGTTTTTCTTTTGGTTTAAAGCTTGATTGTTTAACCTTAAACTCTAGATTAGAAAATGGATTAGAGTATTTTATAAAAGAGAACAAACTACCTAAAAATAGAGCCTATTTTACTCTTATTGTAAATGCTGGTTCTATCGATGAAACGCCAGATCAAAGGGGCTTAGCACATTTTATAGAGCATATGGCTTTTAACGGAAGTAAGGATTATAGCAAAAATGGTTTAATTAAAAAACTAGAGAGCCTTGGAGTTGAGTTCGGTTCAAATTTAAATGCTTATACCACATATGAATTTACTGTTTATGAGTTTAATATAGAAGTAACTGAGTCAAATTTAGAAGAGTCATTTAAGATATTTAGAAATTGGATAGATGGGATTAGTTTTGATGATAGTGAGCTAGAAAAAGAAAAAGGCATTATCATAGAAGAAGATAGAGTTTTAAAATCCAAAACCTCTAAATTTACAAAATCTGTTATGAATGATATTTTAAAAGGAAGTGTTTATGAAAACAAAGAGCCAATAGGTGATATGAATGTTGTAAAGCTTGCTACTAAGGATGAAATAAAGGCTTTTTATGAAAAAACTTATCAGCCAAAAGTTATGAAATTTATCGCCGTTGGGGACTTTAACGCTACAAAAGTTGAAAATTTAGCTATAAAATATTTCAGTAGTGCCAAAAACAAAAGCGATTATAAACGCCCTAGTAAAAATGTAAATTTTAAAAAAGGGATAAGTTTATATAATTACGACTCAAAAGATGCTAATATCAACTCTTTTCGCATAGATTTTGTAGATGAGTTTCTATCTTTAAGCTCAAAAGAAAATCTAAAAAAGCAGTGGCTTCAAAGATATATCTCAAATTTAATCAATCTTGCTTACGAGAGAAAAAAGATAGAAGAAAACCTCTTGCTAAAAAGTAGTTTTTTAACTCAAAATTTATTTAGAGAAAATACATTTTACGTTTTTAATATAGAAATTTTAGATAATGACTTTAAAAGTGGCATTACAGAGCTTTTTTCTATGATAAAAAGTATAGATGAGTTTGGATTTTCTAAAAGTGACTTTGATGATATAAAGCAAAATTTCATAAAAAATATAAACAACAAATTTGATGAGCATAGCACTAGAAACTCACTATCATACTTAGGTTATATTTTAAAACACAGCGTTATGAAAACTACTTTTTTAAACCCCAAAGATGATAAAGATATAAATCTTGAGATTATAAACAGTATAACCTTAGATGATGTAAAAAATGAGTTCAAAAGGATAATAGGCTTAGATAAAATTCTAATAACCACTATAAGCTCTAAAGGGAAAAGTTTTGATGAAAAAAGCTTAAAGAAAATTTGGGATGATACAAAGCCAAATACTTCATATTCAAGTTCCATAAATTTAGATAAAGAGCTAATAAATATAGATTTAAAACCTATAAAAATCAAAGATAAACTCTACAATAAATCTTATGATTTTTATCAATACAAGCTAGAAAATGGTGCAACTATCGTTTTAAAAAAGCTTGATACTAAAAAAGATTTTATAGATTTTAGCATAGTTGCAAAAGGCGGGACATCAACCTTGCCAAATCCAAAAGTTGGAGAGTTTGCTGTTAAGGTATTAAATCAAAATGGAGTTGGAAACTTCAACAAATATGAATTTTTTAAAAAACTTTCTGGTAAGCAAATTTACTATAGTAAAAATATAAACCAAACCTCTCATGGCTTTTATGGAAATTTAAACTCAAAAGATTTAGAAGCTTTAATGCAGATACTTCACATTGAAATGCAAAATCCCAGAATGGATAGAAGTGTTTTAGAACTTGTAAAGCAAACAACTATAAATGAGATGGAAAACCAAGAACTTTTGCCAAATTATAAGTTTTTAAAAGAGTATAATAGCTTTTATTATGATAACGATCCTTTGGTTGCCCCTTTAACAAAAGATGAGATAAAAGCTATAAAAAACGATGAGCTTGTTAAAATAATATATGATAAATTTACAAATCCAGCTGCCTTTAAATTTATATTTGTTGGGGATATTGATATAGATGAGTTTGAGCGATTAGTAGAAAAATATATCGCAACTATCCCTAAAAAAGAGCTAGTTGAAGATATAGCCGATAGAAATATAAGACCAAGAAAAGGCGAGCATGTTTTTACTAAAAACTATCAAACATTAGATAAAAGCGAAGTTCTTATAAGGATACAAAATGCCATTTCTTACACAGAAACATCGCATTTTGAAGCTAAAGCTTTAGAGTATATCCTAGATACCTCTTTAAGAGAGAAAATTCGTGAAAAAAATAGTGATGTTTATACAATTTCTGCAAATATTGGGGTAAGCAAAGAGCCATTTGATCATTCAACTGGGGTTATCTCTTTTTCTTGTAATCCAAAAAATAGCGATAAAATCATAAATAAGATAAAAAATGTTATTGATGATATTAAAAAATTTGGTAGTCAAGAGCTTTTAGAAAACTATAAAAAAATTGAGATTTCAAACTCTAGCATTAGATATAAACAGCCGTATTTTTGGAGGTCAATACTTAGTTCTCACATGCTTTTTGAACATAAAATTTATAAATATAGTGAGTATGAAAAAATCATAAATGAGATAAGCAATGATGACATTATCCAAGTAGCTAATCAATTTTTAAACAACGAAAGTGTAGTAATCGGCATAAAAAAGTCCTAATTTTTAAATTTAATGATAACGATTATTATTTTTTATATAGATTTAATCTTTGTTGTGATACCATTACAAATATTTTAACTCTAAATAAGGAAAAAGCTATGAAAAGCTCTATTAAATCAACAAAATATAAACATATTTTTTTATCGGTTGCTGTTTGTTTAGTTGCAGTTAATCTCAGTGCTAAAGATACAAAAGATGAGGTATTATTATCAGATGTTAATATCGATGCAAACTTAACAAAATCCTCAAGCTTAACAACTCAAACTGATAACTTTCAAGGCGTATCAACTATAAGTCACAGCATGATCAAATCAATGCCTAGTGGAAATGGTGACTATGTTCAACTACTTAGAACAAATCCAAATGTTCAGTTTAGTAGCTCAAATAGGCAGTCTATCACCATGGGCGAGATCGATCCTGCAAATATCAGTATAAATGGTGCAAAGTTCTATCAAAACAACTTTATAGTAGATGGCGTCAATATTAACAACGACTTAGATCCAGCCTCTAGTACAAATAGTCAAAATGTTTTTGGTCCTTTAGATATCATCGGCGGGTCATCTCAAGGTATGGCGATAGATAGTGATTTTATAGAAGATATAAATGTTTACGATAGTGATGTTTTAGCAAAATATGGTAGCTTTACAGGTGGTGTGGTAGAGGCAAATACTAGAAATCCAAGACCTGGTTTTCATGGTAAAATTTCTATGCAACACAGTAGAGACTCATGGTCCAAGTACCACATACATCCTGAAATGCAAGAAGAATTTGAAAACTCATATCTAGCAAAAAATCAGCCTGAGTTTAGCAAATACATCACTAGGATAAATTTAGAAGGGTTTGTTACTGATGATTTAGGTTTGATGTTTGGATATACAAATACAAGAAGTAAAATACCTTTAAAAGCATATATGAGTAATTTTGGAGATAACGATGAGGGAAAAACTAGAGTTCAAAGAAGAAATATAGATAACTACTTCTTAAAAGCTGTCTGGTTTGCAAATGATAGACTTACAATAACACCAAGCGTTACTTACGCCCCTCAAAAAAACAAATATTTTAACCCAAACGCAAAAGACTCTTTTGCTGATATGAAATCAGGTGGGCTAAATTTATCTTTAAAGGCTGATTATGACGGTGATTTTGCAAAGATAAATCAAACTTTAGCATATAATAAATTTGAAAGCTCTAGAGACTCAGAACATGAGTATTATAACACTTGGTTTACATCAAATAAGAAGTATTGGTCAGGTTCAATGATGGCTTTTGAGGGCGGATATGGCGATATAGACCAAACTCAAAAAACTTTATCATATAACCTTGATACTGAGTTTAAAGAGTTTGAGTTTTTAGGAGCTACGCACAACATTAACGCTGGACTTGAGTTAAGATATCAAGAAGCAGATTATAACATCGTTAGAGGTTTTCAAGATGTTAGTCAGTCTAGCCCATTAAGAAATGTAAAATGTGACCCAAATGATCCATTTTGTTCGGAAGATGATGCTTTTTTCAGGCTATTTGGTTTGCCTACCTCTATCATTAATGGACAGTATTTGTGGAAAAAAACTTTTTATGAAGGTAGCACAAGTGCTAAGATGTTTTCATATGCACTCTATTTAGAAGATGTTATAAGATATAAAAACCTAACTTTACGCCCAGGGGTTAGATTTAGCGGTGATGATTATATGGATGAAAAAACCCTTGCACCAAGGTTTAGTGCTAGCTATGATGTTTTTGGCGATGGGGATTCTATCGTTAGTGTTGGTGCAAATAGATACTATGGAAGAAATATTTTTGCTTATAAATTAAGAGATGGAAGAGATGCATTAGCTACAACTTGGATGAGAAATCCTGCTGTGTATTCTACTGATTGGACAAAGCTTGGAAATGGGGTAAGTTCTGTTAAATTTTCAGAACTAAAAGTTCCTTATGATGATGAACTAACAGTTGGGCTAAAGCAAAATTTAGGAAATTTTGAGTTTAGTGCTAAGTATGTAGATAGAAAAGGAAAAGATCAAGTAGTAAAAACAAGAAGAAAAGATTTAGATTTACCAAATTTACCTAGCTACGCTCAAAACTATAGTGTTTGGACAAATGACGGCAAGAGTGAAAGTCAAATTTTAACATTTGGGGTAAAAACGATAGATGACTATGAGATATTTGGAACGCAAAACGCTTTTGAGTTATCATTTCAGCACATTGATACCAAAACTCACGGTATAACTTACGATGATATTCATTTTGACAGGCTTATGCTGGAGGATAAAAAATTTGTTATGGTGGATGGTACTGTAAAAAGATACTCTGATATGGAAATGCCAGACTATGCAAGACCTTGGACTGCAAGGCTGAATGTCATAACAAAAGTGCCACAATACAACCTAACCATAAATAACTTTTTCTCTTACAAAAGCTCTATGGATGCTTTAGTTAGACAAAAAAAGCCTGTGATGTATAATGGCGTTCCTATCGATGAGTATAAGACTACTAGAGTTGGAAGTGCTTTTACATGGGATATACGCTTAGGATATGAGTATAAACTAAAAAATGATGTTCATGGATTTGTAAATTTAGACATTTATAATGTATTAAATACTAAAAATCCAGCGACAATTGCAGGAGAGAGATCAACAAATTTATTGTATGAATCAGGACGCCAATTTTGGCTTGAGGCAGGGTTAAGGTGGTAAAACCTAACATTTTATTTACTGTTTTAGAGATGAGTTGGTTTAACTTATCTCTATTTATAGCACAAAAACAAGGAGATTTTTTTATGCAAAAACTAAATGGCACCTGAATGAAAAGCAGTTAAAAGGAGCGTGTATGCAAAACAAAACTTCAGTTTTTTATATAATTAAAAAATATGGCAAATCAAAAAGTAAATATCTAATTCCTTGCTTGGCTTTGCAAATTTTAGCAACCTTAACTTCTTTAGTGCCGATTTTTTGTCTTTGGCGGATAATTTGCTCTTTGTTTTTTAGCTATCCAGAATTTGATGCAAATTTAGTAAGTAGCTATCTTTTGTGGGCTGTGGTTTTACAAATTTTTTCTACTTTTTGTGCTTTTTTTGCATCGATTTTAGCTCACATCATGGCATTTGAAGTTGAAAATGGTCTAAGAGAGGCTAGTTTTTCTCATCTTTTAAATTTACCATTGGGATACTTTGAAGTAAGAGAATCCGGAAGATTAAGAAAAATCATAGATGATAATGCTGGACTTACTCACACCTTTATCGCTCATCAATTTCCAGATATGATTCCCGGGGTTTTAGTGCCTTTAGTGGTTTTAACATCGATGTTTGTGGTTGATTTTTGCTTTGGTTTGGTTTTGATATTTTGCTTGCTCTTAGCACTACTTGCTTTAAAATCATCATTTAGCTCTTCTAATAGCCTAAAAATGGAAAAATATCAGCACGCTCTAGAAAATATCAACACCGAAGGCGTGGAGTATTTTAGGGGAATTCCTGTGGTTAAGGTTTTCCAGCAGTCAGTCCTTAGCTTTAATAGATTTTATAAAGTTATAAAAGACTATGAAAAATACTGCTTGGATTACACAGTAAATTTTAGAAATCCATATATTTTGATGAATATAGCGTTGTATCTGCCTTATATGCTTATAGGAATTCTTTGCATTTGTTTAATCCCAAGTTCTGAAAATCCCTTAGAACTAATAACTGACGCTATTTTTTACATACTTATAACCATAGTTTTTAATGCAAATCTTATGAGACTTTTAAAGCTATCATCAGGAGTTGGCAGCTTAAATATCGCTATGAAAAAAATCAATGAAATTTTAGATACCAAAGCTTTAGATATAGAAAAAATATCAGATAAAAAGAACTTACAAACGCCTATTTTTATAGATAATATAAGCTTTTCTTATGATGGTAAAAGAGAGATTTTAAAGAGTATAACTTATACTTTTGAGAAAGGAAAATCATACGCCTTAGTGGGTAAAAGTGGCTCAGGAAAATCAACCTTAGTAAATTTAATAGGTAGATTTTTTGACGTGGGTAGCGGAAATATCTATATAGATGGGCAAAACATTAAAACAATGAGTGAGAGTGAAATTTTTGCAAAAATTAGCGTAGTATCTCAAAAACAAAGACTTATAAAAGAGACTATCTTTGAAAATGTGAGAATGTATGATGAGAGCAAAAATGAAAACCATGTAAAAACAGCCCTAAAAAATGCAAATGCTTTGGAGATTGTAGATGCTTTAAGTGAGGGCATTCAGACAAGATACGGCTCAAAGGGCACTCATTTTTCAGGTGGCGAGATTCAAAGGATCGCTTTAGCAAGAGCATTTTTAAAAGATACGCCCATACTTCTTTTAGATGAGGCGATGGCATTTGTTGACGCGGATAACGAAAAAGAGATATTAGAGGCTATAAATAGGCTTAAGGCAAATAAAACTACGATTATGATTTTACATAGGTTAAACTCAGCTAGTTCTTTTGATGAGATTATTATGATGGATAATGGGAAGATAATTGGAAGCGGGCATCATGACGTGCTAGTAAAAGAGTGCATGGAATATAGAGATTTATATGAAGAGTATCAAAAAACAATCAAATGGAGAGTGAAAAATGCTTAAATTTTTACAAGAGAAGTTTTTGTTATCCAAACAAGGTGCCAAAAATACGCTAAAAGCAACTTTGCTATCTACATTGCTTTATTTTGTAAGGTTTTCTCCATATGGGGTTGCTACATTTTTTATAATGGAGTCAATAGAAATTTATCTTTTAAAAACCTTAGATAGATACTCTTTTGCTCTTTATATCGTGTTGGTGGTAGTGGTGTGTGTTTTACAGTATTTCATTCATAGGCTTCAATATAATCTTTCGTATTTTAACACATATAAAGAATCTACAAGAATCAGAGTTGAGACAGCTGAGAGGATAAGAAAACTTCCTCTATCTTTTTTTGAAAAAAGAGATATATCTGATTTAACAGCGACTATTCTTGGTGATGTAACTATCATAGAAGAGACATATTCTCACTCAATACCTCAGTTTTTAGGCTCTTTTGTTTTGGTAAGTGTTGTTTTTATGGGGTATTTTATTTTTAGTCCAGTTCTTGCTGTGGCGATGTACTGGCCTGTGGTTGTAGTTGCTTTGATAATAATTTTTGTTAAAAACAATCTATCTAAAAATGAGTTAAAACACTCAAATCAAAAAAGAGTAGTAGCTGATAAAATTCAAGAAGTATTAGAAAACATCCTTGAGATAAAAGCATATAAGGCAAAGGATAAAATAAAAGAGAACTTTAAAAAAGAGTTAGATAAGGAGTTTAAAGCACATATTAAAAGCGAGGCTAGTATGGCGGCTATAATGGCACCTTTAAATGGAATTTTAACTCTTGGTAGTCTTACTTCTGTGTATGTTTTAATAAAAGCATATCAAGATGGAAATTTAGGGCTTTCGTTTTTTGTTTCACTTATGATTATCGCTTTTATAATTTATGAGCCAATTAGGGCGGTAATTCCTTCCATAATGCAGCTAATTATGATGGAAATTCCTGTAAAAAGAATGAAAAAAATTAACTTAATGCCTATTATGGATGGCAAAGAGATAAAAATAGAAAAATTTGATATAGAGTTTAAAAATGTTAGTTTTGCCTATGAGAATGAAGAGTATGTGCTAAATGACATAAATTTGACTATAAATCAAGGCGAAGTTACAGCCTTTGTAGGACCATCTGGTTCTGGAAAATCTAGCTTAGCAAAGCTAGCTATAAGGTTTTGGGATCCGCAAAAAGGAGAGATAAACTTAGGTGGACAAGACATTTCTAAAATCGAGCCTGAACATCTATATAAATACTACTCTATGGTTTTTCAAAATGTTGTTTTGTTTAACAATAGCGTTTTAGAAAATGTCAGAATTGGAAATCCAAAAGCTACTGATGATGAGGTCATAGAGGCTTGCAAAATTGCAATGGCAGATGAGTTTATAAGCTTGCTGCCAAATGGTTATGAAACCATGATAGGTGAAGATGGTAGGCTTCTCTCAGGTGGAGAGAGACAAAGAATTTCCATAGCTAGAGCAGTTCTTAAAAACTCACCCATTATCATACTTGACGAGGCATCGGCAAGTATGGATGCACAAAATGAATCCCTTTTTCAAGAGGCTTTATCAAAGCTGATTAAAAATAAAACTGTCATCATAATAGCCCATAGGCTTAGAACCGTAGCAGATGCTGATAAGATCGTTGTTTTAGATAAGGGGCAAGTTGTAGAAGAGGGGAGTTTTGATACTCTAATGAGACAAAAAGGGCTATTTTATAGGCTTTGGAGTAAACAAAAAGGGTAAATTTATAGCATTATAAAATATTTTGTTATTAAATACGCTACTATGAACTTTAAAGCACAAGCAGAAAAACATATAACTTTTATTAATGATAATCGTTTTCTTTATTATTTTTATTTAAGAGACTCTGCGGTATAATACATTTAAATTCAAAACAAAGGAGACAAAATGTCAAAAGTTATAGAAAAACTTAAACAAATTCAAGCAGACTCATGGGTTCTAAATGTAAAGTTTCACAACTACCATTGGAATGTTAGGGGGGATCAATTTTATTTCTATCACAGATCAACAAAAAGTGCTTATGAGATGTTCTTTGAAATCTTTGACTACACTGCTGAGAGAATTATCCAGCTAGGTGGAAAAGCTATCGTTTGCCCAAAAGAACTAGTTGAAATGGCAAAGGTAGAAAATGCTAAAAAAGATAGTTTCGACTGCGAAGAAATTGTTGAACTTGCTTTAAAAGATTACAAATACATACTAAAAGAATTTCACGAATTAGCAGACCTTGCTGATGAGGCCAAAGATAGAGTAACTTCTGCTTTAGCTTATAACTATATCGTGAAATATGAAAAAGAAATTTGGATGGTAGAGCAAACTTTAGAATAAATCAAATTTGGTGCAGACTTTCTGCACCAATCATCTCTCCATCTAGCATCTTTAAAAATCATATCTTACATTTAGCCAAAAGTTTCTACCAGGTATCATTTTTTGATATCTATTTGTATAACTTTTGCCTCTGTCATATGCGACATATTCGACAAAATCCTCATCAAATAGGTTATTTATCATAGCACCAACAGTTACGCCGTTTTTAAAGCGGTAGTTTGCCCCAACGTCAACTATATGCACATCTTTATAGTATTTGCCAACTGCTTCGTTTGCACCTTCAGGGTTTGATGTTGAAGTAGGGGTGTCAAGCTTGCCAACCCATCTTATATAAGCATCCCAATTAGGTGTTTTATATGAAATTTTTGTTGATAGATTGTGTTTTGGGACTAAATTTAGTGGAAGTCCTTTATAATCACCTGATTTTTGCTCTGTCTTTGTTAAAGCATAACTAAAATCTAAATAAATTCCCCTTGGTATGATGTCGGTTAAAAGTGCCTTTGAGTTCATAGAAAACTCAAGCCCTTTTGCTACAGCTTTATCAACGTTATCGAAGATTTGACACTCAGTTCCACCATAAGCCCCGCAAACTCCGTATCCGCCAGGTAAAGTTTCTCCAGCACTATAAGTGACTCTTCTTATAGCATCTTCAAATTCTGTGTAGTATCCAGTTAGTGTAAAAGTAGCTAAAGGAGCATCTACCATAGCACTAAGTTCGTAGTTCCAAGTTCTTTCTACATCTAGACTTGTGTTTCCATACATATCACGTATAACTCCACCTCTGCCTGTTGTTGTATCATAGTATCCATCATACCTAGCACCAAGTTCAGGAACTTGCATACCGCTACTTACCCCTGCTTTTAAGGTTAGCCACTCGGTTGGAAACAGGCTTAAATAAAGCCTAGGATTGTAAAAAGTTCCAAAATCTTCAACATAATTTACTCTAAGCCCAGCAGTTGTAGAGACATACTCGTTAAATATATACTCCCCCTCGCCAAATACTGCAAACTGATAAGCGTCTTTGTTAAAATCATCTTTTTCATTGTCTTCACCAGCTCTTTTATGCATCTTCTCTTTGAAAAAGTATGGACCTGCGTTAACTATAAGGGCACTATCATTGCTAAAATCAAAAGCTTTTTTATAAATTGAGCTTAAAACTATAGTTTCATATTTAACCAAACTGTCTTTGTTCTTTGTTCCAGAACTTGCACCTATTGGAACGTCTTTGTGTGAGTATCTTTGATTGTTCGCATAGTGAATATAACTATTTATATCTCCCCATGAGTATTTTCCCTCATGGTCTAAAATAATATTATATTTTTCAAAGTCTCTAACGACCGTTTTTCCACCACCAGAGTTTAACGAACCAAGTCTTTGAAATGTATAATCAGCATCTAAATAAAATTTATTATTTTCATTTGGTGTGAAATTTAATCTACCACCAACTAAATAGCTTTTATAACCCAAGGGTGAGTGAGTTGTATATGGATTATCTTTATATCTATAGCTTCTCCAATCATAGCCTTCAATATCTTGGATAAAAAACTCATTTTTTTCGCCTTTATCATATTTAAATCTTAGATTAAATGAAAGATACTCATTTATTGGCGAAAAAACATTTCCATTTACGCCGTATGTGTTACCCCATCTATCGCTATCTTCTTGAATCGTGGTTTCAAAAGACAAACTTCCACTTGGCTCATCTAAATTCTTCTTGGTAATGATATTTATAACGCCACCCATAGCGTCACTTCCATAAATTACAGAAGCAGGACCTCTTATAACTTCAACTCTTTCAATCATGCTAGTAGGCGGGAAAAAGCCACTTTTTGAGTTAAAGCCTTTTGAGTCAAAACCTTTGCCTGTATTCATTCTTTTTCCATCAACTAAAATCAGCGTATAATCTGAACTCATACCACGAATTTGGATGTCTGTACCACCAACTTTATTTATAGTTGTTGTAACACCAGGAATTTCTTGAACCATATCACCAATATCTCTAATAGGGCGGTTAATTATCTCTTCTTTGCTTATGACAGAAATGCTTGCTGGGGCGTATTTAACCTTTTGCTCATAACCAGTAGCAGAAACAACTATATCATCTAGCTCTATTGTCTCATTTGCAAATAAAATAGAACTAGAAAAAAGACAGCACAACTAAGACTTGTCAAATGTCGCCGTGACATAAAATCTCCTTTATATAAAAATTATGATATTCAATATCAAACTAGAAGTATAACAAAAGCTTTGTCGTTTGTCAATAAAAAATTAATATTTAGTAATGGTGTATAAAAATTTATAGTATATAGTGTTTTATTTTGTTAAGTATATGTCAAAATTTCAACATTTTCTATGTTTAATTTAAAAATTAGACCAACGGCTAATTCTTATATTCTTTAAAAGTATTTTTTGGCTGTTTTTGCTTTGAATAAGAATAAGTATTGTTATAAAAAAGTAATTTAAATGCCTAGTTTAAATTGTTATTAAATTTAGTTATTTTAATATCTTAGATTATATGTTTAAAGTAAAAATTCCAGCCCTAAAAAAGAGCTGGAATTTGTATTATTTTATTTCAAACACAAGAGTTGTGCTATCGCTATTTCTCTCACAATCAGGATTGCCAGAGTCGGTATTTACAGAAGATTTTAAATACCAAAGTCCTTTCGTGAGCGGTCTAAACTCAAAATTTCCTTCCAAATCACTTCTAGCATAACCAGCTGTTGCCATATTCAAGTTGCTTCCATAGCCACTATAATTTGCATAAATAGTAGCATGTTTTACAGGCTTGCCATCTAGGGTAATTTTAAATTTCAGCAGTTCACCAACTTTGATGTCATCGATGCTCTTTATAGATACAGGGGTAATCTCCAAACCCTCTTCAAGCGGTTTTAAAATCACACTTGAGTCACTCGCTTCACCAACTTTTATAAAAGCTTTACTTTGCATAGATGAAGTAGCACAAACCTCAACTTTATCAGTTGTATCTTTTCTGGTTTTGTTTATCTCTCTTCTTTTTTCACCAGATTTTTTTATCCATGTTACTGGGTTGGTTTTAACATGAACTATGTAAACTCCATCTTTTAGTTTTTCGCTTTCGTATTGATGAAGTTCACCGCTTTGTTTAAGTGCTTGCTTACCATCAATACCTATAACATCAACGCCATTAAAACGATCAGCTCTATTTTCAGGAATTTTCTCAGGTTCTGGGAAAGTATGCCCATAAATTATATTAGCACTGAATTTATCCCCATTTTCTCCCCAGACCCAAAGGTCGTGTCCAAAAGCTCCAGTTGCAACTAAACCAGCCAAACAAAAAGATATAAATTTCTTTTTCATTATTTCTCCTTATTTAAAAATTGTTGTATTATAGTGTGTTTGATAATGATTGTCAAGTTTATTATACTATTTTATTAAAATATGAAACTTAAAATTTATTTCCTTTTGGTAAGCAAAAAGAGGTTTCAGTTAAAGTTAGGCTCTAACAAATTAGTTTTAAATTTGGAAAATATATGATGGCTTAATCAATTAGCATTGTAGGGTAAAACGTTTTAATTGTGAATTTCAAATGGATAAAATTGCATAATTAAGACAGAAATTTTTTACTTTACTTAGTTTTGTATAAGATACTGCTAAAATTAATAGAGTTTTTGAAAAGTTACTAGCATAAACGAAATAAAAATCTGTTCCACTTTATTTAAATTTAAAAAAATATGCCAAATTTACATAAAATAGCAACATAAAACGGTTTAAAGTGGGTTAGAGGGCGGATGATGATACGATAAATTTGTAGTAATGGTGACTCATACGAGACTTGAACTCGTGTTGCCGGCGTGAGAGGCCAGTGTCCTAATCACTAGACGAATGAGCCAAAACTACTGTTTGATGGTGTCCCATGCAGGATTTGAACCTGCGGCCACCTGATTAAGAGTCAGATGCTCTACCAACTGAGCTAATGAGACACTTTAAATTTTAAAATCTAAATTAAAAAGGTTTTTAAAATTGAAAATTGAATTTTATAACTAGTTTCTTTAAAGTTTTATTAAATTTGCAAAATTTATGTAAATTTTTTTAATCAGTCATTACTAGAAGCAAAGGGTACGGTAATCTGTTTTTGAAATTTTAGGGTGAGATTTAGCAAATTTAGTTTTATAATTTTCTTATAGCAACATATCTACTAATCTCGTCATTGCGAGATTTTCGTAGAAAATCGTGGCGTCTGCAGCAAAGCGTCTCGGCAGTCTTTAGTTGCGAGGCGAAGCCGTGGCAATCTGAGTGCGTAGCACGAAGTAAAATCCATTTGGATAAATTTTGAGTTAAATTAAAGGTTTTTATAGTTAAATTTTTTAAGTTAAAATTTACTTAAATTTATGACTTTTTCTTTTGTAAATTTATAGATAAAAATTTATTTAAAGTAGAAAGCTTATAAATTTCTTATAGTTTTACTTGATGGATTGCTTCGTCACTTCATTCCTCGCAATGACGAGTAGAGCGTGTTTTATAACTTTTAAGCTAGATTATCACGGTGTTTTTGACGCCTACGATGACAAATAGAGCATGTTTTATAAATTTAGCTCTAAAATTTTACTTACTTTTTAAAACTCATCCCTAAATTTGTTAAATTTATGCTTCTCTTTTTTATATGTTTTTTGGTTTTTTAGTTTATCTAGTAAATTTGCTTCTTTTATTAGAGTATCTCTATCTTTTAGAGCGATAACCGAGCTTGCAAACTCTTCTAAGGCTTTTGTATATGGGTTGTCGAGGTAAGTTTTTTCAGCTTTTTGTAAAATTTCTAAGTTTTTTGTAACTCTTTCTCTAAAAAGCTTTTCATCAAAATCATCTCTTTTTAAAATCGCAATCGCTGACTTGCTAAACCTCTCTAGCGCCCTTATATACTTAACTCTGCTAGTTTTTTCATCTATTCTTTTCAAAATCTATCCTTTAAAAGTGTAATTATATCTAAATTTTATAATAACTATTTTAAAACATAGTTATTTACTATGTTTAATGTAATTAAATATTTATTAAAGCACAATATCCCCTAAAATAAGGCTTTTAAAAGAAATTTATAAAACAAAGTATTTTACTTGACATTATAATAAAAAAAATATATAATTTTCAAATCATTTTATATATAAGGAAATTTCATGAAGCAAGAAACCTTTGCTATCCACGCTGGCTATGACTCGTCGCAAGGTCATGGGACAATGGCAGTTCCCATTTATTTTAGCACTGCTTATAATTTTGGCTCAGCCGAACGGGCAGCTAATCGCTTCTCGCTAAAAGAACTAGGGCAGATTTACACTAGGCTTACAAACCCAACAGTTGATGTTTTTGAATCCAGAATGGCTACGCTTGAAGGTGGTGCGGCTGGCATTGGCACTTCTAGCGGGCAGGCGGCTATTTTTAGTGCGGTTATAAACTTAGCTATGTCAGGGGATAATATCTTAGTCGCGAAGCAAATTTACGGCGGTGCAACCACGCTTCTAACCCATACTCTAAAAGGTTTTGGCATAAAAGCTAAGGTTTTTGACTCAGAAAATCCAGCAAATTTAGAAAAACTCATTGATGAAAAAACAAAAGCGATTTTCTTTGAGACGCTGTCTAACCCGCAAATTTCACTATCTGATATAGACACCATAGTCCAAGTGGCTGATAAACACGGCATCGTAACCATCGCTGATAACACAGTCGCAACGCCAGTTCTTTATAATCCCATAAAAGACGGCGTTGATGTGGTGGTGCACAGTGCGAGTAAATTCATTAGCGGTCAGGGACTGAGTCTTGGCGGAGTGGTGGTGGCTAGCAAGGAGCTAAACTCAAAGCTTAAAGCAAGCCCAAGATATCCACATTTTAACGAGCCAGACGAGAGTTATCACGGGCTTGTTTATGCTGACTTAGTAGATAACTTTGACATCTATACTCTAAGGATAAGGCTGGCTATTTTAAGAGATATCGGCGTTTCTATGTCGCCATTTAATGCCTTTCAGCTAATCCAAGGGCTTGAAACATTGAGTGTGAGAGTTGAGAGGCACTCACAAAACGCCCTAAAAATAGCTAAATTTTTACAAACTCATCCAAAAGTTAAAAAAGTTAGCTACCCAGGGCTTGAGAGCTCAGCTCAAAACCAAGTCATAAAAGAGAAATTCAGAAACGCTCAGGCTAGCGGACTTCTAAATTTCATAGTTGAAGACTTTAACACGGCAAAAAATGTCATAGATAGCACAAAAATTTTCTCTGTTGTTGCAAATATCGGAGATACCAAGTCTATCATCACACATCCTGCCTCAACCACTCACTCACAGCTAAGCAAAGACGAGCTTGAAAAAGCAGGAGTTCATGAAGGGCTCATTAGACTAAGTGTAGGACTAGAAAACGTGGATGACTTGATAGCTGACTTAGAACAGGCATTAGGTTAAAAGGGCGTTTGTATAGATGGTTTTATTGACATTAAGTTTTTAAAAATATATAATCTTTTAAATTTTTTAAAAAAAGGACATATATGCAAAAAGAAACACTTGCAACCCACGCTGGTTACGACTCTACCAAAGGTTACGGAACAATGGCAGTTCCGATTTATTACAACACTGCTTTTGACTTTGGCACAGGCGAGATGGCGGCGGATAGATTTTGCTTAAAAGACTTAGGACCAATATATACAAGACTTGCAAACCCAACAACTGATGTTTTTGAGACAAGAGTTGCGGCACTAGAGGGCGGAAGTGCAGCGATAGCTACTTCTAGCGGACAAGCAGCTGTTTTTTTAACTGTAGCGAATTTAGCGGCAGCTGGGGATAATGTAATACTTTCAGATAAAGTATATGGTGGAACTTCGACTCTTATCATCCACTCACTAAAGAGATTTGGTATAGAGACTAGGATGTTTGATGCGGAAAATCCATCAAATTTAGAAGAGCTAATCGACGATAAAACAAGACTTATCTTGTTTGAGCCGATGTCAAACCCGCAAATTTCGGTAGCTGATGTTGATGGCATCGTAAAAATAGCTAAAAAACACGGTCTTATAACCGTAGCTGACAACACAGTTCCAACGCCTATTTTATATAACCCATTCAAAGACGGCGTTGATGTTGTAGTCCATAGTGCTAGTAAATATATGAGCGGTCAAGGGCTAAGTATGGGTGGCGTTGTGGTGGCTAGTAAAGAGCTAAACAGCGTTCTAAAAGGAAATCCAAGATATGCCCACTACAACGAGCCAGATCCAAGCTACCACGGACTTGTTTATGCGGATTTAGTTGATAACTTTGATATATTTACTTTAAGAGCTAGATTTGGAGTGCTAAGAGACTACGGTATGACTATGTCACCGCTTAATGCTTTCCAGCTGATTCAGGGGCTTGAGACTCTAACTATCAGAATCAAACAGCACTCAAAGAACGCTCTAAAAATCGCTGAGTTTTTAGAAAAACATCCAAAAGTTAAAAGTGTAAACTACCCAGGGCTAAAAAGCTCAAAATTTAACAAAATTATCCAGGAAAAATACCTTGATGGTATGGCAGGTGGGCTTCTATGCTTTGAAGTTGAAGACTTTGATACGGCCAAAAAAGTGATGGATAAGACTGAAATTTTCTCTGTTGTTGTAAATATCGGAGATACGAAGTCTATCATCTCTCACTCAGCATCGACGACTCACTCACAGCTTACAAAAGAAGAGCTTGAAAAAGCTGGAGTTGGCGAAGGGCTTCTAAGACTAAGTATCGATCTAGAAAATGCGGACGACTTAATAGCTGATTTGGAAAATGCTCTGAAATAATGCCACTACTAACTACAAAAGGGGTTTATGGACTTATGGCGGTGCGAGAAATCGCTCACGCCAGCGAAGTTCTGCCTATTTCTATAAAAGAGATATCAGAAAACTCTGGTATCTCTAAAGGGTATTTAGAGCAAATTTTAAGTACCTTAAAAGAAAATGGGATTGTTGAGAGCAAAAAAGGCAAAGGTGGGGGCTACTATCTTTTAAAAAGTTTGGATGAGATAACGTTTTATGAGCTTTATAGCACTTTAGAAGCTGACTTTGGCATGACAAATTTAGAGATTAAAGATGAGGTTTTGAAAGAGTACTTTAAAGAAAATGATGAAGAGTTAAAAAGGCTTTTTTCTAAGCCTTTGAGCGACTTAGTCAAATTTAGAAAAGATAGCACAAAATACCTAAATTTCGTGATTTAAAAAAGGAAAATTTTATGAAAATAGCACAAAACGTAACCGAACTTATCGGAAATACCCCACTTGTTAGGCTTAACAAACTCTCGCAAAACGCTACCATTTTGGCAAAAGCTGAGTTTTTAAACCCAAGCCACTCGGTAAAAGATAGAGTCGCAAACGCGATGATAGAAGACGCTCTAAAAAAAGGGCTTATAAATAAAAGCACTTTGATAATCGAACCAACCAGCGGAAACACAGGCGTTGGGCTTGCGATGGTCTGTGCATATCACGGGTTAAAACTGGTTTTAACTATGCCAAGTTCGATGAGCGTGGAGAGACAAAATTTACTCAAAGCTTTTGGTGCAAAGCTTGTGCTAACAGAGCCTAGTTTAGGGATGAAAGGGGCATTAGATGAGAGCGAAAAACTAGCTAAAGAAAACCCAAACTCTTTTATCCCAAGCCAGTTTGAAAACCCTGCAAACCCTAAAGTTCACGAGCAAACAACTGCTAGGGAAATTCTAGAAGCTTTGGACGGTCAAGTTGATATCTTTGTAGCTTCGTTTGGCACAGGTGGGACTTTGAGTGGGGTAGGAAGAGTTTTAAAAAGACTTAATCCTAACGTTAAAATCATCGGCGTCGAGCCAGCAAGCTCACCACTTATTACAAAAGGCATCGCCGGAGCTCATAAAATTCAAGGAATTGGAGCAAACTTTAAGCCAGAAAACTTAGATGAGAGCGTGGTTGATGAGTTTATCACAGTAAGCAACGAAGATGCTTTTGAGATGGCTAAAAACCTAGCTAGAAAAGAGGGGCTCTTGGTTGGAATTTCAAGTGGGGCAAACGTTTGGGCTTCAAATTTAGTCGCCGAACGCCCTGAAAACAAGGGAAAAACTATAGTAACAATTTTATGCGACACAGGCGAGAGGTACCTATCTACTGGGGTTTTTGATTAAGATTTGTTATACCTAGAAACTATCCCGCCCGTCATTGCGAGGAGCGAAGCAACGAAGCAATCCAGTTCTTGAAAATTTAGAGTGAAATTTAGCAAATTTAGTTTTATTGAATTTCTTTTTCTTTTTAATAAATTCAGTTTTAACAAATTTGGCTTGAAGATTTATTTTAAATTTAAAATCTAGATTGCCACGATTTACTTCGTAAATCTCGCAATGACGATATACTGTGTTTTAGGTTAATTCGCCCATGAAAAAATCATAAATTTAAAAATATCTTATCATAAATCTGTTTTTCCGCAATTCAATATCTGAACAAATCTCACTTAAATTTAATTCTCTAAATTAATCTTCTCTTTATATAACTTAGTATATAATGCACCAAATTTACCAAAGAAAGGGTTTTTCATGAGAAAATTTTTACAAATTTTGTTGCTTTGTGGCTTGTTTTTAAGCCCTAGCTTTGCACAGCGTGTTATCACAGACCAGCTTGGTAGAAGCGTTACTCTGCCTGATGAAGTAAATAAAATCGTTGTTTTACAACATCAAAGCCTAAATGTTTTAGTTCAGCTTGATGCTAAAGACAAAATCGTTGGCGTTTTAGAAAGCTGGGAGAAAAGACTTGGAAGTGACTATAAAAGACTATTTCCAGAAATCGCCAGCCTTGCAACTCCAGGTGATTTAAAGGTGATAAACTTTGAAAGCATCGCTAAGATAAATCCTGACGTTGTTATTACTACAAACTATATTGATAAAAAATATATAGAAAAACTTGAGGAGCTGAAAATCCCTGTTATTATGATGAGCTTTTTTAGAGATAGCACGGCTGGGAAAGACACGGTAAATCCTGAGTTTGAGGATGAAATTTACTCTTATAACAACGGGCTAGTTGATGGGATTTTACTTCTTGGAGATGTTGCTGGCAAAAGCGAAAATGCAAAAAAGCTAGTTGAGTATATCAAAGCTTCACAAGAAGAGTTAAAAGCTTACACAGATAAGATTAACGCGTCAAAAAGAGTTAAGCTTTACATGGCAAATCCAAACTATGAAACTTACGGAAGTGGCAAATATACAAGTATAATTTTTAAAAGAGCAGGTGGTGAAAACGTGGCTGCTAAGGATATAAAAGGCTATAAACAAGTTTCTCCTGAGATGATTATAGCGTGGAATCCAGATGTGATTTTCGTTCAAGCAAGATATGAGAGCGTTATGGATGAACTTAAGAATGATAAACTTCTAAAAGATTTAAAAGCTATAAAAGAGGGCAAAATTTACCTTATGCCTGAATATGCAAAAGCGTGGGGTTATCCAACTCCAGAAGCGATGTCAATAGGTGAGTTTTGGGTAGCTAAAAAGCTCTATCCAGAGGCATTTAAAGATTTTGATTTAGATAAAAAAGTAAAAGAGTATTACGCTGAGTTTTTCAAAACTAAATATGATGGCAAATAAGGCTAAATTTGAACTTTAAATTTATAGTTCTGTCTGTTTCGTGGGTGGTTTTAGCTCTAATTTCACTCGCGATTAGGCAGGTGTGAGTTTGTTTAGCTTTTATATATCAAAATAAGCTTTTTAATAAGCAAATTTAGCATAAATATATCATACATTAATATTCTTTTTATACAGATTGTTATAAAATTTGGCTTATTTTATAAAAAAGAAAGGATTTTTTATGAGAAAATTTTTTAAAATTTTATTAGTTTGTGGCTTATTTATAAGCTCTGGTTTTGCAGAAAGAGTTGTTACTGACCAAGTTGGCAGGATTGTTACTTTGCCTGATGAAGTAAATAAAATAGTTGTTTTACAGCATCAAAGTTTAAACGTTTTAGTTCAACTTGGTGCTCAAGATAAAATCGTAGGAGTACTTGAAAGCTGGAAAAAAAGACTTGGAAGTGACTATACAAAGTTTTTCCCAAACATTGATAAACTTCCAACACCTGGTGATTTAAAAGTTGTAAATTTTGAAAGTATCGCAACTATCAAACCTGATGTTGTAATCACTGCAAACTATCTTGATATGGATTATGTAGAAAAACTTGAAGAGTTAAAAATCCCTGTTATTATGATAAGTTTTTTTAGAGATGAGTCAGATAGCAAGCATAAAAAAGATCCTGATTTTAAGGATGGATTTTACTCTTATGACAATGGTTTGATTGATGGGATTTTACTTCTTGGAGATGTTGCTGGTAAAAGCGAAAATGCAAAAAAATTAGTTGAGTATGTTAAAGCTTCTCAAAAAGAGCTTAAAACTTACACAGATAAGATTGATGCTTCAAAAAGAGCTAAAGTTTATATGGCAAACCCTAATTATAGCACTTATGGAAGTGGTAAATACACAAGCATTATTCTTGAGAGAGCTGGTGGAGAAAACGTTGCTGCAAAAGACATCAAAGGCTATAAACAAGTATCGCCTGAGATGATTTTAGCATGGAATCCTGACTTTATTTTCGTTCAGACAAGATACGCAAGCGTTGTAGATGAGCTTAAAAATGATAAGCTTTTAAAAGATTTAAAAGCTATAAAAGAAGGTCATGTTTATCTTCTACCAGAATACGCAAAAGCTTGGGGTCACCCAACACCAGAGGCTATGTCAATAGGTGAGTTTTGGGTAGCTAAAAAACTATATCCAGAAGTTTTTAAAGATTTTGATTTAGATAAAAAAGTAGATGAGTATTACGCTGAGTTTTTCAAAACTAAATATGATGGCAAATAAGGTTAAATTTGAACTTTAAATTTATAGTTCTGTCTATTTCGTGGGTGATTTTAGCTCTGATTTCACTCACGATTGGGCAGTTTGATATGAGTTTTAGTGAGTTTTTTAGTGCGTTATTTGGGGATGAGAGCATTGAAAAAAGTGTAATTTTAAACATCAGACTTCCTAGAATGCTAGTTGTGAGTCTGTGTGGCGGAATTTTAGGGCTTTGTGGTGTGGCACTTCAAGGTCTTTTTAAAAACCCATTAGTTGATCCAAAAATCATTGGTGTTAGCACAGGCTCGGCATTTGGTGGATGCTTGGCTCTACTTTTTGGACTTAGCGGGGTTTATGTAGTAGCTAGTTCTTTTACTTTTGGTATATTGGCTTTTTTACTTCTCTTTTTTATAGCAAATTTTGTAAAAGATAAAAGCATTTTTACTCTCATTTTATCAGGTATCATCATAAATGGCTTTTTTGGTGCTTTGATTAGCTTAACTCAGTATTTAGCAGACAATGAAGATGTGCTACCAAATATCGTATTTTGGCTGATGGGAAGCTTTGTTGGCTCAAGTTATGATGATTTAAAACTACTATTTTTTATCGCCTCACCTTGTATAGTTTTACTTTTGATGATGAGATGGCAGTTTAACCTTCTAAGTCTTGATGAAAAAGAGCTAAAAGCACTTGGCATAAACTCTCAAAGGATAAAAATTTCAGTTTTAGTTTTAACTACGATTTTAATCGCAACTCAAGTAAGCATTAGTGGAAATATTGGCTGGATAGGGCTTGTAGTTCCACATATGGCAAGGCTTATTTCAGGTGCAAATCACACAGATAATGTTTTAGTTTCTTTTGTTGTGGGGATGATATTTCTGCTTTTGGTGGATAATATTGCAAGGACTTTAACACAAAGTGAAATTCCTATTGATATAATTTGTGCATTAGTTGGAACGCCTATTTTTGCCTATTTATTAAAAAGGAATTTTAGAAATGCAACTTGAAGTTAAAAATTTGAGCTTTTACTATGAAAAAGAGAAATTTTGTTTTAAAGATTTAAGCTTTGAGTTAAAAAGTAATGAAACTTTAGCCATACTTGGACTAAATGGGCAGGGTAAAAGCACTCTGCTTTATAATTTAATCGGTGTTTTAAAGCCAGTTAGTGGTAAGGCTAAAATTTATGGCGATTTTTCATTTTTAAGTCAGGCGTTTTTCTTAGTTTTTGACTACTCTGTTTTAGATATAGTTTTGATGGGTTTTGCAAAGCAAATTTCAGTTTTTAAAACACCTTCAAAAGCTCATAAAATTAAAGCAATAGAGGCACTTGAACTACTTGGAGTAGCTCATTTAAAAGATAGAAACTTCAACACTCTCTCGGGCGGTCAAAAACAGCTTGTGCTTTTTGCAAGAGCAATAGTTGCTAAAAATAAGATTTTATTTTTAGATGAGCCTTTGAGTGCTATGGATCTGAAAAATCAAGATAAAGTTCTCTCTTTAATCTCAAGACTTCAAAAAGAGCTTGGCTTAAGTGTGGTTTTTACAACTCATCAGCCAAATCACGCATTAGCTTTGGCTGATAAAACGCTGATTTTATATGATGATTTAAGCTATAAATTTGGCAAAACAAAAGATATTTTAACCGATGAGTTTTTAGAAAAACTCTATAAAGTTCCTATAAAAAACCTAAATTTCACTCATGAGAGCTTAAATTTAAACGCACTCGTTCCGATTTATTCTTTGTATTTATAAATTTTAGATAAATTTAAAATATCATAAAATAAATAAGGAAAAACATGAACATAATAATTTTCGATATGGATGGAACTTTGATAGATAGTGCAAAAGCTATCACGATAAACATAAACGATATGAGAAAAAAGGTTGGTTTAGAGCCAAATTTGGAACAAGACCATATAGTTAGAGTTATAAACGACCCTGATGCGAACTATCTAGAAGAGTTTTACCCAGGCATTACCGTAACTAAGGTTATGATGGATGAGTTTGAAGTGGAGTTTAAGAAAAACTATGATTTACACGCTAGGGCATACAGCGGAGTAAAAGAGCTGCTAAAAAGCTTAAAAGAAAAAGGCTTTTACATAGCTCTTGCTTCAAACGCCCCACAAAGCTCACTTGAAGCGGTACTTATAAGAAATGACATTCGCCCATATTTTGACTACATCATCGGTTACATCGCTGATGAAATTCCTAAAAAACCTGACCCAAAAATGCTTTTAAAGGTTTTAGAAGATGCACAAAGTGAGCAAAAAGATAACATAAAAGCCATTTTCATAGGCGATAGTCATAAAGACATGCTAGCTTCCAAAAATGCAAACATTCCCTATCTTCAAGTCACATGGGGATTTGGCTCAGATATTGAGGGTGAAAAAAACGTGTCCAACACAAAAGAAGCTTATAACTACATTTTAAACTATTTTTATCATAATTAAATAATTCTTTTGCTATAATCGAGAGATATTTTTTCAAAAAAAGCTAGGTTTTCAACTAAATTTTAAGAAAAAATGCTTTTAGACAGTAAATAAAGAGTAGGTGGATATGGAAAGAATAGATGAGATTATGAAAGACCTTGTTGCCGAGTTTAACTACGACAAAGCAAACTCAATGCTTAGCGAGATAAACTCAGGTAAAAAACTTCGCTCAAAACTGATTTTAAAAATAGCTGATATAAACGAAGAGAGTCTAAAGCTCTGTGCTGTTGTAGAGATGATACACGCAGCAAGCCTTCTTCACGACGATGTTATAGATGAGAGTGATACAAGACGCGGAAGACCTTCTATAAACGCTACTTTTGGCTCTAAAAATGCCATTATGTTAGGCGATATCCTTTACTCAAAAGGTTATCACGAGCTTACCAAATTTGACCCCTTTATCTCACAAACTATCTCTCATGCAGTCTCACTTCTAAGTATCGGCGAGCTTATGGATGTAAGCATGGGCGATGAGTTTAACGAAGACAGAGCTAAATATATGGAGATGATTTATAACAAAACTGCTGTTCTCATCGAAGCATCGGCAAAATGCGGGGCGTTTTTAAAAGGGCTTGACACGGATAAATTTGGCGAGTATGGCAAAAGCCTTGGCATAGCGTTTCAAATAGTTGATGATATTTTAGACATAGTAAGTGACAGCGAGACTCTTGGAAAGCCTGCTATGAGCGACTATAAAGAGGGTAAAACTACTCTTCCATATATCTATCTTTATGAGGTTTTGAGTGAAGATGATAAAAAAACTTTAAAATCTTACTTTAAAAAAGAGCTAAACGCTAGCGAGATAGAGTGGATGAAAGCAAAACTCAAAGAGTATAAAATAATAGAAAAATGTGTCGATGAAGCAAGAGAGATAGCAAGCAAGGGGCTAAAAGCGATAGATGAGTATAAAAACGACTCTCTTATAAAAGTTATGAAAAGTATGGTAGATAGGGAATTTTAGTGAATTTTTTAAATATAAGTTTTACGCATAAAAATACGGATATTAGCATTAGAGAGAAACTCTCTTTTAACACAGATGAAAAAAAGTCTGAAATTTTAAGACTAGTTTGCTCAAGTCAAAGTGTTAGTGAGTGCTTGCTTCTTAGCACTTGTAATAGAGTTGAAGTTTTGGCATTTGTAAATGACCTTGAAAGTTCGCAGAGCTATATTTTAAAAGTTATGTCTATTTCAAGTGGAGTGGCTTTGAGTGAGCTTGAAAAAAGAGCTGATATTTACTACGGAACAGGGGCGATTCATCACCTGTTTTCAGTGGCAAGTTCGCTTGATAGCTTGGTTGTTGGTGAGACTCAGATAGTTGGGCAGCTAAGAGATGCTTTGAAATTTGCAGCTGATGGCGGGTATGCAGAGATAAATTTAAAAAGAGCAGTTGAGAGTGCTTTTAAATGTGCAGCTGAGGTTAGAACAAGAACTCAAATTTCTAAAAACCCAGTCTCTGTTTCAAGCGTAGCAGTTGCAAAAGCAAAAGAGATATATGGAGAACTAGAAGGCGTCAAGGTTTTAGTAGTTGGTGCTGGAAAGATGAGTGAACTAGCTTGTAGGCATTTAATCAGCAGTGGTGCTAATGTTGTGCTAACAAACAGAAGCGAGGCAAGAGCAAAAGAGCTTATGAGAGAGCTTTGCTGTGCTGGGGTTAGCTTTGAGCCTTACTCAAAACTAAAAGAGCTTTTAAACTCATATGAGCTTATTTTTTCAGCCACGGCGGCAAGTGGGGCGGTTATAACTGATAGTTTGATAGAAGAGTGCGAGTTTGATAGATACTTCTTTGATATCGCAGTTCCAAGAGATATAGATATCACAGAGAGCAGTTCTATCAAGGTTTATAGCGTTGATGATTTGCAAGAGATTGTCAAGGCAAATATGGCTCTTCGTGAAGAACAAGCTCAAATAGCTTATGCGATAGTTGGCAGAAGTACAAATGAGTTTTTTCAAATGCTTAAGGTTTTATCAACCACACCTATCATCAAGGCTTTAAGACATAGTGCAAGAGAGGTAGCCGAAGCTGAGATAGAAAAAGCTATCCAAAAAGGCTATCTAAAAAACTCTGACAAAGATGAAGCTAGAAAGCTAATCCATCAAGTTTTTAAAGCCTACCTTCACACGCCAACTATAAATTTAAAAAACTTAGATGATGAAGATGCCGGTATGCTAGAGTCGGTTTTGCATATATTTGATATTAGAGAGAAATTTGAAGAGTATAGTCAAGATATTTAAAAGGAAATAGATGAAATTTACTGAATTTTTTGCACCTACAACGAAAGAAGCCCCAAAAGACGCGGTTCTTCCAAGTCACCAGCTACTACTTAGAGCTGGGTTTATATCTCAAAATGGAAGTGGGCTTTATGATTTTTTACCACTTGGAAAGATAGTTTATAACAAAATAGAAGCCATCGTTAAAGAAGAGATGGATAGAAGCGGGGCATTAGAAGTTAAGTTTAGCTTCGTAACACCTGCAAGTTTTTGGCAGGAAAGTGAAAGATATGAGAAGTATGGAAAAGAGCTTTTAAGACTAAAAGATAGAAAAAACAATGACTTTGTCCTAAGCCCTACAAACGAAGAGAGTGCTGTAAATATGGTAAAAAACAGAGTCACAAGTTATAAAAACTTGCCACTTCACATTTACCAGATAAATACCAAATTCAGAGATGAAGCAAGACCGAGATTTGGACTTCTTAGAGGGCGTGAGTTTGTGATGAAAGATGGATATAGTTTTCACGCAAGTTCTGAGTGTTTAGATGCTGAGTTTGATAGCATGTACGAAACTTATACTAGAATTTTCACTCGTTTAGGGCTAAACTTCCGTGCCGTTGAAGCAGATA
>JAAYPR010000043.1 GCA_012519705.1 Campylobacteraceae bacterium
ATCGTTTTTAACACTATCATTAAGAGTTCAAATTTTGCTTATTTTATATTTCAATTAAATTTCCACTACAATATCTACGCATTTTTATGAACAAAACTTTTAAAATAAAATTTACTGAGATTTTTAATCGCTTGATGTTCCTTTGTTTTTATATATTTAATCTATTTTTAGATATAATACCACTTAATATTTTTTAAGGAGTATTTATGAAAAAAATGTTTTTCTTATTTTTGGCTCTATGTAGCCTTGTTTTTGGAAAATCTCTTAGTGAGATAAGGAATAGTGGCGTTATAAGAATAGGTGTTCTTACAGAGCATGCTCCCTTCAGTCAACTAAAAGATGGAGTGTTTGAAGGCTTTGAAATCGAGTTTTCCAAAAATATAGCAAAAGGTTTATTTGGAGAAAAGGGTGGCAAAGTAGACTTCATCGCAACAGATATGAATCAAAGGATGGAGTTTTTAGAAAACAACAAAGTTGATTTAGTTGTTGCGATTCTATCAATAACGGAAGAAAGAGAAAAAAGGATTGATTTTTCTATGCCTTATTTCTCGGTTAACTTAGGTGTTTTAACAAGAAAAAATGATAGTGTTAATAGCATAGCTAGCCTAAGAAGCAAAACCATTCTAGTAGAGGATGGAACCATTGCACAAGATTACCTAAACAAAAATGGATATAATACTACACCGTGCTTTCATTCTGGGGAGTGCTATAAAATGCTTAAAGATGGCAAGGCTGATGCATATGCAAACGATAACATTATAGTTCTTACATATCCTGTTGTCGATAGAACAGTAGAGGTCAATATTAAAAACTTGGGAAATTATGACTTCTTAGGTATAGGTGTTCAAAAAGGCAATAGTGAGCTCCTAGCAGAAGTTAATAATCAACTTATCAGGCTGAGCAAAGAGGGATTTTTCAAAAAAGCATTTGAAGAGACTCTTGATCCTTTTTATAAAGGAACTGCTGAGAGAAAATATTTCCTACTTGATGATATTTATAACTCATTTACTAGATAATAAGGGGGCTCCCCTTATTATCATTTAAACCACCCTTTTATCTTATCTAAAAGCTTCTCTTCCATCATTTCATCGCTTTTTATACCAAAGCTTTCACCTAACTCTTTTATAAGTTTTTCTTGACTTTCATTTAGCTTTTTAGGCATTTTTATATCAACTATAGCTATGAAATTTCCAGCTCTTTTAGTTCTGATATTTTCTATCCCTTTACCGCTAAAGACAAACTCTTCCCTATCTTTTGTGCCAACATGGAGTTTTAAATCCATCTCGCCGTTTAAAATAGGAATTTTGATGGTTGAGCCTAAAAGTGCTTGAGTTATAAAAATAGGAACTTCTAAGTAAACATCATCGCCGTGTCTTTCAAAAATTTCATGATTTTTAACTGACATCACGACATAGAGGTCGCCGTATTCGCCACTTTTTGAGAGGTTTCCTTTGCCAGCTATTCGTATCCTGATGCCATTATCAACACCTTTTGGTATATCAAACTCAAAACTAACTTCCTCTTCTTCATAGCTAGAGCCCCTACAAGTTTCGCATTTTTCCTCTATTATCTCGCCCCCTCCAGCACAATACGGACAAGTTTGCACAAAACTCATAAAACCTTGTCTTTGACTTATCTGCCCTCTCCCACCACAGTGTGAGCAGGTTTTTTTAGTCCCGCCTGTGCCATCACAAGTAGAACATGGTTTTTTGATTTTATATTTTAGCTCTTTTTTAACCCCATTTACAGCGTCCATAAACTCTATCACAACGCCCGTTTCAACATCTAGTGGATAGTTGTCAAGGTTTCTTCTCTGCCTTCTAGCTCCACCGCCAAATCCACCACCAAAAAATGAGCTAAATATATCTCCTAAATCGATATCTTCAAACCCGCCAAATCCACCGCCGCCGTTTAGTCCAGCTTTGCCGTATCTATCATACATAGCTCTTTTTTCTTTATCACTTAAGCACTGGTAAGCTTCGTTTATCTCTTTAAATTTCTGCTCAGCTTCTTCGTCGCCTTGGTTTCTGTCTGGGTGGTATTTAAGAGCAAGTTTTCTATAAGCTTTTTTTATCGTATCTGCGTCCGCAGTTCTTTCTACGCCTAAAATTTCGTAATAACTAATCTCAACTGCCAAATTTAACCTTTCCTAAATTTTATATTAATTCGTGATTTTACCAAAAAATACTAAAGCATTGATAAATCTTTAGAAAGTTAAGGTATAATGAAGCCTAAAAAATGAAAGGATTTATAAATGATAAATGTTTTAATGATAGAAGATGATACAGAGTTTGCGGAAATTCTCTCTGAGTATCTATCTCAGTTTAACATCCATATAACAAACTACGAAGACCCATACTTAGGACTAAGTGCTGGGATTAAAAACTACGATTTAGTTATACTTGACTTAACTCTTCCAGGGCTTGATGGGCTTGAGGTTTGTAAAGAGATAAGAGAGAAGTATGACATTCCTATCATCATAAGCTCAGCTAGAAGCGATGTTAGCGATAGAGTTGTTGGACTTCAAATCGGAGCTGATGACTACCTACCAAAGCCTTACGATCCAAAAGAGATGCACGCTAGAATCATGAGTCTTATAAGAAGATACAAAAAAACAGCTCAAACTGAAGAAGAAGAGGTAGATAGTGCATTTAGAGTGGATGCTAGAAGACATGAAATTTACTTCCACGGTGAGCCTTTAACTCTAACTCCTGCTGAGTATGAAATTCTCGACTATCTTATCCAGCAACACAGCTTTTCAGTCTCAAGAGAGCAGCTTGTTTACCACTGTAAAAGCTTAAAAGATAAAAACTCAAAAAGCTTGGATGTTATCATCGGAAGACTTAGAGCAAAAATAGGTGATAACTCAAAAAATCCTACTCATATCTTTTCAGTTCGTGGAATAGGATATAAGTTACTAGGATGAGATACTCACTAAATACTAAAATAAGCGTTGTTTTCGCTATCGCTTTTGGTTTGGTTTGTCTGCTGTTTTTGACATTTGGCAAAATTCAAATAAACCAAGCTCTTGATAGGATGACTTTTTCACAAGTAAACTCTATAAATTATCTTTTAAATTTATATGAAAAAGCTACTCCTCCAACAGACATAGAGGAGTATTTTCAAAACTTCGGACTAGTCATCGCTAAAGATAAAAACCTAGTTTCAAACGTCTTAACAAGCGGAGATGTGGTCTTTACCCAAACAACTCCGCTTGGGGAGCTAACTTCTCTAAAGTATCAAAACACTCTGTTTTTACATATAGAAAACCCAGCTTTTAACGTCACTTTTGAAAGCTTAGGTTCTAGAAATTTAAACGACCCTTTATGGCTTGGGTTTTTTATAACCATCATTTTGCTTGGCTCTTTATACTACTCAGTTTTAAAAAGCCTTGCGCCACTAAAAACTCTAAATAGCAATATCCAAAAATTTGCCGCTGGGAATTTAGAAATGCCTTCTTTAAAAGTAGAGGGAAATGATGAGATAGCCGAAGTTGCAAAAGAGTTTGACAAAGCAGTTTTAAAGATAGATGAGCTAGTTCGCTCTCGCCAGCTTTTTTTAAGAACTATAATGCATGAGTTAAAAACTCCTATTGGAAAGGGTAGAATCGTTGCTGAGATGATACAAAGCGAGACTCAAAAAGCTCGTCTTATAAACATCTTTGAAAGACTTGAAATTCTCATAAATGAGTTTGCTAAAATCGAGCAACTCCTCTCTCGCTCTTATTCTATAAACTATCAAGAGTATCATTTTAGCCTTATAGTTGAGCAAGCAAAAGATTTGATGATGCTGGATGACTGGGATAAAAAAGTTGAGATTGAATACATCGACGACCCTGTTATAAATGTTGATTTTCAGATGTTTTCACTAGCGATTAAAAACCTGATAGACAACGCTTTGAAATACTCAAGCGACAACAGAGTAAAAATCACCTCATCAAGTGAACAAATCACTGTCTCAAACAAAGGAAAAGCCCTTCCTATGTCGATAGACCACTACAAGCAAGCTTTTGTTAGAGATAGAGGTGAGACAAAGTCAGGAATGGGACTAGGACTTTATATCATAGATAAAATTTGCTCTATGCATAAATTCCACCTAGACTACAACTACTGCCAAGATACTCACAACTTTTATATTGTCTTTAAAGAAAACCAAACTAGTTGTGCTCTGCCTAAAAAAAGAGGCTCTATAAGAGCAAAGAGAAACTCTCAATGAAGTGGGTGTTTTAGTGAAAGGTATCACTAAATTTGACGAACTCGTGGAGGCTTTTATGAAGCTTCCAGGGGTTGGGAAAAAGTCAGCTCTTCGCTATGCTTATCATGTAAGTTTAGTTGATCCTTTTAGTGGCTCAAACTTAGCTCACTCCATCGAAGATGCTATTAAATTTATCAAAAGATGCTCCAAATGCAGAAGCCTTAGTCAAAATGAAATTTGTGATGTTTGTGCTGATAGCGAGAGAGATAGAGAAATGCTTTGTTTAGTCGAGAGTCCAAAAGATGTTTTGATTATAGAAAAAAGTGGAACTTTTGACGGACTTTACTTTGTGCTTGATGATATAGATGGCGATATTATCGACAAACTTAAAATCAACATCTTAGAAAATGAAACCAAAGAGATAATTTTCGCCCTAACTCCAGGCATAAATAGCGACGGGATAATGCTCTATATCGAAGATAAACTAAAAGAGATGGATGTTAAATTTACCAAAATCGCCCAAGGAATTCCAACTGGTGTAACACTTGATAATATCGACATGCTCTCACTCACAAAAGCACTTGATAATAGGATGAAAATTTAACTCTTGCCAATAGCACTATTTTTATTTACGATTTTCTTTATCTTTACAAAACCTTTTAACCTTAAATTTGGAACTATTAGTTTTATTGGAGCTGTTTTGGCTCTACTCTTAGGATATGCTAAATTTAGTGATTTAGCGATGATAACTAACCTTATTAGCGGGGCTATGATAACATTTTTTGCTCTTATAACGCTCTCTTTTATCTTTGAGAAAAACAACTCATTTGAGTATTTGGCTATAAAGATTTTCTCTTTTAACAAAACCTCTTTTAGCTTTTTTATCTCTATGCTTATATTTACAGCGGTTTTAAGCATTGTCTTTGCAAATGATGGGGCGATTTTAGTTATTACACCGCTTTTAATAGTAGTTATAAAAATGAGCAGGCTTGATATAAAAACAGCAACCGCCCTACTTCTAAGTGCCTCATTTATGGTGGATGCGGCAAGTTCGTTTTTAATAACATCAAATTTAACAAACATCATAACCGCAAGTTATTTCAACATCAGCTATACTAAATTTGCAAAAGAGATGTTTCTGCCAAGTCTTATCTCTGTAGTTTTGTCGATATTTTTCCTATGGCTTTACTTTAAAAAGAGTTTGAAATTTGAGTTTAGGCTTGAAAAAGAGGCGAGTTTAAAAGATAAAAGATTTTTTATCATCTCAAATTTAGTTGTTTTTATAGCCCTAGTTTTTTCATTTTTAGGGGTGGATGTAGTAATTTGTTTTAGTATGGCAGCTGTGATTTTACTCATCTTAGGGAAAAATCTCTACTCTTTTAAAGAGTTTATTTTAGGACTTCCTTATCAGATAGTATTGTTTAGTTTTTCTATCTATGTGCTAGTGTTTTCCATGCAAGACACGGCGGATTTGATAGCCAAATTTATAGGTGAGATTTATGAAATTTCAAACACTCTAGCCATAGTTTCAACAGCGTTTATAAGTGCTATTTTAAGTTCGCTTTTAAACAACCTTCCTTCTGTTACTTTGATGAACTTATCTTTGCAGAGCTTAAATATAGAAAGCCTTATTTATGCAAATTTACTTGGTTCAAATTTAGGCACTAAACTTAGCCCACTTGGCTCGCTCGCTACACTTTTATGGCTTCATATTTTGGAGAAAAACTCTCTTAAGATAAGCATAAGAGAGTTTATGAAATGTGGTTTTGCTATAACTTTTATAGTGCTTTTTTATAGCTCCATCGCTATAGCTCTATAGTAGTTTATCTGATCTTTTTTGATGATTCTTATATAGTTCGTACTTCCTTGTGAGCCCGTTGGGAAACCTGCTGTCATAACATAAGTCTTTTCTGTATCGATATAGCCATCTTTGTACGCTGAGTTTAATATATCAGCCACAAGCAGTGAAATTGGAGCTATATCTCTAACCATTACCGGCTCTACTCCCCAAGCAAGAGTTAGGTAGTGAGCTGTTGCTTCGTCGTGAGCGATAGCGTAAATCGTCATCTCAGGTCTGTTTCTAGCCATTTTTATAGCTGACTTTCCAGAGCCTGTGATTGAAAGAATCGCATCAGCCTGAATATCTTTTGCCAAACTAACTGTACTAAATGCAACCATATCTGTCTCATCGTGTGAGTCAAATCTTTTGTAGTATGGATACATTTTCTCAACTTCTCTAATGGTATTACACATCGCCTCAACCACCTTGTCAGGATGCTTCCCAACCGCACTCTCTTCACTTAGCATTACAACATCAGTTCCATCAATCACCGCGTTTGCCACGTCACTTATCTCAGCTCTTGTTGCTCTTTCGTTTTGAGTCATTGAAAGCATCATCTGAGTTGCTGTAATGACTGGCTTTGCATGTTCATTTGCTTTTTTGATAATCATTTTCTGGATATTTGGCACTTCATAGTAAGGAACTTCTATCCCTAAGTCCCCTCTTGCTACCATTATCCCATCGCTTACTTTTATAATCTCATCTATATTTTCAACAGCGTCAAATTTCTCAATCTTTGCAAAAACCCTAGCCTTGCTTCCAAAACCCTCTAGTATCCTTTTAACTCTTAAAATATCATCAGCTCTTTGGACAAATGAAACAGCTACAAAATGAACGCCGTTCCTAGCTCCCCACTCTAAATCTCTCTCATCTTTATCGGTGATAACGTCGATATTTAGCTTAGTGTTTGGGAAATTTACACCCTTGTTTGAAGTTAGTATTCCACTATTTTCAAGTACTGCTTCAACTATATCAGCATTTGCACTAACAACTTTTGCTCTTATAGCTCCGTCGCATAGATAGATATACTCGCCCTCTTTCATAAGAGCTAAAATTTCAGGGTGATTTATACAAAGTTTATAAGTTTTTTCATCAACTCTCTCACCAATGATTTTTTCTTTCACAAAGACAAGTTTATCGCCAGACCTTAAACTAAACATCTCACTAAGCTCGCCAACTCTAACCTTTGGACCGCTTATATCTTGGAAAATTCCTATCCTTGTTTTTAGTTTTTCTTCAACTGCTTTGATTTTCTCAAGGTTTTCTTTATGATACTCGTGAGTTCCGTGGCTAAAGTTCATCCTAAACGCATTTGCCCCAGCTCTAACTAAGCTCTCTATCATAGAGACACTGTCACTTGCTGGCCCGATAGTTGCTAAAATTTTTGTTCTTTTTTGCATCTGTGCTCCTTTAAATTTCAAAGAGTATATTAGCTAAAATTTATAACTTTTTGATTACATTAGTTCAAGTGTACTTTTTTCTTCGTTAAACTCTTTTCCTAAAAACTCACACGCTTTTCTAGCATCATTTAGTGCATTTCTTAGTGAGCTTGTCGCACCTGGACTTGGAGTCATGTTAAAAATAATGCCTTCTTTTGTATCTATGCTTGCTTCGCCTAATTTTAAAACTTTATTTGTTTTATCTATAACTTGTGGTCTAACTCCGCCAAAACCTTTAGCATAGTAGATATCTTCAACCTTTAAAGATGGAACTATCTTTCTAGCATCTTTTACAAAAAGCCTTTTATTTATATATGGAACTTCAAAAAGTATATTTCTTCCAACATAGTTTCTAATATCTTTGTCTTTTAAAAGTCCTAAAAGAACACCTATGGTAATAGTGTCTAAATTTAGTGTTTTTAGATACTCTGGAAAGCTTTTTAACCCTCTATATCTCTCAAGTTTTAGCAAAGGAAGAGCTGTTGGACCAAAGCGAGTTTGAAAGCTATAGTTTATATCAGGGTCGCCGTGAAGTGCGGCAAAAGGAAGCTTTGGGTTTTGAACCATATAAACTTTCCCTTTTAAAACATCTTTTTTTGCAAAGTAAAAACTCCCTGCTATAGCAAGACAGGCTAAGTCTTTCCCATGTCCCATTTTATGAGCAAGGTAGAGTGAGTGAGCACCTGCATTTACTACTATAAAATCAGCCGATATAGTTAAGTTTTGATTTGTTTTGATAAAAAACCTATCTCCAACTTTTTCTATCTCTAAAACTTCGTTGTTTAGATATAAGTCACAAATTTTATCCTCTTTTTTAGCATTTTCTATAAAGCTCACACTCATAGCTCCAAAGTCAGCCGTTGTATAAACACCGCCTTTTGTTCCCATAGCAACGATGTTTTCTTTTCTATCGTTTCCGTTTTTGTCTAGCACAACATTTGGCTCGATACTTCTTAGAGTCTCTTTATCAAAAAGCTCAAGATAAGGATATAGGGTTACAAATTTCTCAAACCTTTGTTTAATGCTTTCAACTTCCTCATCCCCAACACCTAAAACCATCTTTTGCATCTCAAAAACAGAGTTGTTTATAAGTCCGTTTTTAACAGCGTAGTTTACAAGCATATCGGCACTTACTTTAACATCTTTTGCTTTTTCATAAGTGTAGTTTGTCTCGATATCTCCTGAATGGATGGTTTGGGAGTTAGAGGCTGCGTTTGAGTTTAAAAGAGATGGTGCACTATATTTTTCAACTAAAGCTATCTTTTTTATATCTGTGTATCTTGACAGAGCATAAAAAAGAGCAGTTCCACTTATACTACCTCCAACAACCGCAACTTCGTAGTGTTTGTTTGCCATGGCTACTTCCTTTTATATAAGTTGTAATATTGTATCTCAAATAACTATAAATTTGCTTATTTCAGCATTTTTAATGCTTAGCTTTGGTAGAATTTAGCAAATTTATACGAAGGGTAAATTTAAAATGGCAAAGAAATTTATAGATGTTATGGATACCACTTTTAGAGATGGTTTTCAGTCTGTTTTTGGAGCAAGAGTTTTAGCAAAAGACTTCATGCCAGCAGTTAGTGCGGCGAAAGAAGCGGGCATTACTCATTTTGAGTTTGGCGGTGGAGCAAGGTTTCAAAGTCTGTTTTTCTACCTAAATGAAAACGCATTTGATATGATGGATGAGTTTAGAAAAGTTGTCGGTGATGATGCAAACCTACAAACTCTAAGCCGTGGGGTAAATACGGTAACCCTAGATACCGGAAGTAAAGAGATAGTTGATCTGCACGCTAAGCTTTTTAAAAAGCACGGCACTACAACCATTAGAAACTTCGACGCTCTAAATGATGTTGAAAACTTAAAATATAGTGGCGAAAGAATCACCCATCACGGTTTAAAACATGAAATCGTGGTAACTATGATGGACTTACCACCAGGATGTGTGGGCGCTCATGATGCTGAGTTTTATAAAAAAACCTTAAAAGAAATTCTTAAAAAAGAGATACCTTTTGATAGCGTCTGTTTTAAAGATGCAAGTGGAACTTCAAGTCCTGTAAAAGTCTATGAAACTATAAAAATGGCTAGAAAGTTACTTCCTGAAAATACCCACATCAGACTTCATACTCACGAAACTGCTGGAGTTAGTGTAGCGTGCTATTTGGCGGCACTTGAGGCTGGAGTTGATGGTATCGACCTATCAGCTTACCCTGTAAGTGGTGGAACAAGTCAACCAGATATCTTAACAATGCTTCACGCTGTTAAAGGCAGAAACTATGACTTAGGTGGGCTTGATGCGGAAAAAATCTTAAAATATGAAGACGTTCTATATGACTGCCTAAAAGAGTATTTTATCCCACCTGAAGCAACACAAGTTAGCCCGATAATCCCGTTCTCACCTATGCCAGGTGGTGCTCTTACGGCCAATACCCAAATGATGAGAGATAACAATATCTTAGATAAATTCCCAGAAGTCATTAGAGCTATGAGAGAAGTTGTAGAAAAAGGCGGATACGGCACAAGCGTAACTCCGGTAAGCCAGTTTTACTTCCAGCAAGCATTTAACAACGTAATGTTTGGCGACTGGAACAAGATAGCTGAAGGGTATGGCAGAATGGTTCTTGGATATTTTGGAAAGACTCCGGTTAAACCAGATGATGCGGTCATTGAGCTAGCAAGCAAACAACTAAACTTAGAACCAACTAAAAAGTCAGCCATTGAGTTAGCAGATGAAGATAGCACAAAGTCAATCGCTTACGCTAAAAAGCTTTTAAAACATGCAAACATAGAGACAACTGAAGAAAATATCTTCATCGCTTTAGCGTGTAAAGAAAGAGGCATTACTTTCCTAAAAGGCGAAGCAAAAGTAAATGTTAGAAAAGGAAAAGCTCCTGAAGTTGCTGCAAAACCTATCAAACAAGGCGACTACACCATCATCGTAAATGGAGAGAAATTTAACGTTCAAGTCGCAAGAGGGCATAATCAAGAGTTAAATATCACAAATTTACAAAAAGTTGGCGAAAAAGCGACAAATGGTGAAAAACCAAAAGAGATAAGCGAAAACGATATCGTGGCTGAACTTTCAGGAAATATCTATAAAGTTCTTATCAAAAATGGCGAAGAAGTTAAAAAAGGTCAAGTTATAATTGTCCTAGAAGCTATGAAAATGGAGATAGAAGTTCTAGCTCCAAAAGATGGCGTTATAAAAGAAGTTCTAGCAAAAGTTGGCGGAAGCGTCCAAACTGGCGAAGTTCTAGCGACTTTTAACTAATCAAAACTTAACTAAATTTAGAGTGTGGTTTATAACCACACTCCATTTCTTATATAGTAACTTACTGGGTAGTAAGTTAAAACCGCAACTAGCAAAGTATTTCCCACTAAAGAGAGTCTATACCAAAACTTTGGAACTTTCCTATCTAAAATATCCATAACAAAAAGAAAAAACCCTGGCAGAGTCCCTACAAAGATGAGTATATAAATCACATATCCTATGTAGTAGTAATCCCCCTGAAGCATACAAAACGGGCATTTATGAACAGGCAACTCATAGATATATGATGAGAAAAATCTAATAATTGCATAGATTGAGCTTAGCATAAACGAAAGCGACAGCATCCCGATAGCTAAGTCTAACTCATAATAAGCCGATAAAAACAGAAGCACAAAAAGAGTATAAAACACAACTAAAATAAACTCATTTGTATGCCAAAACTTCATCTGGGTAAGTCCTGTTTGTCTAAAAATGTCACTACAGCACTGAACTGGCTCATCTAAAGGGATAGAACTAAAATGGATAAACTCTAAAATAAACTCCGCAAATAAAAAGAAAAATAAAAATATAAAAAGTTTAAATTTAAGCTTTAAAAATATCGAGGTTTTAGTCTTTGCATCTTCGTGATTTATAAGCATCCAGCCACTTAGCAAAAATAGGTTTAGTATCTTTAAGAAAAACATATATGCACCCTGCTCGGTTGCATCCACTATACCTGCTGCACACATCGCCCCTGGCACAATAGCTGAGGCTGTATCCATAGCCCAAACGAAAAACAAAAATAGTGGAATTTTAACAGCTAGGATAAAAAATATAATAGTTGAAACTAAATATCCCTTTTTTGCTAAATCAAACTGTGACTCAACACAAGCTTTTTCATCATAGTTTTTCACTATATTAAAAGCAAAAAACAGTGCGATAAAGCTAAAAAATATAATTAAGCTCTCAACAACTAAAAAGGTTATGATATATGGCGACATTAAAAGCATTTTTACACCTTTTTAAGATCAAATCTACTATCAGCCAAGCCACTCTCTAGTAAAAAACTATCGTGAGTTGAGATGATGATAGTTTTATCTTTCATCATAGAGAAATACTCAAGTAGTTTTTCGCTTAGCCCTTTATCTAAATTCGCCGTTGGCTCATCTGCTAAAATGACATCTGGATCATTTATCAAAGCTCTGATTATCGCAACACGCTGTTGCTCTCCACCACTCAAAAACTTAGCCAAAGTATTTTTTCTATGAGTTAAATGTAAATTTTCTAACATCTCCATAGCTCTATCCCTTCTATCTACCATATCTGGAAGCGTTGGAAGTAAGATATTATCCATAACAGTTAAAGTTGGTATAAGGTTAAAGCTTTGGAAAATTATGCCGATATTTTCTCTTCTAAATTTACTAGCATATTTTAGTGAGAGTTTTGTCATACTCTCGCCATTTATGATGATATCCCCGCTTGTTGGCTTGTAAAGACCAGCTATGAGAGCAAGAACTGTACTCTTTCCACTCCCGCTAACTCCCGTTAGAAAAAAAGTCTCTTTTTCTTTTACGGTAAAGCTTAAATCTTTTAGTATGGTAACTTCTCTATTAGTTCCTTCGTTAAAAATCTTTGTAATGTTTTTTACTTCTATCATTTTACTACCTTTATTAACCTATTATCTCATTACTTCGCCAGCATCCATTGTAGCGATTCTCCACGCTGGGATAATCGACACTGCTATATAAAGTGGCACCGTTAGGAAAAATATCATAGCTATAGTTTTTATATCAAGCCTGAAAACTAGCTCAAAAGGTTGTTTTAAGTCGCTATAGCCAGCAAAAACGTATTTTAAAACAGGAGCGTCTAAAACATAGACATAAAATATCGCTAAAGCAAGAGCCACGATAAACGCTGAAAGTGATAAAATCAAAGCTTCCATAAGTTTATAGTTTATGATGTGAGAAATTTCCCAGCCGATTGCTTTTAGAATTCCTATTTCTCTTTTCTCTTCACTTCTTAGCCCGCTTGCTTTGTCGTATAAAATAACACCAAAGCTTACAAAACAAATTATCATAAGAAGTAGGAAAATTCCGCTCTCATAGTCGTATAAAAGCTGATACTCTTTAACCATATCCTCTTTTGTGATAGTTTTTAAAGATGGATGAGACATAGCTATTTTACCAGCCACAAACGAAGCTTCATTTGGGTTTGCTACTCTTACAACTCCGTCTGTATAAAGCCCCTCTCCAACTCCTAAAATTCTCCTAGCGATATCTTCATCGAGTAAGATAATGTCGTTGTTTTCTAAAGAGTGGTTAAATTTAAAAGTTCCGCCTTTGTTTACATTTATCATAGTTCCATCAGGGGTAAAAAATGGGATACTTCCATAAAGTTTTAAGTCATCGCCTAGTACATCTAGCACACTTTGTGATGTCACAAACATAGGCGGTCTTTGGTTCTCAGGGAAGTTTTCAGCGATTTCTTTTATCTCATTTTGATAATAATCAGTAAAACTTTTGACCCCAAAAATTGTTAGATAAATTCTATTTCTTTCAAAATAATACTGCCCCCAAACTCTTCCCTCAACAGATGAAACGCTTGGCATACTATAAAACTCATCTAAAATTTCCTCTTCTATCCAGTGAGTTCTACCTCCGTAGTTTTTCTGAACTAAAATATCAGGAAAACTCTCTGAAATTGCCCTATACTCACTACTTAATGAGTTCGTTATCATCGTAACACAGGCGATTAGCCAAACCAAAACACCAAAAATTATCGCTATAACTAAGTTTTTATATCCATGTCTAGTAATGGACGCTAGTGTATAGTCAAAAATATTTCTCATAACCCCTCCCCATTTTCTGTTTTTTCATCACTGTTTATATTTCCGTGTAGAAACTTTTTCGCATAGCCAGTATTTATAAAAGAGCCTATTTTGCTCTCTCTAAAAGATGGGTGGTATCTGTAAATTTCATCCACTCCGTGCAAATACTGATGTCTTAGATAAGGCGTATCTACATAAAATGCAAAGCTAGTAGTTCCCGTTAGCTCTACAAATTTACGCCTTCCTTCAAAGTTATAATCTTTTAAGCCTAGGTAGATAATCTCACCTACCAAAAAAACCGCCACCAACACACAAAAAACATAAAATCTCTTAGTCACAAACTCTCCCATCCAAAGCACAGATTATAGAAGTTGTAATCTCATCAAATTTATAAATTTCAGTTCCACCGTGCTCTAATTTAAATGTCCTAGCATTGCTTTCTTTCTCAAACGGAATAAGCTCATTTCCCATAGGCCCAAAGATATTACTTCCTACTACATAGTAAGCTGTTTTTGCCTCAATCGCGTTTTGAGTGTAGTAGTCAGTCACATACATATCCCCAAAAACACTATCCTCTTTTATATACTGATCTCTATAAAAAAGAAATTTCATCATATCTTTTACCCCGTCAAATGAGTAGTACTCGCCCTCATCATCATAGTAAACTATCGCCGCCCATCTTGGATATTTATAAACAAACATCCCACAAACTGGGCATTTATCATCATGAGTTACCTCTATGACAAATCTATCTTTATTCTCATCAAACCAGATAAAATTTGCTATTAAATCCGCTTTTCTCTCATCCATATTTTCACATTTTTTAAAAATATCAGCTTTTAGTTCATTTATAAAACGGTAGTCTGACTTTTCTAAAGGCTCACAGAGTTTCTCATAAGCTCTTCTTCCCATAGGAAAAAACTTTTTTTCATTTTTATGGACATTTTTTTCAAGCTCTTTTTCTACTCTAAAATATCCTTTTAAATACGCATCATCAAAGTCTGTTATCTCGCCTCCAAACTCTTTTTGATGCTTTAAGGCTTCCGCCTCATCTTTAAAAGCCATTTCTAAAACTAAAGATGAGTTAATTAAATAAAATGCATTTTCTGAAGTTTTAGTATCCATGAGTTCTCCGCTTGAGTAATCAACCGCTTGAAAAGTGCTAAATAACACGTCTTGTGTCATACTATCAAAAGCAAGGTCGCCTAGGCTACAATACTGCATAACCACATCATCGTCTGTATTTATAACGTGAGAGAATTTATAATAAGTTTTTAAATCTTTTGCTGTAAGCGAGCACCAGTTTTTCTTGTCGCCCTCTTGAACTAGAGTGTCTGCAAAAGAGAGATTAAAAAGTAGAAATAAAGCAAATATAAATTTCAATATGTAACTCCTATTTTTAATTTACTTATTATATATGAAAAGTTTTTAAAAAAGACTGAAATTTACAAATAACCTTAACAATTATTTAATAAAAAATAGTAATATCAGTTTTATATTTAGGAGAAGACATGACCTTACAGAATTTAATAGAGACAAATCAAGACGTTTGGCAAGAGTTTATTTACCATGATTTTGTGAAAAATCTCTCAAACTCAAAGCTAAAACCTGAGGCATTTGAGCATTTTTTAATCCAAAACTACCTTTTTTTAAGACACTTCACAAGGCTTTTTGCACTTGGGATGTATAAGAGTAGAAACTACGCTGATATGGGCTTTTTCTTAGACTTAGTAAAAGAGCTTATTGACTTTGAGATAGCTCACCACTTAGACTACTGTGAGAAATTTAACATCTCAAGAGAAGAGATGAACCAAATAGATGAAGAACTTGGCACAATCGCTTACTCAAGATACATCATAGATGTTGCAAACACCTACTCAGTTCCTGAAATTTTAGTAGCAATCACTCCGTATGCGATAGGATTTTATGATATAGCAAGATCAGCAGGGGAGAGTATGAAGTTTAAAGAGAGAAATCCTGACTTTGCTGAGTGGATAAAGATGCATAGAAGTAGAGAGTATGTGGAGACTTCAAGGAAAATCGAGGACTTTTTAAACGAAAATATTAAAGATATTCCTATGGAGTCAGAAACCGGAAGAACTATGCTTAAAATTTTTAGAGTTGCGACAATCGCCGGAACCGGACTTTTCGAGCAAAGTTATAATAACTTCTACCAAAGAGGTGCTTTAAGAAGTAGGCTTTTAGGGGGAATTTTTAACAGAGCCGTCCCCCAAATCGGCACTAATAAGCTTTAGCGATTAGCTCTATCTCAACCAAAGCACCTTTTGGAAGTTTTGCTACTTCTATGGTGCTTCTTGCAGGTTTGTGCTCACCAAAAGCCTCAGCGTAAATTTTGTTTACTATATCAAAATCACCCATATCTGCTAAAAATATAGTTGTTTTAACTACGTCTTTAAACTCCAAATCAGCAGCTGATAAAATAGCTTTTAAATTTGCTAAAGACTGTTTAGTTTGAGCCTCGATTCCGCCCTCTACAAACTCGCCTTTTGAGTTTAAAGGAACTTGTCCTGAAACAAACAAAAACCCATTTGCCAAAATTCCTTGTGAGTAAGGACCAATCGCCTGTGGTGCACTATTTGTTGCTATAACTTTCATTTTCTCTCCTTTTGTTAAAATGTTTTATTAATTAAAACTCTCTATTAAATCTTTAAATACCTTGTATAAACTTTCTACCTCATCCACACTAACTATCTCATCATCCCCTTTAACCCCAAACTCAACAGTCTCAATGCCCTGCTCACTAAGGTAGTTTGCACTGCTTACTTTTGAGTCCATACTCAAATTTGGCTCTATATCGCAAACTCTTTTAATGCTCTCTTTTAAATTCAAAATAAGTTTTGAGTTATTCGGCGTCACATACGGCTTTGCTAAGTAGTCTATACTCATATCAGCCTCGCTAAATTTAGACTTTATATAGTCATAAACATCTTCTTTTGAAGTAAGGCTTGAGTTTCTTACGCCAAACATCACACTAACTTCATTTGGCAAACTACCCACTTCAAAAGAGTTGGTTTTTATCCCGCTTATAAAAAACTTGCTTGGAGCTAAATACTCATCACCGCTATCTAGTTCATACTCTATCAACTCATTTAAACTTAAAGCTAGAGTTTTGACTGGGTTTTCATCTTTTAGAGTTAAAACTCCACTTATCAAGCCCTGTTTTCCTATATTTATAGTATCGCCAAACAAGTTTTTACTACTTGGTTTGGCTAGCATAGCGTAGTCTGGTTTAAAGCCTGTTTTTAAAACCTCTTTTATGCCTTTTTCTTCATCACTTGTAAGTAAAATGCTAATGGTTCCATTAAACTTCTTAGTCTCTAAAACAGCTCCTAAAAAAGCAGCCACTCCGCTTTTCATATCTACAGCACCATCTCCATAAATAAGACCATTTTCTACATAAGGCTTTGCTATTTTTAACGGCTTTTTAATGCCTATATTTCCCACAAAACAAAGATGCTTGCCATCTCCAAATTTTTTCGTTATAAGAAGGTTTTTTGTGCCATTTTTCTCTATAAACTCACTCTCAAACTCTACAAACAGTAAAGCTATGAAATTTAGTGCTCCATCGTCATCTGGCGTTATGCTTTTAAACTTTAAAAGTTCTAAAAGTAAGTTTATAACTTTAGAGTGTTGCTCTTTTTGAAGTGGGTTTTTTAAAATTTTTGGCTTTATATCTTTTAGGTTCATAGCACACCTTTAATAAAATAAACATACAGAAGTCTTATAGCAAAAAATAGCAAAATAAGTGCTGAGAGATACGAAACTGTTATCTTAAATTTTTCACTTAGAGCGTTTCTATTTTTATAAACGATGAGCGGGAAAACTGTTATCCAGCTTAAAATTCCCACAACTAAACCAACTAAAGTTATTAAAAAATAGCCTTGATTTGCCGTCATAACCGCTGTCATACTTAGCCAAAAGAGAATTACATAAGGGTTTGCTAAATTTAACAAACACCCTTTTATGAAAATCTTAGTGTAGCTCTCAGGCTTAATATCAACTTCTTTTACGACTATCTCTTTTTTCGCATCTTTGATAAGTCCAAACGCCATATATGAGAGATAACTTGCCCCAAAAATAGCTATAAACTTCATAATCATAGGCTTATCTAAAAACTGAAGCACACCAAAACTAAGAAGCGTTAGATAAAACATATCAGTCGCCATCGCTCCGATACCGATAGTTAGAGCTCTTTTATAGTCTTTAAAAGCATATGTCATTATAAGTACATTTAATGGACCTATGGGAACTGCAACTCCCCAACCAAGTAAAATTCCTTGAATCAACGAACCAAACATTTTATTTTTTCCTTTTTATAAACTTACAACTTTTGAGCCATATCCACCCTCATTTGGGGCTCCATCTCTAAAAGCTTTAACATTTGGATGAGAGCTTAAAAACTCTTTTACAGCAGCTGCCAGCTTTCCAGTGCCGATACCATGCTTTACAACAACTTCATCAAAGCCCATAAGAAGACTATCTGAGATAAATTTATCTAAATTATTGAGAGCTTCTTCAACTCTTTGACCGTGCAAATCAAGAGTGAAATTTGGCGAAGTTGGCTTTGAGACGCTTATTTTAACACTCTGTTTTTTAGGCACTATCTCTCCGCTACTTTTTTTAAGTAGTTTTGTAGCAACTCTTAGACTTAGTCCATCAGCTAAAACAAGAGCTTCGTTTTTGGTTAAATTTATGATTTCGCCCTTGATATTTCCATATTTTACGATATCGCCAACTTTAAACTCCTCTGGCTTGATTTTGGGTTTTTTGATAGAAGTTTTTAGCTCATTTGCTTTGTTTATGCTTCTTTGTTTCTCTTTTGTATCTTTTAGCCTAACGCCTTTTTTAGCCTCTTCGATTGCTTTATAATACTCAAGCTCAAGCCTTTTCATGAGTGCAATTTGCTCATCTTCATGTTTTTGTTTTTGGTTTTTAAGACTTTCTAAGAGCGAGTCAAGCTTAGCCTCTTTTTTCTCAGTTTCACTTAGTCTTTCTTTTAATTTCATCTCTAAATTTATAGCTTTACTTATAGCTTCGTTTAGGCTTTCTTTATCTTCGCCGTAAACACTCTTTGCACTTGCTACGATATTTGGTGCGATACCATACCTTAGAGCTGTCTCAAAAGCGTATGATTTGCCAATCACGCCTTCCAAAAACTCAAATTTAGGAAGCCCAGCGTTTTCATCATACAAAGCTGCCACCAACTCAACATCACTGTTTTTAGCTAGTAGCATGGCAAGGCGTTTGTGGTGAGTTGTGATTATCATCTTAACATCACTTTTTATTAAGTGCTCTATCATCACGCTATACAGACTTGCCGCTTCTTCAAAGTCAGTTCCTAGCTCTATCTCATCAACGCCAAGAAGGATGTTTTTCCTCCCAAAAAGTTTGCTAAAACTAAGCATCCTACCTGCAAAAGTTGAGATGTCATTTTTAGCATTTTGTTCATCTTCCATAATAAGTTCAAACTCTTTAAAGGTGCCAATTTTACTTTTGCCTGCGTTTATTTTCATAGGAAGAAGGTATTTTGAGAGAATGGAAGCTGAGACAATGGACTTTAAAAGCATACTTTTTCCACCAGCGTTTACACCTGTGATTAAAAGTACTTTTTTGCTAAAGTTTATGCTAACAGGTTTTGGGTTTTTTAAAATAGGATGAGAGAAGTCTTTTATAACTACTTCATCCCCTCTGTCAGCTAAAACAAACTCTAAGTCTTTACTTCTAGCAAACATCGCCCTTGCTATAAGGCTGTCAAGCTTGTCAAAAGCTTTGTTTATAAACTTTAAAAACAGCAGATGTTTGTTAAAACTAAGGCTTATTTTTTTACAATGCTCATAAATAATCTCTTCTTTTTTATCTAGTATTTCGCTTTGCTCACTCTTAAGCTTAGAGATAGAACTTGGTACTATATAAAAATACCCAGAACTACTTCTTCCAACCACACTTCCTTTTAAAACATGGTTAAACCCGCCTCTTACAAGCAAAGTCTCAGTCTCGTTTATATAGTGAATTTGCGTATCAACAAGATAAGGCGTTATGCTTTTTGTATAAATTAGCTTTCTAAGAGTGTCGTTAATCTCGTTTTTCTTTATCTCATAAGCTTGTTTTAGGCTGTAAAACCGCTCATCAACGCTGTCTTTAAACTCGCCATTTTCATCAAAAAGGGTTGGTAGTTTTGAAATTTCATCAGGAATTTCTATCTTTAAAAGCCAGTTATTTAAGCTTCCCTCAAAAGGCAGGGTTTTAATGTATTTAAAGTATTTTATTATCTTAGAAAACTCATAAATTTCACTTATATGCAAAACTGCGAATTTAGAAATTCTCATCAACGCATCATCTAAATTTGCTATATTTCCAACTAGCTCTATGTCAAATTTAGCTAACTCTAAAATTTGCTCATAATTAACCCTGCTATCACCCTCTAAAAAAAGCGGTTTTTCTCTAGCGAGATATGAGTTAAACTCACTTAAATACTCGTCTAAATCAAGTCTTTCAAAGATATCTTTTTTCACTTTTTATTAAATTTCCTTTTTATTTTTTATTTTATTATTTTTTGATTTGGCAATCTATGGCTTTAAAAATTTGATTTCTAAACTCGCTTGGTGCGTCTCTTTTTGCTGTAAAGCTATCAGTTGCATCTGAGAAGTCAAAATTTGAGCTATTTACATCCACACCTTTGCAATTTAGAGTCTTTCCTTGCAAAAAACCATCGGTTATCTCTTTTACTTCTAAGCTATGTTTTTTAAACCCTTCTTCATAGAAATATGCAAAACCAAAGATTAAAAAACCACCAACTAAGATAAAGATTTTATCTCTTTTACTAAGCTTCTCATCACTTATGCTTAGCAAAACCGCAACTAAAACAAGACCTAAAATGATAATGACAAATCTCAAATCCTATCCCCTAATCTGTTTTGAAATATCCCCAGCACCAAAAGCTATCACGATTCCTTCATCTAAAACGTGGCGAACAGAGTAAATATCATCAAACTCAACATGAGAGTTGACTCTCTCGACTTCTTTAGCAAACAAAGGATTTAGATGTTTAAACTCTTTTTGTAAATCTACACCGTTATCACTCTCGCCAGCTGAATATACAGGTAAAACCACTAAATCATCACAGTCGCTAAAGCACTCTTTGAAACCTTCTAGGTTCGCCTTAAGTCTAGTGTAACGGTGAGGCTGGAAAATAGCTGTGATTTTATCTATGCCCATTAAATTTGCATACTCTCTAACGCTTTTTAGAGTCGCTTTTATCTCTGTTGGGTGGTGTCCGTAGTCATCGATTAAAACAAAATCTTTAGTCGCAGTTAAAATATCAAAGCGTCTTTTGATGCCTTTATACTGGGCTAAGTTCTCTCTAACTCTCTCTAGTCCAATTTCTGAGTTTGCCGCTAAAATAGCAAGGCTTGCATCTATAGCGATATGTTCGCCGATACCAAAAATTTCAAATCTTCCTAAATTTTTAAGGTTAAAACTCATATATGGCTCGTAGTTTCTTAAAACCAACCTAACATCAGTTATATCCTTGCTTGGAAAAAGCTTAATACACTCCATTTTTATGCTTGATAAAAACTCATCTTCAGCATTTATCACACAAATTTTAGCCCTTTCCAAAAAGCCCCTATAAGCAGCGTGGAATTTCTCTATATCAAAGTCATAATGCTCCATATGTTCAGGCTCAGCGTTGGTAACTAGGGCTAAATAGGGGTTTGAGTTTAAAAAGCTACTATCGCTCTCATCAGCTTCAAAGATGATATTTTCACTCTCAAAATACTTCATATTTGAGCCAAACTGCTTTGAAATCGCCCCTATGATAACGCTCCCGTCCATCAGGCTTGCAAGCATCGCTGAAGTTGTGCTTTTACCATGAGCCCCTGCTACTGCAAAAACTCTTTTATCTTTTAAAACAAGTGGCAAAGCCTCTTTTCTAGATAGGCATTTAATGCCCTTTTTCCTAGCCTCCACAAGCTCTACGTTATCAGGCTTAATAGCAGCTGAGTAAACTACAAAATCTTGATCTTTGATAATCTCTTTTGAGTGAGGCGTTACAACTTCCATCCCCTCATCTCTTAACTCTTTTATAGTTTCGCTCTCTTTAATATCAGAGCCACTTATGATAAAATCTCTCTCTTTTAAAAACCTAGCTAACGCAGAAATCCCAATCCCGCCAATGCCTATAAAATGAACTTTTTTCAAATTTGACCTTTTAAAAATTTATAACTTTGTATTTTATCAAAATGTTCTTTAGCATTCAATGAGAGATGGGGAAGTTTTTTGTTTTATATGTTTTTTACGTTGCCAAACATAAAAAAATCAGATGGTTTTTGGGGTTAGTTTTATCTCTGCTGTAAACCCACACGCTTCTAGATATTTAAACAGAGTTGAAAGCTTAGTATCGCTTGAGTTTGTCTCAAGTCTAGCAACAGCACTTTGTTTAACCCCCATCTTTTTAGCTAACTCTTCTTGAGTTAAATCTGCTGATTTTCTAGCTTTGGCTAAAGCATCTATGACTTTATACTCGGCATCGAGTCTTTCATACTCTTTTCTAAACTCTTCGTTTTGCATAAGTTTTTCTTTTACTTGGCTAAATGATATCATCTCTTAACTCCTTTATAATTTCACTCTCTTTGATGTCAGAGCCACTTATAATAAAATCTCTCTTTTAAAAATATATTTAATATAGAAATTTCAAGCCTGACAATACTTATAAAATGAATTTTCAAATTTAATCTATTTCCCATACTATTTTTACTAATTGATAAAGTAATCTAGTCCTATATTCTATGGCATCTTTATCAAATTTATCTATACTTTTAAATTGCAAATCCGTCTTATCTTGAAATGCCATATTAAAATCTTTAAAATTTGGATTAGTATGATAAAAGTCACTACATAAAGTTTGACCCCAAACTAAATCTTTAATATAAGTTTTTAACTTATCTTCATATGTCTCATTTCCCGAGCTAATGTTGGAACGACCATTTAAAAGAAGTAAGGCACCTAGTCGATTTCTTTTTTCATCAAATTCATCATCAGAATCAAATAACTGTCTATTATCGTCATTATATGATAAAATATGTTCCACATGATATCCAGTTTTTTCTCCTGTTTTTGTAGATATATGTTGAACACTATTTTTCATACTTTGATTTAATTCACTACAAATATACTCTTCAATTCTAGAAAAAAGATACCTTATAAATTTTACATTAAGATTGCGATAAGAGTTTGAATTAAAAACAGAATACCCTAAAATATTTTTTATATCATCTTTGTTTGTATTTTTGCCTAGCTCATCCAAAATTAAATTATTAAAAATATTACGATATCTACCAATTTCTTCATTTTTTAACAACTCATTAAGCCTATATGATATTTCCTGAAAAGTATTACTATTGTAAGCTTGATTTAACATTAATATTACATATAGTCTATCATACTCTTTTGCTATTTTTGTTATTTTTATATCTTCATTAATATCATTTAATTCGCAAGCAGATAGTATATTTTGATAAACTCCGCTAAGTCCGTTTATTGTATTGTTATACATTAAATACTTATCTTCATTTTTTGTTATTTTTCCATAAAGATTAGCATAATAAACAAGTTTCTTTTCAATGAAATTTTTAATATTTTTTATTTTATTGTTGTTTGTTTTTTGAAAGCCAAAAAAATTTGCAATATCATTGTTTTCAAATAAGTAACGATGATATTCATTATTAATTTTATTTTCTATAGAAGAGTTTTTTTGAAATATGGTTTGACTTTTAATATAGTCTATAAAAAAAATATCCTCTTTGTTGCTAACATTACTTAAAGCATCAATCCATAATGCATTGTATTTTTCTATATCATCTTTATCTAAAATTCCTATTAATTTACCTTTTAAAATTTCAAAAGATAATAGTTTTTCACCCCTATCATTTATGGCTTCAAATATCATGGGCACATCATTTTGCTTATCAATAGAAAGCTCAACTAAAATAAGCCTATACAAAAAATAAAGACAAAATACTTTCAATTTTTTATCATCCATATCCTGCTTATCAAAAAAATTCTCTACATCTTTATATCTGTCTAATATGTTTTTTTCGGTTGTGTTTTTATATTGAAATTTATCGCCTTCAAGCAAATGCCTCATAACATTTTCTCTTTTATTGTGATCAATATTAAACAACTTATCACCATCAGGATTTATATCAAGAACGCACTCTTTAAGTGTTTTTTCTAAACCATCGAAACCTTTTAATTTTGCTTTTTTATAAAGGAAAAGTGCTATTAGTGTTAAACTTGTGAGACGTTGTTGCCCATCTACTATAAAAATTGTGCTATCTACTTTATTTGTTATAAAAACATTAAGATAATACCAATTAAATTTATCTATGTTTTTGCTATCAATATCGCTATCTTTATGTTCAAAGTAAGAAGTATCAAATGCATAAAATATATCATTTAATAGAGTTAATATGGTATCTTTTTCCCAAACATAATCTCTCTGATAAAAATCCACTCCGTAATTTCTATTTTTTAAACTTCGCATAACATTTGATTTATCAGGTGTTATATCTCTCATTTTTTCGCTCCAAAATTTCTATATGCTAAATAAAAATAATATTCTATCGAAAAAACACTAAATCTTATCTAGCTATATTAGGTTAAATTTACTAACTTTTAATTCGCCACTATGGATATCAAGATAATGAAGTATGTCAAATTTAACAGGAAGCTCGGCAAGATAGCGAAGTGCTAAATTTGCCTCAAATGCAGCTATAAACATAACTATTGGAGCGGTTAAGCCTTTTGGCTTAAGGCTTTCATTAGCTAAAGGCTTAAAATTTGCATCTTTTATAAAACAAACTTGTCCATGAAAGCTCTCAACCGCTGAGTAAATCCAAGGCGTGTTGCTAAGTTTAGCGAAATTTGCTATCTCGCTTCTTGTTTTGTCGTTATCCGTTGCATCTAAAATAAGATCAAACTTAACATTATTTGAGTTTACAAACTCACTAAATTTAACCTTATGAGTTACAACTTTAACGCCATTGTATCTACTCTCTACAACACTTTTAAAAACATCGGCTTTAAATTTACCTTCGTCTTTTAGAGTAAAAAGAATTTGTCTATGGATATTATGAAGCGAAACCGTGTCAAAGTCCACTACGTGAATTTCCCCTATCCCACTTCCTCCAAGTGCCAAAGCCAAACTACTTCCAAGCCCACCACTTCCAACAATCAAAACTTTTTTACTCTCTAAACTCTTTTGGGTCTCCTCGCCCCAAAGTTCTATCTGTCTATGGAAGTAGTTTTTCACTCAAAGCCTCTCTAAATTTCCAAAGACTTCTCTCTAGTTTAAGCTCTTCATTTGAGAGTTCAAAGAGTAAAATTCCCTCTTCGTCTTTTAATCTACTGCTAATTAAGCCATTTGGCGAGATAGCAAAACTATCACCATAAAAGTCAAAGCTACTCTCTTCAATTTTAGTTTTGCCGATTCTATTTGCCCTTAAGATATAGACTAAATTTGTAAAAGCTCTAGTTTTTAGCATACTCTCCCATCTGTGATTTGACTCAAAAGTCGAAGCAGTCGGCACGAGCACTGCGTCCACTTCAGCTTCAAACATCTTTACCCAGCAGATATCAAAGTGCATATCAAAGCCGTTCATCACACCAAATTTAAACCCATCATGCTCAAAAGTAGCGATTTCTAGCTCTTTTTTGGAGTTTTTAAAAAACTCTTTTTCGTTCCAGTGGCTGTAGTTTATAAGGAAATTTTGCTCCCAAAACTCAAACTCGCCATTTTCAAACTTGGCTATTCCTTTTATATATCCATTTTCACACTCTTTTATAAAAGGTGAAACTATTACGATGCTGTGTTTAACTGATAGCTCTTTCATAAGCTCAAATTTATGTGAAATTTGCTCATTTATCATAGAGTTTGGCATCTTAACAAGCTCAGCAAAAAAGCTATTTAAAACATACTCTCCTAAAAGTGTAAGACTTGCACCGCTCTCTTTTGCGATTCTTAGATAATAATCAATCCTTGCACCACTCATCGAAAGAGTTGGAAGCTGAAGCAGAGCTACTTTACTACTCATTATCCATCTCTATAACTTCAAGTTTTGCTTTTTCAAGGTCAGTTTTACACTCTTTTAGAAGTGAGTTTGCGACTTTATAAACCTCAACGCTTTTGTCTAAACTCAAATTCTCATCTTTTAGTTTTTCTAACAAAGAGTCTAGTTTTTTTAGTTTTTCTTCAAAGCTAATTTGTTCTAAATTTTCTGCTAATTCTTCTGCCATTCTAACGCTTCCTTTACATAAAAATCAAATTTATCATACTCAACCAAAAACGCATCATGCCCGTAATCACTGTCTATATTATAAAACTCGCTCTCTTTTCCAAGTTCGTTCATAACATCGTGAATTTCTTCCATCTCACTTGGCATGAACAAAATATCACCCTTAAAAGCTATCAATGTAAGCTTTGCTTTTACACTTGATAAAGCGTCTTTTAAATCATCAGCATTTCTTGTAGCATCGAAGATATTCATCATTTTTGTTATATAGAGATAGCATAAGGGATCAAACCTTTTAGCGAAGTTTGATGCGTTGTATTCTAGGTATCTATCGACCTCAAAGCGACCTTTTAACTCATAAAGCCCGTCCGTTGAGACATAGTTTCTACCAAATTTAGAGTCCGTTGAACTAGGACTTAAAAAGCTGATATGCCCAGCCATCCTACCTATCTCCATACCAACAAGCCCGTGAGTTTTGACTAGGTTTTTATCATAATTTCCGTTATCAAAAATAATATCGTTTAAAATTCCATGGATTGCTATTTTATTAAACGCTATCGCCCACGCTCTAGTTGCGTAAGTACTAGCAAGTATTATAACTCTATCGCTAAAGTCACTATGTTCTACCGCAAAGCAAAGAGCCTGCATCCCACCTAAACTCCCGCCGATTACTGCGTGAGCTTTTTTGATGCCAAGGCGTTTAAAAAGTCTCATCTGTGCATTTACAACATCGCTTATCGTAAGAACTGGGAATTTCATCCTGTATTCACTACCTGTACTCTCATCCACATCAAGCGGACAAGTTGAGCCAAATGGGCTTCCTAGGATGTTTACACATATTACAAAGTATTTGTTAGTATCTATAACCTTACCATCTCCAATCATAGGATCCCACCAGCCAGGCTTTCTATCGCCTTCATAAAACCCAGCTGCGTGGTGAGAGCCGGTTAGTGCGTGGCAAACAACTACAACGTTGCTTTTATCAGCATTTAGTTTGCCGTAAGTCTCATATTTAAGTTTAAATTTAGAGAGAATTCGACCACTCTCTAAATGGAGTGGTTCGTTAAAAATCTCTACTTTTGTTTGAATATTCACTAATGAACTCTATAGTTTGGTGCTTCTTTTGTGATGATAACATCGTGAACGTGACTCTCTTTAAGTCCTGCTGAAGTTATCTCAACAAACTCAGCTTTTTCTTGGAAAGTTGGTATATCTTTGCTTCCGCAGTATCCCATCGAGCTTCTTAGTCCGCCCATTAGTTGGAAAACAACGTTTTTTATACTTCCAGCATAAGGAACTCTTCCTTCAATCCCTTCTGGGACAAGTTTATCAGCTGCGGTTCCTTCTTGGAAATATCTATCAGCACTTCCTCTTGACATCGCTCCGATTGAGCCCATTCCGCGGTAAACTTTATACTGTCTGCCTTGAAATGTTACTAAATCCCCTGGGCTTTCATCACATCCTGCTAGCAAGCTTCCAACCATAACTGAGCTTGCTCCAACAGCTAAAGCTTTTGCGATATCGCCTGAGTATTTTATACCACCATCAGCGATAATTGGAACGCCATATTTTTTGCCTTCTTCTGCACAGTCGCTTATAGCTGTGATTTGTGGAACTCCAACTCCTGCGATTATTCTAGTTGTACAGATACTTCCAGGTCCTATTCCTACCTTTATACCGTCCGCTCCAGCCATTGCTAAGTCTTTAATACTTGCTGGGTTTGCAACATTTCCAACTATAACATCAACATTTAGGTTTGCTTTGATTTCTTTTAGAGTGTTGATGATATTTCTTGAGTGTCCATGAGCTGAGTCCATAACAAGCACGTCAACCCCAGCCTCAACCAAAGCTACTGCTCTGTCATAATGCCCAACGCCAATCGCCGCTGCAACTCTTAGTCTTCCATACTCATCTTTGTTTGAGTCAGGATATTCAACTCTTTTTTTCAAATCTTTTATCGTTATAAGTCCATCAAGTCTGCCGTTTTCATCAACAATAGGAAGCTTTTCAACTTTGCTTCTTCTAAAAATGTCTTCTGCATCATCTAGCGTGCAACCCTTAGGTGCTGTGATAAGTGGCATTTTAGTCATCTTTTCGCTAACTTTTGCGTTAAAGTCGGTTTCAAATCTCAAGTCTCTATTTGTTAATATGCCTATTAAAATTTTATTGTCATCAACAACAGGAACACCTGAAATTCTATACTCACTCATGATATCAAGAGCGTCTTGAACTGTATTTTCAGCTTTTACATAAACAGGGTCGATGATAACTCCGCTTTCGCTTTTTTTAACTCTTTTTACCATTCTAACCTGAGTATCTATGTCCATATTTTTATGAATTACCCCGATTCCCCCAAGTCTTGCCATCATGATAGCAGTTCTATACTCTGTTACTGTATCCATCGCCGCACTAACTAGTGGGATATTTAAACTAATATTTTTAGTTAATCTCGATCTTAAATCTATCTCTTTTGGAACAACTTCAGAATATTGCGGAACCAAAAGTACATCTTCAAATGTTAAAGCTCTTTTTACTACATTCATCCTCTACTCCTTGACTAAATTTTCTACTATTAAAGCACCGTTTAACACACTCTCATCATCAAAAGCCTTGCCTAAAAACTGCATACTTATATTCAAACCATCTTTGTTTTTACTAATTGGAACAGATATCGCTGGAAGTCCTGCTAAATTCGCACCGATTGTAAACATATCGCCTTTAAATGAGTCCACATTTTCATCAAATTTATGTGAAACACTTGGCGTTACAGGCATAAGAACTAAATCTGCTTCTTTAAAAACTCCATTATATTCGTTTTTAATCATCTCTTTTGCTTTGTGAGCTTTTATGAAATATTTATCATAAAACCCTTTGCTTAAAAACAGACTTCCTAAAAATAGTCTTTTTTGAACCTCATCGCCAAAACCTTGACTTCTAGTTTTAACATAAAGTTCATCTAGGTTTTTGCACTCAGCTCTTTGTCCATATCTAACACCATCAAACCTGCTTAAATTCGCACTTGCTTCGGCATTTGCTATCACATGATAAGCCGCAACGCTATACATTGGGTTCATTAGCTCTTTATAAACTATCTCATGACCGGCTGATTTTAGCTTTTCTACTAAATTTAAAAGAGCGTTTTTTACATCTTCGTCACATAACTCAATATAGTTTTTAATAACTGCTATTTTAAATTTTCTATTTGCATCTAAATTTGTAGGTTTATACTCGCCGTTATAACTTGTGCTATCTTTTGCGTCATGTCCTTTTATGATGTCGTAAAGAATCGCCGCATCTTCTACATTTTGAGTAATTGGTCCGACTTGGTCTAAACTACTTGCATATGCACCTACACCGTATCTACTAACCGTGCCGTAACTTGGCTTAAACCCAACACATCCGCAAAATGCCGCAGGTTGTCTAATACTTCCACCAGTGTCACTTCCTAAAGCTGCAACCGCAAGTCCAGCCCCAACTGCCGCCGCACTTCCGCCACTACTTCCACCAGGAACTCTTGAGCTATCTAATGGGTTTAAAGTTTTTCCATAAGCTGAAGTTGCTGTCGTTCCACCCATGGCAAACTCGTCCATATTTGTTCTGCCAAATGGGGAAAGTCCAGCATTTTTTAGTTTTTCAATAATAGTCGCATCATATGGAGCAACATAGCCTTTTAAGATGTTTGACGAACAAGTTAGCTCCCAGCCATTTACGCTAATATTGTCTTTAATCGCTACTGGAACGCCCGTTCCACTCTCATTAAGCTCTGATGATGTTAGTTGCTCAACATAAGCACCTATCTCTTTGCTTGCTTTAATTTTCTCTTTTAAGTCAGCTCTTAAATTTGCTATCTCACTCTCTGGTAATTTTAGAGCCTCTTTTAAGCTTATCACATACTCTCCTTATGTTTGTTTACAAAATAAACGCCAACGGCAACTAAAACAGCTAAAATCACAAAAGTTATCACAACTATAGAGTTTGGTAAAGGATTACTCAGCATAATTAAAACCTAGCGTCCACGACTTTTCTACATCTTGGGCAGACATCATCTTCCTTGCTAGAGTTAAACTTCCAGCATCTTGGACATTTAAACTTAGTTGATTTAACCAGCTTAAACACCTCATCATCAACGCTAAACTGAGCCAAACACTCATCACTTTGGATGCTTCCAACCTCACTTACCAAATACCAATCAACTATCGCATGCATATCGTGAGAAAGAATTTCATTTGAACTTGTCTCCAAAGTTAGTTCTAGAGTTGATTTTATAACTTTATCTTTTTTAAGAGCGTCGATGATTTCAAAGAATTTCTCTCTTGATTTTACAAAAATTTCATCTTCTATCTCGTAGTTATACTCAAGCCCATGATACTCTAAGTCAAACGCATCGGTTTTACCGTTTTTAATGATATCTGGAGCATACTCCATAACCTCATCAACTGTGTATGTTAGAGTTGGAGCGATGAGAGGTAGAAGTTCTCTTGTGATTATCACCATAACGCTTTGTGCACTTCTTCTTCTGTTTTCTTCTAAATCATCGCAGTAAAGCCTATCTTTACAGATATCAAGGTAAACCCCGCTTAAGTCCGCACTTAGGAAATTTAGCAAGGTATTAAACCCTTTTGAAAAGTCATACTCTTTAAATGCTGTGCTTACTTCTTTAAATGTTTTTGTCGCTTTTGCAAGTATCCATTTATCTAAATTTGTGAAATTTGAAGTTTCTAACTCTTCTAAGTCGCTTGTATTTGCAAGTAAAAATCTTATCGTGTTTCTTATCTTTCTATACTGCTCGCTAACTTGTTTTAAAATGTTATCGCTGATTTTCAAGTCACTTGAGTAGTCACTTAACCCAACCCAAAGTCTTAAAATCTCAACTCCGTATTTCTTAGCAACTTCGTCAGGATTAACCACGTTTCCGATAGATTTACTCATTTTTTGACCTTTTCCATCAACGGTAAATCCATGAGTTAAAATTCTCTCATAAGGAGCGTGTTCGTTTATAGCACAGCTTACTAAAAGTGAGCTTTGGAACCATCCACGATGCTGGTCGCTTCCTTCTAAATACATCCCCGATGGAAACGCTCCAGCGTCATACTCATCGCTTTTTAAAACTGCTCTCCACGTTGAGCCACTATCAAACCAAACATCTAAAATATCCATAACTTTTTCTAAGTTCTCAGGCTTGTATTTTGAACCCTCTGGAAGCAGGTCTTTTATCTCTAAATCCCACCAAACATCAGCACCTTTTTCTTCAAAGATATCTGCCACGTGGTCTAAAATCTCACTATCAAAAATAATTTCTTTTGTTGATTTGTCTCTAAAAAATGCTATTGGAACTCCCCACTCTCTCTGTCTTGAAACACACCAGTCAGGGCGGTTTTCTATCATAGAAAGAAGTCTGTTTTTTCCACTTTCTGGGTAGAATTTGATGTTGTTTTTTATCTCATTTACAGCTACTTCTCTTAGAGTTTTTCCACCACTTAGTTTTGGCTCATCCATTGAGATAAACCACTGTTTTGTAGCTCTATAAATTACAGGTTTGTGAGTTCTCCAGCAGAATGGATATGAGTGAGTAAATTTACTCACACTTAGTAAATTCTCACCTAAAATTTCTAAAATTCTCTCATTTGCTTTAAAGATGTGCATCCCAACTAGCTCATCTACAAACTCATCTTTTACAAGTTTTTTAGACTTTAGCGTCTCGTCAAAAAGCCCACCGTCATCCACAGGCATGATAACTTCGATGTCGTATTTTAAACTTACAAAATAGTCATCCTCGCCATGCCCCGGAGCTGTGTGAACAAGTCCTGTTCCACCGTCCATCAAAACGTGTTCGCCCAAAATAAATCTTGAAAGTCTATCATTTAACGGGTTTATAGCGTTTAAGTTCTCTAGTAGTTTTGAGTCAAACTCTTTTAAAATCTCGCCTTTTGTAAGCTCTTTTTGAACCATAACTTCTAAAAGTGGCTCCGCAAAAATAAGCCCTTCTGTTGTAACTACATATTTTTCATTAGGATTTAAAGAAATGGCTTGGTTAGCTGGGAGAGTCCATGGAGTCGTAGTCCAGATAACTGCACTAGCCTTTTCTACTCCTATCTTCTCACACGCTTCTTTTGTTAAAGGAAAGCCTACATAGACGCTGTAGTCTTCCTTGTCTTTATACTCAACTTCAGCTTCAGCTAAAGCTGTCTTTGCCGCCCAGCTCCAAAAAACAGGCTTGCTTCTCTCGATTAAAAGCCCTTTTTTAGCTATGTCACAAAGGTTTCTATAAATATCTGCTTCAAATTTAGGCTTCATCGTAAGATAAGGATTATCCCAGTCGCCGATGATTCCCATAGTTTTAAACTCATCTCTTTGGATGTTTATAAACTCTCTTGCGTGAGCTCTACACATCTCTCTTAGCTGGCTTTTTGAAACACTATCTTTTTTTCCGCCCAAGTTCATTTCAACTTGCTGTTCTATCGGAAGTCCGTGGCAGTCCCAACCTGGAACATATCTAATATCCTCACCGAAAAAATAGTGAGTTTTAACTATCATATCTTTTAAGATTTTATTAAGAGCGTGTCCTATGTGAAGGTGTCCGTTTGCATATGGTGGTCCATCGTGAAGTGCAAAACTAGCCTTTGCACCCTCTCTTTTTTTCTTCATTTTTCCATAAACATCTCTTTCGTTATACCAAGAATCCAACCTTTTTGGCTCGTTTTCTGGTAAATTTCCTCTCATTGGAAAATCTGTTTGTGGTAAAAAAAGTGTATCTTTATAATCCATATAATCTCGCCTCATATTTAAAAATTTGTAAATTTTATCTAATAAGGGCTGAAACAATGATAAAACAACAGGTGTTAACTCAAAAAAAGGTATAATATTTTAAAAATTTGTTAAGGAAATTTATGAAAGAGTTGATCTTAATAATCGGCGATGATATTAAAATAAATAGAGTTTTTCTAAGTTATCTATTTAATACTTACATCTCTAAATTTGGGAGCTTGACTGATGTTAAATTTATAGATAGAAGCGATAAAGATATCTTTAAAGATATAAAAAACTTAAGCGAAGAGTATAGTTATATAACTATTTTTGCATCAAATGAAAACTACCCTCTGATAGCCAAAGTTCTAGCTAGTATGAATGATGACTTTTTAGAGCTTAAATTTGATGACACGCTAGCTCCGTCATTATCAAAAAAAGTTGATAATAAAAGTTTTTTAATAACTCTAAACAAATGTGAAATAAATTTAGTAGAAGCAAATCCACTACAAAAAATCCCAAATTTACTTATCGAAAAATCACTTGATGAAAAGAGCTTTTTTATCTACGGTTTTGACTATGATGAAAGTGTGAATATGTTAAATTTAATAGCAAATAAATTTGATATAGAAATTTCATTTAGTAGATATAGTAAATTTATCCTAATTGTAAATGCTAAAAAGCGTAAATTTAGTGATTTAGATGGGTTTATAAAAGAGCTAAAAATAGTGTTTTTAAATAGAGTTATTTTTGATGAGAGTGTTGCTGAGTTTATAGTTAGAAAACTTAAAGAAAAAAACCTTAAAGTTAGCTTTGCTGAGAGTTGCACAGCTGGGCTGGTTGCCTCTAAAATAGGCGAAGTAAGCGGTGCAAGCGAAGTGTTTGACGGTTCACTTGTGACTTACTCAAACGAGATAAAACATCTCTGGCTTGATGTAAGCGTAAATACCCTAAATGAGCACGGAGCTGTGAGCAAAGAGTGCGTTAGTGAAATGCTAAGTGGGGCTTTGAAGATGAGTGGAGCGGACTTTTCTATGGCAGTAAGTGGCATAGCTGGACCAACTGGGGGGAGTGAGAGAAAGCCCGTGGGGACTATATTTATCGGTGCAAGAGACAAAGAAAAAGAGATAGTTAGGGAGTTTCACTTAAGCGGGGATAGAAACTATATAAGAGAAGAGAGTGTAAATATCGCATTTAGCCTGCTTTTAGAGATAGGAAATTTTTTTGAAGGAGAGATGGATGAAAAAGATTTTTAGTTTTTTAGTGGTGGTAAATTTGGCTTTTGGATTTAACTTTAACTCAGATGAGGCGAATAACACGATAGATAGCCTTGCTTACAAAGGCAAAATCCTAACCCAAATGTTTGATATGTTTTTGCAAGATAACAAGCCTAAAATGCAGGCTTTGGAGCAGAACTTAACAGTGGCTTTCAGCGATATGAATGAGAGTTTAAGTAAATTTAGTAATGAGCTTTTGTTTATCCAAAACACTATTATGAATAGCTTTATGGATGCAAACTTTAGCTTAGATTCTTTTAATAACCAAAGTTTGCTTTCTGCTTTTTTTAATGATGATAATGCCACACTTTCTACCAAAACTCCTAAAAATAGTGAGATAAGAGACATCGTAAATTTAGATAGGAGCTTAATCGACTCGGTTAGCATTTTAAATGTGGACGGTGAGCTTGAAGTTGAAATTTGGGGTGAGAGAGCGATAGAAGGAAAAGAGTTTAGAAAACTAGCCTCAAAAAGTGCTGATATAGTTAGAAAATATAATAGTAGCTCTAAAAAAGTAAGAGTTTATTACTTCCACGAAAATAGTAAATTTAGTGGGAGATTTTAGTAAACTTACTCCCTCGCATCAGCCAAAGTTAGAGCAAAAAGCACTCTAACTCCGGCTTCTTTGCAGGCTTTGTTTGCCTCAGCTAGAGTTGTTCCCGTTGTGATAATATCATCAACTAAGATAACAGGACAGTCGATTTGCTCTAAAATCTTAAAACCCCTTTTATGTTTCTGCCTAAACTCCAAACTTTTTCCACTATATTTTACTTTTGAACTAGCCCTTAAAATGCCGTACTTTGGTTTTATCTCTTTGTTTTTTAAAGACCTAGCTAAAATGGCAGTGTGAGAGTAGCCAGTTGTGATGTCATCATCGATTGGCAAAGCTAAAATTTGCTCTCCAAACTTAAACTCTTTGGCAAACTCTTTAAAGCTCAAATTTGCTAAAGCTCTGTATACAAAAAGTCCGTGAAGATGGTGTTTAGAGTGGATGAGATGTTTTACCTCATCATAGCTGTAAAAACTATAAACGTTCAAATCATCCACCACTCTTTTTGAAGGGCTTTTTATGCTTAGCCGTTTTTTACACTCTTTGCAAAATGTAAAAAAGCTTAAATTTGCACAATTTAAGCATCTCATCAGATGGCGTTGCTTATCTCTCTAGCTGTTTTTGCAACTACATCTTTTAGTAAGTTTTGCATAAATGGCTCAAACGCTGTTCCGTTGTGGATCACAGCAAACTCGCTTTGATTTTGTGAGACTTGTTTGGTTGTGGTTTTTCTTCCCTCAAGAATTTCTAAAGTTACACTAGCTCTTGCTTGCATATTATCCTTCGCGTAGCCTTGTAGGTTTCCACTAAACTCTTTTATAGCTATGTTTACGACAATGTCTTCTGCGTAGTTGTCAACGCTTATGCCGTTTGCGGCAAGCTCTTTAACTAAAGCATCTCTAAACCACGAAGTAAGACTTTGGTTTAAAATAACATACTCATCTACACTCCCTGCTCTATCTTTAACCGTAGCGACGATATCAGGGCGAGCTCTTTCATCTCTAATGTCAGCTATATAGACGCTTTTGTTCATAGTAGAAGATTTAGCGTAAGTGTTGTACTCATAAAGAGTTAAAACTCTATTTTTCCCAGAACATCCTGCGATGGCAAAAACAACCAACATCAAATAAAACAATTTTCTCATAATAATCCTTTGTAAAAAATCGCCTAATTCTACCTAAATTTTATAAACTAAAGCACCAGAAGTGAAACCGCCATGATAAACATCCCTAAAATAAACCCTGCAATGCTTACATGGTGTTTTCCATACGCTCTTGCGGCTGGTAAAAGCTCATCTATCGAGATATAAACCATAATCCCAGCAACAAAGCTTAGCACTCCTGCCAAAACAAGTTCGTTTAAAAAAGGTGCTAAAACCAAAAAGCCCACAAGCCCACCAACTGGCTCAGCAAGCCCTGATGTAAACGAGTAAAGAAAAGCTTTTTTCTTATCTCCAGTTGCCCTGTAAATAGGAGCTGCTACTCCAACTCCTTCTGGGATGTTATGAAGTGCGATAGCTACGGCGATAGGAAAAGCTAGCTTTGGGTCGCTATAAGAGGCGATAAAAGTTGCAAGTCCTTCTGGGAAGTTGTGGATGGCTATCGCAATGGCGGTAAAAACGCCAACTCTCATTAGCTTTTTATCCTCCACGCCATCACTAAACTCATGCGGGTTGCTCTCTTCGGGAATCATCCTATCTATAAATGCGATAAATAAAATCCCTGCGAAAAACAGCAAGGTCGAGAGAGCCTCGCCAAGCTTTGGGTAGGCTTCTGTAGCGATATCTGAACTACTTGGTAAAATCTCCACAAAAGAGACATATATCATAACCCCAGCCGAAAATCCAAGGCTAAAAGTTAGGAAATTTGGGTTCTCTTTTTTGGTGGAAATGGCGATAAGCCCGCCAATGCCTGTGCTTAGTCCAGCTAAAGTTGTGATAAGAAGTGCAAAGGAAAAATCGCTCATTTTTTATCTTTCATTTTTTTATTTTTTATCTTTTTTGGTTTTTATATTTTTAGGTTTTGGCTCTTTTGTGATTTTGGTTTTTCTGTTTTTAGTTTTTGAGTCTTGTATTAACTCTTTGGTTTTTAATTCTTTATCTTTTAGCTTTTGATTTTTTGACTCACTACTGCCTAGCTTTTCTTGTTTTTTTATTTGATTTAGTTTTTCTTGTTTTGGTGTTTTTTGTGATTTTTCTTGTTTGGTTTCTTTTTCTTTTTTTGCTATTTTTGCTTTTTCTTGCTTAGTTTCTTTTTTAGCTAGCTTTGCTTGCTCCTGCCTAACTTTAGTTATACTTTTACCACCAAGTCCGTAGCTGTCCATCTCCACCTCATCTATCACAACTACGGTTGAAGCTTTGTTTCTACCTAAAATTTCGCTAACTAAATTTGTAACGCCTTCAATTAATTTAGCTTTTTGCTCCGCCGTTGGCTCACCGTTTTCTTTTGTAACTTTTATATTTATGTATGGCATTTCATCCTCACAATAAATTTTATGTAATTGTGTTATAATTCAGCAAATATTCTCCATTGAACGATACTCTATTATCTGTTTTTGCTGAACTGGAACTTCTTCAAATTTCAAATTCTCCGCTGGGTTTTTTATAATTACAAATCTAGGTAAATCATTTAAATTTAACACTACCGCAACAAAATAATTATCTTTATATTTTTTCGCTTTTTTATATTCATTTTGTGTAAATCTAAATCTCCCTTTTTTATCTTTAATGCCTTTTACTTCAACTAAAAATGAATTACTTCCAATACTTAATTGAAAATCATACCCATCACCATAAAGCCTTGCATCTTCTAAAACAGCATTTTTAAACTCGGGAATTTTATTAAAATTTTTCATAAAATAAAGCTCGGCTTTAAGTCCTGTCTTTTGAAGTTTTTTAAATTTTGATTCCACAATTGGCTTTATGTCTTTAAGTGTTTTTTTTGGTTTAAAATTTTTATTAATATATAGTTTCACGATATCTGCGTATTTAGAAACATCTTCTTTTTCTTCTTCGTATAAACTCTCAATTAATTGTTTTCTACCAATATATGCATTTCCTTTCTGATACCAGCCTTTTTTAGAATTAAAGAATGGAGCAAATAAATCCATTCTATTTTTTATAACATTGTTTGTTTCGGCGATTTTTAAATTTACAAAATACTTATACAAATCAACTTTGGTATCATAGCCAAACTCTTTTATAAAGGCCTTATCAAATTTAGCCAATCCATAACCAATTAAGTTGAGTATTTCATAATTTTTATGTTTATTAGACATTAAATTTTCCTTTATTTTTATATTAGTCTATCTTCAACACACTCAAAAACGCTTCACTTGGTAAATTTACTTTACCGATAGACTTCATTCTTTTTTTACCCTCTTTTTGTTTTTCAAGTAGCTTTCTTTTTCTTGAGATGTCCCCGCCGTAGCATTTTGCAGTAACGTTTTTACCCATTGATTTCACAGTCTCACGTGCAACGATTTTATTTCCGATACTTGCTTGAATAGCCACTTCAAAAAGCTGTCTTGGAACGATGTCTTTCATCGCTTTTACCAAGTCTCTGCCCTTACTTTGAGCTCTATCTCTTGGCACGATGATAGATAACGCATCCACCGTCTCGCCTGCTACTTTTATATCAAGCTTGATTAAATCACCCTCTTTATATCCGCACGGCTCGTAGTCAAAGCTTGCGTATCCTTTAGTGCATGATTTTAGCCTATCGTAAAAGTCCATGACGATTTCGTTCATTGGAATTTCATACTCTAAAAGCACTCTTTCAGGTGTGATATAGTCCATCTTTGTCTGAATTCCACGGCGATTATTTACTAAAGTTATGATATTTCCCAAAAACTCGTTTGGCGTTATGATGGTTGCCTTTACATACGGCTCTTCTACTCTATCTATCTTGCTAACATCTGGTAGTTCGCTTGGGTTTTGCACCTCAACCATCTCGCCATCTGTCATATAAACTTCATAAGTTACAGTCGGTGCGGTCGCTATAAGATCTAAGTTAAACTCACGCTCTAACCTCTCTTTTACAACCTCCATGTGAAGTAAGCCTAAAAACCCAACTCTAAACCCAAAGCCAAGTGCCGCCGAAGTCTCAGGCTCGTAACTGATAGAGCCATCATTTAGTTTAAGCTTATCTAAAGCGTCTCTTAAGTCTTCAAATTTATCAGTTTCTATCGGGTAAAGCCCAGCAAAGACAAATGGTTTTGCTCTCTCAAAGCCTCCAATCGCTTCTTTTGCTTTGTTTTTAGCTAAAGTTATAGTATCGCCAACTTGAATATCTCCGATGTTTTTTAGCCCTAAAACTATGATGCCAACTTCACCGCTTTTGATTTCATTAGTCTTTATCGGTGCAACTGGGTTTGGAAACATTAGGTCTAATACTTCGTGACGCTCGCCTGTGCTCATGATAAGCACTTCATCGCCCTTTTTGACAGTCCCATCATATACTCTGGTTAGTGCTAAAGCTCCTAAGTAGTTATCAAACCAACTATCATAAATCAAAGCTTTAAGAGGCTTTTCGGTATCTACTTCAGGGGCTGGGATTCTCTCGATTATAGCTCTTAAAAGCTCGTCAATACCTTGCCCAGTTTTAGCACTAACTTCAATCGCGTTTGATGTATCAAGCCCGATGACGTGCTCTATCTCATCCTTAACTCTCTGTGGGTTTGCTGCTGGAAGATCTATTTTGTTTAAAATAGGTATGATTTCAAGGTCGTGTTCTAGTGCAATATAGACGTTTGCGATGGTTTGAGCTTGGACGCCTTGGCTTGCATCAACTATAAGTAGTGCCCCCTCACAACTTGCCAAACTTCTACTGACCTCATAACTAAAGTCAACGTGACCTGGGGTGTCAATTAAATTTATAATGTATTTTTCGCCATCAAGTTCGTAGTTAAGCCTAACAGACTGAGCCTTTATCGTGATGCCACGCTCTTTTTCTATGTCCATATTATCCATAACTTGAGAACTCATCTCTCTATCACTCACCGCTCCACACTCTTGGATAATGCGGTCAGCCAAAGTACTCTTTCCATGGTCGATATGGGCTATAATGCTAAAATTTCTAATATTTGCGTTCATAAAATTCCTAAAAATTGTTTTTTAGGATATATTCTAGCAAAAATTGTTTAAAATAAGGTTTTTTATCCTAATGTATCGCTAAGTTCAGCATTTACACGCATACCTATATCTTTTAATTGGCTATACTGTTGTATAAGTCTTGGGGCATCATCCAAACTCATTGCAAAAGTCCATAGATAAGTTATTACCGCATAAATATGTCCTGCATCGTGCGGTGAATTAGAGAGAATAAAAATAGCAGTCCCAAAAACAAAAAAGGCACTAAGCTCTAGCACAAAATACCCAAAAGCTTCTTTGTTTGAGATAGAAATTCTAAGCATCGATGTTAGCTCGTAGTGTCTTTTTAGCGTGTATTTCCCAGAATTTGAGATGATATCCACATCTTTTTCTATTCTGTTATTTAGCCTATTGTAAAGCCCATCATTTATCTGACTAAATTTCTTTATATTACAAACAAAAAACAGAAGTGCCAAAATACAGATAAGTCCAACATAAAACTCAATTATCAAAAGCATCAAACAAGCACCGAAAATAGAGACAACAGAGGTAAAAAATATAGGAAAATCTTCTTCAAAAAAATTTATAAACTCTCTTGATAACGCTACGTGAGCAGCTGTAGCAGAGCTACTTTTTTGCATACTTCTTTCATTTAGCACTACTTTTATAACCAAATTTGCATAAATTTTAGCAAAAACTTGAGTGTCGATTTTACGCCTTAGAGAACCAACCATCCAAACAACAAGAACTAAAAAAGCATAACTTAGTGCTAGTAAGGTCTCGCCTTCTAGAATTTTGTTTATAGCAAAACCTGCGATTATTGGATAGACTAAAAGCAGAGCATTTTCAACTATTACTAAAGAAAAAGTTAAAAATATCTTTTTTAAATTCTCTTTTGCGATTGATTTTAATATTTTAAATGTATTGTCTTTCACTGAATTCCTAAAGGGTGGCTTGAAGATATGAGATAAAACTCTAAGGTAAATCTGAAAATTTACCTTAGAGTTTAAGCTAAAATTTTATAAAAACAAACTATTCACACTCTCATCGTGATAAACTCTTCTTATAACCTCGCCAAATAGTGGTGCAACGCTGATAACTTTAACTTTATCCATCTCTACAAACTTCTCACTTAAAGGTATGGTATCGGTTACAACTAGCTCATCAAGAGCATCTGATGAGAGGTTTTCACACGCTTTTCCGCTTAGAACTGGGTGAGTACAAAACGCCATAACGCTAGTTGCACCTCTTTCTTTAAACGCTGCTGCTGCTTTTACGATAGTGCCACCCGTATCAATGATGTCATCAACTAAGATAACATCTTTTCCTTTAACATCACCGATGACGTTCATAACTTCGCTTTTGTTTGCTTCTTCTCTTCTTTTATCCACGATAACCATATCAAGACCAACGCCCTTAGCAAAACTTCTAGCTCTTGCTACGCCGCCAACATCAGGGCTTGCAACGATAGGGTTTTTAAGATTTTTAGCTTTTAAGTAGTCGTTAAACACAATTGAGCCGTAAAGGTTGTCAACAGGGATGTCAAAAAACCCTTGAATTTGTCCAGCGTGTAAGTCCATAGTCACAACTCTGTCAATTCCTGCAACTTGCATGATATCAGCAACTAACTTTGCGGTAATCGGCACTCTTGGAGCTGCTTTTCTATCTTGTCTTGCGTATCCAAAATAAGGCATTATCGCTGTTATACTACTTGCACTACTTCTTTTTAAAGCATCTGTTAATATTAAAAGCTCCATTAAATTTGAGTTAGCCGGAGCACAGGTTGGCTGGATGACAAAAACATCTTTCCCACGAACACTCTCGCCCACCTGAACGCTTATCTCCCCATCACTAAATCTTTTTATCGCACACTCACCCAAAGGAAGAGATAAGTATTTAGAAATTTTTTTAGAAAACTCAACATTTGCACTACCTGAAAAAATTTTATATCCACGCATAAAAAATAACCTTTATCTGAAATTTCACTTATTTTACCAAAAATAGCTTTATCATACTATAAATCCACTAGCTAAAACTCTACTCTCATCATCATAAAAAACCGCAAGCTGTCCCGCTGCTATCCCACTAACTGGGCTTTCTAGTCTAACTTTTGCTCCAAACTCCGTTTTTGTAACTTTTGCTTTTACTAAGCTTGAGCGGTATCTCACCTTTGCAAAGCACTCAAACTCGCCATCCAAATCTAAAAACTCATTTAAACTCTCAGTCTCGAAATAAGACCTTAAAAGCTTCTCTTTTGTACCAACAACTATCTCATTATTTTTAGCATTTATGCCTAAAACATAGTGTGGCTCATGTGCCCCGCTTACTGTAAAGCCCCGTCTTTTACCGATAGTGTAGTGCATATAGCCGTTATGTGAGCCGACAACTTTGCCATCCACATCTTTTACCACGCCTTTTTTATCTGTATCAAAATGCCTATTTAAAATATCTATGTAAGTTTTTTCTACAAAGCAGATTTCACTGCTTTCTTTCTGCCCTGCTATTTTTATAAGTTCTGGGTATTTTAAAGCTTCTTCTTTGATATCACTTTTTAGCTTATCACCAAGCGGAAAAAGAAGATGTTTTAAACTCTCTTTTTTAACATTTGCTAGAAAATAACTTTGGTCTTTGCTCTCATCAACAGCTACTTTTATAAGTCCTTCTTCAATGCGGGCGTAATGCCCAGTAGCAAGCTTATCAAAGCCTAAGCTTAAAGTATGTTCTAAAAGTGCTCCTAGCTTTATAGTTCTGTTACAAAGTGCACATGGGTTTGGAGTTTTTCCAACTCTATAAGTCTCAACAAAAGGCTCATAAACCTCTTTTTTAAAGCTCTCTTGCAGGTCTAAAACATGAGTTTTTATACCTAAAAACTCGCCCACTTCTTTAACTCTTACTATGTTTTTTTTATGATATTCGGGGCTGTCATGAAGCATCATATAAACCCCTTCTATGTAGTGACCCTCGTCTTTTAGGGCTTTTGCTACCATAGAGCTATCCACCCCGCCACTCATAGCGACTAAAACTCTCACTAAATGCCTTTTAAAATTTCATTATAGATAAACTCTATATCATCAGTTAGAGTATAAATTTCCAAATCTTTTTTTGATATAGTGCCTTCAGCCAGCAAAGAATTTTCTAAAAACTCCACTAATGGAGCGTAAAATTTTGTCCCATACAGAAAAACTTTAGCGTCATAAAGTCCGTTTTGAACCAAAACTAAAAGCTCAAAAAGCTCATCCAATGTCCCATATCCACCTGGGAAAATCACAAAATATTTTGACTTTTCTATCAAGGCTACTTTTCTTAAAGCTAAATTTGAAAAAACAGTTCCCTCAGTTACAAACTCATTTATTCTTTGTTCGTTTGGTAAAATTACATTTATACCAACATTGCTCTGTTTTGCATCAAAAGCCCCTTTGTTTGCGGCTTTCATGATGCCGCCACCACCACCTGTTACGATGATATAGTTTTTTAAAGCAAGTCTTTTAGCTAAAGTATAAGCCTCGTAGCAGTGCTCGTGAGTATCTTCAAACCTAGCTGAACCAAAGATGGTAACACATCTATTTGGGTCACTAGAGTTGATTCTCATTTTTTCTATATCATTTATCATATTTTCAAATTTCATTCTAAATCCTGTCTAAAAGTTTTCTAAATATTCCATTTACGGACTCTAGCTTAAGCCCCTTGTGTCCAAAACTCTCAAGCAAGTTTGAAGCTATAACTTTTATATCATAAGTCACTAAAGCATCACTATACTCATCACAAAGCATCTCTCTAGATTTTACGCTAAGACTTACTTTTTTATCCTCTCTAATGCTTCCTAAAAATTCTAATCCAAACTCTTTTTGGATATTGTTTTTTAAAATTTGCTCTAAACTTTTTGAGACTGTTTCGGAATTCGAGTTAAAATTTAAAAGGTGTAAAACCTCATCTTTATGACTCAACACTAACTTCATCATAGTATAAGAGTCCATTATAGAAGTTGGCTCTGGTGTAGTTACAACGATACTCTTATCACTTAATTTTACAAAGTGACCAACCATGGAGTTAATGCCCGTTGGAGTGTCGATGATGATAAAGTCGAAATTGTTTAGGTTTTTTAGCTCTGTTTCAAAAAGCTCTTTTTGCTCATAGCTATAAAAAGTTAAAATTTCTCTCCCGCTATGGCTTGAGATAAAGTGTAAATTTGGGCTTATGTGAAGTAGAGTTTCACTCAAACTTGCTATCCCACTAAAAAAATCAAATGCTGTTTTCTCAGCCTTTACATTTAGTATGATATCTAAATTTCCAAGGGTAAAGTCGCCATCAACTAAGCAAACTTTATATCCCTCTTTTGCTAGAATGGAAGCTAAATTTGCTGATATTACGCTTTTTCCAACTCCGCCTTTTCCACTTAAAACTGAGACTATATTCATCTTTTTTCCTTATAACATCGCACCCAATGGCAAAACCACACTCGCTCTTTTATCCACCCCAGGATGAGGCAAAATAAGCTTTTTCGTTTTCCTAACTTTAGTGTTAAAATATAAAATGTCCAAATCAAGCGTTCTAGGAGCATTTTTAAAACTTCTTTTTCTTCCAAAGATGTTTTCATAATGCTGCATGATTTTAAGCACCTCATTTGGACTTTTTGAACTTTGAACTAACAAAACAGCGTTTAAAAAATCAGGCTGATTTCTGTAACCAAAAGCCTTGTTTAAAAGCAGTGGCGAGGTTTTAACTACAAAAAACCGCCTATCTTTTTGAAGCTTATTTAAAAAAACTTCAAACCTTTTTTTACTGTCGCCTAAATTTCCGCCAATCCCCAAAACAAACTCATACTTAAAAAACTCTTTTTTAGCTCTAACTTGCGGGTAAAAGCTACTTTTTTTAAAGCAAATCGCATCGTTTACTTTATAAAACCCATTACCCAGCAAATTCATTTCTAAAACATTTCCATTTCAGAGTATTTTCACTTCAAAGTATTTCGCATCCATCATCAGTTACCACGACAACATCTTCTATCCTAACTCCAAACTCATTTTCTAAATAAATCCCCGGCTCAACACTAAAAACCATTCCTTTTTTTAAAATAGTTCTGTCTTTTGTGTTGATGTTTGGAAGTTCGTGGATATCAAGCCCAACGCCGTGTCCTGTGGAGTGAAAAAACTCTTTTCCAAAGCCGTTTTTTGCTATAAACTCTCTTGCAACTCTGTCAACCTCACATGCCATCATACCTGGCTTAACCGCCTTTAAAGCTAAGCTTTGAGCCTCTTTTACGATGTGATAAACTTCGTTCATCTTGCTATCTTTAAAACTCTGCTCTTTACCAAACTCCAAAGAGCCGTCAAAAAGTGCTGTTCTTGTTCTATCAGAGCAGTATCTCTTAAATTTAACTCCAGCGTCCATTAGTAGTAAATCACCGTTTTTTAAAGTTTTAGAAGTTGGAAGTGCGTGAGCTTTGGCAGCGTTTTCGTTGATAGCGATTATCGGGCTAAATGAGAGTTCTAAGCTACCTTTTTGCTTTAGGATAATTTCAGAGTTATGATAAATTTCACTCTCGCTCATTCCTAGACCGTTATCAGAGATAAATTTAGCCACCTCATCAAAACACGCTTCTCCTAAACTAGCAGCTTTTTTTAAAAGTTCTATCTCATCAGCACTCTTTACCATTCTCTTTTTTTTAGAAAAAAATGGTTTAGAGATGAAATTTATACGTAAGTTTTCACTTAGTTTTATAAAGTCAGCGTAACTAAAGTCATTAGGGTCAAAAACTAAACTTTTAACCCTAAATTTACGAAGCAGAGTTCTAGCTTCACTTATAAGTGAGTTTTTTATCTCTATAACTTCGGTATTTTGGACTAAATTTCTAGCTTCGATACTATACCTAGCATCAGTGAGAAGAAATTTACGCCCGTTTATATTTAAAAAAATTTGATTATCACAGCTGTAATTACACTCATAATATACAGCGTTTTCATCTTTTAAAATGTAATTATTCATTACTGTTTTTTATTCGTTTTCCGATTGTTGTTTTTGTGCTGCTTTGAAAGCTTCAATTTGATTAAAAATTTGAAGCATACCTATCATAGCAAGATGGTAGCCAACAGGTCCAAACCCACTAATTTGTCCCGCTGTTACAGCAGATATTAGACTTTTTTGTCTAAACTCTTCTCTTCTTGCTGGGTTGCTTACGTGAACTTCGATAACTGGCAAATTTACTGCTGCGATTGCATCTCTTATCGCGATTGATGTGTGAGTATAAGCAGCTGGGTTTATGATAATACCATCAGCGTCCCCTAAGCACTCTTGAATTTTATCTACGATTTCACCCTCTAAGTTGCTTTGAAAAAACTCGATATCTATTTTGTTTTGGTCAGCTACAACTTGCATTTGCTTATGGATATCTTCCATACTCATAGCACCATAAATATTTCTCTCTCTAACACCAAGCATATTGATATTTGGTCCTTGAATAACTACTATTTTCATCATTTCTCCTATGTAAATTTAAAATAACTTTTGATTATAGCAAAAACTAACTAAATTTTGCTACAATTTGGCTCATAGGAGATAATAATGTATATATTAAAAGCAAAATATATTATAACTTGCGATAAAAACTTTACTATTTTAGAAGATAAATCAGTCGTTTTTGATAAAGAAATTTTAGAAATCGGTGATTTTGAAACTATGTGCAACAAATACAAAGACGCTAAAATTCTACTATTTAATAACGATATTATAATGCCAGGATTTATAAATCCTCATACTCACTTAGAGTTTAGCTCAAACAAAACAACTTTAGTTTATGGAGACTTTATAGAGTGGGTTGGAAGCATAGTAAAAAACAGGGTTGAACTCTCAGACGCTGCAAAAGAAAAAGCTATCTATGATGCTATTTTTGAGATGCTAAACTCAGGTGTTACAACCATAGGGGAGATTTCAAGCTTTGGAAGTGAGCTAGAGGAGTGTGTGAAAACTCCAGCAAGAGTTGTGTTTTTTAACGAACTTTTAGGAGCAGATGAAAGCGTAGTAGATAAAAACTGGAAGAGCTTTATCTCTAGGTTTAACAAAAGTTACAAACATAAAAGCGACCTTTTTATCCCAGCCGTCTCTGTTCATGCGACCTACTCAACTCATCCAAAACTAACTAAAAAGCTTTGTGATTACGCTAGAAGAAAAAACCTTTTAGTCTCAACTCATTTTATGGAAAGCGATCACGAAGAGAGATGGTTAAGAGAGGGAGAAGGAAAGTTTAAAGAGTGGCTTAAAAACTTTAATCCAAATCCAAAGCCTTTTTATACGGTGGACTCTTACATAGAAAACTTTAAAGATGTAAGGACTCTTTTTACCCACTGTGTCTATCTAGACGAGCTTGAAAAGCTTGATAAGAGCTTGCACTCTATAACTCACTGTGCTTACTCAAACAGACTTCTTAGCAAAAAAAGCTTAGATTTAAAAAAAGTTCTTGACAGTGGTGTTAATCTAAACATCGCAACTGATGGACTTAGCTCAAATATAAGTCTAAATTTCTTTGATGAGTTAAGGGCAAATTTACTAATTCACGACGAGTTTGACTTGCAAGAGTTAGCAAAAACCCTACTTCTTAGCTCAACTCTAAACTCAGCAAAAGCTTTAGGGTTAAACCTAGGAAGTATCGAGAGTGGAAAGCTAGCAGACATAGCTGTTTTTAAAGGGTTTGATGTGGGAAGCAAGGATGAACTAGCACTTCAGCTAATCCTTCAAACAAAAAGTGTGAAATCACTATTTATTCAAGGTAAAAGGTGGAAATAATGAAATTTATAGGAGATTTGGTTAAGTTTTTTATAAAAGGCTTTATTGTTATGTTTTTAATAGTGGTCGGGCTTATGGTTCTTTTTGACGATACATCAGACACAGGGACGGCGAATTTAGTTGAGATAAAACTAAGCGGAGCGATAATGGATGAGAGTGCTGTTTTAAAAGAAATTTATAAAGCTCATGATGATACAAACATCAAAGGAGTTTTGCTAAATATCGATAGTCCAGGTGGAGCTCTAAGCCCAAGTGTTGAGATATCAAACGCTATAAAAGAGCTAAATAGCATTAAGCCAGTTGTCGCCTATGCAAGCGGGATGATGACAAGTGGAAGCTACTTAGCAGGGATAAATGCTAGGAAAATTTATGCAAATGAAGGTAGTTTTATCGGCTCAATTGGCGTTATAATCCAAGGAGTAAACATAGAAGAACTCTCACAAAAGATAGGCTTTAAAGAGCAAACCGTAAGTGCAGGAGAATATAAACAAGCTGGAACTATGATGAGAGAGTGGAGTGAAAAAGAAAGAGAGAGTTTGCAAGAACTTGTGGATAAAAGCTATGATTTGTTTACTTCAAAAGTCGCTATTGCTAGAAATTTAAGTCTAGATAAAAAAGATGAGTGGGCAAACGCAAGAGTGTTTTTAGCAAGCGATGCTCTAAATTTAGGACTTATAGATGGGATAAGCTCATATAGAGACGCTAAATTTGAAGTTATAAAACTATCAAATGTAAGCGAGCCGATCTGGAGAGAAAAAAGCAAATATGATATGTTTATAGACTCTCTTTCAACTAAGCTTGGAAATTTAATCCTTAGTGAGATGGGTTTAAAGGTAAGGTAAATTTATAAAGCTTGGAATTTTACACTCTCTACACGTCATTGCGAACGCTAGTGAAGCAATCTAGTTTTTGAAGTTCTAGAGTTAAATTTAGTAAATATATTTACTAATAAATTTGGCTCTAAAGTTTTTTTAAATTCAATATCTAGATTGCCACGTTTGCTATCGCAAACTCGCAATGACGGCATGGAAAGTATAGATTGCCACGATTTTCTACGAAAATCTCACAATGACTAGTGGTAGGTGTTTTGTGAATTTATGGACAAAGATTGTTTAAATGGAAATCTTATAAATTTACTCTCCACGCCGTCATTGCGAGGAACGAAGTGACGAAGCAATCCATTTGGATAAAGGCTTAGTTAAATTTAAGATATTTTTGTTGTTAAATTTAGAGATAAAATTTCTACGAAGTAGAAACTTATAAATTTATCA
>JAAYPR010000044.1 GCA_012519705.1 Campylobacteraceae bacterium
CAGAAATACTTAATAATTTCTCTAAATTTCTTCTCTGAAATCCTGGAACGATATATATACTTATTTTTCATCCTTGAAATCATAGTTTAAAGCTCCTTTGTTAGAGCTTAACTTTAATTGAGCCTTATTATTAAAATATTCAAAACCACTATCTATGAAAATACTTGATGAAAATAGTTTATCGTATAATAATATTTTTAATTTTTCAAAATTATTTACACCATCTGGGCTCAAAAACTCAAAAATTATCTTAGTATTTAAAACACTTCCTCTTACATGACTAAACATTTCTAACATATTAAAAAATTTATTATCAAAAGTTTGAAGTTCCATTTGCTCTTTTTGCTTCTCAAAAGTTTTACCTTGCTCTTCTAATTCCTCTCTTGTTAACTCCAGTTCTTCTCTTGACATTTTTAACTCTTTTTGTTGTAAAATAATGGTAGCTAAAAGGCAAATAAAAGAAAAAAATGCAAGAATAGGATTTAAAACACCACCAGCAAAGTCACCAAATTCACCTAGTTTAAAATCATCATCTCTCGAGTGAATAATAATATTTATATAAAATACTATAAAAATTAAAATAAATGAAAGAAGTATAAATATAGCAAAGTATTTTTTATAATCATCTGAGCTTATAACTTTATATATAAACTTATAAAATACGACAACCAAAAAAAGAAAAATAATAATATTTTTCAAATTTGCAAAATTCCAAAACATATCAATCAATATATCAAGCACCAACACTATCCTTTTTTATAAATTTAAGCCTTTTTTATGACTTTTTATCACACCCCCAAACTCATCCCAACCTTAACCCCTAGCTCATAAGCCCTTAAATTTAGCCATTTGCTCTTTTGCGGGACAAACTCTAGCATCACTTCTTTAGCTAGTTCTTTATCAACCACACCAGTTAGAGCCACCACGATGCCAAGAGCTAGTGTGCTTTGAGTTACGATATCTCCAACCTCATTTTTGGCTAGAGAGATTATAGGTACTTCATAAATTTGGTATTTTTCCCTATCTTCATCGCTTATATTTAATAAGTTTGGATCAGCGACTATAACGCCACCCTTTTTTATCCCAGCTTTGAAGTTTTGGTAGCTTACGTTTGCCACCGCCACCATCAAGTCGATATTTCCATCATCAGCGTAAGGGTAGATGATCTCCTCATCACTTAAAATCACATCTACTTTTGTAGAGCCACCTCTTACCTGTGAGCTATAAGTCGCCGCTTTCATACCGTGTCCGCCAGCCCTTACTTTAGCTACGCAAAGGATTTCGCTAGCAAGTATAGCCCCCTGCCCTCCAACTCCTACAAACCTAATCTCTGTCATTGTTTATATTTTCCGCATAGTAAGCTTTTGTATACTCTACAAGGCTTTCATCTTTGTGTAAAACTCCACTTTGAAAATAGCCTGTTTTATCGCTAAGGCTTTCAAATTTAGCCTTACTAACGCAAATTTTATCTAGCCACTCAAGCATCTCTGTGGCTTCTCTCATCTTGTTTTTCTTGCCTAAATTTACATGGCAGTTTGTAAAAACATCAAAAAAGCTATATCCATCATGCTTAAAGCCTTCTATAAAAAGCTTTTCAAGCCTTGTAAATTTCGTAACGCTCTCTCGCCCCACAAACGAAGCTCCAGCACCGATGAGAAGCTTTGCCGCATCAAACGGTGGGTCGATATTTCCGTGGGTTGCTGTGGAAGTGCGAAAGCCTTTTGGCGTGGTTGGGGAGGTCTGAGAGTTTGTAAGTCCGTAAATGAAGTTGTTTATAAATATATGCTTAAGCCCGATATTTCTCCTAGCTGCGTGGATAGTATGGCTAGCACCGATGGCTAGCCCATCGCCATCTCCTGTGACAACTATGACGTGTTTATCAGGGTTTGCTAGTTTTATCCCTGTTGCATACGCTAAAGCCCTGCCATGCGTGGTGTGAACGGTATTTGCATCTATATATCCACTCATCCTACCACTACATCCGATACCACTAACCACGCAGATATCGTCTTTGTCCCAGCCTAAAGCGTCAAAAGCTTTAACCATAGCTTTCATGACGATTCCATCGCCACACCCCCAGCACCAAAGAGTTGGGAGCTTGTCAGTTCTTAGGTATTTCATCATAGCATTTCCTTTATTTTGGCTATGATTTTAGCAGGTGGGATGGCTCTACCGTTTGCTTGAAGCAGTGTTTCAAAGTCATCTCTTAAAGTAGCTCTTTCTATTTCTACTAAATACTGCCCTAAATTTAGCTCACAAACTAAAACTCTATCAAACCTACTTGCTATCTCTCTTAGTTTTTTAGCTGGGCTTGGCCAGAGAGTCTTTGGTCTAAAAAGCCCAACTTTAACGCCCTCTTTTTCTAGTAAATTTATAGCTTGTTTTGCTGCTAAACTCACGCTTCCATACGCGATGATGCAAATTTCTGCATCACCCAACTTATACTCTTCAAAGCTAGCTACCTCATCATCTTTGATTTTGTTCATAAGCCTGTTTATGCTATAGCTTACAATGTTTTCATTTTCCGTTGGGAAGCCACTCTCATCGTGGTAAAGTCCTGTGATGTGATAGCGATGCCCTTTAAAAAATGGGTTTAAAACAGCTGGTTCATCTGCCTTAGCCTTATAAGGCATATAGTCATCTTTTAGATATGTTTTTCTGTTATAAACTTCTATATTTTTAGGTAAATTTACTCCGCCTTCCATCTTGGCTATCGTCTCATCTAAAAGTAGAAATACCGGAGTCATATACCTCTCAGCTAAATTAAAAGCTCTTATGGTTTCGGTGTAGGCTTCTTCTAAGCTCCCAGGGATTAGAGCGATGCTTTTATAGTCTCCGTGAGTTGGGTTTCTAACTTGTAAAATGTCGCCTTGTGAAACGCGGGTTGGAAGTCCTGTTGATGGTCCTGCTCTCATAACATCGACGATGACTAGGGGAATTTCAGCCATAAAAGCGTAGCCGATTTGCTCAGCTTTGAGTGAAATCCCAGGTCCTGAGGAGGCAGTCATTGCCTTAACTCCACTCATCGAAGCTCCCAAAACTGCCGCTATGCCTGAAATTTCATCTTCCATTTGAATAAAAGCACCGCCAACTTTGGGTAGTTCATCGCTCATCTTATGAGCTATCTCGCTTGAAGGCGTTATAGGATATCCAGCAAAAAACTTACACCCACTATCAATAGCTGCTTTTACTACAAGTAAATTTCCACTAGATACTATCACTTTCAACCTTGAAAAAATTGTTTTCTTTTATTTTTATAGCTCGCTGCTTGGACTCTTTGGTAAGTTTTGCGAATTTATAGCTCTCATCAGCCACAAAGATAGCAAAGTCAGGACAGTGAAACTCACACTCCCTACACCCTATACATGAGCTTTCATCTACGACTTCCACTATCGCTCCCACGATGGACGTTGGCTCATCTCTCATAGCTATCACTCCGGCTGGGCAGTAGCTAACGCAAATTTTGCATCCTTTGCAAGCACTCTCATTAACCCAAACAGCTTTTGTCATTATAAATTTTCTATACTTCTTTTTATGTTGCTAACGTCAACTTTGTTATAAATTTCTTTTTGGAGTATGTTTTTAACTCCGCTTCTATCAAGCTCTACTTCCCTACCAAAAGGAATTTCACCCTCATCTAAAACAGAAGCGATTACCGTGCCACCATTTTGCATGGCTTTTATCATCTTGACAACCCCCATCGCTGGGGCAAAGTAAGCTGAAGTGCCAACTAGCTTTGTTATAGTTGCACCACCATTTTTTGTAGTAGTTTCGAGCTTTTCAAATTCCTCGCCTTTTAAAGAGCTCTCTATTAGCATCTCATCGTTATGAAAGCCAAAAACTTTAGCGTTTTTATCTATCAAATTCGCTCTTGCCGTGTCAAGCTCGCCAGCCATACCAAGAACTCTGTTTCTATTAAATCCACTTGCTTTATACGCCACATAAACCATCAAATCAAGCGGATTTGTAACGACTATAATGGTAGAGCTTGGTGCAAATTTGGCAATTTGTTTGGAAGCTTCGGAAACTATCTGAGCATTTATGCTTGCTAGCTCGTCTCTGCTTTGCCCTACTTTTCTAGTCGCACCTGCTGTTATGACAACGATGTCAAACTCTTTTATGCTCTCATATGAAGTTCCGCCGGTTACCTCCACATCTTCACCAGCGATAACAGAAGCTGTTTTGATATCTAAAGCTCTTCCTTTTACAAAGTCTTCGTAAATGTCTATAAGAGCTATCTTGCTTGCTGTGCCAAGTAGCATATAGGCGATGTTGGAGCCGATATTTCCAGCTCCAACTATGCCTACTTTTAAATTTGATTTTAAATCTTTTTTCATTTTTATCCTATTATGCTATTTAGAGTTTTGCTTGGTCTCATGATTTCTTCTACTTTGTTTGCATCAACTTTATAATACCCGCCTAAATTTACGTTTACGCCTTGCACTTTTAGAAGTTCAGCGTTGATTTTTTCTTCATTGTTTTTTAAATTTACAGCTAAATCTTCATATCTGTCTCCAAGCTCTGTTTTAGAAAGCTCTTCTGCGAAGTAAAGCATTAGATAAAAATGGCTATTTCTATTATCAGGCTCGCCTACTCTTCTCTTAGGTGATTTATCATTTTTCAAAAACTTTGAAATCGCCGCGTCAAGTGAACTAGCCAAAGTTTTAGCGTTTTTGTTTCCTGTAGCTTTTGAGTAGTGTTTTAAACTCTCAACTAACGCCATAAACTCGCCTAAACTATCCCATCTTAAGTGGTTTTCATTAACAAGTTGCTCAACGTGTTTTGGTGCTGAACCACCAGCTCCAGTTTCAAACATCCCGCCACCATTTAAAAGTGGAACGATAGAGAGCATTTTTGCACTTGTTCCAAGCTCTAAAATCGGATATAAATCCGTTAGATAGTCTCTTAAAACGTTGCCTGTTATGCTGATACAGTTTTTGCCTGCTCTAATTGTTTTGTTTGTCTCTAAAAGTGCATCTTGCGGAGCTAAGATAGAGATGTCAAGTCCGTTTAAATCATAGTTTTTAAGCTCATCTTTTATGATTTTGATTAGGCTTGCATCGTGAGCTCTTTTCTCATCTAGCCAAAAAATCGCCTTTTCATCTCTCTCTCTTGCTAATTCTATACCTATTTTTATCCAGTTTTTGATAGCGTCATCTTTTGCCTGAGTCATTCTAAAAATGTCTCCATTTTCCACGTCAAACTCAAAGCAAATTTCCCCTTCACTATCACTCACTACGACTTTACCATCCGCTTCCATTATAAAAGTTTTATCATGACTTCCGTACTCCTCAGCTTTTTTAGCCATTAGTCCCACGTTTGTCACACTGCCGATAGTTGCTGGATTTAGCGTGCCGTTTTCTTTTAGCTCATTTATCATACTCTCATAAGTTGTAGCGTAACTTCTATCTGGAATGACTGCTAAACACTCCTGAAGTTTGCCATCTTTGTCCCACATTTTGCCACTATTTCTTATCATAGAAGGCATTGAGTTATCGATAATAACATCACTTGGAACGTGCAGGTTTGTTATGCCTTTGTCACTATCAACCATCGCAATATCTGGTCTTAAGGTGTAAATTTCATCAAATTTAGCTAAGATTTTATCCCTGCATTCTAACTTTTCTATTCTAGTGAACAAATCTTTTAAACCATTATTTGGATTAACGCCGGCTTTTTCTAACTCACTACCAAACTCACTAAACACATCACTGTAAAATCTTTTCACAAAGTGCCCAAACATCACAGGGTCGCTTACTTTCATCATAGTTGCTTTTAGGTGAACTGAGTATAAAAGCCCTTTTTCTTTTGCATGCTCTATACTTTTATCTATAGTCTCATCAAGCTTTTTAGCACTCATAAAAGTCGCATCTACAACTTCGTTTTCTAAAATTTCTAAGTTCTCTTTTAGAGTCTTTTTGCTTCCATCTTTTCTAATAAACTCAACCTTTAAACTGGTGTTTTTATCAAAGATTTTTGACTTTTCATTCTCATAAAAGTCGCCCCCGTCCATATAAAAAACTTCTGTTTTAACATCTTTGTTCCAAACGCCGTTGTTATGCGGATAAGCTTTTGCATACTCTTTAACCGCTTTTGAAGCTGTTCTTATGCTGTTTCCCTGTCTTAGAACTGGATTTACCGCACTTCCTAAAACTTTGGCATAACGCTCTTTTATCTTTGTTTCTTCTTCGTTTTTTGGCTCGCTTGGGTAAAGTGGAACATTAAAACCTTTCTCTCTAAGCTCTTTTATACAAGCATTTAGTTGTGGAAGTGAGGCTGAGATGTTAGGAAGTTTTACTATATTTGCCTCTTTTTCTTCGGTTAGGTTTCCTAAGATACTAAGATAGTCTTTAACCCTCTGGCTCTCATCTAAATAGTCGCTAAAATTTGCTAGAACTCTCCCAGCTAGCGAGATATCGTAGATATCCATCTCAACATCTGCTCTTTTAAAAAACTCTTTTATCATCGGATAAAATGAAAATGTCGCTAACGCTGGTGCCTCGTCTGTGTAAGTGTAAATGATTTTACTCATGTTTTCTCCTTGTTTATCTATTTTTTTGTCTATTTATCTCGTTTACATGCTCTTTATATGTCTTTGTAAAGACATGTTTTCCAGTTGCTCTATCTCTCATAAAGTATAAAAACTCGCTCTCTTCAGGCTTAATCGCTGCTATTATAGCATCTTTGCTAACGGTACAAACTGGACTCTCCGGAAGTCCGTCATGTAAGTAGGTGTTAAATTTACTAGTGTCGTTTTTGATTCTCTCAGGTGTGATTCTAACGTGAGAGTATCTGCCGTAGTTTAGAGTTCCATCCATTTGAAGTTTCATCCCTTTTTTTAGGCGGTTATCTATAACTGAACTTACTATTTTCATCTCACTAACATCAGCTGCTTCTTTTTGGATGACAGAAGCTTTTGTGAGAATTTCCAGCCATTTTGTAGTGTTAAAGTCACCAAACTGCTCTTTTGATAATTTCTCGTGAGCCCCACGTGACTTTTTAACTAAATTTTGTATAGTTTCAGTTTCATTTAGCCCTTTTGCCATAGAGTAAGTCTCAGGAACTAAAAACCCTTCATAAAAAGGAGCTGTTTTGTTATACTCACTTTCTAGTTTTAAAAAATCAAAGCTATTTTTGATAGCAAGCTCTTCTAGAAATATCACAGTTGTTTCACCTGGAATGAGAGTGATATTTATCATCTGAGGTTTTGCGGTTGTAAGTTTGTAAAAAAGGTCTATTTTACTTAAACTTTCATCTCCTAAGTCCAAATATCCACTTTGCGGAACTCCAATAAATGCTAAAATTTTTGGGTCAAACGGGGTTGAATTAAGGTTTTGCTTTGAGAGTTCTGATATAATTTTAGTCGCACTTCCTTTTGGAATGAAAATTTCCCCCTTAAAAGATGTCGGTGCGGTAATATCTGATAAAAAAGTAAGGATAAAAATGAGAATAATATCAAAAATAGCAAAAATCATCCTAACTATCATAGTCATATTTGCGGTATCCCTTTCGGTTTTATTTATAGCGTTAAAAAATGGTATTGAAATCAATGAGTTTGACTACCAAGATTTAAGCATTGAGAGATTATATATTAAAATTGATAAAAAATTGATAATAAATGCTAAAAATATCAAATTACCAGAGAATTCGACCTCATCAAGTAGCGAGTTTGAAGTGGCGAACTTAAATGAGTATTTTAGCTATCTGCCGTATTTGGAGAGATTTTTTGAAGAGATAAACTTAGAAAACTTAGAAGTTGGCGAGGACACTATAACTGTCCTTTTTAAAGATGATATTTTTTACGTAGATACCCCTTATCTTACTATAGATACGCAGTTTAAAGCTAGGGATGGTGGCTATGATATAGCTATTTATGAGTTTTTATTAGCAGACTTTAACCTTGCAATCGCAGGCGATGGACATCTAAATTTCACTGATAATAGCTACATTTTTGACGGGTTTTTCCTAACTCATGAGATAAACGGAAAGCTTGACTTTACCATAAAAAACAACCTTTTAAAATATAAAATCTCAAACGCAACTGCAAAAAGCTTGAAAAATTTCATGGATGAACTTGGCTTTAAAGCTGAACTTGATAAGGAAGTAAAAGAGTGGATTTACGGTAAAGTTGTAGCTGGGTTTTATGATATAGAGTATTTAAAAGGCGAAATCGACATCGCAAATTTAGAGTATCATCTTGATAAAATGGAAGCTTACGGCGTGGCTTATGATTTAAATGTCACTTTTGAAGAGGCACTCTCTCCTATAAATGCCGAGTTATCGAAGATAAGTTTACACGATGGAGACTTACACTTTGACTTAGTTCATCCGACATTTGAAGGAAAAGATCTAAACGGAAGCAAGGTTTCTTTAGTTAGCTTTATGGATGATGATATCAAGGTTTTGCTTGATATAAAAACAGATAGTATCTTTGACCAAAACATCTCAAATATCCTAAAAGCTTATGATATAAATGTCCCAGTTATCCAAAAAAGTGGAAAGCTTGATAGTCATACAAGTTTAGTTATAGGAATCGAGCCATTTTTTGTAGATGTAAATGTCACAGCAAAACTAGAAGATGCAAATCTAGAGATAGGTGGGGCGAAGTTCTACTCTAAAAAAGCTAATATTTTTATAGATAATGAAAGCGTTGTTTTAAAAGATACATCCTTGAACTTAAAGCCGATTTTTAGTGCGTCAAATTTAAATGGGAAGATTGACCTAAAAAACAGCACCGCTAAGTTCAAAACCAAATTTAACAAAATAGAAGTAGAAAATATCTACAAAAGAGAAGGTCTTGATGCGGAAGTGAGCTTAAGCTTTAAAGATGATATAAACATAGAAGTTCCAGCCCTTGATTTAACTCTAAATTTAGGTAAAAAAACAAATACTATAAGCTTAGCAAATTTAGACACCCTAAGCTCTCATTCAGAGCTTCTAACTAGTTTAAAATCAAGTGGCGGAAGTGCTAAAATAACCTCTAAAAACTTTAAAGACTTTGATATAGATGTGAAAAACATAGGCATTGAAACACCGTTTGTCAAAAAAGATGGCTCAAAATACAGCAAAGACGATATAAAAGTTGAGTTTAAAAACGGCGTTATAGATGGCACCACAAAAAGTGGGCTACTAAGCTTTTCACTAAAAAATGGAAACACCTTTGCAAATATAAAAGACTTAGATTTAGTTTTAAAATCAGATGAAAAAGGCGGAGATAGTGAGTTTCCAAACATCACTTTTAATGGTGTAAACTCAAATTTGCTTCTTGATGATAGAAGGATAAATTTTAACTCATACAGTGGAAATTTAAATAAGAAAAACATTAAATTTGACGGCAAAGTAGATGGTGGCGGAAATATAGCTCTAAATTTAACCCCGCAAATTGTTTCTATAAATGCTCAAGATATCACATCTAGTGCAGTTAATAACCTTTTAAAAAGTAAAAGTTTTGATGGTGGTAAATTTAACCTAAAGCTAGTTGGAGATAGCTTTAGTAAATTTCAAGCTGAAATCTTAGCTACGGATACGTTTTTAACCGACTTTGTTTTTTACCAAAGAATGCTTAGTTTTTTGGACTCGATTCCATCACTTATGAAACTAAAAACACCTGATTTTAACTCGGACGGCTTTAGCGTAAAAGATGGTAAGATTTACCTAGATAGAAAAGGGGATGATTTACACATCCAAGCTATGAACTTTATGGGTACAAGTGCCGATATAGCTGGAACTGGTGGGGTGAATTTAAAGTCTGGCGAACTAAATGTGGACTTAGAAATCATCTATTTAAAAGATGCAAGTTCGATAATAGATAACATTCCTATCATAAATCAGATAATTTTAGGTAGAGATAGGGCATTTTCAACCATCATCGAAATTAGAGGAACTACACAAGAGCCAACCTACTCCAACAGAGCAGTTAGCGATGTACTTCTATCGCCGTTTAATATCATCAAAAACGTTATCGAGTTACCTGTTTCACTGTTTGATTAAATTTAGGTATAATTTTCAATACCTAAATTTATCAAGGAGTGGATTTGAAGTACAAACTCGACTATAAAGAAAGCGTTGAAAAGTCTCTACTTTTTTGGCTAACTAGATATGTAAGATATAAATTAACATCTCTATCAAATAGAAATTTACTCGACCCCAAAGCCCTTGCATCTGTGACTTATGGTCTTACAAAAGGTGTAGAAAACATAGACGAGCTTGACGGGCTTGTAAAAGAGGCAAGAAACGCAGGCATTAGCGGGATAAACACCTACTTCAATCCACTTAAAAAAGTCTATGAAACCATACTGTTTTATAACCTTGATAGCTTAAAACAAATTGATGAGGAGTTTTTAAGTGAGGTTTTAGCCAGTGTTACAGGTGGTCTTAGTGATGCAACTAAAAAAAACTATAGAATAGCCGTGATAAACTTCTTCTCATATCTTGATAAACAAAACGAAGAAAATGGCAAATCGCACAACTTTGGCATAGAGCTTAAAAACTGGGGCGGGATAACTGGCGGAAGTGGTCAAAAACTACCTGAATATATGAGCGAAGAAGAAGTTAAAGAGTTCTTAGACGCTGTGGAAAACGCGGACTTTAAAAGCAACACCCATAGAAACAAACTTGTGATAAAAATCATCATTTTTACAGGCATTAGGGTAAGCGAGGCGATTCACTTAAGAAGGAAAGATTTTAGCGAAGATGGGGATTTATACATCATAAGAATTCTTGGAAAAGGCAATAAATACAGAGTTGTTATGATAAAAAAACACTTAATTGATGAGCATCTAGCAAATTTAGAAACCCACTATGACAACAAAGAGGGTTATCTTTTTATCAACTCAAAAGGAAGACCGCTAACTCAGGCCTATATCAGCCGTATAGTTGAGCAAATTCTCTTTAAGGCAGGCATTAGAAAGGCTAAAAACGGGGCTCATATGCTTCGCCACACTTTTGCAACTATGCTTTATCAAAAACAAAAAGATATAGTTTTAGTCCAAGAAGCCCTAGGACATGCAAGTCTTAATACTTCAAGAATTTACACTCACTTTAGCAGTGATAAACTAAAACTTGCCGCAAAATTAGCTGATGAGATGGCTGGGGAGTGATTGAGAAACTTAACACTAAAATTTGAATGCTTTAACCAATTAAAGCCTTCGGGTTATGAGACCGAAGGTTTAAAATCAGTAAACTTCTTTTCTATGTGCTACTCTTAAAATGTAGATGACCAATCTATCATTTTGTTTTTCGTAAATTATTCTATAAGTTCTAAGTCTTAATCTATAAAGCCCTAGAAACTCACCCTTTAGGTGTTTGATTTTGCCTGTTTTAGTTAATTCTTTTTCATATTCTAAACTAAATTTAGCTTCAAACTCACTAAGCTCATCAAGTATAAAAGTTCTTACTGATTTATCAAGCTTTAAAAGCTCTTTACTAGCTTGTGGGTTGAACTCAATCTTGTAACTCATTGCTTAGCTTTCTTACTTCTGCAAGGCTTAAAGTTTGGCTATTATCCTCCATTCTTGATTTAGCTACTCTTAAATCTAAATAATCAAAAAATTGTTCTAATGCTTGACTTATAATTCCGCTTTTAGTTTCGTTTAGTTCCTCTGAAAAATCGTTTAAATCTGCCATTATGTTATTTGGTAGTGTGATAGTTAATTTTTTTACACTTGACATTTTTATCCCTCCATATTTTTATACGTATAATTATACAGCCTAAGAGATAAATTTATGCTTTATGTGATGATATGAAAATTTAAATATTCTTTGATTTTTTAGAAAATAGATAATTAGCACGATTCTTCAGTTTTAAATATATGTAATAATTAGTTGTTTTATTGATTAAAATATTTGTTAATTGGTAGTTATATGGTGGAGGTGTGCGGGGTCGAACCGCAGTCCAAAAGCAAAAGACCAAAGCCTCTACATGCTTAGCGAAAATGAAAACTTCATTTAAGATGGCTCATTTCCCAAAAACCATGTTCTTAAACTAAGACTAGAGTTTCATCTCCTAGTTCGTCAGACTAGAAAACTAAGCTATCTAAATTACTCGCCGACCTGCCTAAATAGCATCAGCAGAAGCAAGGCTCAACTGAACTTACGCTACTTTAGCGTAAGCAGGAGCGAAATTAACGTTATTTGCGTTTAATTTTAAGTTGAGCTTTTAACGCTTTGCTCAAAGCGACATGCCACCGTGACCACTCTACTCCTGTCGAAGCCAAGTCACCCCCACGTAAAAAAGACCTATATTTTACTAAAATACGCTGTTTTTGTCAAATTTTTATAATATTTAGATACAATACTCCTTTTAACTACCCATAAAGGATAATTATGAATAAAACTTTACTATCTTTAGTTCTTGTTGCATTTACACTAAATGCAAGCGAGAGAGATTTTTTCGGAACAAATGCTGGCGAGTCTGCCCCACAAACTCAGGTAAACGGCAACTCAGACGACACCAAAAGAGACTATTTTAACGAAGGTCATAAAGCTTTTGAAGATCAAAAATATGAAAAATCAAAAGAAATTTGGACCAAACTTTGTGAAGAAGAAAATGATGGCAGAAGCTGTACAAATCTAGCGTGGCTTTACGACCAAGGGCTTGGAATTCCAGTAGATAAAGAACTAGCTAGAAAATACTATGAAAAAGGCTGTGAGCTAGGAAATGGCTTAGGTTGTTTAAATTTAGCTGACACATACTTTAGAGCTGATAGCGTGGATAAAAACTTTAATGTTGCGTTTAAATACTATGTAAAAGCATGCGAATTAGACGAGCCAAGAGCTTGTGCTCAAGTTGGTTATATGTATGAGTTTGGCGATGGCACAGAGAGAAGCTACGAAAAAGCTTATGAGTTTTATGAGAAATCATGCGAGATGGGATACGGCGAAGGATGTACAAACCTAGGAACTCTTTATGTAAATGGTCACGGAATCGAAGCTCCTAATACTCAAAAAGCTGAAGAGTACTTCATAAAAGGGTGTGATTTAGGTCACGAGCAAGGTTGTAAATTTGAAACAGCTCTAAAAGAGATGAGACTTAAAGGGGAAATCTAAACCCCTATGGACAGAATAGTCGAAATAGAAAAAATCAGCTTTGAAAAAGAGTATGAAACAAGCCTAAGACCAACGAGTTTTGATGAATATATCGGTCAGCAAAAGACTAAGCAAAACTTAAAAGTCTTCATTGAAGCTGCAAAGAAAAGGGGTGAGTCGCTTGACCACACCCTTTTTTACGGTCCTCCAGGGCTTGGGAAAACAACTCTTGCTCATATAATCTCTTATGAAATGGAAGCAAATATCAAAATAACCGCCGCACCTATGATAGAAAAAGCTGGGGATTTAGCTGCCATTTTAACAAATTTAGAAGAAGGCGATATCCTTTTTATAGATGAAATTCACCGTCTAAGTTCGGCGATAGAGGAAATTCTCTATCCCGCTATGGAAGACTTTAGACTTGATATCATCATAGGCTCTGGTCCTGCTGCTCAAACTATCAAAATAGATATTCCTAAATTTACTCTCATCGGGGCAACCACAAAGGCTGGGATGATTTCAGCTCCACTTAGAGATAGGTTTGGCATCTCTTTTAGACTTGAGTTTTACTCACCAGAAGAACTTGCTCTTATAGTGCAAAAAGCATCCATTAAACTAGGCAAAAAAGCTAGCTTGGAAGCTAGTTTAGAGATAGCAAAAAGAAGCCGTGGAACGCCAAGAGTCGCACTTAGACTTCTAAAAAGAACTAGAGATTTTGCCGATGTGAATGATGAGAGCACCATCTCACTAGAGAGAGCCAAAAGCTCACTAAATGAACTTGGTGTAAATGAGCTTGGTTTTGACGAAGTGGACTTAAAATATCTAAATATCTTATTTGATGCCAAAGGTAAGGCTATGGGGCTTAATACCATCTCCGCTGCTATGAGCGAAGATGAGGGAACGATAGAGGATATCATAGAGCCATATTTGCTAGCAAATGGCTACATTCAAAGAACTGCAAAAGGACGAATCGCCACATATAAAAGCTACGAGTCTTTAAAAATTCCATACCAAAAAGGGCTATTTGATGAAAACGAGTAAGTATTTTTTTATAGGGTTTATCCTATTTGTGTTTGTTTGGGTTATCTATCTTTTCAACTCGTTTTTACTAACTATGGCGATAGGGATTTTATTAGCTGTTTCAACTGCAAACTTAAATATCAAAATGCTTGAAGTTACAAATGGTCGCCACATTTTGTCGGCAACTTTTACAACTCTTATTTTGCTCTGCTTGTTTCTAGCACCTCTTTTTTACGCTGTGATTGAACTAGCTAAATATGCCACAAATTTTAACATGTCAAATGTCCAGCTTGTGGTCAAATACATTCAAAATTTCGATTTTAATCTGCCTGAGAGATTTGAGTTTTTAGAACCGAGAATAAAAAATTTTATTCTCTCTTTTGACTACAACGCACTTATCAAACAAGTTGCAGGATATGCTTCAAATGTCGGTAAATCGGGTGCGAAATTTGTGATAGACCTAGCACTTATCATAGTGTTTTATTTCTTTGCAAATATGTACGGAAAGTCACTGATGCAGTTTATCAGGGACACTCTTCCAATAGAAGCTTCTAAAATAAACTCTATCACAAGCGAAGTTAGAAACACAATGAGCGTTGTTTTATACTCTACTTTAGCAACTGCAGTTCTACAAGGTGTTTTGTATGGCTCGATGATTTCATTTTTTGGATATGATGGGTTTTTGATGGGAATTTTATACGCTTTTGCTTCGATGATACCGATTGTTGGTGGGCTGATAGTTTATATACCGATGTGTATTTATGAACTCGCAACCGGAGATGTAAAGGCTGCTATATTTATATTTTTATACACAGCTATTGTTATAGGAACGATAGCAGATAACTTTGTAAAACCTTTTATAATCAAATTTATAAACTCAAAGCTAGTTAGCAGCCCTGCAAATATAAATGAGCTTATTATATTTTTTGCCATGATTGCTGGTCTTTCGACATTTGGCTTTTGGGGGATAATCCTTGGTCCTGCGATTGTAACGCTATTTATCGCCCTGCTTAATGCTTATAGAACGCTAATTCAAGAATTTGGCGGTTGAGAGTTTAAGGGCTGATATTTTGTAAATTTAAATATTTAACTTAGCTAGGGTGGTTAAATTTATTTGGTAAATTTCTACTCTGGTTATTATTTTGCTTGAGATTTATTTCTTGTTTTGGTTTAAAAACTGTAATGATAAAATGGAATTAATTGATTGTATAAAATGAAGAAATTGGTTGCAGAAGGAGGACTTGAACCTCCGACCTTCGGGTTATGAGCCCGACGAGCTACCACTGCTCCATTCTGCGACAAAAGTGGATGGGGTAAGAGGATTCGAACCTCTGAATGTCAGGACCAAAACCTGATGCCTTACCGCTTGGCGATACCCCATCAACTAAAAAAGAAATATAATTATAGTGTAAAAAAATGGCTTTGTCAAGTGTTTTTACTAAATTTATACTATATTTATGAAATTTAAGCTTATTTTTATAAATTTAGTCAAATTCAGTTAGGAATTTTACTCAACACATCATCAACTATCTTTTTTGCACCATCTCTGTTCATGATGTCTTTTAAATTCAAGCTTACGGTTCTTATATCATAGTTTAAAATTTCATCTAAAATTTGCTCTTTTGAAACGCTCTCTTGTCTAATGATTTTAGCTAAA
>JAAYPR010000045.1 GCA_012519705.1 Campylobacteraceae bacterium
AAAAAATCCAGAAATTTATACTCTAGGGCTTCTTTTAGTTTTTGGTTTGATGATATATGGTTCATATTATTATTTTAGTGGCGATGTTTTAGACCTTAAAGGTGGCTCTTACGCAAGAATAAATGATATAACTTACTTACAAAGATACCAGACAAAATTAGGTGCATCTTATACAACAGCTCTATGGCAGGGCGGAATATTTTTTATCTGCCTTATCGGAACAGTTTCGGAAATACCATATTATATATGGATACGTAAATTTTCTAAAAAAACTGATAGTTAAATTTCATTTTTTCATAAAATTTCATATAATTATAAAAAGGATAAAAATGCAAACAAAATTTGGTGATAAACTAATAAATTTTGCTAAAAGCCATAAAGCTTTTGCTAAAAAAAGCGACGGGACTGTAATAATGTATATCTATTTTGCTTTTACTTTGAATGTTTATCTAATACCAGCTAATATTTTAGAAAATTTTCCTTTTTTATGGCAGTTTTGTAAATTTATGGCTTCTTTTGTTCCGCTTATTGAAAAACTTATCTTATATCAAGCACCTGAAAATATAATTTTTTATTTTTCATATATGGCAATATTTTTTATAATATTTTCTGTTATTTACATTTATAAAGCATTTTTTTATATTTTCGGGGTTGATGACCCATTTGAAACTGCGAAGCGAAATGCAAAAGATAGTCCAATATATGCTACTCTAGGTTGGATTTCTCTTATAATTTTCTTTGGATTTAATGCATATGATATCTATAGTGGAAGTTTTCTAGACGGTAAAGTATCCTCAAGAAGAGGAACTAGTGAGCTAACTTTTATAAAAGACATTTTACAAGGCGGAAAATTTTCTTCAGTTATAATATCTACTTTTATATCTGGTCTTACTTGGATTAGTTTTAATTTTTTATTTTCCATAATCCGCCTAAATTTCTGCACCAAATTAAATATAAAAAGACTGAAATTAAAACTATTTTTACTGTTTTGTGTGTTTATAGGGTTTATTTGGGTTTTAAAATATTATATGGTTATATAGGCATTTTTAAAAAGAAAAAGCCCCAAGCTAGGGGCTAAATTTAAAGTATTTTCTTAAAAATAAAAACTTATTTTTTACTTTTTATAAGCTTTTTAAACCTCTCTTTTGATGATGAAAAAAGGCTAAATTTAGTAAATTTTAGACTTAAAACATCATCGTGCGGACAAGATTCTACGCATTTTAAACACATGATACAATCTGTTTTTGTAATGTCGCCATTTTTGTCATAAGTAATCTCTTCTATATCCATAGGGCAGTTTTTTAAGCAGTTTTTACACCTTTCGCATTTACCATGATGGTTTTTTGTAAGTCTTAAAAAGCTAAGTTTTGAAAAAAGCGAACTCATCGCTAGCATCGGACAGACTCTACAAAATGGCTGTCTTATAAAAAATGAGAGTATAAATATAAAGCCTAGCAAAACCCCAGAGATAGCCGATAGAGTAAGTTTTATATAGTTTGAGTAGTCTATGAAAATTTGCTCAAAGTTCCCAGTTGCTACGGTTGAGATGGTTCTTGATGGGCATATGGCACAAAAAGATGAGTTAAAGCTTCTACTTATATATCCGCACCCAGCAAGCAAAGACAAAGCTACTACAAACAAGATAAATATAGCCCATCTTATCTTTCTAAGAACTAAAACCTTATCTCTATCTAGAGTTGAAATTTGAAAAAGCTTTAGTTTTTTACCAGCATTATAAAGAATTTCTTGGATAAAGCCTACTGGACAAACCCAGCCACAAAAGGCTTTATTAAAAATAACTATAAGAAGTCCAAAAGATAAAAAAGTTCCAAGTATAGCTGAAGCTCCAACTAAAAATTCTCTATTTGCTAGGTGGAAAAGCTGTTTTTGAGTAGATATTAACATACAGTAGTCAGCACCGTAGTTGTTGTAAGCACAACTTAGGGCTGGGAGATTTGATGTGAGACTACCTGAGATATAAAATCTATCTATTAAGTATCCACCATAAATTAAAAAAACAAAACTAACTATTTGGACTAATTTTCTAGCTTTTGACATTTTTAACTCTCCTATATAAAACCACTCCGCCAGCCATACCTAAAACTATGGCTAAAACTCCCAAGGTTTGACTTCTACTACATCTTAGGGAGTTTGCAATATACTCCTCACTTAGTGACACTTTATACTCTTTGTTGTTTGCTACAAAACTGCTACTTAAGATAAAAGTTGAGCTTTCACGGCAACTTAAATCGTCTGGAAGTTTGAGTTTAAAAACTCCCTTTTCATCGCTTAAAAGCTTGACTTCACTACCATTTAGCGTTCTAAGCGTAACTCTATGATATGGCAGTGGCTTGCCTCTAAAAAGTAGCTTAAATTTATAACTTCTAGATGAGGTGAAATTTCCCTTTTGAGATGGGAGTCTAACTGGGATGATATCAAGAGAGCTATTTTTATACTCTAGAACTTGAGTTTTAGCTAGTTCTCCACCCCTTGTTTTAAAGTAGTGTTTGGCTACGCTATCTTTGAGTTTGAGCTCTAAAAGATGATAGTATGAAAAACCACTTTTTATAGGGGTGAGTTTGTTGCCGCTTAGCTCTAAATTTATGACTTCTAAGTTTGGATTAATCTGTGAAATTTTAGCTTCACTAGTTAGTCCTACTGCTTCATACCCTTTGCCAGACTTTAAAAAATAGATCAATTCCTCGCCACTTAAAAATGAGCAAAGCAGTAGAAATAGTAGAACTTTTTTCATATTACAACTTTAAGTCAAATCCGATGTAGTAGTATCTTTCATAGTCGCCTCCCATGCCGTTTCTTGACTGCATGCTATAAGGCATCTCTTTGTCAAAGAGGTTATTAACCCCAAGAAACAGATTTAAGTTTTTATTGACTTGATAACTAGCCTTTACATCAGCTATAGTATAGTTGATGTTTGAGTTTCCACTAACTTCATCTGGTCCGTAGTAGTCCATATATCTTCTTAAGTTGAAATAAAATCCAAAGTCACCAGGCTCATAAGCTAAACTTACCTTAAATGTGTTTCTAGCACTTCCTGTAAGCCTGCCACCATCTTGTTTATCTTCTGTATCAAGATAGCTCCATGAAACTCCAGCACTTAACTCCTTGGTAAAGTCATAGTCTAGTCCAAGCTCAACCCCGCTTATAGTTGCTTTATCAATGTTTCTATAACTTACATATGATGTTCTTCCAACTCTTCTAACTGTGTGTGAGTTTATAAGGTTGTCAATACTTGAGTAGTGATACGTGGCAAATGCACTTAAGCTTTCACCTCTATAGTTTACAGAAAGTTCATAAGTATCTGACTCTTCAGCCTTCAAATCAGGACTTCCTGATATGATATAAGGTCCTCTTGTAAAATACCCATACATTTGGCTAAATCCAGGTGCTTTATATCCAGCCGCATAGCCAGCTCTAAAGACAAAATCATCTAGCTTATAAGCAAGTGAAACTTTAGGCGTAACTTCACTTCCAAAGTCGCTAAAATAGTCATATCTTACGCCGATATTGCTAGTTAAATTTTCTGTAATGTCAAGCTCGTTTTGGAAAAAAGTATTTGCGTTGTATCTATGAGCTTTTTTCGTGTACATAGAGACATCTATAGTTTCATATCTATATCCAGCACCTAAGATGTTTGTCATATAGTCAGTTGTGAAGTGTCTAAAGTAGGTGTTTAGTTCAAGTTGTGAGTATTTTGTAGTCTCTACACCGCTTCCTCTGTGAACTTCAGCGTCGCTATATCCATAAGCTATGTTTGCATCAAAGATATAGTTGTTTCCAACTCTATTATACGCAGAGCTTGCTTGATATCTTTTTTCTTTTTCGTAAGTATCAATCCCTCTAGAGCTTATACCGTCATCATCTTGATTTGTAAACTCAAGTCTATTTGTAAGAGTGTCTGAGCCGCTTAATAAGATGGTGTTAGAGTATGCAAGGAAAATTTGGTCTGTTTCGTTTAGTGTAGTACCTACACTGCTTCTGTCTTCCCAATATTTTTCTTGATTTCTTGACTCAAGAGTAAAGGCGTGAGAGACATTTTCACTTTGTTTTATTGTGCCATAAACTCTTGTATTTAAAGACTTTCTTTCCTCTCCCCCGTACATTCCAGCTACAACTGATAGTCCAAAAGAGTCTTCTTGTATGCCTTTTTTTGTGATGATGTTTACAACACCAGCTAAAGCATCAGCACCATATAGCACAGACATAGGTCCTCTTATGATTTCTATCCTTTCAACATCTTCAGCCGCTATACTTACAAGACTACTTTTGCCATACTTTCCAGTTCTTCTTACTCCATCAACTAGGATTAAAGTATAGTCACTATCAAATCCTCTGATTCTAACATCTGCGTAACTTCCAGAGTCTTTAACATCAATGCTTTGAGCGTTTTTAAGCATTTGAGGAACTGTTTTAAAACCAACAGTTTTTATCTCTTTTTCGCCAATCACTTCAACACTTGCTTGAACGTCGTCAATTGATTGTTCTTGACCAAGACCTGCAGTTACAACTACAGAGTCCAACTTTACACTATCTGTCGCAACAAGATGAGATGATAAAATCACACTCAAACAGAGAGCTTTAAATCTCATAAATTTCCTTTTTTTAAAATAAATTTAAATCTAATTATAACAATAAAATATTAAAGTTTAATTAAGTTTTTATAAAATATAAAATAAAGTCAAAGAATAGTTTAGAATAAACTTATATAATTTTTTTTATATAGCTTAACTAATATATTAAGTCAAAAGTAGATATAAAAAGAGAAAGTTTCTGCTATTTTTGTGTTTATATGGTTTATTTAGGTTTTAAAGTACTATGTGGCTGTATAAATTAAGTAGTTCTAAAAAAGAAAAAGCCCCAAGCTAGGGGCTAAATTTAAAATATTTATTAAAAATAAAAATTATTTTTTGATTTTTGCTAAGTCCATGATAAATGGAACACCAGTTATACCAGCAGCGAAATATTTATCTGAAAGTTTTTGAAGTCTCTTAAGCTCTGCTTCACTTGCACCAGTTGCTGATGCGTCTTCAGCGTAGTATTTTTTAAGAACTGCGATTTTAGCAGCGTCGTCTTTAGCATTTGCCACTTCTTCATAAATTTTCGCACTTTTTTGGTGTGAGTTTTCACCGCCAACTGAAACCATGATGATTTCATAGTTATTAGTTTTTAAACTCTCTTCGATATTTCCTATCTCCATTTTGCAGTATGGGCAGTTTGTATCTGTTAGCATGAGTAGAGTAGGTTTGTTTGCATCATTTCCTAGTTTGATGATGTTTTTAGGCTCTTCTTTATGATAAACTTCTGAAATTTTGCCAAGAAGTGCGTCAGCTTCAAACTCTGCTTTTAGGCTCTTTTTTGTTTTTAAATTTACAATATCTTGAACCATGATGTCATCTTTTACAAAGATTATATCCTCTTGACTCATGTTTCCTTGGCTCATCTTTAAAACAACCATTTCAAAACCACTTCCGTCATTTAGTGGTTCTCTTTTTACGATTTCCATTGTTAAGCCGTGAGCTTTTAGAGCTTCTTTGTCATATAAACCTAAAATATCATCATTTGATGCTGCAAAAATAGCACTAAAGCTAAGAACTGAAGTTAAAAGTAGTTTTTTCATTTATATCCTTTTTTGATAAATAGCTAAAATTATATATTTAAATTCTAAATATTATAAAAACACTCTATTATTGTTTTCAAGCTTTTTGATATCGCCAAATTTATCTAGGTATTCAAGGTATGAAATAGCAAATTTACGGCTTACATCAAGCTCTGTTTTGACATTTTGCACGTTAGCAAAACCATCGTTTTTGATAATATCTCTGATTTTTTTCATAGCTAGGTTTAAATTTCCTGCCGTTACGAAAAGGTTATGCTCCAGCCTTATAACTTTTTTTGCTCTGGTTAGTGCTTTTAGAGCGTTATCGCCTAAACTTCTATCTATATCTAAATCATCGTAGATATTATAAGGAGCGTCTGGGGTTATGCCAGAGTTTTCTAAAATAGAGTAAATTTTCTCATTTAAACTCTCTTCTAATTTTTCAAAGCTTACACCTTTTTTTACATATAAAGAGCCGTTTTTTTCTAGTATATTTTCGTTCGTAAGAGCGTCTAAAATGTGCTCAGTCAGCCCCTCTGTCGCCCAAGTAGTCTTTAGTGAGATACTATTTGCTGAGATTACCGCGTATTCGTTTTTAGAGATTATAAACTTTACTACTTCTTTTAAATCCTGCACCCCGGCACTATCATAAACACAAAGCCCAGCTTTATCCACAAAGACATTTTCTAGTTTTAGAGCAACTTCTAGGGCTTCTTCGTGACTTAAGTCAAACCTTTGAAATGACGATATTAACCCAAAGCCGTGTCTGTGGTTTCTAGCTAAAATTTCAAATGTCTTTACGAAATTTTTTTCTAAAAGAGTAACTAAAAAGCCTATTTTTTCAGCCTTTTTAAGCGGTTCGCTGATAGGGTTTAGAACCTTTCCGCCACCTTTTACGCGGGAGTTTTCAAGTATGACATAAGGCTCATCAAATTTTAAAAACATCTCTTCGTCAAATTTAAATGTCACAAAACTATTTCCATCTTTTTGGCTTAAAACTAAGCATTTTGCCGCTTCTTGTCTGCTTCCTGCACAAAAGACAACTTCGCTGTTGTGTTCTATATCCCCGTAAAAAACTGCATCTATCTCTTTAAACCCTCTAAAAAACCCTTTTTTACTTAAGATATAGCCTTTCTCTAACTCGCTTACTTTTACATTTGCTAGGTTTAGGGCAACTCTGTTTGGCGAAGTTGCGAAGTCTCTAAACTCGTCGTGAATTTGCACACTTCTAACTTGTAAAAGTTTATTTGTATTTAGGCAAAAAAGCTTTTCGTTTTTCTTGATGCTTCCCTCTATTAAGCTTCCTGTAACTATCGTTCCAACCCCTTTAAAGCTAAAAACCCTGTCTATATAGTATCTCACAAGAAAGCTTTCAGGTCTTTCTTTTGAGCTTAGGGTAAAGAGATAGTTTTTTAGTTCAGCTATGCTATGGTCATCTTTTATACTTACAAAAAATGTCTCTAGCACTTCTAAATTTGGGAAATTTGAGATATACTCCTTTACTTCAAACTCAACTTCTTCATGTCTTGAAGCTGGCGTTAAGTCGCACTTTGTAACGCAAAGGATGATGCTTTTTACTCCAAGTAATGAGAGAATTTGAATATGCTCTTTAGTTTGAGGCATAAGTGAGTCATCACTTGCTACAACTAGCATCGCCGCATCAAACGCATACGCCCCTGAAATCATCGTTTTAACTAAGTTTTCATGCCCCGGAACGTCAACAAAAGCGATATTGTTATCCCCGCTTTTTAAATTTGAAAAACTTAAGTCTATCGTTATACCACGCTCTTGTTCGCTCTCCATTCTATCGCCTTCAAAGCCGTTAATTGCCTTGATAAGAGCTGTTTTACCGTGGTCGATGTGTCCTGCTGTGCCGATAATTATACTACTCATTAAAAATGCCTTTCATTAAAAATGTTTTTGCAAATTTCTATTAATCCATTTAAATCTTTATCCATTATACTTCTAAAATCAAGGATGAATCTGTCATTTTCTATTCTTCCAATGACTCTTTTTTTCCTAAATTTAAGTTCTAGCTCTTCAGCATCCCCTTTAAAAGCTAAAGCGATACTTGGATAGAGTCTATTTGGCATAGTGCCACCGCCAACGATGGTTTTTGTCTCTATAACTTTGGCTGGGTGGTTTATGCTGTTTTTAACTAAGTTTGCCATTTCTATTAACTCATCTGTGTCTTTGTAAATTTGATGGGTTGTTTGGATGAGGTTAAACTCTTTGTTGATATAAGCTTTTAGAGTTTCGTTTAGGATACTTAGGGTTACTTTATCAACTCTTAGCATCCTTAAAAGTTGGTTTTCTTTGAGTCTATTGATATACTCTTTTTTACCCAAAATTACCCCACACTGAACACTTCCAAAAAGTTTATCCCCGCTAAAGCTTAAGAGGTCAACCCCGCTTTCCAAAAACTTATAAATAGGCGGCTCATCTTTGCCTAAAGAGTAGGGAAGTTCGTTTACATAGCTACTTCCAAGGTCAAAGTAGCTAATAAGCGAGCCTTCTCTTGCAAGAGCTGAAATTTCATCTATACTTGAGTACTCGCTAAAGCCCTCAACGCTGAAATTTGACTGATGAACTTTCATAAGCATGGAAGTGTTGTCATTTATAGCGTTTTCATAGTCTTTGATTTTGGTTTTGTTTGTCGTGCCGATTTCTTTTAAAATCGCCCCAGAACTAGCCATAACTTCAGGAATTCTAAAGCTCCCACCTATCTCAACTAGCTCTCCACGACTTACAATAACCTCTTTATCTTTGGCAAATGTATTTAGGACTAAAAACACAGCACTAGCGTTGTTGTTTACGATGATGACATCTTCACATTTAAAAAGCATAGAGCAAAGCTTTGAGGTAAAGTCATATCTAAGTCCTCTTCTTCCAGCTTTTAAGTTATACTCTAAATTTGAGTAGGAAGTTATAGTTCTAGCAGCTCTTTTTAGTAGCTCATCATTTATAACGCTTCTTCCTAAATTCGTATGAACGACAACTCCAGTTGCGTTGATAACTGGCTGAAGTTCTAGGTTTTCATACTCAGCATATCTATCTTTAATCTCAGCGATGATTTCATCTTCATCTTTGTAGGGTTTGAAATTTATCGCTTTAGCTCTTTCTTCTTCGATAACATCTCTTGCTAACTCTAAAATAAGGGGTCTAAAATAGCCGTCAAACTCAGCTAAATTTGTTATTTTGTCAACTTTTGGAAGTTTTATCTGCATGGTTTCTCCTGTTTATCTAAACTAGACATTTTGAAAGTATAGCGAAAATTGGGTTAAATTTGAATTTTATAGTGTTGAATTTGAAGTGGCTATTTTATCTCTTTGTTCCATAAATTTCGTTTATAGATGTCAAGTATTAAAATAGTGCTGTCGTCTAATATCCTAAATGGAACAACATATCCCTTAAAAATCAAATCCCTTATATCATCCCTGTTTAAATCTCTGTTTTTTCTATAGCTGTAAAGCATTTCTATACTGTCAATTTTTTCTTGCAAATCTTGATAAAATTTATACGCTCTATTTGGACTATCTTTTGCTATATAGTCAACCAAATCTAAAATATGGTTATTAAAATTTCTATGATATTTGACCTTTATCATAAATTTAACCTATTTTTTACATTGGCTTCTATTTCCTCTTTCGTGTATAAAATAGCCGTTCCACTATCTATCTCATCTATGGCTTTAAGCAGCCTCTCTTTTATCTCATCGCTGGTATAAACGCAAGGCTCTTTTTTTTTCTGCCAGTTTAGGATGAGCTCGTTTGCTTTGTTTATGATATTTAGTTCATCTTGATTTAGGCTTTTTAAAAAATTTGGTTCGTTGATTAGTGACAGCTCCATTTTTAATTCCTTTTTTAAATAAAAAGATTATATCAAAACTAAAATAAAAAAACTAAATTTTAAAAGTTTCTTTGAAATTAAGAAAATTATTATAAAATAGCAGAGTTTTTTATTAAATGAGGATAGATGATGAAAGAATTTGTATTTTTAAACGACTTAGACGCTGATGTGGTACTTCCTGATGAGATAGAGGTTATAGACACGCCTGGTGTTGAAAAATATCTAGTTAGCAACTCTGCTAAAATAGATGCTCAAGTTTACGCTCCAGAGATAAATTTCTATGTTAAGCAAAGCAAAGACACTATTTTAGACAAGGCTAAAAACCTAGCTACGCTTTACGAAGCAAGAGCTACTACCTTTGACTTAGCTCAGGATTTAGACTATAAAAAAGAAGTTGGTAAAAATGTTATTTTGATAAGCGACAAAGATAGAGCGGGGCTTGCTGAGTATCTAAAAAATGGTGGTTATAAGGTTATTTTACTAACTCACGCTGAGATTAAGTTTATGTATGGCGAGATAGGTGAGCTTTACGTGACGATTTTAAGAGAAAATGATGAGTTTGAGGTTGAAGCTGACTTTGTGCTAGTCGATGAGATAAGAGAGTATATGCTAAGACAAAGTGGGACTTTAGATATCAGCCATCTTTTAGATGATGAAATTTTAGAGTATTTAAACCAAAGAAGCCCAACTCACCACTACAAAAGTGCTATAACTTACGATGAAACTATTTGTCAGTATCACGGACGTAGAACAGAGCATTGTGCAAGATGTGTGGATGTTTGTCCAACTGTTGCGATTTTAAAAGACAATGAAAAAAGAGAGCTAGTTTTTTCACACATCGACTGTGTTGAGTGTGGAGGATGCATCTCTGTGTGTCCAAGTGGGGCGTTAGACTACGCTAAAATGCCAAGAGATGCGTTTTTAGAAGTTGTTAAACTTTACGAAGATAAAAAAATTCTCATAACTCCAAGGATTATGGATATAAAAAATTGTGACGTAGAAATAGACGCCGGCGTGCTTCCGTTCGCCATTGAAGGTGAGAAGTTTTTAAGCGAAACTCACTTTATGACTATGCTTCAAATAAGTGGGGCAAACATCGTTTACTACAGCGATATAATCGCACCAGGAGTTAGAGAATCAATTGATTTAATCAACCAAATCATACAAGCTAAATACGGTGAAACCGGGGTTTTCATAGCAAGTGATGAGATAGAGCTAAGAAAAGTTTTAAAAGAGCAGAAATTTATAGATGGCTTAAAATATGAGATGAGTGAATACGCAACTCCAAAAAGAGAAATTTTTGCAAAAAGAGTTAAGCACATAGTTGGAGATGACAACTTAGGACTTGCAAAAACAGGCGAATGGGTAAGATACGGTAAAGTTACGATTAACCAAGATAGTTGTACACTTTGTTTAAGTTGTGTTGGAGCCTGTAATGTTGGGGCTTTAATGGCTGATGAGAGCGATAACACCATAAAATTTAACGCTTCAATTTGCACGACCTGTGGCTACTGTATAGAAAGCTGTGCTGAGAAAGAGACGATTTTTTTAGATAGAGATGGTATGAGACTTGAGCCAAGCTATTTCGAGCATCAAGTTTTAGCAAAAGATGAGCTTTTTAAATGTATCGAGTGTGGAAAAGAGTTTGCTACAACAAAAGCTGTTATGAAGATAGCTAATATGATGACCCCGATATTTGGGGCGGATGCTGACAAGGTTAAGACACTTTACTGCTGTGCTGACTGTAAAGCTAAAGTTATGATACAAAAACAACTAAGAGAGAACAAACCAAAACTATTTTAAAGGATTATAAATGACAGATAAAAACTTAATAATGGGGCGAAGTTTCTACTATGAGTTCTTCGCTCTTCCATTTTTTTTCAGTGAAACAGATGAGAAATTTCAAGTTTGGAAAAAACAGCTTGAGTATCTAAAAACATCTCCAATCACCGCTTCAAATTTAGCAGATTTTGAAGCGATTGAGAGGTTTGACTTTGAAGGTTTTAGAGCTGAACAAAACACACTTTTATTTGACTACTCATATACAAACATCCCAACAACAGCTTCTTTTTACGATGAAGGACGTGATGATGGGATGATGAAAAAACTTGTTGTTGATACTCTAAGAAAGAGCAAATTTAGAAAAAACGAAGAACTTTGCAAAGATAGCGAGGATTTTATAGGATTTATCTTTTATGCTATGAGCTCACTTTTAAAAGAAGAGGCTGATAAAGGCACGTTTTTAAGCACAGAACTTTTTGTAAATACTATAAATAACTTTATAGATGAGTTTATAGGATTTATGAAAGATAGTAAAGAGGCGAATCTATTCTTGCACCTTGCAAATTTAATGGAGTCGTTTTTTGAGTTAGAACGCTCACTTTTAGGGGTGGAAAAACCAGAAGAGAAGCCAAGTATCGCAAAAGAGAGCATGGCAAAACAACCTTACGCTACAAATTTAAAACAACCAAGTGAGAAATTTAACTGGGAGTAAGTAATAAATTTTTACTTAATTAAACTACCTAGTTATCAAATTTAACTTATTTTAATACAAAATATGCTAAATTTACATACTATATATGCTAGAAGAGCAGATTGAAGAGAATACTCTCTAAAAATGTGCGAATCTAGCATGTATTTGTTTTAGTTTTTATGCAAGGAGGATAGCTATGACTAAAGATCGTAGAGCTTTTTTAAAAAAGTCTCTAGCAGCAGGAGCAGTTGCTGGTGCTACCGCAGCCGCGGCAAATAAGCTAGCAAACTGTGCGACAACTTTATCTGATGACTGTGCTACTGAACCAAGTAGTAGTGGGGTAATCTGTGGTAAAGCTGTAAAAAAAGAGGTTCTTTATAAGAAAAACACACTGTGGGAACAATACTATAGTATTGCACACTAAAGGGGGAAGAGATGAGTAATATAGGAAGAAGATCTTTCCTTAAGCTTTCAGCTCTTGGTATGGGTGCTGCTAGTGCTGGAGTAACTTCAGCGTTTGGCAAAAACGACACACTAAGAGAAGCGACAAGCGATGAGGTTAAGAATCCATTTCCAAACTCTGTTATGAAAAGAACAGTTTGTTCGATTTGTTCGGCAGGCTGTGGTATCGTAGCAGAAGTGGACGAGGCGTCAAATACATGGATAAGACAAGATATGGCTATAGATCACCCGATCAGCCAAGGAAGTCACTGTTCAAAAGGTATCGATCAAATCGACTTAACAAAGTCAAAAATGAGACTTAAATATCCACTTAAAAAAGTAGGTGGTAAATGGGAAAGAATTAGCTGGGAAACAGCTGTTGAAGAAATCGGTAATAAAATGCTTGAAATCAGAGCAGAAGATGGACCAGACTCAATCGAGTTTTTAGGTTCAGCGAAGTTTTCTAACGAACAAGCATATTACTTTAGAAAGTTTGCAGCATTTTGGGGAACTAACAACATAGACCACGTTGCAAGAATTTGACATAGCGCTTCAGTTGCCGGTGCGGCAAATACCTGGGGTTATGGTGCTATGACAAACCACTTTGGTGACGTTGTTGGAAACTCAAAGATGATGATGGTCGTCGGAGCAAACCCAGCAGTGGCAAACCCAGTAGGTGGAATGAAACATATCCTTCAAGCAAAAGACAGAAACAACGCAACACTTGTTGTTGTTGACCCTGTTTATACAAGAACAGCAGCAAAAGCTGACATGTTTATTAGAATTAGACCTGGAACAGACATCGCGTTCTTCTACGGCGTTTTACATCAAATTTTCAAAAACGGCTGGGAAGATAAAGAGATGATAAGAACCAGATCATACGGAATAGAAGAAATTAGAAAAGAGGCTCTTAACTGGACACCAGAAGAGACTGCTAACGTTACAGGATGTAAACCAGAAGAAGTAGTTCAGTTTGCTAAAATGTATGCAACTACTAAACCAGCGACACTTTTCTGGTCACTAGGTATCACTCAGCACTCAGTTGGTAGTGCAAACACAAGAATTTTACCTATCCTACAACTAGTTTTAGGAAATATCGGTAAAGTCGGTGCTGGATGTAACATCATCAGAGGTCACGATAACGTTCAAGGTGCAACAGATATGGGCTGTTTGGCTGATACTCTGCCAGGATACTACGGTTTAGGTGATGGAACTTGGAAATACTACTGTAAAGGTTGGGGTGTAAACTATGATGACTTCATCAAAAGATTTGCAGTTTCAACTAAAGAAAAAAGAGCAAAAACAGGTGAGCCTGTAAAAAATACAGTGTTTAATGAGTATTTCTATCATGACCCAGCAAACCCAGAAGATAGAAACTGGAGAAATGAAAAAGGTTACTCACTTGCTAAATGGTGGCAAGGTGTTTTAAAAGAAGAAAACACATTCTCAAGTGGAAACTTAAGAGCTGTTTGGGTTCAAGGAACGGGAATTACCTCTATGGCTCATACAACGAAAATTGCTGAAGCTGTAGATAAAGTAGACTTGATGGTCATAGCTGAACCATTCCTAAACGAGATAGGAATTCTAACAGACAGACCTGATGGAATTTACGTACTTCCTGTATCAACTCAGTTTGAAAGCGAAGGACATATCCACGCTACAAACAGAGCTGCTCAGTGGAGAACTCAAGTTATAAAACCTATCTATGAAAGTAAACAAGACCATGAAGTAATGTTTATGTTTGCTAAGAAATTTGGGTTTTATGATGAGTACGTAAAAGGTATGATGATGGACGTTGTTGATGGCGAGTTAAAACAAGTTAAAAACGAGTTTAAATGGCCAGAAGATGCAACAAACGAAGTCTTTAGAAACCTACAAAGTATTGGAATTTCTGGAAGAACTGCTGAGAGAATCAAAAAACATCAACAAAACTGGCATAACTTTGACCCAGATACACAGATGGGAAGAGGTCCGGTTGAGGGCGAATACTTTGGTCTTCCATGGCCATGTTGGGACAAAGAACACCCTGGAACGCCGATTCTTTACGACGTATCAAAACCTTACGCTAAAGGTGGTTCAGGATTTAGAAATAGATTTGGACTTGAGCACAACGGCGTTAGTCAGTTAGCTGATGAGAGCATAAGCTTACCAGGATCAAAAATCAAAGGTGGACACCCAGAGATTACAAAAGCTAATATCGAACAAGTTTTAGGCATAACTTTAACTGAGAGAGAAAAAGCGATAATGGGCGATCACTGGAGTAGAGACCATAGTGGAACAATTCTAAAAAGATGTAGAGAAGCTGGAGTTTGTCCTTACGGAAACGCAAGAGCAAGAGCTATTGTTTGGGAGTTTATAGATCAAATTCCAAAACATAGAGAACCACTTCACTCACCAAGATGGGATTTAGTACAAAAATATCCAGCTATTGATGATCAAGAGAGAAACTTCCGTGTTTCAACTAGATTTATCAGTGAACAAACTGAAAAAGACTGGAGTAAAGAGTTCCCGACAATTGTATCTTCACTTAGACTTGTAAACCTAAGTGGTGCTGGTATGATTGAGAGAACTAGTAAGTATCTTGCGGCTATCACGCCTGAGATGTTTGCTCATGTTAACCCGCAATTAGCGGCTAAATATGGCATCAAAGATAGAGATATGATGTGGATACACGCACCACAAGGAACGAAGATCAAAGTTAAGTGTTACTACTCAGAGTCAGTTACACCTGATAGAATTTGTCTTCCATATCACTTCGCTGGTATTATGCAAGGTGTGGATATAAGTGATAGATATCCAGAAGGAGCTAAACCTTACACCATAGGTGAGAGCTCGAATACCATTACCAACTACGGATTTGACCCAGTTACTCAAATAGCAGAGTATAACGCGGGGCTATGTAGATTAGAAAAAGCATAAGGAGTAAGTTATGGCAAGGTTAAAATTTTTCGTAGATAATGACAGATGTATAGCGTGTTATGGTTGCCAAGTAGCTTGTTCTTCTGCACATGAGACTCCGATTGGTATTAATAGAAGAAGAGTTCTTATCCTAAATGAGGGAGTTCCTGGCAAAGAAGTTTCAACAACTATCGCTTGTCAGCACTGTACAGATGCACCATGTGCACAAGTTTGTCCGGTTCAATGCTTCTATGTAAGAGAAGATGGAGTTGTGCTTCATGATAAAAAGACCTGTATAGGTTGTGGATACTGCTTATATGCATGTCCGTTTGGAGCTCCACAATTCCCAAGAGATGGTGCATTTGGCATCAAAGGTGAAATGGATAAATGTACACTATGTGCTGGCGGTCCAGAAGAGACAAACTCAGAAGCTGAGAGACATCTATATGGACAAAATAGAATCGCAGAGGGTAAAATCCCAATGTGTGCGGCGATTTGTTGTACAAACGCTCTTTTAGTAGGCGATGCTACAGAAGTATCAGAAGTTTACAGAAGAAGAGTTACTCATAGAAACGCAGTTGCTAAAATGCCACTGTAGTTTTACTTAGGTTTTAGGGGACAAGTTCCCCTAAAACTTTAATCTTTTATGATACAATTTCATAAATTTAGGAGACGTTATGAAAAAGTATCTAATCACTCTTTTTGCTTCATTTATCATTCTTTTTTCAGGTTGTGCTGGTAAGTCATCTTTAAATAGTGGGATTATAAAAGAGAGCGAGCCGGTTTTTATAGACTCAAAGGCTAAAAACAATAAAGTTTATATAAAATTTAGTAACTCAAGCGAGGCTCAGTCAAATTTAGCTGAGGTTTTAGCTCTAAATTTATCAGATAGCGGATATGAAATAGTCGCTAGTGAAAAAGTTGCTTCTACTGCGATAAAAGGCAACATAAACTACTTTAAAAAAGTTGCCGTTAGAAGGGGTTCATATCCAAATGTTGGCGTTGGGGTAGGGCGTGGCTGGTCTGGTGTAGGAGTTGGAGTAGGAGTTAATGACATCTTTGGAAAAAGTTATATCTATACCGCTCAACTCTCGCTTTTAATCACTGTAAATGATAAAACTGGCATAAAAAACTATAAAACCCTGCTGGACTATCAAAGTGACACGAGTAGTTTAAGTAGTGCCTTGGGTGAGTTTGATAGCAAAGTTTCAAGTCAAATTTTAAGATATTTGAGTGGATATTAAGATGAAAAAGCAACTATTTTTTCTGTTTTTAGCTTTGGTTTTTATAGGATGTGCGGGTAAAACTCAGCTTGATAGAGATATAGTCCAAAGTAGTGAAGCTATCTTTATAGATAAAAAACCAAAAAACAACAAAGCTTTCGTGAAATTTACAAATACAAGCAACCTTGATAGTAATTTAACCGAGGCAATTTCTTTAAATTTAGCAAATAACGGCTATGAGATAGTGGATGATAAAGAGCTAGCCTCAACTAAAATCTATGGAAATTTAAACTATTTTAGAAGAACTTATATAAAAGATATAGATCCGTTTGTGGTTTCTAGTATAAACTTTAGATACAGGGGTTACAGGCGTTATGACATACTAGATGACTACTACTCAAGTACTACAAATAGCTATATTTATGACGCTCAAATTTCACTTCTTATAGATATAGACGGCGAAAAATATCAGACAAATTTAAACTATCAAAGCGATAAAAATATCAATAGCACAAGTACGGCTCAAGATATTTTCAATGCTAAAATTTCAAAGCAAATTTTGGGGTATTTAGGTTTTGCAAATTATAATTAGATTTGTAAATTTACACCCTATGCAGTCATTGCGAGGCTTTTGTAAAAAGCCGTGGCAATCTAGTGGTTGAATTTTTTAACATATTAGAATCAAATTTAAAAAGCATATCATCCGTCATTTTAAACTTATTAAAGCTTTAATAAAGGGGGAAAGGGGGCTTGAATTACGAAGTCGCTCCCCTTTCCCCCTTGAACCCCCAATCCCCCGACGACGTTCAAGGTTGCTGTGCTTCGCACAGTTTTAACTGCTTTTGTTACACAAAAGCTTCTTAAAATTAATATATCGCCACTCTAAGGAGCGAAGTGGCGAAGCAATCTAGTATTTAAATTCAATTTAAAAATTTAATAATAAAAATCCATACAGAACTACTTCATAAAAAAGCAAAATTTCATCTTCTTTATGAAAATCTGCATTTTTACGTCATTCGCCTTAAATTTGTTGACATTTGTTTTTTTTTTTTTGATAATATGAATTATTTTATTTTCAAAGGAGAAAAGATGAGAAAACTTTTAGTTGCCATTATGGCTGTTTTTATGTTTGTTGGGTGTGGTGAATCGGCAAGCAAGGCAGAATATGAGATTGTAAAAAATACTGCTACAAAATTTATCAACCATCTTTATAAAGATGACGCAAAGAGTGCGGTTAAGATGATATATCTTTCAAAAACAGATGAAAAAGATGCTAATGTTAGAAATGCCATAGACGATAAAATAGAAGCACTCATTGATGAGCAAAAAGAACAGGTGAAAAAAAGAGGTGGGTTTAAAAGTTCAAAAGTTGTATTCTATGATATATATTATAAATATGATGTACCAACTGAAGCAAGTGTTTCTGTTGAGGTTGAGTTTAAAGATGGCACAAGTAAAGCCGATATGCTTAGTTTAGTTAAAAATGACAAAAATGAGTGGAAAATAAAGCTATATTAGAAAAGGAGAAAAATATGAAAAGATTTTTAGTTGTTTTATTGGCAAGTTTATTATCATTTAGCTTTTTAAATGCAAAAACACCAGAAGAGTTTGCTTTAGATGTATCAAAACATATAGGGGCTTTTGACATGGAAAAAGTTCTTACTTTTTTTGTAGACCCTAGCAAGACAAATGTAAGTCCAGAGATAAGAGAAGATATTAAGAAACATATTCAAGAACTTAAAGAGTTAATTAACGACAAAGAGGAATTTGCTGAGAACAAAGCTTCGTTTGAGGGGCATAAAGATACAAAAATCTTAGGATTTGGAAAATGGGCTCCAAAACCAAAGAGAAACAATCCGTATAACTGGCTTCTTATGGAGTATCAACAAGAGTCTATGGTTGAAGATAGCAACTATGATGATATATTTTATGTAAAAGTTCGCTTATTTTTTAAAGATAAATACGAGGATATGTCAATATATCTCATAGAACAAAAAAAGGGTGAGTGGAAAATAGTTGCGTTTGGATAAGTTGCTAAAACACCTATTATTCATAGTTTTGTTTATGATAATAGGCGTTTTTATTTATAAAAACATTAGTTTTAAAACTCATAATTTTAATCTTGAAAATCTCCCAAAAATAGAAGTGGGAGATTTAATATTTCGCCATGGCAATACAATGGATAGTGTTATTATCTCAAAGAAAAGCGGGTTTAAATACTCTCATTTAGGTGTTATCGTTAGCACAAATCCAGTTCTTATCATACACGCAACTCCTAGTGAAAAATACGATGATAAAATAACCATCATAACTCTTGATGAGTTTTTAAATGAAGCGACTGATTTTGGCTTGGCGAGGGTTAAATTTATAGATGATACAAATAGAGAGTTTTTTATAAATGACCTAAAAAAAAGCCTTGGAAAAAAATTTATTTTAAGAAAAAAGGAAGATGAGAACCTATACTGCACAACTTTCATAACAAATTCTTTATCTAAAATAGCAAAATTTGAGCCAAAGTATCAAAATGTGGAATTTATGCTTATTGGCGGTGAGTATCTGTTCCCATCAGCCATATGGCTCGATGAGAATATTGAAATTTTATATGAAAACTAGCTTCTGTTAAAACCCTTACTTAAAATTCTCATTTAAAAGCATCTTCGCTCTTACTTTTTTATACTCATCAGAAGTTAGTTTTTGAATTTGCTCTTTTGTTAAATGAGAGCCTTTTAAAATCCGCTTACCGTTAGCGAAATTTACCTTTGACAGCTCGTGACACTCTTCGCAAGGTTTTGCAACCCTGCCAGTAGTATGTGGGCTAAATGGGATAAATGCTCCAAACTCACCACTCTCATCCCCGCTCATGTCGTTGAAAATCATCTCTTTAAAGCTGTTTTTATAAGAGAGTCTATACTCAAAAAACGGTCTTAAAATGCTAACTTGCCCGTTTTCATCATTTCCTAAATAGAGCCTTTCCCACCGTCTGTATTTCCAGCCCATATACCAAACTCCCTCTTTTAAAGCCCCATCTAGATAGTCATACATAACGGGCTTTGTAGCGTTGTTTTCTAATGCTAAGTTTAAAAACCTCTCCAAATATCCATCGCCTTGTAGAGTTAGTTTTCTCCACTGCTCGTAGTTTGGCGTATCATCTCTAAGAAGTGAGAGTTCGTGGTTGCTCATCTGCCATGATGAGTGACAACTTGAACAGCTTAAATTTGAGTGATAAGAGGCGTGGGCATATTTGAAATTTAGGCTTTTTTTAGGTTCTTTATCTAAAATTTTATTCACATTAGAACTCTCGTTTAAATTTACAGCTAAATCTCCTAAGCTTTTTACATGGCAACTAACACAACTTGGTTTTTGAGAACCCATCACGCCATTATGGCAGTCTATGCAGTTCATGCCAGCACTATGATGGACATCGCTACTTAAATGGTGAAAATCAAGCCCAAAAATTTGAGGCGGATATTTCCCATCTAGAGTTAATGGAGCTCTATAGCTATCCTCAAAATCTTTTGGGAAAAGCCCTAAAAAGTCAGTTCCTACAAACTCTTTGTTGTGGCATGAGAGACACATGTTCATCTTTGGTTTAGATAGGGTATGGTTTTTGGCAAAGGGCTTTTTGTTTCTCATAGTTTTATCACTCCCACGGTAGAGCCCATCACTTCTATACTCAGCGTGGCACGCCATACAGCCCTTGCCATGATGCATCCCAGTACTGTAGTTTATGCTATTTTCTGTGTGACAGGAAAGGCATTTTCGTCTTAAGAGATCAGTTACTAAATGCTCTTTTGTCTCAATCACTTCAGGGACTTGGGGCAAAGTTTGGATAGTGAAGTTTCTATCTAGCCCAAAGGATTTAAAGATTAGGTTTATCTCGTTTTGATGAGTGTAGTGGTTTGAGTTTCTAAATTTATCAATCTCATCTTTATGGCACTCCCCACAAAACCCATCTACAAATTTATCGCTTGCTGGGTGGGTTATGATATCATCGTGAGTGTAGTGCTCTCTATCTCTTTTTAAAACATGGCACTCCACACAGCTAAAGTTGTGATTTACACTATCAAAGCTCTCAACATTGTGACACTCCACACACTCGCTAGCAAAAACAGAGCTAATTAATAGAAAAATTATAAAGATTATTTTAGGCATGGCGTTAGTCCTAGTTCAAATTTCTCTTTTGAAGCGTTGTAGTCAAGATAGATTTTATCATCCCAGTTTCTATGGCAGATGATGCATTTGTAAGCATCAGTAATTTTATAAATTTCATCTTTGTTAAACGCTCTTGCTAAGTCTCTTGAGGTGGTTTGGAACTGCTCTCCGCTAGGCGAGACAAAAGCATCTATCGGGTAAGAAAATGGCTGTCCGCTTTTTACAGAGTCATAGTAAGGCGTGAAGTTTAAAACCCCATCTTTATAGTCAAGTAGCCCACGCCCAAACCCAAGAGTAGCGGGGTTAAAGTGACACTCTGCGCACTCTTTAGATTTGCCTGTAGTGTGTGGTTCCCACCCAGCCATCGCCATAGCGTGGAAATTTGCTACTTCATCATCTTCAAAGATAGTAGCTATAACTTGACATCCTGGGGCAAAAGGCATAACTTTGCCGTTGTATCCAACTCCAAGCGACATATCTTCATAGCGTAAAAAGCTTCTTAACTCTAGCCAACTACCCTGTGTCATCTCATCTTTTACCCAGTCAAACTGAGTGCCTTTGTCAAAATACACTTCATGACAGCCATAGCAACTTGGCACCCACTGGGCGTGACAAGCCGAGCAGTCTAAATTCGCATGAATTTCCCCGCTATGGTAAGGCTCATCGCTCATCTTAAAAAAGTCTACAAACCTACCATCTTTTTTTCTATAGAGTCTAAAGCTTTCGTTATCATCATTTTTTTTGAGATTATAAAGTGGGGCATTTTTGCGTCTAGTATAGGCTACTTCGTCAGAGTGTGGGATAAAGCCGTTTAAATCAGTTAGTTTTATAGCTAACTCATCAGCCTTTTTAAACTCTGGGTCGTGGCAATCAACACAGCTAATATCCACAGCATCTTCCATGTGCCCATGCCTAAATCCATCTCCCATAATGCCCATGGTTGTGTGACAGTCGATACACTCAAGCCCTAAATTTGTGTGGTGGTAGTCGGCTGGAAGTTCGTAGAAAAAGCGAATTTTATCAATCCTGTTTGATAAATTCCCATCTTTAAAAGGTGTGCCGTATCCTTCACTTTCAAATTTACCAAAATAGCTAAGTCCGATTCTATTTGAGCGGTTATGACATTTTAGGCAGGTGTCGCTTTTGATGTTTGTAGTAAAAGTTGAGTGAGTTGTTCGGTTGCCCTCTCTTAATCCTATGGTGTCTAAGCCGTTATCTTCGGCTCTATGGCAGTTTGCACATCCTCCACCTTTTTTCATAGCTGGGTCAAAAAAGGAAGACTCACTTTGATTTATATGGCAACTTGCACACCCTTTATCAACGTGGGAATTTGTGATTTCTATCATCTTATCTTTGCTTAAATTTGTAGTTGATTTCTCAACCCACTGTTCATGCATAACATCGCGAATGCCTTTTTGAGTCTGCATAATGCTCTGGCTAACTCTTAAAAGCTCTGTCTCGTGGCACTCTTTACAAAAAATTTGAGCGTGATGTAGGTAGGATGGATTTACAACCATATTTTCATGAGCTAGAGTTTCGTTGCTTTCAAGCGGGTTTCCACCGTGACAGCTCACACAGCCAAAAATTTCAACCGGATGAGAGTTGCTTAATGAGCCATAACCCGCATGACACTCTAGACAGCTCTCAACTGGTTTTTTGTTAGCAAGTTCGGTTTGGCTTAGCTCGTTGTATAAAATAAATAAAATTATAAATAAAAAAGAGATAGACGCTAAAACTCTATATAGTGTAGAAATACGCATATAAAACAGTCCATAAAACGATGAGTAGAAGTATTAAGTTATAAAAAACTCTATTTTTTATAAAACAAATCACACTTAGAAGCACAAAAGGCGTGGCCAAAAAACAAACTACGATGATAGAGTTTACACCTTTTATAAGTAAATTCTCCCCGCCTAAGAAAAACCATGGACCACTTACATTTTCATCCATGATTAGCGGGTTTAAATCAGGTGGCATAGAGATAAAACTTAACACCACCAAGGTTAGCCCAAGGCCAACGATAAAATACTTTGTAAAAACTCTTTTAGAGTGAGCTTTTAGAAAATAGATTAAAATTATAGGAAAGATTATAGTGTGAAGTATAAAAAACCGCCAAAAGAACTGGTTAAAGTCTTTAAATAAAGAGATGAAGTTTTCTAAAATAGGGGTGTTTAAAATAAGAGCAAAAGCTACTTGTGCAGCTGACTCGGCGTTTAAATCGCCTTTTAAAACATATCCGCTAAACATCAGCACAAGAACCGCGATAAAAGCCACAACTCCGCTTAAGTAAGCAAATTTAGAGATGTTTTTATTACTTTTTCTAACTAGTTCAACTACTATGTGAAATAGAGTGAAAATTAAAAAAAGCTCTCCGCTAAAATAGTGAAGCTTTCTAAAAAAAACAGCGTAAGGGATAAATTTAAAATTTGCAATACTCTCATAAGGCTGGCTTGGATAGTAGACAAAAAGTAGAACTATCCCGCTTAGTAAGCAGACTAACATAAGACCGACTGTTATCCATGAGAGCAAAAAAGAGAGCTGTTTCAAAGTGAAATTTCCATTTCGTTGTTATTTATTTTTATGTTTGCGACGTAGAGATTTTCTTTAGCTGGACCTTTTAGGACCTTACCATCTAAATCAAACTCGCTTTTGTGACACGGACAAGCAAACAAGCCTTTTAATGCGTCAAATTTAAGTTCACATCCAAGATGAGTGCAGCTTCTTGAAAAAGCTTTGTAGCCATCTTTTGTTTTGATTATAAAAAACCCCGGAATTTCTGTAACTTCATAAGTTAAATCAGAGATAAAAATCTTAGCTTTAGTAAAACTTTTATCCCCAGAAACAACAAGCCTTGAGGCTGGATATATTAAAGCTCCAGCCCCAAGCCAAGGAAGAAAATCCAAAGATTTTTTAATAAATCTTCTTCTTTTAACATCCTTCAAATTGTGCCGCTCCTGCTGCTGGTTTAGGACCATCTGCTGCTTTTGACTTCTCTAATGCAGTTCCAAAGTCTAAGATATCTCCCTCATCAGCGATGTGTTGGATGATATCATCATAGTTTGCCCATGCTAGTTTATCCCAAGCGTTTGCTTGGATTGCTTTTTGTGCATAAACTTTAGCTAGTGGGAAATTTCTTTTATTCACCTCTTCGCGTGAGAGGTCGATATACTTTTGCATCTCAGCTTTGTTCATGACATAGTCTTGTTGGTTTTCAGCATTTGCACTTGTTAAAAAACCGATAAAAACTAAAGGTAGTAAAATTTTTCTCATATCCATCTCCTAGTTGTTCATAGTTACGTAGTAAATATTTGGTCTAAGACCACTACTTTCTTTTAAGCGTCTAACCGAAGTTGCCTCTCTTAAGATTTTAGAAACTGTGCTTTCAGGGTCGTTTAAGTCCCCAAAGTTTCTTGATCTTCCAACACAAGTTCTAACACATGCTGGTGCTAAGCCTTGCTCAAGTCTTGGTAGGCAGAATGTACACTTATCTACAGTTTTCTTCTCTTCGTCATAGTATCTTGCGTTATATGGACATGCAACCATGCACGCTTTACAGCCGATACAAAGAGCTGGGTCAACGAGTACTATGCCATCCTCTTCTCTTTTATAGCTTGACTCAGTTGGGCAAACAGAGACACATGGTGCATTTTCACAGTGGTTACATAGAACTGGTAAAAACCTTACAGTTGGTTTTCCATCGTTGTCTTTGTCTTCGATTTCAAAAACTTTAGTTCTATATGCCTCTTTTGAAGGTGACACATCCCACTCTGACTTACAAGCTACATAGCAAGCATCACAGCCTATACATCTGTCTGTGACTATTACCATAGCCCAGTTATGAACTTTTTCTGATTTGTTTTTGTTAATATCTAATGCCATCTTCTTCTCCTACGCCTTTTTTATGGTAACAAAGCCATTATTATGGGCACTACATCCACTTAGTGGGTCTACGTCGTTGCTACAGAAAAACGAGTCACTTATACCTTTTTTATACGCTATTGTCATATCTTTACTGATATGTCCAAAACCGTGGTGAATAAATAGAGTGTCTTTTATGATTCTATCAGTTATTTTGATATTTTGCGGCTCTGATGTGTAGCCTGTAACGGTGTTTGTAACTATTACTTTATCACCTTTTTTAAGACCTACTTTTTTAGCATCTTCTGGGTTTATCCAGATAGGTGAGTCATCTTCTAGCTCCATTAAAATCCAGTTATTTTGCGTTCTAGCGTGAGCGTGAGCTGGTCCTCTACCAAAAATCAGCCTAAACTCTCCATCTTTTGGTTGTGGAACTGGCACATATGTAGGCATTGGAGCACATACATCACCATACTGTTTATGCATCTCCTCGGCTTGCGGGGCATATAGCTGAATTTTGCCTGTTGGAGTTGGGAAGAACATCTTTTTACCACTTGAGTAAGGAAACGGAACTGTATCTTCATGGACTAATACCCCGTCTTTTTCCAATGTCTCAACTTGGTCTTTTGAAAGCCTTGCTTTTAGAAGTACCATATCATCCTTTGGTGAGTTTGTAAAATACTCTGTATAGCCAAATTTACTCATAATGCCATAACACATTTCTTGAATGTGCTTTGTGTCATAAAGTGGTTTAATAGCAGCTTGTCTAAATGTCACAAACGGTTTTTCATCAGCTTGGATAAACGGCCCATCATCTTTTTCTAGATATGTTGATTCAGGTAAAACTACGTCTGCGTAGTATGCTGAGTCGTTCATCTGAGTATCTATAGCGAGTATAAAGTCAACCTTTTTCATCGCTTCAAAAAGCTTGCCCGTTTCAGTAGATGTGCTGGTTATCGGGTTTGTTGCATAGAGTAACCACGCTTTTATAGGGTATGGTTTTTCTTCTAATGTTGCCTTATACACGCCATTTGTTAAACCTAAGTTTGTAGGAGTGTGTGGATAAGTTGTGCCTGCACCATCAGCTCTTTTTGCTGTTACTGGTTTAATTGGCTCGCCATCCGGCATCTTAATAGGGAATCTTGTATTTTCCCAAATTCCACCAACACTTCCATAACTTCCCATTAGAGCATTGATTATCGCCATTGCTCTAGCTGATTGAGAGTCGTTTCCATATCTTGCATTTCTTCTTGGAGCTATGACAACACAGTGTGGTGCTGCTTTTGCAAGTTCCCATGCGACATTCTCGATATCTTTAGCCGAAATTCCACACTCTTTCTCAGCCCACTCAGGAGTGTATTTTTGAACGTGTGCTTTTAGTTCGTTATATCCGTAGCAGTATTTTTGAACATAGTCAAAATTTGCTAAGTTATCTCTCATGATAACATGGATTATAGCTAAACTCATTGCTAAGTCAGTTCCTGGTTTTATCTGAAGCCATCTGTGAACGTTTGAAGCACTCTCGCTTAGTCTTGGGTCTACATAGGTTACTTTACAGCCTCTTGAAATTCCCTCTATAAAATCTCTTGCCTCTCTGACCTGAATAGCACCTGACATGTTTCTACCAAATACAAGCATATATTTAGAGTTTTTCATATCATAGCGTTCGTGCCCGCCGATACCGCCGCCACCAAATGTTAGTGAGTAGCCGATTTCTCTTGAACCACGACACTCTGAAAATGATGAAACCGTTAAGTTCGGGCTTCCCAAAATTTTAATCATATCATTAAAATAGCTTGCACTGCTTCCGTGTGAAAATGCTGCTATCGTTTGTGCTCCGTATTGTTCAATTAACGGTGCAAGTTTATCATGGATATATTGATAAGCTTCATCCCATGAAGCTTTTCTCCATTTCCCTTCGCCCCTTTCTCCAACTCTAATTAGTGGAGATTTTATCCTATCTGGATCATAAGTAGATGCAATGCCAGCGTTTCCTTTAGCACACAAAGTTCCGTAGTTGTTTGGGTTGTGGATATTTCCTTCAAGTTTTTTTACAACACCATCTTTTGTGTAAACATCAACCCCGCATCCCCAGAAGCACATTTCACAAACGTTTGTAGTTTTAACTCCTGCATCATAGTGCATAAGCTCTTCCATAGCTTTGCTAAGTTTGTGTTCTTTTGCATCAAGTGGTAAAGGAAGACCTTTAATTCCAGCAGTTGCTGCTACCGCTGTAGCACCGCTTATCTTTAAAAATCCACGGCGTGTTACTTTCATATCTTTCATTATTTATCCTCCTTGCCAAGGTTTAAAACAATATAACCAATTTCATAAAGTAGCATAGCAACCCCAAAAGATGAGATAAATATACTTATTTCAGCTAAGCTCGGAGTATACTCTACCAACTCTATAACTGGTAAAAACTCAGACTCTACTCTTATAAGCTGACCACCGACAACTCCGTCATACACTGTAAAAAATACCCCTATAATCGCACATATCCCAGCTACTGCAACTAAAGTTAGGTTTTTAAATTTAGATGCTATTAATAGCGTTATTGGAAGCACTATTCCTACAAAAATTTGAAAGAAGTAGAAATTAAACGAAAGTGGTCCGTTAGTTAGCATCTTAATATTTTCTGATAGATAGCTACCTGCTGTATATGATGAGATAACTACAGTCCAAGCATGAACAAACGCTATTGCGATTAGACAAAATAGCATATAAGTAGCAAGAGCTTTAAGTGTCTTTTGATTTACCTCTTTTGCTCTAAATCTCATAAATACAGTTAGTAAACTAGCACCACTTAAAAGTGCTCCTAAAACAAATGAAATTGTAAATTGAGCTGTGTTCCAAAGTGGTCTAGCAGCGTTTACAGCAAATACCATTGATAAAGTAGAAAACGCTACTATACCCATGATGAACGCAACTATACTAGCCCAAAACGAAGCTCTTTCCCCACCTTTAAACAGTAGCCAAAGCTCTAGGATAAGAAGTGGTGTTTCTATGATGTAGAACGTACACATCCACCAAATAGGAGACTCAATTTGAAAATTTATATAGTATCTTACAAATCTTAAAACTTGAAGCTCAAATGGTCCTCCAAGCTCCCAAAAGATTGTCCAAAACGCAGCTATTAAAAATGTCAGTGCCATTAAAGCAACACATTTTGATCTATACTCAAAAACTTCAAATTTAAATACGTGAACAAGTGCCGCTAAGGTTGATAAGCCAACACTAATCCCAACAAAAAAAGCATATCCAAGAAGAAGTAGACCTAGAGGCAACTCTCTTGAAACAGCGTAACTTGACTCTTGACCATGAAAAAATACCATGCCTATACCATAAAGCCCTACTGAAAATACCAGTAGTGAAATACCTAGGTTAAAAGCAGTGTTTTTTTTAGATGATAAAGTTTGCATTTATACCTCATTTTCTCTTATTAAAAGATAACAAATTTGAGAAATTTCAGCAAAGCATTTAATCGGAACTGACTTTTCCAAAGCTTTACTAAAATCATCCAACCAATAAAGCCACTCTTTAAATTTAGCAAACTCACTAGTTTTACCATTTTCTAGGAGTATTGCACAAAAAGAGAGCATTTTGCTTATATAATCAGGTGGTCCAAAATCTTGATTTTCAAAACCACATGACTCATAAAAGTTTTTAACCTCTACAGAGGTGTTTGACATCATCCTTCCATCTATCCAATAAGATGCAACCGGAACGATGCCAAACTTGCTAGAGTTATGTTCAAAGTAATTGATATAAATTTCCCTAGCCTCATCTAAAGTTTGGCTAGGGATGGTTATTTTATTGCCAACTAATCCGTTAAGTAACTCTAGTTTTTTAAACCAGTTTTCATCAGGATATAAAAAAATATCTGCACTTAAATCAAATATATCAACTCTTTTCATATCCTAAATCTCTCCTTACTGAGCTGGTGCAACTTCTGGCTCGCTTTTTAGAACCTCTCTTTTTGGTAAGCGTGAGTATTCAAACATAGAACCATCATAAACTGTAACATTTTCAGTTCCTGCGGTATACTTTGACATAAACCAACCGCCAGTTGCGAAAAATCCTGCGTTACAGTACCAAATAGTAGGTTTTGTAACATCTCCGCCAGCTGAATTGATAAGATTTACAACACTGCTTTTATCTGTTTTCATATAGAAAATTCCATCTTTTTTCTCTACAAATTTACCAATAAATACGCTGTGTGCATCTCTAATGTGACCATTTTTAGCCGCGTTTGAGTGAGCTGTTTCACCCTTGAAGTGTGAGTCAGATCTACCATCCATTAATATCCAATCCCCAGTAACAACAGCGTTGTCTATATCATAAACTGTTGCTACAAGATCAGAGTTTACTTCTGTGATTTTAAACTCTGATTTTGCAGGTTTTTTAGCATTTGGAGCAGTTTTTCCACCATCTTTAATCCAAGCTGCATAACCACCATTTAAAATAGCTGTATTTTTTAATCCATAAACTTCACTTACATAGACAGCTGAAGTTGTGCCTATGTAGTCAGTTGCACTTTTGTTTCCTTCAGAGTAGAAAACTATAGTTTTATCATCTGTGATACCGCTTTGTTGAATCAATCTTTCAAACTGGATAGGTGAAGCAACAAATCCTTTGATGTCAAATCTATACTCTCTAAAGTCATCTACATGCCAATCAATAGCACCTGGTATAAAAGCACCGCCTTTATCGTCTCTTAAGTCAACTAAAACGAGATTTCTATCATCGATATTCTCTTTTAGCCACTTAGTGTCCACAATCTTATTCTCTGGCACATCTAGTGCAAAAGCACAGGCAACAATCGATGAAATTAATAAAATTTTTCTGTATAGCATATTTTTCTCCTTGCATAAAAAATGTTCTATATTATATCAAAAAAATTTCTTTAAGAGCTAAAATAGTAATTATTTATTAATTTTATATTAATTTAAGATTTTATTAACTATAAATTTCGGTTTTTATAGTAAGAAAAATTGATTTTTTAAAGCAGTATATGCATATAAAAATCTAAAGGGAAATCTCCCTTCAGATTGAAATTTTATATTAGAAAAATCCTTTTAAAAGGTTTTTAACTTCATCTTTGATTATTTCATCTGATGAAGGCTGTGTAGAGGCGTTAGCATCGAGATTTGCTCCGCTTTCTTGTCCACTACTTTTTTTCCCACCTCCTAGAAGTTTATCAAGTCCTCTATCGATCGCACCATCTATAGTGGCTGGCTCTGTAGAGTTTCCATCTTTTTGGGTGCCTAGAAGCTTATCAAGCCCCTTTCCTAAGGCTTTATCAAGCTTTTGTTCTAAATAGTTAGATTTGATATCCACTTTTGGTTTTGATGTAGTTCCTGTTATAGTGCCTGAAAGATCCGTCTTTTCTATGTTTATAGCTACAGGAATGTTTATCTTTGAAGTTTTGGTATTAAGCGAGGCAGAAGTTGCGTTAACCTCCATTTTAGGTGCTTTTAGATGAGCGTTAAAGTTAATAAGCTCATTGTTTATAGTTCCTTTTACCCAGGAGTTGTTAAAAATTTCTTTTGTGATATCTCTTTGGGTTAGTAGGCTAACAACGTTTGTAAACTCACTTTTAGTAAGTTGCCCTTCGTTGATATCAAGATTGAAATTTCCAAGTTTGTTGTTTATATTATATTTAAAATCTAAATCGCCAATTCCCTTGTAAAACTCACCAAAATCTAGCATCCTAGTTAGCTCTAAAATTTGAAATTTATCAAATGTCGCAACTAGGTTTTCATTAGTTAAATTTGCCTTGAAATTACCATTAAATAGGTCTGAATATAAATTTATCACTAAATTGTCAGCTTTTTTATCTATATTTCCATTAGCTTTTAGAGAGCCATTCATCTTTTTTCCCGTTGCAAAAGCTAGTTTTGATAAGTCATTTACTAAAGCCTCATAGTCTGCTTTTAAAGCACCACTATTTATGTTAAAACTTCCATCAAATTTAGTAAGATTTGCCAAATCAGAGTCTATTTTTGTAACAAAGCTTGCAACTGAACTAGCTATGTTTATATCAGCATCTGCTTTTAGTTTTACACCTTTTGGGAACTCTTTATTTAGCATTTTACTTAGCTCTTTTTCATTTAGTACGCTGTTTGCAAGGCTTAATTTTGCAGTTCCGTTTAGGTTTTTAACATCTATACTTGAAAGTGCCACATCAGCAGTTATAAGTCCACTTGCAAGGGCGTTTTGACCAATTAAACCAAAAATATCATCAAGGTTTAAATTTGCTACTTTTGCATTTAAGTTTTTACCATTTGAGTTTGCGGTAATCGCACCGCCAAGTGTTTTGATGTCTAAATTTAGACTTGTTAGAGCGTTGTTTGCCATAGCAACACTTCCGTTTGCTTTTAAGTCACCCTTTAAAGTTTTCTTAGTAAACTCTTTTAGTTTTGCCAAATCATCAACATTTGCTATAAAGTCAGCCTTTAGATTTTTAGACTTTAGATCGTAAACAGCATCAACTTTTTCAACTTTAAACAAATTTGAGATTAAGCTTGAGCTTGAGTTAACAACTCCATTTTCTATCTTAGTGTCTGAGTTTAAGCTAAATGAGTTATCTTTTGGAAACTCTAAGTTTGTTAGCTTTTTAAACCCACTTGGCTCAACTTTGCCATCTTTAACGCTTAAAATAGCATTTCCTTTGATGTTGTCAAGGTTATTTATATCATCTATTTTAACCTTACCATCAACTACACCAAAAACAGCCTTTGGCATCGCTATAACGCCAAGAATTTCTGAAATCTCAATACTATTTATATCAGCACTTAGAACACTGTTTTCTAGGTGAGTTTTAACTTCCCCGCCAAAACCGTTAAGGTTAAAATCTACAAATTTAAGCTTGTTTTCCGCGATTTTTACAAAACCATCAGCTTTTAAGCTTCCAGCTAGTTTTTGTTTTGTAAAAGGCTCAAGGTTAGCTAAATTTAAGATATCAAGGTTAAAGTCACTCTCCAGCTCTTTTGAGTTTAAGTTATAGATAGTTTTTAAAGCCTCTAAATTTCCAAGTTTTGACTCTATTTTTGAGTTAGCCGTTACGACGTTGTTTTCAAAAACTATATCTGAGTTTAGCCCAAGAGCGATGTTTTCAGGGATTGTGATATTGATATCTTTTAAGCCATTTTTGCTAATGACCGCATCTTTTGAGCTAATGTTTGCTGTTCCAACGCCGTTTTTGATATTTGCTAGGGCGTCAAGATGTCCGCTTACAAAAGCAGGTTGATTTGCCAAAGCTAGAGCTTTTGTTAAATTTAGCCCCTTTGCGTCTAAGTCAACGTTAAATGGTTTAAACTCTTTGATGCTTGCTAAAAACCTAACATCGCTATCAAGCAGTTTACCAACACCATTTACACCAAAATCTTTCGCCTTGCCCCTAACTTGTCCAGCTAGACCCATTGGCTCATCTAGCTCAACCCCAAAGCTTTTTAAGTTTTTGATGTCTAGCTCGTAGCTTAAGTCAAAGCTTTGTGAAAAGAGCCAGTAGTTACCTTTGAGGTTTGCATTTATCTCGTCATTTATTGAAGCAATGATATCTACTTTTCCTAATTTTAGGTCAAATTTAGAAAGTTTTACATCATAACCTGTTTTTTCTTTTGCCGTTTTTTCAATATACGGCTTTACAAGATTGTTTCCAAAACCAGTAAATGCCACTACATATACTGTAATCAAAAACAAAACAACTAAAACGCCTAAAAATTTAAGCACTCTCATTTAATTCTCCTTTGATAATTTTTACATAAAATTATAACTTATTTTGATAAATAGATAAATTTCAATGCAAGTTTTAGTGTTTTTTATTTAGAAAGTTTAGTCTATCATACTAAAGGTTTATGTTAAAATTCTCTTTAGGTATTGACATATTGCTAAATTTTATATATAATCTCATCACTTTTAAACTTAGAGTGATAAAAAATAAAAATCAAGAAAGGAAAAATATGAATTTTCAACCATTAGGAAAACGTGTTTTAATCGAACGTGAGGAAGAAGTAAAAACTACAGCTACAGGTATCATCATACCTGACAACGCAGCAAAAGAAAAACCACAAATCGGCAAAATCGTAGCAGTTGGCAACGACGAAGAGTGTAAAAATGTAAAAGTTGGCGACACGGTTGTGTTTGCAAAATACGCAGGAAGCGAAGTTAGTCTAGATGATAAAAAATATCTTATCTTAAATTTAGAAGATGTTCTAGGTGTAATTAAATAGTATAAGAAAAATAATAGGAGAGAAGAATGGCAAAAAATATAACTTATTCAGATGATGCAAGAAACGAACTATATAATGGAGTTAAAAAACTAAGTGATGCAGTAAAAGTAACGATGGGACCAAGAGGAAGAAACGTTTTAATCCAAAAAAGCTTTGGTGCTCCAGCGATTACAAAAGACGGCGTTAGCGTTGCAAAAGAGATAGAACTAGAAAACGCTATTGAAAACATGGGTGCAAGTTTAGTTAAAGAAGTTGCAAACAACACAAATGACGAGGCAGGGGATGGCACAACAACAGCTACAGTTTTAGCTCACGCAATATTCAAAGAAGGTCTTAGAAACATCACAGCAGGTGCAAACCCAGTAGAAGTAAAAAGAGGTATGGATAAACAAGCTGCTGCTATCATAGATGAGCTTAAGAAAATTTCAAAACCAGTAAAAGATAAAAAAGAGATAACTCAAGTTGCGACTATCTCAGCAAACTCTGATACAAATATCGGAAATTTAATCGCTGATGCGATGGAAAAAGTTGGAAAAGACGGTGTTATCACAGTTGAAGAGGCAAAATCTATCAATGATGAGTTAAATGTAGTTGAGGGAATGCAGTTTGATAGAGGTTATTTAAGCCCATACTTTGTAACAAATGCTGAGAAAATGACAGTTGAACTAAATAGTCCATATATTTTACTTTTTGATAAGAAAATCGTAAATTTAAAAGAGCTTTTACCAGTTCTAGAAGCAGTTCAACAAAGCGGAAAACCACTTCTTATAATCGCTGAGGATATTGAAGGTGAAGCGTTAGCAACTTTAGTTGTAAATAAGCTAAGAGGCGTTTTAAATATCTCTGCTGTTAAAGCTCCAGGATTTGGCGATAGAAGAAAAGCCATGCTTGAAGACATCGCTATCTTAACAGGTGGAAACGTTGTAAGTGAAGAGCTTGGAAGAACTTTAGAGAGTGCAAATTTAGGCGACCTTGGACAAGCTGAAAGTATCGTAATAGACAAAGACAACACAACTATCGTAAATGGTAAAGGTGAAAAAGCAAAAATTGACGCAAGAGTAGCTCAAATCAAAGCTCAAATCGTTGAAACATCATCAGACTATGATAGAGAAAAACTTGAAGAGAGACTTGCAAAACTAAGTGGCGGGGTTGCGGTTATCAAAGTTGGAGCAGCAACAGAGACTGAGATGAAAGAGAAAAAAGATAGAGTAGATGACGCTCTAAGTGCTACAAAAGCAGCTGTTGAAGAAGGTATCGTAATCGGCGGTGGAGCGGCCCTTGTATGTGCAAGTAAAAAGGTAAAACTTGATCTTGCTGGTGATGAACTAATCGGAGCAAATATCGTTCAAAGAGCTCTTTTTGCACCACTGAAACAAATCGCAGAAAACGCAGGGTTTGACTCAGGCGTTGTAGCTCACGACATCTCAACAAATAGCGATGATAAAATCGGCTTTGACGCTGTAAGTGGAAAATATGTAAATATGTTTGAAGAGGGAATCATAGACCCAGTTAAAGTTGCAAGAGTAGCACTACAAAACGCAGTAAGCGTTGCAAGTATGCTTTTAACAACTGAAGCTACAATTAGCGAAATCAAAGAAGATAAACCAGCTATGCCTGATATGAGTGGTATGGGCGGAATGGGTGGCATGGGTGGCATGATGTAGTTTTAACTACAAATTTCACTTTTGTTTTTTGGGGCGGAGTATCGACTGGTTTTAGACTGGCTGAATTCGCCTAAATTTCTATCTAAAATGTTTGGCGTAGTGGGGTTTCTTGCTACGCCTTTTTAAATTTACTCTACTTAAAATTTAACTACTTACATTTTTATTTTAAATTTCATTAAAATCATAAATTTAAACTTACTTTAATAAAGACCTTTTTAACTCAAAAAAATATATAATTTTATAAGCTCAATATCAAGGATAAAAGATGAAAAAATTTGGTTTTATTTTACTGTTTTTAGTGAGTTTTTTAAATGCCAAAATTATCGGCTATGGAGACTTGGAAAGTTATGAACTAGTTTATAGAGATGGCTACGCGGTTGATAAAACTGGTAAAACTATAGCAAAAGCTAAAAATTATGATCATATATCAGAGTTTCTAGACGGCATAGCTGTGGTAGAAATAGATGAAAAAAAGGGTCTTATCGATAGAAGTGGCAAGGTCATAGTTGAGCCTAAATTTACTTTTATAAGCCATTTTTCACAAGGGATAGCTTCTTTTCTTGAAAATAACAGATACGGTTACATAGACACAGATGGGAAGATGATAGCTGAGGCTAAATTTGATGATGCTCATGCGTTTAGCGAGGATTTAGCTCTTGTGGTATTGAGCGGAAAATTTGGCTTTATAGATAAGAGTGGTAAATTTGCCATAGAGCCTATCTATGAGTTGGCAAGTAGTTTTTATAACGGTAGTTCGGTAGTTCAAGTGGGTGGCAAATTTGGAGCTATAGATAAAAATGGTAAGTTTATAGTGGGGTCAAAATTTGATGCTTTATCTGATTTTACTGGTGATTTAGCGAAAGTTGCAATGGATGGAAAATGGGGTTTTATAGATAGAAGCGGTAAGTTTATGATAGAGCCTAAATATGATTATATACATGACTTATCAGAGGGTCTTTTTTCAGCTAGCTTGGGCGATAAATGGGGCTTTGTTGATATGAGTGGAGAGTTTGTGATAGAGCCTATTTTTGACTACGCTGATAGTTTTTATGATGGTTTGGCTAAAGTTGAGGTTGATGGCATATGGGGATTTATAGATAAAAGTGGCAAGTTTGTTATAGAGCCTAAATTTAGTGATTTGTTTGAGTTTTATGACGGGCTTGCTTTTGCTAGTGTTGATAGTGGATATGGTTTTATAAACAAAAATGGAGAGTTTGTCATAGAGCCAAAATACGACTATGCATCTGAGTTTGTTGAAAATATAGTTGTGGTTGAAAAGAGTGGAAAGTATGGTTTTGTAGATAAGAGCGGTAGGGTTATATCGGAGCCGATATTTGATTTGGTTTACTCATGTGTGGGAGGCGTGGTTTTAGTAGAGCTAAACGGAAAAATGGGAGCTATGGACAAAGATGGAAATTTTATAGTTGAGCTTAAATTTGATAGTGTTTCTGAGTTAGCCGAAGATATGTTTGTGGTTGAGATAGATGGAAAATGGGGCTATTTAAGCAAGGATGGCAAATTTAACATAGAGCCTATTTTTGACTATGCAGGAAATTTTAGCAGTGGTAAAGCCATAGTTAAAATGGGCGATAAATGGGGACTTGTAGATAAAAATGGCAGTGTTTCGTATGAGCTTTTTTATTTTGAAACAGAATAAAGGATAAAAGATGAGAAAATTTGGTTTGATTTTGTTAGTTTTGGTAAGTTTATCAAACGCTAAAATTATTGGCTATGGGGATTTGGAAAGCTACGGGCTAGCTTATAAAGACGGCTACGCAGTTGATGAAAGTGGTAAAAATGTAGCACAAGCTAAAAACTACACTTTTATACATGACTTTTATAAAGGATTGGCAAAAACTGAGGTTGGTGAAAAACTAGGTTCTATAGATAGAGATGGCAAGGTTGTGGTAGAGCCTAAATTTGATATTTTGTATGGATTTTTTGAGGGTTTAACCGTTGTTGGAATGGGCGATAAATATGGCTTTATGAATCAAAATGGCGAGATGATAGTAGAACCACAGTTTGATGGGGCAGGTGATTTTAGAGAGGGTTTGGCTTTAGTTCATCTAAATGGAAAGTCTGGCTTTATAGATAAGAGTGGTAAATTTGCGATTGAGTCTAAATTTGATGGAGCATCTGAGTTTTCAAAAGGTTTGGCAAGTGTAGAAATAAATGGAAAATCTGGCTTTATAGATAGAAGCGGGGAGTTTGTAATAGAGCCTAAATTTGACTGGGTTTATGCTTTTGACGGGAATTTGGCAAGAGTTGAGATGAACGGAAAACAAAGCTTCATAGATAGGAGTGGTAATATGCTAGTAGAGCCTATTTATGACTATATTTATGAGTATTCAGAAGGCATGCTTGCAGTTAGCATAAATGAAAAATGGGGTTTTTTAGACAGAGATGGAAATGTAGTAATCAGTCTAAAATTTGACTTAGTAAATAGTTTTTCTAACGGGTTATCTAAAGTTCAAGTTGGCGAAAAGCACGGCTTTATAGACAGAAGTGGTGAGTTTGTAATAGAGCCGATTTATGATAATGCGTTTGACTTTTACAACAATGTAGCTATGGTTAATCTTAATGGCAAATGGGGGCTTATAGATAAAAATGCTAATTTTATAATAGAGCCAAAATTTGAGTTTATATCTGACTTTTCAGAAGGCTTAGTTTCGGTTCAGTTAAATGGAAAATGGGGGTTTTTAAATGAACAAGGCGAGTTTGTTATAGAGCCTATGTTTGACTTTGTCTCTGTTTTTTCTAATGGGATTTCTATGGTAGAACTTGATGGAAAAGTGGGAATTATAGACAAAATTGGCAATTATATTGTAAAACCTAAATTTGGTTTTATATCTAACCTCTCAGAAGACGTGTTTGTAGTTGAGATGGGCGGAAAATTTGGCTATATCGGTATAGATGGAGAGTTTATAATAGAGCCTGTTTTTGACTATGCTGGCAACTTTTTTGATAGCAGAGCTATAGTTAGAGTTGGTGATGAGTGGGGATTTGTAGATAAAAATGGAAGTGTTTCTTATGAGCTTTACTACTTTGAGATAGAACAAAAGCAATGAAAAAAGGATAAAAGATGAGAAAATTTGGTTTTATTTTGCTGGTTTTAGTGGGCATTTTGAATGCTAAAATTATCGGCTATGGGGATTTGGAAAGCTATGGACTAGTTTATAAAGATGGCTACGCAGTTGATGAAAGTAGTAAAAAAGTAGCAAAAGCTAAAAACTACACTTTTATCAATGACTTTTATGATGATCTCTCCAGAGTTCAAATCGGTGAAAAACAAGGCTTTATAGATAGGGATAGTAGAGTTGTGGTAGAGCCTAAATATGATGAGTTATATGGGTTTTCTCAAGGGCTAGCCCCAGCTTCTATGGATGGTAAATTTGGCTATCTAAATAAAAACGGCGAAGTTGTAGTTGAGTTTAAATTTGATAGTGTATATGACATCGTAAATGGCCTAGCGATGATTCAACTGGGCGATAAATTTGGCTTTATGGATAAGAATGGGAATATCGTGGTAGAGCCTAAATTTGAGAGTGCGACTGAGTTTCAAATGGGATTATCTATAGTTCAGATTGATGGCAAGCAGGGTTTTATAGATAGAAGTGGGGAGTTTGTGATAGAACCTAAATTTGACTGGCTTTATACGTTTAACGGTGAGTTTGCAAGAGTTGAGCTGGATGGAAAACAAAACTTCATAGATAGAAGTGGTAATCTTATTTTAAAGCCAAGTTATGATTTTGTTTATGAGCTCTCAGAAGGGCTATTTGCAGTTAGTAAAGATGGAAAATGGGGTTATGTGGATAGGGATTCAGATGTTATAATAGACTTCAAATTTGACCAAGCCAATAGTTTTTCTAACGGACTAGCTAAAGTTGAAATTGATGGAAAAAGTGGCTATATAAACAGAAGTGGCGAGTTTGTTATAGAGCCTATTTTTGACCTTGCGTTTGACTTTGTTAAAGGTTTGACTTTGGTATGTTTTAATGGAAAATGGGGGATTATAGATGAGGCTGGAAGCTATAAAATAGAGCCTAAATTTGAGAGTGTGGGCGAGTTTTCAGAAGGGCTAATCGCAGTTCAAATAGGCGAAAAATGGGGCTTTGCAGATGAGAGTGGAAATGTTGTGATAGAGCCTGTTTTAGACTATCTCTCTTTGTTTGAAGAGGGTTTGGCTCTTGCGATGGTAGATGAAAAATTTGGCTATATGGACAAAAGTGGCAAGTTTACAATAGAGCCAAAATTTAACTCTATATCTAGATTTTCAGAAGGAGTTTACGCAGTTCAGCTAGGAGATAAATTTGGATATATAGATAGAGATGGTAAGTTTATAATAGAGCCTATTTTTGACTATGCGGGCGACTTTGAAAACGGCAAAGCTATAGTTAAAGTGGGTGATGAGTGGGGATATACAGACAAAGAGGGCAATGTTTCTTATGAGTTTTACTATTTTGAGATAGAGTAGGGTTTTAAGGTGCAGTAATTTTTCTCGCTTAACAAAAATCAAATTTAATTTGTTTTAATAAGATATAATTTTTAGATTTTTTATGTAGGGCAAAAGATGAAAGCTTATGCTAGATTTATAAAAAAAGATGATATTGTTTATAGGATTAATACTATATTACAATTTGGGGATAGTTGGAATCATATTGGAAATATCGTTTTAGCCAACCCAGGAAGTTCAAATATAATAAGCGAAATTTCAGATGATATTGATATAGAGTTATCTAAATTTTTTAAAAAATTAAAAAAAGAATATAGCAGAGAATATTGGTTTGAGTGTAAATCAGATCCAACTATGAAGCAAGTAAAAAAAATCTTTAATGGATGGTATGTTGATGACATATTTGCTTTAAATGGAACTGTTCAGTTATTTAATAGCTTTAATGTTAGAAACCCCAAACTAGATGAGGCAATTATCTCTGTAAAGTATGATGATAGCTTGTTGTTTTCAGAGGGAATTGAAAAATATTTTAATGAAAAGCCAACATATTTTGGTTTTTCTCGTGCTGTTATTAATAATAAAACGCTAAATAAAAGAATTAAAAATATTTTTTATAATTCATCAGATAAAATCAGAGCATTGTATAAAAAGAACTTTGAGAATAATTCATTTTATCATCCGATGTATGTAAATAGGAGCTACAATATTGATTTTTTTAAAGATTATAAAAATGAAGTTCTTATTCCATTTAAAGATTTGGTAAAAAATGAGATAAAAGTTTAAATTGATTTATTTCATACTTTGCAAAATATACCCTTTGCCATAGACGCTTTTTATATTTAGTTTTAGGGTTCGTTTTAGGTTCCCAACTAGGTTTTGGATGATTATCCTTGAACTTGGTGTGGTTTCATAGACTGAACTCTCTATCATCTCAAAAGTTACTATTTTGTTTAAATTTCCACAAAGCAAAAGCATAAGTTTATGTTGCATCGGAGAGAAAAAAACCTCCTCACCATCTTGGTAAAACTTCTCTTTTTCAAAATTTACACTTAAGTTTTTGGTTAGGTTTATCGGTTTTGTATCTTTTTCTTTGCTTTCAAGAAGCAAGTAGATATTATCCAAAATCGCACTAAATTTTATAGGCTTAAACAGCACTACAGACTTTCCACCCTCAAAGTTTTTTATAAACCTAGCATAAACTTGCCTTTTTGTCGCTAGGAAGATGAATTGCTGTTTTTTATGAACTTGAAGCATGGGCTTTAAATCCAAGTTTTCGTTCTCGTCTAAATCAAGCACAACTATATCTATATAAACATTTGAGTTTAGATATGAAGTGATGAGTTCATCCACGCTTACTATAAAGACATTTTTAAAAATCTTTTTTTGACTTATTTTTTGGATTAACTCTTTGTCGCTCGTTGCAAACATTACATTTAAGTTACTAAATTCATTCAATTTAAGAGCCTTTTGATTATTTTATAGAATTTTACACTTATTAATGTTATCATAAGCTTAAAAATGAAATATTAATTAATATACACTGTATAATAGTTTTTGGCTCAATTAAACTTAAGCGGATTTTCTCTTATTAATTTTAGCAAAGTCTTATATAAATCTTTATTATCTTTTTTAATATTGTACCTATATTCACATTCTTT
>JAAYPR010000046.1 GCA_012519705.1 Campylobacteraceae bacterium
CTTTTTTGCACCATCTCTGTTCATGATGTCTTTTAAATTCAAGCTTACGGTTCTTATATCATAGTTTAAAATTTCATCTAAAATTTGCTCTTTTGAAACGCTCTCTTGTCTAATGATTTTAGCTAAATTTCCGTCGGCTAAAAACTTAGCATTATAGAACTGATGGTCGTTTGCAGCGTATGGAAATGGTATAAAGATAGCTGGAAGCTGATTTGCCACTAGCTCCCAAAGAGAACTCGCCCCGCTTCTTCCTACGCATAAATCAGCCTCATTCATCTTTAGCACTAACTCATTTGAGAAGTCAAAAGCATCAGCCTCAATGCCACTTTCTTTATAGAATTTAGAGACTCTCTCAAAGTCACTTGAGCCACATTGGTGGATTATTTTTATCTTTTTTTTATCTAAATCTAAAGCCAAACTCATAGCTAAATCATTTATAAATTTAGCCCCCTGAGAGCCTCCTAAAAACAAAATAGTTTTTAAACTCTCCCTCTCTCTTGCGTTCTCAAAGAAAATTTCATTTACAGGATAGTCAAATTTCTTTTTTTGATATGAGCTATAAAACCCTTTTGAAAAAGGTTTAAAAAGCTTGTTAAGTCTCCCAATAGCGTGGTTTTGCTCATGGATAAAAAGTGGTTTTCTAAAAAAAAGTGAATAAAAAGTTGCTGGGGCAGCACTATATCCACCTACACTAAACAGAGCTTTTACATCTTTATCTTTTAAAACTTTCTTACACTCAAAAGAAAGGCTTATGATATTTAAAAGTGAACCTATTTTTGAAAGTCCTTTTTTATTTACAACGCCTGAACTATCTAAAAAGATCTTTTCATCAAAAATATCACTATCTTTAAACCAAGCCATGTCCTGACCATAAGTTGAGCCTATAAAAATAATCTTAATTTCTCTATTTTTAAGCTCTAAACCGATACTTTTAGCTATGGCTAAATGCCCACCGGTTCCACCACCTGTGATAACTATACTCATTTTACGCTCCTTAAAAAACTCAAGCTTTTATCTTTTTTGATATCATCAAAATAAACCCAATCGCCATAGATGAGCCAAGAAGCTGGCTTCCGCCATAACTTAAAAATGGAACTGCTATACCCTTTATAGGAATTAGCGATGTGATGCCGTAAGAGTTAACCATAAACGAAAACAAAAACATAAACCCAATGCCCACACAAAAAAGATAATGAACGTTATTTTTCGACTTAAGCCCTACTCTAAACACCCTATAAAGCAGTATAAAAAATAATGCTGTTATAATCAAAAGCCCGATAAAACCAGCTTCTTCAGCAATGCCAGCTAAAACAAAGTCTGTATGAACTTCGCTTAAAAAACCAAGCTTAAAAGTCCCAAGCCCAAGCCCTTCGCCAAACAAACTACCATTATTTATAGCATTTAAAGAGTGAGAGACTTGATATGGAGTCTCAGTTCCCTCAACATAAAGCTTCTCTGCTACATCATCAGGAAAAAATGATAAAATCATCTCTTGCATCCCACCCCACCATGACATCACTCTTCTAACTCTGTGTTCACTTGTCCCAATCGCTACAAAAACAATAGAAGCAACTAACACAAACCCACTCATTATAATCCTAAAGCTAGTCCCAGCTAAAATTACCATAACTAGTAAAACCATACTTAGAACAAAAACTTGCCCTAAATCATTTTGTAAAACCCCAATAGTAAGTATAACTATAAAAAAGACCACCATATATGGAAGAAGAATGATAATCTCTGTTTTAAAAGACTTTTTTGTTCCATCGATTTTTCTAGTAAAACTCCAAGCTAAAAAATAGATAAACCCTATCTTAAAAAACTCAACCGGAGCTAAAGAAATTCCTGGTAAATTTATCCATCTTGCAGCACCATTTACCTCTCTTACCAAATTTGAAGGCATAAAAGGCATGACAAGCATAAGGGCAAAAGTGAATAAAAACATAAATATACAAAATGGTGTGAGAAATCTATCGGGATTTGCCCTAGACAAAGCCCACATTAAAAAAACCCCAAAACTTCCTACAATAAACTGTCTTATAAAAAAATGAAGGTGATTATAGTCATAAAAAAGCACTGTAAAAGTCGTTAGAGAAAGCGAAAAAACAATGCCAATTGAAATTAAAATAGTAGCAATATAAAAAAGTGTACTGTCAGCTCTCATAGTATGATTTCTCTTTGACCTCTAGCATTTGGCTCACTTAAAACTCCCATAGTTTCAAGCTGCTCGATGATAGTTGCAGCTCTGTTATAGCCTATTTTAAGCCTTCTTTGAAGATAGCTAATTGATGTTTTCTCATCAGCTAAAACTATCTCTCTTGCTTCTTCATAAAGCTCATCTAGCTCGATATTTTGAGGCTCATTTCCACTTGGTGAAATTTGTTCATTTTCATCAAGTAAAAATCTCTCATCATAGTCAGCTGGTGCTTGAGACTTTAAATACTCAACTACTTTTAAAATTTCTTCCTCTGTTGAAAAAGGAGCATGAAGCCTAATAAGCCCCGGACTTCCCGGAGGAGTAAACAGCATATCTCCACGCCCTAGCAGACTCTCAGCTCCCATTTGATCTAAAATAACCTTGCTATCGATTCTCTGCCCTACTCTAAAGCTTATCCTTGAAGGCAGATTTGCTTTAATCCTACCAGTTACAACATCCACGCTTGGACGCTGAGTTGCAACAATTAAATGAATCCCGCTAGCTCTTGCCATTTGAGCAAGTCTAGTGATATAAAACTCAACATCTTTTCCACCTGTCATCATCAAATCCGATAACTCATCAATGATAACAACGATATATGGCATTGTTTCAAGCCCTTTATTGAGAGCTTTTTGATTGTAGTTTTCTATATTTTTAGTTCTGGTTTCTGACATAGTTTTATATCTTCTCTCCATCTCAGCAACCAAATTTGATAAAGCGGTAATCGCCTTTTTAGCGTCGATTATGACAGGAGTTAAAAGATGTGGGATATCATTGTAAATACTAAACTCAAGCATTTTTGGATCTATCATTATAAGACGCAAAGTTTTTGGTGAGTTTCTGTATAAAAGACTTAAAATCATAGCATTTATACCCACGCTTTTACCACTTCCAGTAGTTCCAGCTATAAGCAAGTGTGGAAGCTTTTTTAAATCTGTCACAAAAGGTTGTCCTACGATATCTTTACCAAGAGCGATGGTTAAGGGGCTTGATGCTTGCTTGAAAATTTCACTATCTAAAATCTCTTTTAGATAGATGGTTTCTATATCGCTATTTGGAATTTCAATTCCCACTACATCTTTTCCAGGGACTGGGGCTTGAATTCTAATAGTCTCAGCTCTTAACGCCATAGCTAAATCATCTTGTAAATTTAGTATCTTACTAACCTTCACATCAGCAGCCGGGCGAAACTCAAAGGTCGTTACAACAGGGCCTGAGTAAGTTCTAACTACATCGCCGTTTATTTTAAACTGTCTAAGTTTGTCAAGTAAATCATAAATTTTTTGATCAATTTCTGCTTCATCAATCTTTCTAGACTTTTTAGGAGCGTTATTTAGGAAATTTAAAGATGGTAGTTTAAAGTTATCAATCTTGATAGCCTTACCTTTATCAAGCTCATCAAGGAGTTTTTTGTTCTCAGCAACTTCGCTTAAATGCTCAACATTTTCAAAAACTATTGCCTCTTCTACCACCTCTTTTAAAATCTCTTCTGTTGCTGCTTTTTCTTTTTTCACCTCTTTTGCTTCTAAATTTAAAGGCGTTAAAGGCTTTATCTCTTGCTTTTCTACTTTTTTTTCTATTTTTGGCTTGTGTAAAGTTTCAGTCTCAGGGATTGGGCTTTTTTCTATAATTTCATCTTTTTTCTCAATCACAACTTCAAGATGTTTTTTTGGCAAAATAAAAGATTTTTTAATTATAGTTGTAATTCTCTCTTCAAAAATCAAAACTATAGATAGTCCAAACATCATAATTATAAAAACCCAAACTCCAGCTGTGCCAATTATCTCTTTCAAAGAAACTACAATCCCATCTCCTATGAGACCTCTATATGTACTAAAACTGCTTGCTTGAGCAACTAATATAGTAACAAAAAGCAAAGTCAACCCTGTAATGAACTCAACTACACGAAAGCTTATCTTTTTAACTCTTTTAAAAATATAATATACTAACATAATAGAAAAAACTGGATAAAAATAAGCAAAATATCCAAAAAAATAGATATTATAATGCCCAATGCTAGCCCCTAAGCTTCCGACAAAAGCTGGATTTAGCGAGATGGTAGCCAGTTCTAAAAAAATAAATAGTGATATGGTTATTATAAAAATAATTTCTTTTAAAATAATAAAACCTTTAAGAGAATTTAAACTATGATTGTAGCAAAATAACTTTTAAAAAGGTTTAATTTGGGTAAAGCTACCCAAATTATCCACCTTTAACTGCACTTCCTAAATCCCACATAGGCATAAATATACCAAGTGCAAGAAGAAGTACTAATGCTGCCATAAAAAAGAGAAGTATAGGCTCAACATAACTAGAAATATTATCTATAATATCATCAAACCTCATCTTGTAATAATCAGCAACGTTTTTAAGCATAACATCTATGCTACCACTCTGCTCTCCAGCACTAATCATCTGGATAAGCATCCCCTCAAAAAGCTCTGTATTTCTAAAAGCATCTGTCAAACTTACACCTTGCTGAACAGCTATCCTAACTGAGCCAAGTTTTACTTTTAAAGTTTGGTTAGCAACCATTTTATTTGCAGTATCTAGGGCATCTGCTATTGGAATTCCAGCTCTTGTTAGCTCGGAAAATATAAGAGTAAAACGCGACATAGTTGAGAAAAAGACAATTTTTCCAAAAAGATAGACTTTTAAAATCATCTTATCCCACCCTTTTTTAAAATCATCACTTGTTCTAAGCATATATCCTATAGCCCAAATGGAGCCAAATATTGCAATTAAAACATATAAGCCATAATTATTTAAAAGATTTTCTATAGTAAATAATATACGAGTTGGAAGAGGTAAATTTGCCCCCAAATCATCAAATATCTCTTTAAACTGAGGTACAACAAACATCATCAAAATAGCAAAAGCTACAGCCAGTGCCACCAAGATAGTGATAGGATATCTCATAGCTTTTTTAAACTTTTGCTGATTATCCCAAACTTCTTGCATCATATTAGATAAATTTGTCAAAGACTCAGCCATATTACCCGTATTTTCACCAAGGTTGACCATAGCTATAAAAAGATCACCTAATTCCGGTCTAAATTTACTAGCAGCTTCGGTTAAGCTAAGTCCTGAGTTTAAATCATCACTCATTGAAGTAAAAATTTCTTTTAGTCGTTTATCCTCAGCTGAGTTTGCGACCTCTTTTATACTATCATGTATGGATATCCCAGCACTTGTCATAACTGCAAGCTGTCTGATTGAAGCTACTAAGTTTGGAATTTTTATTCTAGCTCCAACCCCTAAAAGCCTTGTAACCGATGATTTCAAATCGGCAAGCTGAGACTCAAGTGGAACACTTTTTGTTTCACCCACCTTTACAATAGTCCCGCTTTTTTGTCTTTTAGCTATATTTTGAGCTGCAACTTTGTTTTGAGCTTTTACAAACATCTTTTGGCGTCTGCCATCTTTTATATACTCTACTTCGTAGTTTTTCATTCTCTTGCCACCCTATAAACCTCTTCTAAACTTGTAACTCCTAAAGCTGCTCTAGAGATTGCATCATGGAACATATCTATAAATCCCTCTTCATAAGCAACTTCACTTATCTCATCTTTACTAGCCTCTGCTGCTATTAAATTTTGTATCTTATCTGAAATTGGTAAAACTTCACTTATCATCTCCCTACCCGCATATCCACTTCTTGCACAACTGTCACACCCCACTGCCTTATAAAACTGATAACTCTCTGGCAGATACTTAGAAATTTTATCTATCGTAGTTCTTGGTAGCGTTGTTGGCTGTTTGCATTTTGGGCAAAGTTTTCTAATAAGTCTTTGAGCCTCAATAGCTATAACAGAACCACTTATTAAATAACTCTCAATACCCATATCTATCATTCTTGGAATTGATCCAATAGCGTCGTTTGTGTGAAGCGTTGAGAAAACTAAGTGTCCTGTAAGAGCTGATTGTATCGCGATTCTTAGAGTTTCTTGGTCTCTAATCTCACCTATCATTATAATATCAGGGTCTTGACGAAGAATCGACCTAAGTGCTGAAGCAAACGTAAGCCCTGCTTTTTCATTAACATGAACTTGTTGAATTAAATTTAACTGATACTCAACTGGATCTTCAACTGTAATAATCTTAGTTGTAACATTTTTTATATCATTAAGTGCAGCATACAAAGTTGTAGTTTTACCACTTCCTGTCGGTCCTGTAACTAAGATAATGCCATAAGGAGAGTGCATAGCAGAGTTAAATTTCCTTAAATTTTCTGGATGCATTCCAAGCTTATCAAGACTAATTAAAACCTTAGATTTATCCAAAATTCTCATAACTATACTCTCACCATTTACTATAGGTAGAGTTGAGATACGAAAATCATACTCTTTTTCCCCAACCATTAAAGAAAATCTACCATCCTGAGGTCTTCTTCTCTCAGCTATATCCATATTTGATAAAAGTTTTAGTCTTGAAACAAGTGGTGGATAGATATCCTTATCAAAGATGAAAATTTCATTTAGCATACCATCTATTCTCGTTCTGACTATGCAGTTTGTCTCGGTTGGCTCAACGTGAATGTCACTACCTCTTAGGCTGATTGATTGTTTTACAATTGTCTCTATAAGCCTTAAAATACCAGAGCTTGTGCTGCTATCAACAGCGTCCTCTCCAGTTCCTGAAAGCTCTTGCCTAATCTCGGCAACAAGACCTTTTATACTCTCAGACAATACAAGCTTTCCTAGATACTTATCTATCTGGTCTGGGTCACTCATAACAACTTTTAAAAGTTTTCTACTAAAAAGACCTTGGATTCTATCTTGGGCATTTAAATCAAATGGATCTTTAAATGCAACATATACATTTAAATCATCCTCTTTTATAGGAAGGGCATCAAATTTTTTGAGTTGATTTAGAGAAATTTTTTCAGCTATTCTATAATCTATATCTATTTCATTTAGATTTATATACTCCATTTTAAATCTTTTAGCAAAGATTGTTAAAAAAGTATCTTTATCTATAAAAAACTTCTCCGTGACATCATTGATAGTAATTTTTTTTAATTTATAAAGCTCTGAAAGAACTATGGATAACTGCGTCTCTGAGATATAGTTATCTCCCACCAAAACTTCTCCCAAAGTCAAGCCGATGCTAATCTTTTCTGAAATATCGCTTTTTGCTTCAGCTGGGATAATGTTTTGATTTATTAAAACACCTACAATCAGTTCTTCAAGTTTTTCCATATCTTCCTACCAAATTTATATATTACCAATATTTTTTAACAGACCTTAATCTACCATCCTCATAAATAGCAATTATCATCTGCGTAATGCCATTTTCCTCATTTACTAACAAGTCTGAGTATGAGTTTTCAGTCAGTTTTATCCTATATGCATCTCCAACAACTTCATACTCTTTTGCAACAAATTTATCAAACACTATAGATAAAATATACTCTACTTTTGGAGTTCTTATATAGCTTATATCTACCCCATCAACCAAAGCTAAATAAAGCATCTTTTTTTGAAAAAGAATAGTTGCATACAAGGATGCATTTACCCTTGCTTCTTTTGTCTCGTAAAGCATAACCACAGGGATGATAAGCTCATTTATCTTATCCATCTGAAGACATGAGTTTGCATACATATTTGCAATAGCTGGGTCTTGATTTAGTATAAAATACTCTCTAACGCTATCTTGACAAACCCTGTTATAGCTACCTGCATCATACCAGTTTTTTACATCATAGCTATCAAGCCCAAAAAGAAAACTTAAAAATGATAAAAAAACTATAAATTTTCGCATTATAAATCACCATTTTGAATTTGCTTTATAAGAGCCTTAACCTCAGCAGTTGGCACTCTGCCATCAAAATTTTTAAGAGCTATTAACGCATCCTCTTTATTGCCCTTTTTATAAGTAGCTTTTGCAAAAAGTATCCAGCTTTGAGGATTGTTTTTATCAAGCTCATTTGAAATCAGTGCCCATTTTATAGCTTCATTATAGTTTTTATTTTTATAAGCATTTTCCGAAAGTCTAATAGAATAGACTATGTCATTTGTAGAATAAAACTTCTCCTCTAGGCTCTTCTCACTTACTTTCATGGGAGAGGTTTGAATAACTACCTTTCCACTACTTGAACTACTAGCTCTTGTCCCTGCACTAGCTCTTGGAGCAGATGGTGGATTTCCAAAGTCTATAATCTCATCTTTTGGAATTTGATTCAAACTCTGACTTGGCTCTATTCCAGCTAATGTAGGAGTATCTTGATTACTATCCTTGTATCTATTGTTTATGATAAAGCCCCCAGCATCAACACTAGAGCTTATCCCAATATCGCTAAAAGTTAAAGTGCCTCTATTTTCTTGTTCTGGTGCTGGATTTTCTACAAATTCATTTTTTACTGTTTTTTGTTTTATATCTTCATCTTCTTTTTCTTCTACAAAACCAGATTCTATATTTTTCTCAATTTTTGCAGTACTAGTTTGCTCTAAAACACTCTCTTTAGTAGCATTATTTGGAGATATAAGCCAAATAACAGCCCCTAACGATGCTGAAATCAAAATCAGCAAAAAAGAGATAGTTTTATCAAGTTTAAAATTTTTAAATTTACTAAATTTATTAAATTGAAAAATTTTGCTACTATCCTTATATTTTTTCCATTTTTCTTCTAGTTCTACTATTTCATAATGTTCAAGCATTTATAAGTCCTGCACTGATTGCTGCCATCTCTATAATCTTATCACTAAAGCTAGATGGGCTTAACTCTGTTGGTCTATTTTCTTCATAATACTCACAAATCTCATAAATTTTATAAAGCAGTTTATTTAAATTTCTTAAATTTCCATCTGTTAAATGAAAAATCAGATTAAAATTCTCATCGCTAAACTGATGAAAATAAGGATAAACTTCATGAAACATAAGCTTTTTTTCGATGTAGAGTTTTAACTCGCCCAAAGTTGAGTTTGGAAGCTCTATGCTTGACCAAATTCTTGTTTTAAAATAATCTTTTGCCAAAACATCCTCTTCATCAGTTTTATGAACTGTAAAAAGAAATTTAAAAAGCCTACTATCCGCCATAAGTCTAATTTTTTCTATTAAAACAGGCGGATAAAACTGAGCCTCGTCTAAAAGTATTACAACCTGCTCCGTCTTTTGAACAGGCGAGTTAGGCTTTTCTATCTCTATTTGATAAATTCTCATAAAACTTTCATATCCATCTATTTTATGCCGAGACTTTTTATCAAAGATTTTAAAAAACAACTCATTAAAAAACTCTTTTTCATCAAAAAAAGGTTGAGGAAAAAAGACGACCTTAGCCTTATCTTCTAAATCTTCTTTTATTTTATAGAGTAAAAATGTCTTTCCAGTCCCTGGCTTACCATAAAAAAGTATAAGTTTAAGCGGTTTTTGCAAAGCACTTATAATCTTATGGTAAGCAAGGGTTGATTTATCAAGATTAACAAACTCACTAATATCATCTGTTTCGATGAATATATTTTTAATTTTAGTGTAGTTGTTACTCATGATAATAAATTGACTTTGAATACCCTAAATCTTTTAAAGAATCCGCCAATTTAAGATCCGAAGTGTTGTCCATAATGGTTGGAGTTATGATAAATACAAGCTCTGTTGTTGATAGGATATCGCCTGTACTCTTAAACAATCCGCCAACTAAAGGAATTTCACTAAGAATCGGAACTCTGGTATTATTTTTTGTTTTAGATTGTCCTATCATGCCACCAAGTATTACAGTATCTCCGTTGCCAACTGTTATAACGGTTGAAATTTTCTTCTCTTTTGTATCTGGTGCTATACCTCTTGGCTCTGTTCTATAAACATCATCCTCTTTATATTTAAACTCACTTAAGCTTGGGTTTATCCTAAGCATTATTTTATTGTTATCTGAAATCTCAGGTGTAATGTTTAGCAAAATCCCTATAAAGCTTGAATACATCGTAGTGTCTTGGGAAGTTGGTGTTCCATCATCAGAGTAATCTTGAGACTCCAGAAGAACATAGTTTATAACATCGCCAACTGTGATTATAGCTTGCTGATTATTCAAAGTCATAACTTTTGGACTAGATATTACTTTGCTTTTTCCTTTGGTTTCTAAGAAATTTATAGCTCCGTCGATATTAAAATTTAAATTTGCACCTATAGCCCATACTCCATTACTCTGACTAGCTTTTGTCCCCATATGATTACCCCACTCAAATGTAGGATCTGACCCATATGATGTGATCCTTCCAGTAGCACTATCAATCTGTGGAGGTGTTCCTCTATTAGTGGTCATAACAGCCGGATTCCTATTTCCAAATGTAAAACCACTTGGAGTAAGAGGATTGTTTCCTAGATAACTGTTAAAACCTATTTCAAATTTAGACCAGTCAATTCCTTTGGTATAGTTATTGCTAAGCTGAACTTCAACTATAGTAACATCAAGCATTACTTGTCTTTTTAGTCTTCTTTGCATCTCAGCTACATATTTTTCAACTCTATCTACTTGGGATTTCATACCAGTAACTGTTACAAGTCCAGCATTCTGATTTATGATAGGAGCAATTGCTTGGTATCTTTCTGTTCCGTTGTTTAAGATAGCAGTTACCTCATCAGACAATGTTGACCAAAAATCAAACTTTTCTAAAGTAGTAATTCTATTATCCTCTAAAGACTCAGCATCCCTTTCATCATCTATCTCATATGGAGATGAGTCAGTTGAGGCTCTAAGAATCGCAGTTCCCTCTCTAACCCCTGTTATATAGTCTATTTTAAAAGTTTTAGTCTGAAGAGCTGAAATGCTTAAAGTTTGGTTCTTAAACTCATAGTCAAGGTTATTACCTCTTATAAGTATATTAAAAGTCTCTCTTAGGCTAAGATCTTTTATACTTACACCATTTATCTCTCTTTGAAGCTCTTCGCCTGCTATAACATCTTTGGCGACTATACTAAACTTGCAAACATTTGATAGCTGAACCAGTATCTCATTTAAAGTTACGGTATCGGTTATGGTTATATTAAAAGCTCTTCTTTCGCAATCATTCGCGTAAAGACCTACAACTAGCACTAAAGGCAGAAGCAGTTTTTTAGTTAATCTCGATAATAACATTTTGACTTCCTTGTTTTAAATTCAATTCTAAACTATGTTTTTCATTTTCTAACACGACACTTTTGTCTTTTATTTCTACAATTTTATAAGAACCTATATAATCCCCTAGATTATACCAATCATCGTTGATTTTAACCCTATCTGTAACGATAGCGTTTAAAGACTTACCAACCAGTCCTGGATCAATCTCATCTTCTTCTAAATCAACCTTGCTCAGATCTTTTTCAATCTCAAAAGGATTTTTAAGAAGAAGTATTTCTTTATCACTCAACCCAACTCTCGTTTTTGCTATGGCATCAAACTGCCTATCATAAGCAGACATATCTGGAGTGTTTTTACTTTCAGATACAGCAACATCAACTGATGAGTTTGCATCCTCGTTTGCATGTAGACATACGGTGCCTATAAAAACTAATAATATTAAATTCTTTTTCATTAGTGTTTTATCCCCCAAACAGAAACTTTTATATCACCACCTACTGTGATATCTGATGTTGAATTGATATCTAAACCGTTTACATCTACAACCATTTTAGACTCCTCAATATCGTTTATATACTTTAACACACTATGAAATCCACCTTCTATATCGATATTTACATCTAGCATCGGATGGACTCCTAATTGCTTATCGCCTAAAGTCTTGCTAGAAATAGATTTAACTTTTATGCCATTTTCTTTAGCTGATTTTGTAAGTGAGTCTAAAAACCCAGCCCAATTTTGTTCATTATAGCTGATTTGAGACAGCTCTTTTAATTTATTATCAATATAATTATTTTGATAAACCAAAGAGTCGTGTCTAGCAATTTTTTCATTTAACTCATTTTGAGATGCTGTAATTTTTGCTTCATCATTATTTCTAAGATAAGCATCAACATTAGAAAGCTCTCTGTTGATATTATTTAGAGCATTTTGTTTCTCGTCAAAATACTCCTGTGCCATCGGAAAAACAACTAAATAAACTAAAAAAGCCACCAATAAAGCTACTACCAACATTAGCATCTGAGCTTGGTCTTTTGACTTACTTGATAACTCATTATCAATTTTATCTAAAATACTCTCTTTCATTGTCCCACCTATCTCATCTTAACACTTACGTTGCTTTCATAAGCAACAGTTTGATTGTTTTCATCCAAAACAATAAGCTCTGTATTAACAGAGTAGCCCCTTGTCTTACTAATATCATCTAAAAGCTCTGTCATCTTTTTTTCTGTATCAGTTCTAATAGTAAAAGTTAAATTTTGATCAGAATTGTAAATTTTATAAAGAGTTCCCTCTTGTTTGTTTATCAAATTTGAGATATCATAAATAGCCTTACTCTTCATAGGATAATTAACTTTTTTATCATGCATAGCACTAAGAAGCTCGGATCTTTTATTTAAATACTCGCTTTGTGCAGCGATTTCTTTATCTTTTTGCTCTTTTTTTGCCTCCAAATCAGCAAGCTTAGCACTAATTTCACTTCTTCTCTTATCTTTTTCATTAAATTCGATTTGCTTTTCTTCTGTAAGTTTTTGGTTTTGATATCCAACAGCATACTGATAACTAGGATATGCCATGGCCGCCACAAAAGCCAAAGCAGACAAGGAGATAAGTTTTCCACTTGGTCTTTGAGCTAAAGGAGGAGGTCTTAGAAATGGTGAATAGTTATAGTCATCATCTTTATTTATTAAATAGTCTTGAGCTAAAAGCATCATTAAAATATCAAGTTGAGTTAAGCCTTCAGTATTTTTTTGGTTAAGTGCAATTGAAAAATCAAAAGCTTTATATTTAAAACCAAGCCTTTCTTCTACAAAAGCATCTATGCCAGAAATAGCTCCTATATCACTAGAGAAATAAAAATTATTTATCTTAATGCCATTGATTTTACTAATACTGTTTAAAAGATCACCCAAATAAAAAAACATATCATCAAAAATTTGAATGATATAATCAAGTTTTTTACTATCTTCTAAATAAATACTGCCATCTGAGAGTTTTCTATAAAGTTCTTTTTCATCAACTCTCTCTCCAGCAAGCTCACAAAACTTATCATAGATAAATTTTAAATTGTATCTTATAGGTCTTGATTCAAAATACTCCCCATTTTGATAAATAACTAAAAATGCATCATCATGCTGAAGATAAACAAAACAGTCAATTTCAGTTGGCGAGAGTAAGCTTCTACTATACAAACCGCTCATTAAAAATGGAGTCAAAGCAACATAGTCTATATACTTAGTATTTTCTGCTATATATGAGAGATTTTGTCTTAGAAGTGTGTTATTAACAACAAAAACATTATAAAATCTACTATCACCTGAAGAGTTTGGGGACTCTATATAAGTAATTTTATAATCATCGTTTGGATCTAAAGCTAAATCTTCGTAAGCTTTTATAATAATAGCATCTGCTACTTCATGCTCTGGAGTAACTCTGTTTATCTCGATACTTGCCGATAGGATATCCTTATTTTGAATGTAGGTTATAAAAAACTCTTTGTTTTTTAACTTTTCTTCATAAACAGAAATTTCATTCTCAAAAAACACAAAAGAGTTTTCAGTCACTCTATTGATAGAAATAATCGCACTACCACCTTTTTTGGTGCGTTTTTTCTTATCCTTTTTTGGCTTTTTCTCTGTTTTTTTAATTTTTTCTTTTTTAAATTTTTCAAACATGGAAATTTTTCCTTTCTAAAGAGACATTTCTCCTAATTCCGAATTTTAAACAAATTTTAATTAAAAATCAATAGATAAAGTGCTTTTTAATTCCATATTAATCAAAAATCAATAAATAAAGTGCTTTTTAATGTTTTTTTCGTCTAAATTCCACCCTTTTTTTACAACAACTTCTAAATTTAAATAAACTTTAATATTTGCAAACTCTGAAATTAGTTTTCTTGCTTTAATTCCGATTCGTTTTATGGTATCGCCATTTTTACCAATCAGTATCATTTTATGTGAGCTTGTATCTGTGATGATTTCGGCATAAACACTAAGTAAATCTGGCTCTTCTATAACCTTTTTTACCATCACATCAGAACTATACGGCACCTCGCTACTAACTGAGTCAAAAATAGCTTCTAAAATAAAATCTCTATAGATATCTTTGGTCATTGTTGTGCTTATTATTTCAGGGTCGTAAAAATACTCATGTTCTGGCAGATGCTTTGAAATTTCATCAAGAAGTGGTTGTTTGCAAATTTGTTTTTTTATAGAAGTTGGTACAAGTGCTAAAAACTTCTCACTAAATTTAGAGTATTCTGTTATCTTTTTAGCTAGCTTTTCATCGCTTACTTCGTCAATCTTTGTTAAAATTAAGATATGTTTTACGCTCTCATTAAGCTCTAAAAACTTCTCGTAGTTTTGTGTCGTATCATGAACAGAAGCTAAAAAAAGAACTAAATCAGCGTCCCCAATGGACTTTAAAGCTAGCTCAACCATCGCTTTATTCATAGTTTTGCCGCTCTCATGAAGCCCTGGGGTGTCTATGAAAATGATTTGATCTTTGCCGTTCATAACGATGCCGTTAACCTTCCTTCTAGTTGCGTTTTGTTTATGAGAGACCATAGAAATTTTCTCCCCAAGTAAGAAATTTAGCAAACTACTCTTTCCAGCATTTGTTCTGCCTATCAAAGATACAAATCCACTTTTCAAACTTTTTCCTTTTTTTATAAAATATATCTAGCCAAATCTTGACTTTGTGAAATTTCACCTAATTTTTCTTGAACCAAAGCCTTATCAACCGTTACAGTTTTTCCAGCGTAATCATCCGCCTCATAACTTATATCTTCAAGCACTTTTTCAACTACAGTGTGAAGCCTTCTAGCTCCGATATCTTCTATTTTTTCATTTGTAGAAGCAGCTATTTTTGCTATCTCTTTGATACCATCTTCACTAAACTCTAAATTTACATCTTCGGTTTTTAAAAGAGCCTTATACTGCTTCAAAAGTGAGTTTTTAGGTTTGGTTAAAATCTCATAAAGAGCGTCTTCATCAAGACTATTTAACTCAACTCTTAGTGGAAATCTGCCTTGAAGCTCGGGAATTAAATCGCTTGGTTTACTCATATGAAATGCCCCAGCTGCGATGAAAAGAATGTGGTCAGTATTTAGAGTGCCATATTTTGTAGAGACACTTGAACCCTCAACTATAGGTAGTAAATCTCTTTGAACCCCCTCTTTGCTCGGATCTTGTCTTGAAACACTACTAGAAACTGCGACTTTATCTATCTCATCTATGAAAATCACACCTTCCTGCCCAGCTCTTCTCATGGCTTCAGTTTTTATAGCTTCCATATCTAAAACTTTCTCACTAGCCTCATTTCTAAGGACAATTTTAGCGTCTTTTATTTTAAGAGTTTTTTTAACTTTTCTACTAGCAACGCCAATGATTTTAACAAAGCTTTCTTGCATATTTTGCATCTCGGGTGGTAAGTTTGGGTTTGTATCAAGTGAGCTCTCTCTAACTTCTATCTCGATATTTAATTCATCTAAAGAGCCACTTTTTAGCTTTTCTCTCATCTTTTCATAGCTATTTTTGTAGTCATTAAGCTTTTCTTCACTTGCACCTTTTGGAAGTGGTGGAAGAAGTTTTTCTAAAATTTCTTTTTCCACATACTCATCTATTTTATCGCTACTTTTTTCAATCTCTTCATTTTTTACCAAGTCAACTGCTGCATTTGCAAGGTCTCTTACCATGCTCTCAACATCCCTTCCCACAAAGCCAACTTCGGTGTATTTGCTAGCCTCAACTTTTATAAATGGAAGTCCAAAAAGCTTTGAGAGTCTTCTTGCGATTTCTGTCTTTCCAACTCCGGTTGAGCCTATCATAAGGATATTTTTAGGGATGACCTCATCTCTTATGTCATCATCTAATCTCATCCTTCTATATCTGTTTCTTAAAGCTACAGCTATAACTCTCTTAGCATCCTTTTGGCCGATAACATATTCGTCTAGTTTTTCAACAATCTCTCTTGGTGTAAGCATTATTTATCATCCCATATAGCGTAAGTTTTAATGTTTGTGTTTGTATAGATACAAATTTCCCCTGCGATTTTAAGGCTTTCCTTTACAAGCTCTTCTTCGTTTAGAGTTCCAAATTTATCCAGTGCTCTTGCCGCACTTAAAGCGTAGTTTCCACCACTTCCAATGGCGGCAATTTTACCATCATCAGGCTCTACAACATCGCCAACACCTGTTAGTATAAAAACGTGTTCTCTATCTAAAACAAGCATCATAGCTTCAAGTTTTCTAAGATATTTATCTTTTCTCCACTCTTTACTAAACTCAATTGCCGCTCTTAAAAGATCGCCTTTCGAGCTATCAAGATGCTTTTCAAACATATCAAAAAGCATAAAAGCATCAGCCGTGCTACCAGCAAAGCCAGCTAAAACAGAGCCGTCTTTGCCGATTTTTCTTATCTTTGTAGCTGTGCCTTTTAAAACTGTATTTCCAAAGCTAACTTGCCCATCTCCGCCAATTACCGAGCCATTTTTGCCTTTGTAGGCAAGTATGGTTGTTGCGTGAAACATTACTCAGCCACCACTTCCACTTCAAATTTAGCTGTGATAGAGTGTTTGAACTTAGCTTCCACGTCAAAAATTCCAACATGTTTTATAGCCTCCATTTCAAGGACTTTTTTATCTATGTCTAAGTTTTTTTGCTCTTTTAGGGCAGTTGAAATTTCATCTTTTGTTACAGAGCCAAATAGTGCCCCGCCCTCTCCTGCTGGTTTTTTAACCTTAACTCTTACAGTTTTTAGTTCCTTTTTTAGAGCGTTTAGGCTAGCGATTTCATAGTCTAACTCTTCGGCTTCTTTTCTTTTATCAGCATTATACTGTCTGATGACTGCATCAGTTGCAACTTTAGCAAGTCCCCTTGCAACTAAAAAGTTATGCCCATATCCATCTTTTACTTCTTTTATCTCTCCAGCTTTTCCTAAGCTTTTTACATCTTTTAATAATAATACTTTCATTAAATTTAATCCTTTATTTGTATAATTTTACATATTATAATACATAAATTTTATCTGTTATTCCATTTTTCTACCATTTTTTCCAGCTATTATAAATCTTAAAGCATTTAGTTTTATAAAGCCTTCTGCGTCTTTTTGGTCATAAACGCTATCTTCCTCAAACGTACTAAAATCAGCGTTAAATAGGCTATCAGTTTTACTACTTCTTCCAAGAACTATAACATTTCCTTTGTAAAGCTCTAGTCTAACTACGCCATTTACATGCTTTTGACTCTCATCAATTAGTGCTTGAAGCATAAGTCTCTCAGGTGAAAACCAAAAACCGTTATAGATAAGTTCTGCGTATTTTGGCATAATATCATCTTTTAAATGAGCTGCACCTTTGTCTAAAGTCAAGCTCTCAATAGCTCTATGAGCTTTTAGCATGATGGTTCCACCTGGTGTTTCATAGCAACCCCTTGACTTCATACCAACATATCTATTTTCTACTAAGTCAAGTCTTCCGATACCGTGTTTTGCACCAAGCTTATTTAAGGCATCTAGCATATTTGCAGGGCTTAAAACTTTGCCGTTTAGGGCAACTGGGTCACCATTTTTATACTCTATTTCGATGATTTCACTCTCATTTGGTGCATCTTTTGGATCAACCGTCCATCTCCACATGTCAGGCTCAGGGCTTGCGTTTGGATCTTCTAAAACAAGACCTTCATATGAGATGTGAAGCAAGTTCGCATCCATTGAGTATGGAGATTTGCCTGGTTTTTTCTCAATTACAATGCCGTTTTTCTCAGCATAAGCAAGAAGTTTTTCACGGCTATTTAAGTCCCACTCTCTCCAAGGTGCGATGATTTTCACATCTGGCATTAGGGCGTAAGCACCAAGTTCAAATCTTACTTGGTCGTTTCCCTTACCTGTCGCACCGTGGCTTATAGCGTCCGCTCCTGTTTTTTTAGCGATTTCTACTAAATGTTTAGCTATCAGTGGTCTAGCGATACTTGTGCCAAGCAGATACTCGCCTTCATAAATAGTATTTGCTCTAAACATAGGAAAAACATAGTCTCTTGCAAACTCTTCTTTTAAGTCAAGTATAAAGATATTTTCCTCTTTTATGCCAAGTTTTAATGCTTTGTCTTTTACTGGAGCTAAGTCTTCGTTTTGTCCGATATCTGCTGTAAAAGTCACAACTTCACAACCGTAATTATCGCCTAGCCATTTTAAAATGATGCTCGTATCAAGTCCGCCTGAGTAGGCTAAAACTGCTTTTTTAACGTTTTTTTTCATTTTAGTAACCTTTTTATATAAATTTAGGCTTTAATTCTATCTAAATTTCATTTAAAGATAAGTAAATTACCCAAAATTTATTTAAATTTAGGTATGATATCGCCCATGAGAATAGATAAATTTTTAAACGCAGTTAATGTTGTAAAACGTAGAGCTGTAAGCGAAGATATGTGTAAAAGTGGCGTTGTTAGCATAAATGATGTGGTTTGTAAACCTGCAAAAGAGCTTAAAATAGGCGATATTATCACCATTAAATTCTTAAAGGGCGAGAAAAAGTATGAAGTTTTAAGCTTCCCAACTACAAAAAACACCCCTAAAAGTAAGCAAAGTGAATACATCAAAGAGCTTTGAGTTAAGCCAAAACGAACTTCTAAATTTGGTAAAAACCCTGCCATCCCAAGGTGTGATAATCCTAAGAGGAAATTTAGCAAGTGGTAAAACAACTCTAGTTAAAGAGATAGCTAAATTTAGAGGGTTTGACGGAGTTGTAAGCTCTCCAACATTTAGCGTGATGCAAAACTACGGAGATATTTATCACTATGATTTGTATCAAAGTGGGTTTGATGGCATCATAAAAAATGGGCTTTTTGAGAACTTCTTTGAAGATGGGCTACATTTGGTTGAATGGGGAGATGAGAGACTTGAAAATGCCCTTAAAAAATTTGAGATAGACTACTCTATCATAGAGATAGAACCATTAGGAAATAAAAGACTATATAAGGTAAGTTATGCATAAACTTGAAGCTATTGATTTAAAAAAAATTATTAAAAAAACAAATATTATAAACGGTGTTTCGCTAGAAGTAAAAAGCGGTGAGATAGTTGGGCTTTTAGGGCCAAACGGAGCTGGAAAAACAACAAGCTTTTATATGATATGTGGACTTATAAGTCCAACTTCTGGGATAGTAAAACTTGATGAGACAGACATAACAAAAGTTCCACTCCATAAACGTGCACAGCTAGGAATTGGCTACCTACCTCAGGAAAGCAGTGTTTTTAAAGATTTAAGCGTTGAAGATAACCTACTTCTTGCCGCAGAGGTAAATTTCAAAGATAAAAACGAAGCTAGAAAAAAAGTAGAAGAGATGCTTGACCTACTTAACATAACTCCTATTAGAAACAGGCTTGGCGTAAGCCTAAGTGGTGGGGAGAGAAGAAGATGCGAGATAGCAAGAAGCCTTGTCATAACTCCTAAGTTTTTACTCCTTGATGAGCCTTTTGCTGGGGTTGACCCTATCGCTGTAGCTGATATACAAAACATTGTAAAAGACTTAAAAAAACTTGATATTGGCATACTTATAACAGATCATAACGTTAGAGAGACTTTAGCAATTTGTGATAGAGCATATGTGATGAAAGATGGTGAGATTCTAGCTAGTGGAACGAGTGATGAAGTAGCATCGGATGAGAATGTTAGAAAACATTATCTTGGGGAAGAGTTTAGGTTTTTTTAAATTGTGAAATTTAGAAACTAATTTCATGACAATCTGCCATTTATAATCATTATAAAAATAATCTAAAAAACGTGGCAATCCATTTTATTTAACGGATTGCCACGGCGGTTTCATTTGTCACCATGAACTATAGAAAACATTAGCTTTTTCTTACTATAAAAAGCTAATGTTGGTATTTTCTCCAACAACCTTAAGATGCACCTTCGCGTACTAAAACTACTTTAAAAGTTTTGATGATTATCACTATATCATTCCAAACGCTCCAGTTTTTCATATACCATGTATCCATCTGTGCTCTTGTAGCAAAATCAACATCGCTTCTACCACTTACCTGCCAAATGCCAGTAATACCCGGTCTAACAGCCAAAACTAAATCTATTTTATCTTCAAAATCAACAGACTCTGCTGGCAAATATGGTCTAGGCCCTACAATACTCATATCACCTTTTAAGACGTTTATAAGTTGCGGGAGTTCATCAAGCGAAGTTTTTCTTAAAAATTTACCTATTTTTGTTATCCTTGGATCGTTTTTATACCTTTTAAAAATTTTATAATATTCAGTCTCATCTGGATTTTGCTCCAGCCACTCATTCATAAAACTCTGATCTGCACACATTGAGCGAAATTTATAACAACTAAAAATTTTTCCATTTAAACCAAGTCTTGGCTGAGAAAAAAATATACTTCCTTTTGGTTCGCTTATTTTCACTGCAAGCATAATAATCACAAAAATAGGCACAAGCAAAGGCATAGAAAGAAGTATCAAAAAGATATCTAAGGCCCGTTTTGAAGCCATATTAAATTTACTCTTAAGTGAGTTTTGTATAGCAAAAACATTTGTGCGTGAATTAAAGATATTGTAAATATAGGCTTTTGAAAAATCATAACTCTGAAGTATTGGACTAAATAAAATCTCTTTATTTTCTTTAATATTTTGTTCAATTAACTCGTTAAGATTATCGGAACTTAGTCTACTTCCACCTATAAAAATTGACTCATATTCCTTGCCCTTTGCACGAACATAGCCAAGATAGTGATTAGTAAATAGTTCAAGCTCAAACTCACGACTTTCACCTATAATCCTAGCTCTCTTTCTCCAAATTCCAACTTTAAAAAGCCATCTTTTAAGTATAAATTTAGTACTTGGTAAAAATATCATCATAAAAATAAAGCTAAACACAAAGACGGTCCTTGAGTAGCTATAGTTGGCTTTTTCAAGTGCTAAAAAACTAAGTGTGAGTAAAAATCCTAAAAATGAACTTTTTATTACCATATGGCTTTCGTGCCAAAAATCATACCTTCTCGTATAAATTCCATAGTGAAAAAACAAAAGTATCATAATAGCATAGAGCGGTATAAAATTTATATAACGAAAAATATTTTGAAATATCTCATCTCCATATAGCATATTTTTCAAACAAACAGCCATAAAAATCGAAAAAGTGATAACTAAAATATCACAAATAAAAAGTAAAAATAGTGATAAATTTTTATTCATAACTATACCTCATTATCTTTTAACCTTATTTATTAAAAACATATATTTTCCTTCTAGTTTTTTAACTTCATTAGATATATTATATTTTTCAATATTAAGCGTATTATGTTTGTCTTTACTATTATAAATATTAACTATTTCTTTTGCCCAAATACTAGCTTGAGTGCTTAGTGATAAAAATGCAGAGCTAGTGCTTATCTGAATTTCTTTAGTGATTTCATCTGAAAAAACACAAGGCAAAGATGCAACTTGAGCCTCTAGACCAACAACAGGAAGCCCTTCATATAAACTAGGTAACACAAAAACATCCATAGCTGAATAATATTTATAAACATCATTTACGTTTCCAGCAAATATAACCATATCATATATATTTTTTTCTTTTACATAGCTAACTATATCATTTAAAAGTTCTCCATCACCTAATAAAAGAAGTTTTGAATTTGGTTTTATAAATAATATTTCCTGAAAAATATCTATTAAAAATTTGTGGTTCTTCTGGGTTCTAAATCTACCCACATGCCCTATCACAAAATCACTATCTTTTATACCTAAGCCAGCTCTTATATTTTTTCTATACTCATGTGAAAATTTAAATTTATCTAATTCAAAGGCATTATTTATAATGGTAAAGTTGGAATTTTTACCAAACTGAAATTCTCCAGCATACTTTCCACAAGCAAAATATTCATTTGCAAAAATTTTTGAGAAATTTTTTAAGATATTTTTTGCTAAATTTCTTAATTTCTCATCCTTATTTGTAGTAGAATGAGCATGTGATATACGCATAGGAACATTAGCAAATCTCGCACAGGCAAGTGAAAAAACACTAAGTGTATTAACATGAGAATGAACTATCGAATATTTATTTTCTTTAAAAATTTTATATAAACTTTTCATATAGCTATAAGGATTTTTTATAGGCGGGATATACAACACTCTTCCGCCAAAAGCCTCTATCTCATCAAGCGGAACCCTTGTAGAGTCACTTGTCACGATAAAATCAAACTGAAATTTATCCTTATCGATATGTCTATAATAGTTCATAACTACCGCCTCAACGCCACCACCAACCATTTTTCCAACTATTTGAGCTATAACTATTTTTTTATTTTCCATAATGTTTTCCTTTATCAATCTTATCCCATACTAAAAATATATTTTACAGCAGTTATCAAATATGCAAGCAAAACCCAATATCCTAAATATAAAGTTTTTCCATATTTTAAATTATTAAATAAAAAATAAGCAATAAAAAACTCAAATATATTAAACAACATATATACTCTACCAAAAATTGGTATACCGTATGAAAATATTCTTAATAACCCAGCAAAATATCCTAAATTATATAAAAATATAGTTTTTGAATCTTTTACTTTTGCATAAAAAACTAAAGATAAAAGATTCATTATTAGTACAAACCAAATACCAAGCTCACCAAACATAGCTTTGGCATACGGTTTCATATGATAGGATACTAAATAATTTCTATAAACATTATCACCAGATGTATTGTTGTAAATGAATTCCGCTAAACTAGGAACTAAGTTGGCTCTATTTATTACAAAAACTGCAATAAATAATGACAGGATAAAAGTGGCTTTATAATGTTTTTTAAAAAAATTAAAAACCATAATAAAAGGCAATATTGTTATAATTGTTGGATGAAACATAAAACCTATAATTGTTAAAAATAATGATTTTATTTTTTTTCTTTCATAAAACATAATAAATATTACTGGGACTAGCATTGTTATAAATATAGATCTTAAAGTATTAAACATCATTGTAAAAAATGATAAAGATATTAATATATACATTAAAATTTGAAGCTTATCTTTAAAATTATAAAATTTATATAAAACATTGAGCATAAAATTCAAAAATAAAATTTGCAGAGCAGACCATATGCTAAAAAATATAATCGGATTATTAGTAAATAAATTTATAGCCTTAATGATATAGTACATCGTAAAGCCTTTGTAGTCTGGAAAAGTATCTGTTTCTGCATTTTTTAAAAAAATAATCTTATACATATTGTAATCTGTTCCATAACCATCCTGAAAAGAAAGAAGTAAAAACATTATAAGCAACGTTATTTTATAAAGGCAACCTCTAATTGCTTTGCAATGAATAGATACAACATAAGCACTTATAAAAAAAATATAAAATATTACTATAGTGTATTGCGTCGTCATTTATCTCATATTCTTTCTTATGCTAAGAGCAATATACTTAAAAAATAAAAAAAACTTTAAGCCAAAAAATTTATATAAAAAAATTTGTCCTTTATCTATAAGTGTTGATTCACTACTTTTCATAACTAGCCAAAAATTTTCTTTTATTGTTTTATTTATTAAAATAAATTTATCACCTAAGTCATTCAAATTGTTTCTAAATTTGTACAAAAGCATAAAAATATCCCTAGTTTTTCGTATTTTAATAGCTTTTAAAATTTTTTTATCTTCAGAGAAATACTGCTCTAAGTCCTTATAGACATCAAAAATAATAAAATCTCTTTTGTTACCGCAAATTTTCATTGTTGAACTGCTTCTCTGAAGATAGAAATAATCTTTTTTATTACAAAAAGCCACTGAATTTGACCTAGAAAAAACTAAAGGTATAGTGGCTAAATCTTCATAAATTTTGCCTTTTGGAAACCTTACGTTATCAAACATTTTTCTTTTAAATATTTTACCCCATGGCACAACATCGCAATATTTAGCATAAAAAATATCCATTACTGAATCTGATTTACTATATTTAAAGACTACTTCATCTCCTATAAGGTTAGAATTTATACTTATTTTTTTATCTTCATAAACATATCTATAAGATGTTATTCCTATATCGACATTATATTTTTTAACTAGATAATATAAATTCTCTACATAATATTTACCTACAAAATCATCGCTATCTACAAAAACAACCCATTCTCCCCTCATGACATCCAAAGCCATATTTCTAGCATCTGCTTGACCGCCGTTTTCTTTATGGATAACTTTTATTCTAGAGTCTTGAGAAGCATATTCATCACAAATTCTAGGAGAGTTATCAGAACTTCCATCATTAACCAAAATAATTTCTAAATTCTCATAGGTTTGGTTTATGATACTATCTATACATTTTTTAAGATATTTTTCTACATTATAAACTGGAATAATTATTGAAACTAACGAACTATTCAACATCACTAACCTTTACTTTTTCATCTTCTAAATTTTTGTTAATTTTATTATGCGGTTTATCATTCAGCAACAAATCAAGGCTTCTTTTTGCAACTAGTTTCTATTTAAAATAGCTATATTTCTAGCTTTTTATAACATTTACCTATATTAGCTACAATAGCCTGATAGATTTTAACTAATATCCCTATTTAAAATATAAAAATAAACTAAACATTGCAAATTTATTACACACTTAAAAATACAAAGTACTAACATAGTATATTTATTTTTTTACAATCGCTACAATATCTTTAAAGAATAAAAAAAACCGCAATCCAAAAAATTTATATAACAAAATCTTAATCTTGTCTTTAGTTGTTGACTTATTGCTCTTTATAACTAACAAAAAATCTTCTTTTAATGTTTTTCGTATAAGATTAATTTTATCCTCTAAACCATTTGGATTATTTTTAAATTTATGCAATATCATAAAAAAATCTCTAACTTTTCGTATTTTAATGGCTTTTATAATTTCTTTATCTTTATAAAAATATTTTTCCAAATTTTTATAAATATCAAAAATGACAAAATCTTTATTATTTCCACTAGATCCAATTATTGAATCCTCTCTTTGAAAATAAAAATAATCTTTTTTATCATAAAAAGCCACTAAATTAGACATACGAAAAATTATCGGCATTGTTGCTAAATCCTCATAATTCTTACCTTTTGGAAATCTTACATCATCAAAAAGCTCTTTTTTATAAATTTTTCCCCAAGCGTTAACATTATATTTTTGACCATAAAGCATATTTTTTATTGCTTCATCTGGAGGATAAACTAAAGCTTCTTTATTATATATAGATTCTTCTTTTAAATTATAAAATTTATCTTCATATACATGCATATAGCTAGTAACGCCTATATTTGTTCTGTATTTTTTAACCAAATAATATAAGTTCTCTATGTAAAATCCACTTACAAAATCATCGCTATCAATAAACACTATCCATTCACCATTTGCCACATCAAGTCCAGCATTTCTTGCATCACTAAGCCCACCATTTTCTTTATGGATAACTCTAATTCTCGTATCTTTTAAAGCATATTCATCACAAATTTTAGGACACTCATCGGGGCTTCCATCATCCACTAAAATAATATCTAAATTTTTATATGTTTGATCTATAATGCTATCAATGCATTTTTTTAGATACTTTTCAACTTTATAAACTGGAACTATAATTGAAACTAAACAATTACCAATCATATTATAACCCTTTCAATATTAATAAATATAGGCAAAACTATTATTTAAACCTATTAGTTATCGCAAAATAAATTTCTTTTACAAAACTAAACTTAGCAATACACAAAAAGATAAATATAAAAATATTTATAAAAATAAAATTTAAAATAAAACTGTTAAAATTAAAATTTAAATAAACATATTTGACAAAACAACATAAAAATATAAATAAAATAAGATACTTTATATTTATAATAAAATACTCCGACAAGTTTCTATTCAAATACTTCCTATACAAAATTTTGGCATCATACCAAAAATTTGTAAGTAAATGGGCTATCGCTATAGCTAAAATAACCCCCTCCACTCCTATCATAAATCCAAGAAAAAATGAAAGAATTAAATTCAAACCTGCATCTATAAATAAAACATTTTTACATTGATTAAAAAAACCAAGAGAATCTCTAAAAACCCAAACAGGTGCTTTAATTAATTCATGATAAAATTTTAAACTAAGAGCTACAATAATTGACTCTGAAACCCTATATTTTTCTCCTATCCACAATTCTATAATATTATTAGAAAAAATAAAGAAATTTACACTTACCAAAATAGTTAATATAGAATTTGTATTAAAAATATTTAAAAATATCTCATATAATTTTTTATTTGAATCTTTATCGTTTTTTACATTTCCTATCATTGGAATTAAGCTAGCATAAATTTTATTAAAAATTGATACTATTAGCAATACAATGATGTTAAAATTAGCAATCAATCCTACATATATTGTATTTATCATTGACACCACTATATTTCCAGTATTGTTGATAACTACTCCAGCTACTCTAACACCAGCCATCCCTACTATATAGTATTTTAGTTTTTTCCAAACTAATTTTTTTTCTCTTTTACTAACCTCAAACTTCTCTTTTAAAAAAGGATAAATCTTATTTACTTTTTTATAAATAACAACATTAAGAGCTATGTTTGAAACTAAATCTACTGATAAATAAACCAAGTAACTTTCAGTTAAAATTAAAACTATAATCTGCACAAAACTTTTTAATACAAAAAATAATGTTATAACTTTTGTTGATATATACTCTTTTTGATCTGCCCTCAAAAGTACATTATTATATGCTAAAAAATAGGTTGATACGCTTGTAAGCAAGAATAATATATAAATTTGATAAAGATAAATTTCATCTATTTCTATATCAATAATATATTTTAAAAAAGGCACAAAACAAAGACCAATTGTAAAAATAACAGCCCCTATTGTTCTGTTTATATACTTATACGAATTAATTATAATACTTAATTGTCTTTTATCTTTTTCCGCGATTGGCTTATAGCATATATAAGATACGGCACCAGAAACTCCCAATTCAGCAACAGAAAGCATGCCTATTATAGAAGTAAAAAGTGTGCCTACACTAAGAAGCCCTATTCCCAAAAAGTCTAAAAATAGTTTTCTAGTTACAAATGTGAGAATAGCACCTATAAATATATAAGCAATTCCCCAACTAGAGTTTTTAATAAAATTCCTTATATACTCTGTTTTAATTTTAGTTCTCCAAAGAAATATCAATTATTTTTTTATATAAATTTTCAAAATCTACATTATATACAAAACTTTTACTATCTCTCCATTCTATTTCATCAAGAGCTATTTTGAACTCTTCAAAACCATCTACCACTCTTATGTAAGAAAGCTCTTCAATCCACTTATAAACTCCTTCTACTTTTTTGCTGTGGTTATTGAAAGCAATACATGGAGTTCCCACTATAGCACATAGTATCATAGCGTGAAGCCTATCAGTTACACAAAGCTTATATTTAGAGAACTCATCTAACTTATCTAAAACTATTTCATTCTGAAACTCTAAAACATCTTTATTTCCACTATAAATCATACTTGTTTTATGTATTTTATAATCACTAGAAATTAAATCTTTAATATTTTGAACAAGTTCGTTTGAAATAATTTTTTCAAAATCATCTCTAAAACAAAAAACTACATTTTTTCTTTGGTTTTTTACCTTATGTCTTAAGCTAAGAACGATATCAGGTACAAGATAGACTTTTGAATTAGCAAAATTCGATTTTATAAAATCATATGAAAATTTTTCTCTAACAAAAATATGAACATTCTCTTGTTCGTAAATTTCTTTTGCTATCTTCATATATTTATTTTTATTTATAGTTGCGTTTTGATTATTTGAAACAAATATAGTCTGCGGTAGTATAATTATTTTATTATTTCTTATTCTCCTTATTATTTGCCATCTCTGCCACTCCAAGACAAAATATTCATTTCCCATATTACCACCACCATGAATAAAAATAATATCATTATTTTTTATATTTTTCCTAATTTTTTTATATACTCCGTAAAACTCTCTATCATTTATGGTGATTAAATTATAATCCTTATAATAATCTTTTAAAAATTCTACCTCTGCTTTGGTTATAGCCAAATCACCTATATTGTTATGAGCTGTGGTAGAAATAAGCCATATATTTTTTTTCTCAATATTTAAATTCTCTTTTGGTGCAAAAAAAGCGAAAAACTCTTCTTTCGCAACTCTCAACATAAAAATATTTTTTTTTCCTAAAACTTCTTTCATAAAATTCTTTACTCTCATACCCAACATAATTTACAACTCCCAGCTAATAGTCTACTTTGGTATTTCATTTACAATTCTCAATAATACAAACCAATGTTTAAATATAATTTTTGAGCTTTTTGTAATTTTTATTTTGCTTTATTCTTAACTGCACCATAAATTAAGGCACTAAACACACCTATAAAAAATCCTACAAAAGCTAATATAGCTACAATCAAGATTTTTTTATTTGGCATACTGATAGTAGCTATAGATTTAATCTCAGTATTTACATAACCATCTTTTATATCTTCTTCTATGTGAAAATATTGATCTTTTTTGTTGGCTAAAATAGCCTCTAGCTCAAATATTTTAGCATTTATACCACTTATGCTACCCCTTATCATACTATCTCTATATTGTATTAAAGAAGACAGTCCATAGTCACTACTGCCTATCTGGGTGTTATACGTAGAACTTATATCTTTTGTGTTTTGATTTACTAAGATTTCTGTTATTTGATTAATCTTTTCTTCTATCATTGGTGCTTCTTTGTTAATAGTTTCTAACTGATAATTAGCATCTGTTAAAAGTATATTTTCTGTTCTGGCAATATCTTGCCTTAATAAATCCAAAGCTATCTCTTTTTATCTCATAGCATATTCTAAATCTATTTTATGTTCTAAAACTATAGAATCTATAATTTTATTTATCTCAGAAGTTGATGCATCTTTGTCTGAACCAACCAAACTTATAGCATAAAAACCATTACCTAGTATTAAAATATCTTCATCGTCTAGAGTTATGTTATGGTCAACAGATATGCTCTTAAAAACTGTGTTTTCATCATCTATTACACTAGCACCTAGAGATAAAACATCATTACTAAACTTATTATAACTAGTTATATAGTTTTTCTCATTATTAACCATAGTGTGCCCTACTTCAACCACAGCTATAGTCTTAAACCACTTAGTCTGCATAGAAGCGTAAAAAACACCTAAAACCATAAAGACTAAAGTGATGCCTATAACTATATGCTTATAATCAAAAATAGTTTTAAAAAGAGCACCTAAATCTATCTCGTCATCTTGTATATAGACTTCTTTGTTTAGCTTATCTGCCATATTTTTTTCCTTAAATATTCCATAAATAATTTATCATTTTACATCAACTATCATTAAAGCCTAATTAAAACTAAGCTTTATTTCATCTACAAGTTTTAAAAATTTAGTTTGCAACTCATCTTTTAGCTCTTCACTATTTGCTTCAAATCTAGCTACTAAAATCGGCGTCGTATTGCTCGCTCTCATTAGTGCCCAACCATCTTCAAAGTGAACTCTTATGCCGTCTATATCTATGACTTCTAAAATTTCAGGTAAATCAAGCTCGTTTAGATGCTCTTTAAAAACTTCTATTATCTCAAATTTAGTATCATCACTAACTTCTATCTTAAGCTCACCGCTATCATAAACTTTAGGCAATTTTTCAATCTCTTGGTCTAAGTTTGTACCATTATCAACTATCTCTATAACTCTTAGCATCGCATAAATCGCATCATCAAAACCAAAAAATCTATTTTTGAAAAATATGTGTCCGCTAACTTCTGCCCCAAGGTCATAGTCACCCTCTTTTAGCATCTTTTTGATGTTGCTATGCCCTGTTTTTGAGATATATGTCGTACCAAATTTATTAATAGTTTCAAAAATACTTTGTGAAAACTTAACTTCACCTATAACTTTTGGCTCTTTTAAATTTAGTGCATAAAGATACGCAAGCTCATCGCCTTTAATATCTCTTGTTTTAGTTAAAGTTGCGATTCTATCTGTATCACCGTCAAACGCAAACCCTAAATCATAGCCGTTTCTAAGTTCATTTTTTATATCGATCAAATTCTCTTCCAAGGTTGGATCTGGATGGTGATTTGGGAAATTTCCATCTGGCTCCGGATATAGAATTTTCATATTTAAATTTAGTGCTTCATTTAGTGGCTCTAGCACAACTCCAGCTGTTCCGTTTCCTGCGTCACACACAATGTTTAAATCTAAATCTTTTAAATGAGCAAAACTTGTAGTTAGATACTCTAAATAGCTTGTTAAGATGTCAAACTCTTCTGCTCTTACGTCATCAGCTATCTCTACACTTTCATTTAAAATCTCTTTTACTCTTAGTTTTAAAGTTTGAATATCCTCTCCAAAATAACTATCTTTTCCAATAGTTATCTTAAAACCATTGTATTCTTTAGGGTTATGAGAGCCAGTTATCATGATATTTGCATCAAATTTTTCTGTAAAAACGCTATAATACCCAACTGGTGTTGGTAGAAGTCCAATATCAAAAATTTTAATATCACTCTTGTTGAGTCCGCTTACAAGATATCTAAACATATCACCAGCAGTTAGCCTTGCATCATACCCGATACTCAAAGTTTTAACGCCTTTTTGTACCATTACCTCACCAAGAGCCATACCAATCGCTCTAACAACTCTCTCATTTAACTCACTTCCAACGATGCCTCTGATATCATACTCTCTAAAAATATTTTCTTGCATAAAAAACCTACCTTTTTAAATCTAACTTTTATCACCAAGTGGTAATTATATATAAAATTTGGTAAACAAATCTAAAAACTCCTAAATTTCCCTGCCATTGCTTTATATATCAAAATTTCAGAGTTTAGAGTTTTATACTTCTCATTTAGTAAATTTATCCTTGCTGAAATTTCACTATTTTTAGCGTCTAGATAGTCTTTTAGTTCAGCATTTCCATAGTTGTATTTATCTAAATAAAGCTTGGATAAACTCTGGCTATTTTTTAAAATATCCTCAAAAAGAGCTAAATTTGTAAGTGAAATTTCATACTCTTTATAGTATAAACTCACTTCATTTAGAGCTTTTATTAAAGCTCTTTCATACTCAACTACTCTTTTTTCAAACTCAATTTCCTTGATTTTAAGATTTTCTTTTAGTCTTTTATAGTCTAAAAATGGCAAGTTTAGCCTTACGCTTCCACTTAAAAAATCAAGTTCTGTAATACCTCTAAAACTATCGCTACTAGCAGTTAGACTAGCCCCTAAACTAAGGCTTGGATAGAAGTTTTTTTGACTTACTTTATAATTATAAAAAGCAGAGTTTATAGATGAAATTCCTTTTCTTAAGTCAGGTCTGTTTGAGATGGCATAACTTGGCACGCTCAAATCCACCCCTTGAAAAGCCACATCTCTAAGAGATAAACTCTCTAAATTTAAACTTTCTAATTTTAAACTCTCTTCGGGCTTTAAATTTAACAAATTTCTAAGTAACTCTAAATTTCTCTCTCTATCTTTTTTATAACTTAAAATCTTGCTTTCTAGATTAAGAATCGACTTATTAAGCTCTAGCAAATTTATCCCACTATCTCTTCCATAGTCGCGCTTTGCCTTAGTTATAGCGTAAAGTTTTTTATAGTTTTGTAGATTTTCATCTAAAAGCCTCAAACTATCATTTATAAATAGAGCTTTAAAATAACTATCTACGATAGAGTTTACTAAATTTAGCTTAACGCTTTCCATATCAAACTCGCTCGCTACAACGTCCCAGTTAGCAGAGTTTACGCTATCTCTTATCTTGCCGTATAAATCAACCTCATAACTTGCCATTATGTTTGAGTTAAAGCTATCTCTCCACTCCTGCTGAACGCTTATATCTCTTCCACTTTCACCGCTTAAAGAGCCACTCAAAGTCGGGTATAAATCAGCCTCTACAAGCCCAGCTCTTGCCATAGCACTAGCGATATTTAAAGCACTTAGTTTTAAATCAGAGTTGTTTTTAAGTCCTAAGCTTACTAGCTCATTTAGCTTAAACTCTTGGTATCCGATATACCACTCCCTCTCTACTAAAAACTCCTCGTCTTTAAACTCACTGACTACCCTATAGTTATCAACCGTGCTTTTTGGGGCACATCCCACCAAAAACAGTGCTAAAAAAACATATATAAAAACTCTCATCCCTACTCCTGTAAAAGTGCATCTATCGGGTTTAGTCTGCTTGCATTTCTAGCTGGAATGTAGCCAAAAACTATCCCTATAAAGCTTGACGTTATAAGTGCTATGATGGCTGGTAAAGCACTAAATTGTAAAGTAAAATCACTGCTTACATAGTTAAAAATCGTCCCTAAAGAATACGCCAAACCTAGCCCTATAATCCCGCCCATAACGCATAAAATCACAGCTTCTATTAAAAACTGAGATAAAATGCTACTTTGTTTTGCACCTATCGCCATCCTAATGCCTATTTCCTTCGTTCTCTCAGTCACACTTACTAGCATGATATTCATAACCCCGATTCCGCCAACTAAAAGGGAAATCACCGCGATGGAAGCAATAAGGAGTCTCATCGTTCCCATCGTGCTTTCAACTGTTTGTTTAATCGTATCTGAGTTTCTAGTAAAAAAGTCTTTTGTTCCGTGAAGTTTAGTTAGAAGTGCTACTAAGTTTTGCTCCGCCATCTGCGGGTTTGCATCATCTTTTACTTTCACAGTGATACTTTGTATAAATCTATCTCCAGTGACTTTATTTATCACAAAACTAAAAGGTGCATAAATTCGTAAATTATCACTCGCTCCCATGGCGGTGTCATTTTTCTTAGCCACTCCGATAATCCTAGCTGGAACTTTGTTAAAAAAAATTATCTTATCAAGTGGATCTTCATGCTTAAAAAACTCATTTTTAGCATTATCGTCTATGATAACAACCGAGTTTGATTTTAAAATATCTTCCGCTGTAAACCCCCTGCCGCTTTCTAGCTCTATGCCGTTTACCGCTAATGAGTCAACCCCGCCACCTCTAAGTCCGCCGTTTAGGCTTTTGTTTTTATACGTCACAACTCCGCTTGTAGAGGTGTTTGGCGTTGAGTAGTCAAGGTAAGGCTCAAGCCCTAAAATCCTAGAGTCATTTATAGTTAGAGTATTTACAGCCCCAGCTCTTAAATCTCCAAAGTTTTTACCAGGGTAAATATTTATCGTGTTTGTCCCGATAGCTCTAATGGAAGAGAGAATTTTTTCTTGTGAGCCTTTTCCAAGAGCGACAACTAAAATAACTGATGAAATTCCTATGATGATGCCAAGCATTGTAAGAAGGGAACGAAGTTTATGAGAAAATATCGCACTTACCGACATCTTAAACGACTCAGAAAATGAGTTGATAAAAGAATTTAGTCCGCTTTTTTTAAATTTCTCTCGTTTTTTAGACTCGTAAATTTCATCTTTTTTTATGGTGTCGTTTATGATTTCGCCATCTTTTAGCTCGATGATTCTATTTGCTTTGCTTGCGACATTTGAGTCGTGAGTTACCATTATGACAGTATGTCCGAGCTTATGAAGGTTAGATAAAATCTCCATAACCATCTCACCACTTTTACTATCAAGTGCTCCTGTTGGCTCGTCTGCTAGGATTATCTCTCCACCGTTCATTAAAGCTCTTGCGATACTAACTCGCTGTTGTTGTCCACCGCTTAGTTTGTTTGGGATATTTAAAACCTTATCTCCAAGCTCTAAACTCTCTAAAATTTCCCTTGCACGTCTTTCTCTATCCTCTTTACTAACTCCGTCATAAACTGCCGGTAAAGCTACGTTTTGAAGAGCGTTGATAGAAGTTATAAGGTTGTATTTTTGAAAGATAAAGCCAAAAATTTCGCGTCTTAGCCTAGCCTTCTCATCAGCGTCATATGAGCTTACATCGTTTCCGTTTATGTAGTATTTTCCACTAGTTTGCGTATCAAGACAGCCGATTATATTCATAAGGGTTGATTTACCACTCCCGCTTTGCCCCATGATAGCGACAAACTCGCCCTTTTTTATCTCTAAGTTTATGTTTTTTAGAGCTTGGTATTTCCCATCGCCGATGTTGAAAGATTTGCCGATATTAACAAGCTTTATCAAGGCTACATCCTCATCCCGCCATGCCCTGAGCCTGGTGTTCCCATCTGTGATTTTGGTTTAGCTCCGCTACCGCTTTGCATTATAATGTCATCATTTTCGTTGATTCCAGTTAAAATTTCTTGATAAAATCCATCAGTTATACCTAAAGTTACCTCTTTTTTAACTGGCTTATCACCTTTTAAAACTTTAACAAAAAACTTACCATCTTCCTTTGAAATAGCACTATCAGGGATATAAATCGTATCTTTTGATTCACTTATGACAACTTCGTTTTCCGTTGTCATTCCTATCTTAAAAAAGTTATCTTTGTTATCTATTAGCATCTTAGCGTAGTAGTAAACCGCACTTTTAGAGCTACTTGTTTGAGATGTGCTACTTCTAGCATACTTTCCATCACTTAAATCAGTCATAGCTGGGTCTATACTCGAAATCGTGCTTTCAAATTTCTTATTTGGATTAGCAAGAATTGAGAATTTAACTCTCATACCAACGTCTATTTTTGGCAAGTCGCCTTCCGCTACTTCCATATTTATCTCTAACTTTGATAAATCCGCTATTTGGACGATTAAAGGTGTAGTTTGGTTAGCGTTTACAGTTTGCCCCTCTTTTACGATGGTTGAAACTATCGTCCCATCAAGTGGAGCAGTTATTTTCGTATAGCTTAAATTTGTCATAGCGGTGTCTAAATCAATGTTGTTTTGATTTATTTGAGCTTTTAGTTGAGTTATTTTAGCTCTTTTTAAAGCTAAATCATTCTTAGCATTTTCCAAGCTCTCTTTTGATGTGGCTTTTCGGTTATATAAATTCAGCTCTCTTTGATATTTAAGCTCTGCGATATTTGCTGAAATTTCACTAGCGTTTAAATCAGCCATGTAAATTTCATGTTGAGCTTTTCTTTTTTCTATCTCGTTTATCTGTTTAACTGAGTCAATCTGGGCTATCATATCGCCTTTTTTAACCTTATCTCCAACTTTTACATAAAGCTTTTCTATCTGACCGCCAACTTGAGCACCCACATCGACTAAATCTCTTGCCCAAACCTCTCCTGCTGCTACAACAGAGTTTGTAAGAGTTCCTTTGAGTGGTTTTACAGTTAAGTAGCTAACCTCTTCTTTTTTATTAAGCTTAGAGTAACCAAAATACCCCCCAGCCCCTAAAATAAGCAAAATCAGAGTAAATTTTATAAATCTTTTCATAAAAATCCCATTATTTTAAATTTGAAACGAAAATGATACATTGTAAATGTTAATCAGTTGTTAAAATTTATATAACTATGCATAACTTTTAAGTTCATAGTGTTTAATTATCCTTTTATGAACAACCAAAGAAAGAGCGATTATTAACCCGCCAATTATAAAGCGTGTAAAATCAACTTCTGTTTTCCAAAACACTAAATTTACCAAAATAGCAACTGGTATAAGAGCGTTGTTCATAATGGCTAAAACCCCGCTATCAACTTCGCACGCTCCCTTGTTCCATAGGAAATATCCTGCCCCACTTGCCCCAACTCCAAGCCATAAAACTACTAAAACTTGAGTTAAGCTAAGCGGCGTTCTCTCTCCGTAAAACATTAACCCCAACAAGCAAACCACAACCGCCCCCACAAAGAAAAAACCAAAGTTGCTAAACTGCTCTTTAAACTCATACTTTTCAAGGATAAATTTATACGAGCTTTGCCCTATACCAAAGCAGATATTTGCTCCTTGAACTAGCAAAAACCCTGTTAAAAACCCAGGATTTATATTTCCAAATTTAATCACAAACGCCCCAAATACCGCAAGCCCAACGCTGATAAGATAAAGAGCTCTAACTCTCTTTCTTAAAATATCATAAAAAATAGTCACATAAAACGGAGTAAATATCGTAAACAAAGCAACTTCTGGAACGCTTAAGTATCTAAAGCTGTTGTAGTAGAAAATATACATTAACCCTATCTGAAACGCCCCGATTATAGCCGTTATAAAAGCTAGCTTTTTATTTTCTAAACCCATGCCTTTTAGCTTCATAAATGGTAAAAAACAAAGTAGTGCTATAAAAACTCTAAGAAAAGCGGCGTAGTAGCCATTCACTCCCCTTAAACACTCCCCTATCAAACTAAAACTAAAAGCCCAAATCAGCGTAACTAAAATAAGTTTTTTCATAATTTTTACCTTATGCTTAAATTTTCTTGTTATTATAGAAACTTTAGCTTAAATTTGCTACACTAAATGAGTTTTTTACATTAAATTTGATAAAATTACAAAATTTGAAGATTAAAGGCAGTTATGATGAGTGATATTTCCGTAGTAGTTTTGGCAGCTGGTTTTGGCACAAGGATGAAATCTAAAAAAGCAAAAGTTCTTTTTGAGCTTTGCGGTGAGCCGATGATTATCCACATACTAAAAAAATCTTACGAGATAAGTAGCGATGTAAGCGTTATCTTAAACTATCAATTTGATGAGATAAAAGAGATAGTTTTAAGCGAGTTTCCAAATACCAAAATTTATAGGCAAGATGTGGAAAACTTCCCTGGAACAGCTGGGGCGTTAAAAAATGTAGAGTTTAACTCTAAAAAAACACTAATTGTGTGTGGTGATATGCCTTTGGTTAAAATAGATGAGTTAAAAAACTTAGCAAACTCAAATGCTGACGTGGCACTAAGCGTGTTTAAAACCAAAAACCCTTTTGGATATGGCAGAGTCATCACAAATAATAATGAAATTATAAAAATAGTTGAAGAAAAAGACGCATCCACTGATGAAAAACTAGTAGATACAGTAAATGCTGGATGCTACGCCTTTAAAAGCGAAGTTTTAAAAGAAATCTTACCTAAAATTTCAAACCAAAACGCTCAAAATGAATACTACCTAACAGATAGCATTGAAATCGCCAAAGATATGGGTTTATCATGCGAAGCAGTTTTAGTTGATGAGCAAAATTTCATGGGGATAAATGATAAATACGCCTTATCAATCGCTGAAACTTTGATGAGTGATGAGATAAAACAAAACCTGATGAAGCAAGGCGTTATAATGAGACTTCCTAGCACTATCTATATAGATTCAAGAGCGAAGTTTGAAGGTGAGTGTGAGATACAAGAAAATGTTAGTATCATAGGAAAATGTACTATAAAAGATAGCGTTATAAAAAGTGGAAGTGTGATAGAAGAGAGTTTGGTAGAAAACTCAGATATCGGACCACTTGCACATATCCGCCCAAAATGTGATATCAAAAACACTCATATAGGAAATTTCGTTGAGCTAAAAGCAGCCAAAGTTGATGGAATAAAAGCTGGACACTTGAGCTATTTAGGTGATTGTGAAATAGCTAGTGGAACAAACGTAGGATGTGGAACGATAACTTGTAACTACGACGGCAAAGCAAAATACAAAACTATAATAGGTAAAAATGTCTTTATAGGAAGCGACTCTCAACTAGTTGCACCTGTGACAATCGCTGATGATGTCATGATAGCAGCTGGCTCAACAGTGACAAAAGATGCAAAAAGTGGCGATTTAGTAATATCAAGAACAAAGCAAGCAAATATCGAAGGCTTTTACTATAAATTTTTTGGAGAAAAAGATGAAACTAAAAGATAAAAAAATTCTCCTTGGAGTATGTGGGAGTATAAGCTTTTATAAAGCGTTTGAAATTTTATCAAAACTTAAAAAACTAGGTGCTGATGTTTATGTAATGCTAAGTGATGGAGCACTAAATTTTGTAAATTACGAGTCATTTGAAGCACTAAGTGAGCATAGAGTGCTTTGTTCTAAAAACCTTGACTGGCAAGCTGGACTAAACCACATAGAGTATTCTAAAATGGATTTAGTTTTGATAGCTCCAGCAAGTGTGAACACTATAAATAAATACGCTCGTGGCTTTTGTGATAATGTCTTTATAGAGACACTTATCGCTACAAAAGCTCCCATTATGATAGCTCCAGCGGCAAATAACAACATGCTTGAAAATGAAATAACTAAAGAATCCATAGAGTCTTTGAGGAAAAAAGGCGTTACTTTTATAGAGCCAGTTACAAAAACTTTAGCTTGTGGTGATGTTGGAAAAGGAGCGTTAGCTGATGTTGATACCATAGTAAATAGTGCTATAAGAGAGCTTTGTAAAGATGAGTTTTATGCGGGGCGAACTGTTATAGTAACAGGTGGTGCAACTAGTGAGAAAATCGATGATGTAAGGGTTATAAGCAACCTCTCAAGTGGAAAAACCAGCAAAGCTTTGGCAGATGCTTTTTACTATCTTGGTGCAGATGTGGTTTTTATAAGTAGTTATGACTACAGCGTTCCATATAAGCTGATTAAATTTGATAGTTCTTTTGGGCTTCAAAGTGCCCTTCTTAGCCAAAATCTAAAAGAAGGCGATATCGTTGTAATGGCAGCAGCGGTGAGTGATTTCATACCAAATAAAATAAAAGGTAAAATCGACAAAGAGAGCACTGGTGAGGTTTTAACCCTAAATTTTAGAAAAAATGAAGATATTATCTCAAAAGTTAAAACAAAAGGGGTTAAAAAAATAGGTTTTAAACTTGAAGTAAATACAAAAGATGCTTTGAATAATGCCAAAAAAACTCTTGCTACTAAAGATTTAGATGCCATCTGCCTAAATGTCCTAAACGACGTGCTAACCTTTGGCGGAGATAAAACTAAAATTTCTTTTATAACCAAAGATGGCATTACTGAAATTCCTGCTGGCACAAAAGAAGATAGTGCTTTAGAGATAGCACAACTTATAAAAAGCTTGTAAAATGAACGAGTTAAATCACCTAGCTATCATCATGGATGGAAACGGGAGATGGGCTAAAAAAAGGGGCTTTATAAGAACTAGAGGTCATGAAAAGGGTGCAAATGTTGTTGAAGATATAGCTGAGTTTTGTATAGGAAATAACATTTCCTATCTAACTCTTTATGCTTTTAGTACGGAGAACTGGAAAAGACCAAAAACAGAAGTTGATTTTCTAATCTCTTTATTTAAAAAATTTCTAAAAGATAAAGAGTCGCTTCTCTTAAGAGAGAAAATCAAATTCCAAACCATCGGCGATATAAATGCCTTTGATGATGAGCTTTTAGATTTAATAAAAGACTTAAAAGAAAAAACCAAAGAGTTTGACTCTCTAACTCTAAACTTAGCTGTAAATTACGGCTCAAAGGATGAAATTTTAAGAGCTGTTAAAAAGCTAGTAGATGAAAATTTAGAGATAAATGAGGCAAATTTAACCGCTCATCTTGACAGTTCTATCCCTGTGGATTTACTAATAAGAACAGGTGGAGAGCAAAGACTTTCGAACTTTTTACTCTGGCAAGCAAGTTATGCAGAGCTTTGTTTTACACAGACTTTGTGGCCTGATTTTACAAAAGAAGAGCTAGGAGAGATAGTTCAGAAATACAGAAAAATTGACAGGAAATTTGGAGGATTATGATAGTTTTAGCTTGTTTTTATTTTATGATTGGAGTGTGTATCGGTTCATTTAGTAATGTGCTCATTTACAGACTTCCTGAAGGAGAGAGTATCAACTTCCCTGCATCTCACTGCCTAAGTTGCCAAACTCCGCTTAAATGGTATCACAATATCCCACTTTTTTCTTGGGCATTTTTAGGCGGAAAATGTGCATTTTGTAAAGCTAAAATCAGCATTCAGTATCCTTTAGTCGAGCTAACTTGTGGGGTTATAATGCTACTTTGCTACCACACAGAAGTTTCGGACTTTTCAAACTATACAGAACTTTTTAAAGCCCTGATGATAGGTATAGTTTTTATCTTAATGCTTGCTATGAGTATAACTGACTTTAGATATACAGCAGCCCCATCGTCCCTGCTTTATGCTTCTGTTGTTTTTTCGCTTCTATATGCCTTAAGCGTGGAAAAAACTCTAGTCGCTCTTGCTTTTGGGGCTGGTTTTGTGGTTTTAGCTTTTGTGATGAAAAAGGTTCTTAAAAAAGAGGCTTTAGGAGAGGCTGACATCTATATATTTGCATGTATGGGAGCTATTCTAGGTGCGAAACTTGGCTTTTTTGCAATATTCATTGGAGCTGTTTTAACTCTTCCGGCTTACGCTATAGCAGGAGCTATTTTGAAAAACAGAGTAAAAAATGAAACTAAAAATTTAGAAAACTTAACCGAGCTAGAAAAAGCAAAGATTGAAAGATATAGTGCTAATAGTATAAATGAGTTTCAAATGCCTTTTATACCATTTTTAGCCATGGGGCTTTTTTTAGTATATCTTTTTCAAGATGAGTCAATAGAGTTTTTAAAATTTATTATGGGAATTTAGTTAAATGAATAGAATAAACAGATATCTTCTCTCGAATTTTGTTAGCAGTTTTGCATCTCTTTTTACAGTGCTTTTTGCGATAATATCGATAGTATTTTTTATAAAAATTGCTAAAATCACATCTTTTATTCAGATAAACAGCGTTGAACTTTTAAAGCTCTATCTTTTTATGCTTCCAAGAGTTTTGATTTTTACAGCTCCGATTGCTTACTTTGTGGCACTTGGGACTTCGCTTTTTAGACTGTCCCGTGAAAATGAAAGCACGGTTATCTTTACTTTTGGATACCCTTCAAAAAAAATAGGAAGTTTTTTTCTTAAAATATCATTTCTGATAAGTAGTTTTATGCTTTTTATCTCTATTATTATGATGCCTTACGCCGATAACCTAAAAGATAACTTTGTTGACTATAAAAAAACTCAGGCTACGCTAAATTTAAAATCTAGCGAGTTTGGGCAGAGGTTTGGCGAGTGGCTTATCTATATAGAAGATGATGTAAGAGAGGGCGAAAACACCATCTATAAAGATCTCATTCTCTACTCTCCAAAAACCAAAAACACCGATGAAAGAGTTATTTTAGCAAAAAGTGGAGTCTTTAGAAGTGTGGACTCAGTATTTGAGATGAAGCTAAAGGACGGGGTTGTTTATACCATCGACAAATCTGTGCATATTACAAATTTTGAATCTATGACTATCCGCTCTAAACCAAAGGATAGCGTCATTAGAGCAAATACTGTGTATGACTACTGGGCTGAAGCAAAAACTAGCGATAAAAGAAAAAAAGATTTAACTATTTACGCCCTAGTTTCACTTTTCCCACTTGCAACAACGCTTTTTGCTGTCTCTTTTGGGATAGTAACCTATAGGTATGAAAAAGGGTTTATTTATTTTGGTCTGTTTGGAGTGCTTTTTTTATATTTTGCATCTATAATGCTGCTTTCAAAACAACCATTTATCGCTATACCGTCTATATTTTCAGCATTTTTCATACTCTCGATATTTTATTTCTATAAGAAAATCATTAAAAAATACTGATGAAAATAAAACTAACCTACTCTTATGATGGCTCTAAATTTAGCGGTTCGCAGAGCCAACCACACTTAAACACAGTTGAAGATAGTTTAAAAGAGGCTCTTTCTCATGTGGGGATTTTTGAGCCTTTAACATCGTCATCTAGGACTGATAAAGGAGTTCACGCTCTAAATCAAACAAGCATGGTAGAGTGCGGAGAGTTTTGGGACTTAAGACGCTTGAAAGAGCTGGTTAATCGTCACGCTCATCCATATATCCATATAAAAAACGTTGAAAAAGTTGATGGTGAGTTTCATGTCCGCTATGATGCGGTGGCAAGAAGTTATAGATATATTTTAAACCATGATGAGTTTAGTCCGTTTTTATCATCATATTGTCACTTTTGCAAAGAAGTTGATTTGGATAGGCTAAATTTATCTTTGTCTAAATTTAGGGGAGTTCATAACTTTAGTGAGTTTATGAAAGTTGGAAGTGATGTTAAGACTTTTAAGAGAGGAATTTATCAAAGCTACGCTTTTAGATATAAAAACCTTACTATTATCAAATTTAAAGCAAACGGCTTTTTAAGGGCTCAAGTTAGACTAATGGTAGCAAATGCCTTAAAAGAGCAAAATGGAAACTCTAAATTTAGCATAGATAAAGCTATAACTCGCATTCCAGCCCCAGCTTCAGGGCTTTACCTAGAGAGAGTTTTTTACTAAATTTCACTTCAATATAAATCTAGTTAGCAACTATTCTCTTTTTAAACTCTCCATCTAACTCAACCTTACTATCTTTCACATCCACTCTATTTAGGCACTTGTCTGTAAACTCAAGTTCGATATTTTTAGCACCAAAGCTTTTTGCCATCATCTCGATGGTGTTCGATGCTGAGGCGTGAATTCTATCTCCTAAATCATTGATGATTTTTATAGACATATTTTTTATCTCATCTTTTGCTTCGGTTATTAGCATATTTTTCTCACTCTCGCTAAAGCTTGGTCCAAAGAGCGAGTTTAGAGAGTCAGGTAGTAAAAACGGCATAAATTTAGAGTTTTTCTCATCATAAATTTTCATATCTTTTATAGAAAACTTATATTTACACTGTGGCATCTTAACTCTAAAAGTCCCATCTCCTGCGTCTTCTATCTTAAAATCTTTGCTTTTTAAGTCATAGACAAAGTCTATCTCAAACTCAAATATCACGGCTATTTGCTTCTTTGTCATCGTCCAGCCAAGAAGCTTGTCCATAAGCCCGCTAAATGCACTATCTTTTCTAGTAACTATCTCTTTTGAGTAAATTTTAAATACACTTAGCTCCCCAACACTTTTAAGTTTAGTGATATCAGTTGTTATCTCTGTTTTTGCCTCTTTTTTACCCTTTTTAAGTCTTTTATTCTGTTTAAAAAGCACAAAAACAGCCAAACATAAAACTATAAAAATGATAAAAACTACTAAATCCATACATTTCCCTTAAAAATTATCATAAATTTAGACTAACTTTATAAAACTATATCCGCTATCTGTAAGCATTTGGCAAACTTTGTCTTGATGCTCTTTGCCTTTTGTCTCTAAAGCTATGGTTATCGCTGCATCGCCGTAGTCGATTTTGGTTGAAAATCTATCGTAGTCGATCTTTACGATATTTGCATTTGCAGACTTTAATGCCGCTGTTAAGCCCATCAAAGCCCCTGGTTTATCAACCAAAGTTACAACTATTGACATCTTTCTGTGGGATTTTATAAGCCCTTTTTCGATGATGACATTAAGCATCTGAACGTCGATATTTCCACCACTTAAAATGACGCCTATTTTTGAGCCTTCTTTATACTTAAACTTTTCATTCATCAAAGCTGCCACGCCCACTGCCCCAGCACCCTCGACTATGATTTTTTGCTCTTCAAGTAGGAAAAGTATCGCACTTGCGATTTCCTCATCATCAACTTGCACGAACTCATCAACGCTTTCTAAAATATGCTCCAAAGTTATCGGGCTTGCATCACGCACGGAAATTCCATCCGCTATGGTTTTAACACTTAGTGAGTTTATCGGCTTTTTAGCTTTGAAGCTATTATACATCGCCGGAGCTCCTTTTGCCCCAACGGCAATGATTTTAATGTTTGGATTTATCTGTTTAGCACAGCTTGCAACTCCGCTTACAAGCCCACCACCACCAACCGGAACGATGATATAGTCAAGGTCACTCACCTCATCAAGCATCTCAAGAGCGATTGTCCCCTGTCCTGCTTGAACATAAGGGTTGTCAAATGGATGAACAAAAGTAAGTCCGTTTTCCTTAGCATACTCTAAAGCGTAAGCGTAAGCTTCATCGAAGTTATCGCCTTTTAGGATAACTTCTGCTCCTAAATCTTTCGTCCCGCTCACTTTTAAAAGAGGTGTTGCTTCTGGCATCACTATAACTGCTTTTATACCAAACTCACGTGCACTTATGGCAACGCCTTGAGCGTGGTTTCCAGCACTTGCGGCGATGACTCCACACTTTTTCTCAGCTTCGCTTAAATTTGCTATCATGTTGTAAGCACCGCGGATTTTATACGCTCCTGTGCGTTGTAAGTTCTCTTCTTTTAGGTATATTTTTGCGTTAAATTTTTGATTTAGCTTAGTAGACTCTGCAAATGGAGTGTTTTCTGCAAAGCCTGAGATGGTTCTTTTAGCTTGGATTATTTTGTTTAAATCAACCATAAATTTCCTTTGAAAAACTATTTTTCCTATTTTATCATTTTATTTTATATTTATCTTAAAATTGTGATAAATTTACTGTTTTTAAGGATAAATTTGAAGTAGTTATTGACATATGCCATTAAAAAAGCTACAATTTCATTTGTGGCATATGTCAGTAACTATAAGAAATTTAAAGGGAAAGTTGTGGCAAGACCAATAAAATGGAGAAATGTCTGCTCCTTACCTAAAAGCAGTAAATTTGGACCACTCGACTGCAAACGTGAAGATGAAATCATAATGAGCGTTGATGAGTATGAGGCCATCAGGCTTATAGATTTAGAAGGCTTCAACCAAGAAGAGTGTGCAAAACAGATGAACATCGCTAGAAGCACGGTTCAAGGAATTTATATCTCCGCTAGAAAAAAGTTAGCCGAGTCTTTAGTAAATGGCAAAACGCTTTTCATAAAAGGCGGGGAGTATAAACTTTGCGACGGTTTGGGCGGTGGATGTGGCAAAGGATGTCGTAAGAAAAAATTCAAACAAGAAAGGATGAAGATGAAAATAGCCATTCCAGTGGATGAAAAAAACATAGATGCAAAAGTGGCAAGCTCTTTTGGTAGAGCAACTTACTTTTTGATTTATGATGTGACAAGCAAAAGTGAGAGTTTTGTAGAAAATGAAGCTCTACAAAGCAAGGGTGGAGCTGGGATTAAAGCAGCTCAAACTATAGTAGATAGCGGGGCAGGCATTTTACTAACTCCAAGACTTGGTGAAAATGCTGCTGATGTGGTGCAAGGTGCTGAGATAAAAATCTATAAAACAACTGATGGTTCGGCAAAAGAAAACATCAACGCTTTTATAGATGGTAAACTTGATATCCTAGATGAGTTTCACGAGGGAAAACACTAAGTGAAAACTGATAACCTAAAAATAGCAGTCCTTAGCGGAAAAGGCGGAGCTGGGAAAACCCTGGTCTCTGTAAATTTAGCCGCGGTAGCTAAAAACTCTACATATATCGACTGTGACGTGGAAGAGCCAAATGGATATCTTTTCTTTAAGCCTGAAAATGTGGTCAAGAAAGACGTCACGGTTAAAATCCCAGTAGTTGATGATGAACTTTGCAATGGATGCAGAAAATGTGTAAAATTTTGCCGTTACAACGCTCTTGCTTATATCAAAAACAAAGTTGTTGTGTATGATCAAATTTGCCACTCATGCGGAGGATGCATGCTAGTCTGCCCACATGGTGCGATAAGTGAAAAAGATAGAACTATCGGCAAAATAGAAAGTGGAACATCAAAAGATACTCAAATTTACACCGGAGTTTTAAATATCGGCGAGGTTTCAGGAGTGCCTATCATAAAAGAGATGGTTGAGAGTAAATTTGATGGCTTAACCATCATAGACTCACCACCAGGAAGTGCTTGTATAGTGATGGAGAGCATCAAAGACGCCAATTACTGTATCTTGGTAGCTGAGCCAACTATCTTTGGGGTGCATAACTTAGAGATGATACATGAACTTGTTAAGGTTTTTGGTAAGAAATTTGGAGTTATCATAAATAAAAGCTTAGATAGCGATGAGCTAGTTGAGAGTTTTTGCAAAGAAAATGGCGTTAAAATTCTAGGCAAAATTCCTTTTGACAAAGAGCTTGGAGAGTTAAATTCAGATGCTAAAATCGCAGTTAGAGAAAGCGTTAAATACAAAGAGCTTTTTTTAAATTTGCTTGACAAAGTTTTAAAGGAGGCGTCGTGAAACAGCTACTTATTTTAAGCGGAAAAGGCGGAACTGGAAAAACCACTGTCGCAAGTGCCTTTATAAAGTTATCAAACGCTAAGGCTTACGCTGACTGCGATATCGATGCCCCAAATTTGCACCTTATAAGTGGCGATGAGCTTGGAAAGCCTGCAAAGTCAGAGTTTTACGGACTAGATAAAGCTTATATCGACCAAGAGAAGTGTATAGAGTGTGATAAATGCTTTAAATACTGCCGTTTTGATGCGATCTTGAAAGATGATGGCTACAGCGTAGATGCTTATGCATGTGAGGGGTGCGGGGTTTGTGAGTATGTCTGCCCAATGGGTGCTATTTCTATGAAGCCGTATGTTGATGGAGACTTGATGCTTTATAGTGGCGGTGGCAAGGCGTTTTCTACTGCTAAGCTTAAGATGGGAAGCGGAACTTCTGGGCTTTTGGTTAGCGAGGTTAAAAAAGAGCTAAAAGTTAATGCCCCAAGTGACGCTGATATCGCTATAATTGACGGCTCACCTGGGATTGGATGTCCGGTAATCGCCTCGATAAGTGGGGTAGATATGGTTTTAATCGTCGCAGAACCGTCAATCTCAGGCATTAGCGATATGGAGCGAATCGTTAAAACCGCAAAAAGATTTGGAGTAAAAATAGCAGTTTGTATAAATAAATTTGATACAAATCTTAAGAACACAGAAAAAATAAAAGAGTTTTGCAAAGAAAACGAGTTAAGTTTAACTGGGGAAATTCCTTTTGATAAAGAGGCTGTAAAGATGGTAAATTTAGGTAAATCTATCGTTGATACAGAAACTTTATCAGGAAATGCAGTTAAAAAAGTATATGAAAAAACACTGAATTTATTAAATAAAGGAGAATAGAGATGAAAAAAGTTGCAGTTGCAAGTAATGACGGCGTGGTAGCAGGACATTTTGGTCACTGTAAGGAGTTTATAGTTTTTGAAACAAAAGATGGCAAGATAATTGGAAATGAAACCGTTCCAAGTCCTGGACATAAACCTGGACTTCTACCAAATTTCTTAGGCGACAAAGGCGTGAATGTCATCATAAGTGGCGGAATGGGTCAAGGTGCGGTTAATATATTTAATGAGAGAAATATAGAAGTTATCGTTGGAGCTTCGGGCGACGCTAAAGAAGCAGTTGAAAACTATCTTAACGGCTCTTTAAAGTCAACTGGTTCGATTTGCGAAGAGCATGAGCGTGGATGTAATCACTAAATTTAAAGGGGCTTTTGCCCCTTTTTTATGATTTTAACATTAAAATTGCTATTTCAAGCATTTTTATAGCTGTATCTTGGCTATCTAAAATTGTGTTATAAATAGCGTCTTCGCTTAGAACCCCTCTATTTAATTTCTCTGGAATTTCACCCTTTTCATCAGCAGATAAATCCTTATCTCTTTGTTCGCTGTAATAATACTCTATCAAGCTTTGATATTTAGGAATTAATTCTTTTATCTCATTAAGTGCTTTATTGAGCTCTTGTAAGTTCTCACCATAAGTATTTAGAATATTTTCAAATTTAGTTATATGGCTAAAATCTTTCATATTTTGCCTTTTTATAATCCCTCTCTCATCGCTTCTTGCATAACACACTTATCTTGCACGAAATTTATGCCGTTTTTTAAAGCTATCTCTTTTACTTCGTCGTTTGTTATGCCAAGTTGAAGCCAAAAAGTTTTAACATTTTTTGCTATAACTTCATCTATGATAACGCTAGCAAACTCGCCTTTTCTAAACATCACAACCATGTCTATCGGAGCGTCTATTTCGCTTAAGCTTCTATATACTTTTTCGCCTAAAATCTCATCAAATTTAGGATAAATCGGATAAATCTTATACCCCATTTCCTGCATATATCTGCTTACATAGTTACTTGGTTTTTCTACGTCAGGACTAAGACCAACGACCGCCACAGTTTTTGTAGTTTGTAGAATTTCTTTAATTGTCACTATTTTTCCTTTAACTGATCTCTTTTATAAAAACACTATTTCCATGCTCTTTAATAAGCTTAATTAAATCTTTTGTACTCATCCAAACAGTTGCTGTGTTATCGTTTGGATGAATTCCTATAAGCCCATATAAAAACTCAGAGTCTAGATAAAACTCTACTTTACGGCTCTCATCATTTAGAAGTCCAAGCGGTGTGACTGAACCTTTTGTAAGTTTTAAAATTTCAAACAAATCACTCTCTGGGGCAAAAGAGAGATTGTTCGTGCCAAGTTCTTTTTTAAACTCTTTTAAATTTGCTCTTTTTGCACCCTTTATAGTCATAAGATAATACTTCTCTTTTTTACTATCTTTTAAAAATAGGTTTTTTGATTTTCTATCAGGGTATGGCAGGTTAAGTTTAAAAGACTCATCTATACTAAAAACTGCCTTGTGTTCCGTAACTTCAAACTCAATATTTTTCTCTTTTAAAAATTTATAAATATCTTGCTTTTTCATTTTATTTTTTCTAGCATCGCCCCACACTCAATGTGTTTTGTATGAACAAATTGATCAAATATAGCAAATTTTGTAACCCTGTGAGTAAGTGAGAGCTCTTTTAAATTCTCATATAGAGTATCGGGATTACACGAAATATAGATGATATTTTCATAATTTTTTATAAAGCTTAAAACACTCTTATCAAGTCCAGCACGAGGTGGATCAACTAAGATATGGCTAAATTCATACTCACTTAAACTCACGCCTTCAAGTCTGTTAAACTGCTCCCCATCAAACGCTCTCATTAACTCTTCGCTACTCATTCTAAGGAAATTTATATTTTTAGCGTCATTTAAACCAGCGTTTAAATTTGCGTTTTTAATAGAGCTTTTACTTATCTCATTTGCCAAAACTTTTCTAAATTTAAAGCTTAGCGGAATAGTAAAATTCCCATGTCCGCAGTACATCTCAAGTAAATCTTTAGTATCACTCAAATTTGAGATAACCCAGCTGATCATAGCCTCGTTTATAGTTTTATTTGGCTGGATAAATGCGGTGCTGTCAAATTTATAGTTGTAAGTTTTTGAGCCTATTTCTAGGGTGTCGTTTAAAGTCTCACTTCCAAAAACAAGCTTTTTACCCCTACTTCTAGCTATCAAATTTACACCCAAACTCTTACTTAAATTTGCAAGCTCATCTTTTATTAAATTTATATCTTTATGATAAAGAAGTATGACTAAAACCCCGCTACTTGTGGCGATAAACTCTACCCCAAAAACTTTTGGTTTTAGCTCTTTTGAACTCTCCAAACTACGAAGCAACAAAGGCATTAAATTCGCTATCTTTTCATCTACTTTTGGGCACTCTTCTATTTTTAAGTGCTTTGTTTTAGTCCCATTCATCGTATAAAAAAGCTTCTCGCCCTCGTGATATAGCCCAAACTCAGCTCTGATTCTATAATGCTTTATAGGAGACTCAAAAACCTCAAATTCTCCGCCATAAAACTCACTAAATTTGGAAGCTATAAACTCCTTTTTAGCTAGAATTTGCTCCTCATAAGGAAGCTCTAAAACACAGCTTCCACACTCGCCTAAATGTTTACAAAACTTCAAATTCACCCTACTCTTTTTCATTCTTTTTCGTGGAAAAACCCAGCCCAAGTTTGAGTTATCGCCATAACTTCAAGGGTGTTAATGTTAATGTTTTGTGGAAGTTTTGAAAGGTCATAAACTATCCTTGCGATATCTTTGGCTGTAACATACTCTGTATTTTCATATGGTGCTTCTGCCCTCTTGGCGTCGCCTTTAAACCTAACTAAACTAAACTCAGTTTTGCAAAGCCCTGGCTCGATATTTGTCACTCTTATGCCAGTTCCTCTTAAATCATTTCTTAAATTTAAACTAAACTGCCTAACAAACGCTTTCGTTCCACCATAAACATTTCCTCCAGCATAAGGCCAAGTGCCCGCAACTGAGCCGATATTTACTATGTATCCACCTTTTTTAATGTTTGGTAAAACCGCCTTTGTAACGTAGATAAAACCTTTGATATTTGTATCTATCATAGTTTCTAAATCATCTAGTGGCATGTCTTTGAATTTCTCCTGCCCCAAAGCAAGACCAGCGTTATTTACAAAAATATCGATGTTTTTAAACTCATCTGGCAAGCTTTCAACCGCTTTAAAGATAGCGTCTTTATCTCTAACATCCACTGGGATTTGATGAACTTTAACGCCATTTAGCTCATTTGCTAAGCTCTCAAGTCTTTCTTTTCTTCTGCCTAAAATGACTAAATTATACCCATCACTAGCAAATTTCTTAGCGATTTCCCAGCCAAAGCCAGAAGTTGCCCCTGTTATAAAAATAGTTTTATTCATATTGCTCCTTTGTAAAATCTTGCTCTTTTAGCCCAAGGCTATGAAAATACTCAAGCACTTTTTTATCTTCGTTTAAGGCTGCCCAGTCAGCTAAGTTAAAGCCCATATCATCGACTTCATCTATCCTAGCACCGTTTTTTATCAAAGTTTTTATAATGCTTAAATTTGAGTACTTCGCAGCGTGCATTAAAACACTTTTTGAAGTGTGATTTAACCCACAAAGGCTAAAAGGCAAGTACGCACTAGATACCGATGAGATGGTGATTTTCTCCATACTTGAGATTATTTTTGCATTTACATCAGCACCGTTTTCTATGAGCAAATTTACTAAGTTTTCATCTCTAAACTCCACCGCATAAAAAAGAGCTGTTTTGCCAAAGCTGTTTTTATAGTTTACATCCGCACCTTTTGATAAAAGATACTTAAACATAGCTAAATTTTTCAAAGAGTAAAGTAGCACACTCTCATGTCCTGAGTTTAAATTCGCCCCCCACGTCACTAAAGCATCTAAAAAATCTATCTCTTTGTTTAGTAAAATTGCAGTTTTTAAAGCCCTTGTTAACTCAGCTTCATTTGGTCTTTTTTCATAGAGATAGCCGATGAGTAGGTTTGTGTCAAACTTAACATTTAGCATATTTCGATCAAGCTCGCTTATATTAAATCTATTTTTATGCTCCCCAACTGCTACGTTTAAAAACTCATTTGCAACTCTGTTTGCATAAAATATCGCACTTGCCTCGTCGTATCCAAACTGCAAAATATAAAAGTCCACAAGCATCGGAACTACAACTTGATAGTGTGAGTTAAACTCTTCAAATTTTAGGTAATTATCAAGGCTTTGTAACGCCCAGACTTGAAAATACTCTCTATTTTTGTTCACTTTTGCGTCACTTGCCGCTTGACCATCCAAAGTCTTTTTATAAATTTCAGGAGCATAGAGAGCTTTTAAAAGTAAAAACTTAAACTCTCTTTTGTAAGTTATCGCACTATTTCCATCGCAGTCGATGTTAACTCCGCGAATTTTTAGTGAGATATCATAAAGAGGTTTTAAAAAAGAATTCTCACAGCTAAAATCATCGCTTGTCAGCTCTAAATACTTCTCTTGGCTGATAGTGCCTGAAAAGATGGAGTTTGCATCAGTTTTAAGAGTCTGGCAAAGCGAGTTTGCATTCGAGAAAGAGATTAAAAATAGTATTGTTATTATTACCCTAAACATTTAAAAATCCTTTGGCTGACATTTTAGCATAAAAAAGGGAGTTTGGCAGTGAAATTTGGGTGATTTTTTAAATTTGCAAAACTTTAAGGGGTGGAATTTAAAAATTTTTATTAATATTGTAAAAAAGCTTATATTTTATATGAAAAACACTCAACTCCTATAAACACTACATCTACTAACCTCGTCATTGCGAGACGGACGAAGTCCGGCGTGGCAATCTAGCTCTTAAACTTCAAAATAAGTTTTAAAAACAAATTTAAAGGTTTTTCAAGTAAAAAACTTATAAATTCATTATAGTTTTCTTTATTGGATTGCTTCGTCGCTTCGCTTCTCGCAATGACGACTCTAGAAGATTAGGCTGTTTTTAGGTGGAAAATTTTATATTTTTGTATAAAAAAATTCTTAACCTTTACAAACAATATATCTACTAATCTCGTCATTGCGAGACGGACGAAGTCCGGCGTGGCAATCCATTTGGATAAATTTTAAGTTAAATTTATTGATTTTTCTTTTGTAAATTTATAGTTAGAATTTATTTAAGTAAAAATCTTATAAATTTTTAAAGTTATTATTTGATGGATTTTACTTCGCTACGCTCATAACTGCCGAGACACTTCGTTGCTTCGCTCCTCGCAATGACTACCCTATGGGATTTTTACTATTTTTTATCCCATAGGTAACTAATTACTTTAAAACTACAACTTAAACTCACTAATTTCGTTGAAATTTAGATACTGATAAATTTCACTCTCTTTTCCAGCAAGTTTTTTAGGAACTATTTCCATATATTCCTCCACAGTTGGCAGACGTCCTAGCATCGCACAAACCGCCGCTAACTCTGCACTTCCTAAGTAAACCTGAGCTCCAAGCCCCATTCTATTATCAAAGTTTCTAGTTGAAGTTGAGAAAACTATAGCATTATCAGCAACTCTTGCTTGGTTACCCATACAAAGCGAACATCCTGGAACTTCCGTTCTAGCCCCAGCTGCTGCGTAGTATGAGTAGTAACCCTCTTCCATAAGTTTCTTTTCATCCATTTTTGTTGGTGGCACAACCCAAAGTCTAGTTGGAATTTGCCCTTCGCCTTTTAGCACTTCGCCTAAAGCTCTATAATGCCCGATATTTGTCATACAACTTCCTACAAATACCTCGTCAATTTTCTTAGGGCGTTTTTCATCCGCTAAAATTTCGCTCAAAGTCGCCACGTCATCTGGGTCGTTTGGACATGCTAAAATTGGCTCTTTTATCTCATCCATATCTATCTCTATCACACACTCATACTCTGCGTTTTCATCAGCTCTTAAAAGAGTTGGGTTTTCAAGCCATTTTTCCATCTTCTCTTTTCTTCTTAGGATGGTCGCTTTGCTCTCGTATCCAGCGTCTGCCATAGCTTGAAGCAAGACAATATTTGACTTAATATACTCTATAACTGGCTCTTTATCTAAATTTACCACACACGCTGCCGCACTTCTCTCAGCACTTGCGTCACTTAGTTCAAATGCTTGTTCTACTTTTAAGTTCTCTAACCCTTCTATCTCTATAACTTTACCAGCGAAAATGTTCTTTTTATTTTGTTTTTCAACTGTTAAAAGCCCTTGTTTTATCGCATAGTATGGTATTGCATTTACTAAATCTCTTAGAGTTATTCCAGCTTGAAGTTTTCCTTTAAATTTAACTAGCACAGACTCAGGCATATTTAGTGGCATCGCTCCAGTTACTGCTGCAAATGCTACCAAACCACTTCCAGCTGGGAAGCTTATGCCGATTGGAAATCTTGTGTGTGAGTCTGCTCCAGTCCCAACTGTGTCAGGCAGAACCATTCTATTTAGCCATGAGTGGATGACACCGTCCCCTGGTTTTAGCGAAACCCCGCCTCTATCACTCATAAACTTAGGCAGAGTTTTATGTGTTATCGCATCACTTGGCTTTGGATAAGCTGCTGTGTGGCAAAAGCTTTGAATCACAAAGTCCGCACCAAACCCAAGGCTAGCAAGTTCTTTTATCTCATCTCTTGTCATTGGTCCTGTTGTGTCTTGTGAGCCAACTGTTAGCGTTATAGGCTCTACATACATCCCAGCTCTAACGCCTTCTACCCCGCACGCTCTTCCTACCATCTTTTGAGCTAGGGTATAGCCTTTACTCTCATCGCTTTGTGGTTGAGCTGGTTTTATGAAGATATCTTCGCTCTCAAGTCCTAAAAACTCTCTTGATTTATAGCAGAGTGATTTGCCGATGATTAGCGGAATTCTCCCCCCTGCTCTAACTTCGTCAAAAATTGTATTTGGTATAAGTTCAAACGTGCTTACAATAGAGCCATTTTTTAAAATCTCACCTTTATATGGATAAATTTCTATTGTCTCGCCCATTTCTAAGTTTGAAACATCAGCGATGATTGGCAAAGCCCCACTATCTTCAGCAGTGTTAAAGAAAATCGGTGCGATAGTTGAGCCAATTACTATGCCTCCTGTTTTTTTATTTGGCACGCCGTCAATTTCTTCGCCGATATGCCACTGAACTGAGTTTATGCCACTTTTTCTACTGCTGCCAGTTCCTACAACGTCCCCTACATAAGCAACGTTTTTACCGCTTTTTTTAAGCTCTTTGATTTTTTCAATGCTACCTGGTTGTCTTCTAACAAGCATCGCATTTGCGTGAAGTGGAATGTCTGAACGGCTAAATGCCTCGCTTGCAGGGCTTAAGTCATCGGTATTTGTTTCACCCGCAACTTTAAAAACAATAGCTTCTATTTTTTCTGGGATAGGAGCCTTGTTTAAAAACCACTCTGCTTTTGCCCAGCTCTCAATCACGTTTTTTGCGTTTTCGTTGCCTTCTTTGGCTAAATTTGCAACATCGTTGAAATAATCATGAACAAAGATTATCTCTTTTAACGCCTCCGTAGCAGCTTTTGCAATGCCACCGTCGCTGTTTTTTAAACAGGCGATTAAAACTATGACGTTGTATCCGCCAAGCATGGTTTTTAGCATATTTATAGCGTCATTTTTATTTATACCATCAATTTCTAAGCCGTGATTTAAAATTTCATTTAAAAACTCAGCTTTTACCTTTGCCGCATCATCAACGCCTGGGTTAACTCTGTTTTTAAGAAGTTCTATAAGTTTCTCTTGGTTTGCGTCATCACCTTTTGAGAAAAGTTTTTTAAAAAACCCACCCTTGTCTTCATCTTTGTTTTTTAAAAGCTCTATCAACTCCGCTGTTTGCTCAGCGTTAAGCGGAAGTGGTGGGATGCCTAAATTTGCTCTTTCACTTTTGTGATTTTCATATCTGGTTAAAAAATCCATCTCTATCCTTTATAATAAGTAAATTTATGGTATTGTAGCTAATTTTAGATTAATAAAGGAAATTTTATGCAAAAAGCTTATTTTAAGGCTAATTTTGGAAACTTAGAAATTTCTAGCAATGAGCTAGGTATAAATGAGATAAAATTTGTCAGTTTTTATAAAAAGAGTGAATTCAAAGATGAAAATTTAGAGCTTTGTTTGTATGAATTAGATGAGTATTTCAAAGGAAATTTACGAAATTTTAGTGTAAAGTTAAACATAAGTGGAACTGAGTTTGAGAAAAAAGTCTACAACGCTCTACTTGAAATTCCCTACTCAAAAACAAAAACATATAAAGAAATAGCTGAGGCTATAGGTCATCCTAAAGCTTATAGAGCGGTTGGAAACGCAAATGCTAAAAACAAAATTCCTATAGTCATCCCCTGTCATAGAGTTGTAGCGGTAAACTCTATTGGTGGATACAGTAGTGGAACTAAAATCAAAAAAATTTTACTAAATTTGGAGCTATCTTTTTAATATGCGATATTTACATATAATCATAAAATATTCTATTTTTTAATATATTTTAATAAGGCTCAATTAAACTTAAGCGGATTTTCTCTTATTAATTTTAGCAAAGTCTTATATAAATCTTTATTATCTTTTTTAATATTGTACCTATATTCACATTCTTTCAAATGCAAAACAAAATTATC
>JAAYPR010000047.1 GCA_012519705.1 Campylobacteraceae bacterium
ATCTCTTTTTCTGTTTTGATAGAAGCTGTTTTTTTACCAGCACTTTTTATTTTCGCACTAAACTCAGCGATGTGAGCGTTTGTGGCTGTTATTTGAGACTTTACATCATCTATCTCAGTTGCAACTGTGTTGATTTGGTTTTCTATCTCATCTATTGAAGCGGATTTGTCATCAAGTCTCTTTTGGATAGCTTCAATTTTTGGTGTAAAACTATCAATATTTTTATCAAATTCTGATAGTTCTATTAAGTGTTCTAAGTTTTTGTTCATAAAATTTCCTCTTTTTAAATGTAACGAAATGGATTGATTGAATTTGTTATTATAACTTCAATTTCTTTTTTTTGCAAATTTTTAGCTAAAGCTTTTGCAAAAAACAGCTCACTTTCATAGTGGTTGATGTCTATGAGAGACAAGCCATTTTCTAAGCTCTCTAAGGCTGTGTGATACTTCAAATCCCCAGTTATAAAGCAGTCTGCCTCAAATGTGCCTATCAAGTCCGCTCCACTTCCAGTGCAAAGTGCCACGGTTTTAATCTCATCTTTTGCTTTTACAACTCTTAAATTCTTAAGTTCAAATTTAGCCTTAATATCCTTGCAAAGAGCATCAAAACTCATATTAGCTTCCATCTTAACTATAAACTCATCTTTGCTTATAATCTCATAGCCTAAAACCTCTTTTGCAACATACTCGTTTAAAATATGCTTATCAAAGTTTGTATGCATAGAGATTAACTTTATCTCTTTTTGGATAAGTTTTTTAACTAAATTTGATGGATACGTAGTGCCATCAAATCTTTTTAACCCTTTAAAAATAAGCGGATGATGAGTTATAATAAGTGAGTTTGGCTCAAGACTATCAACTAGCTTTGAGTCTAAATCCAAACTTGCATAAACCTTGTCAAAACTCTCCCCCATATCCCCAACTAAAAGCCCTGAGTTATCCCAAGCTTCCTGTGTTTCAAAAGGTGCAAGCTCATCTAGGATATGGTAAATTTCAGCTATTGTCACTAAAATACTCCTTAAACTTTTCCTTCAAGCTCTCATCTTCCTGTGCTGCGTAAACTATGGCACACCCTTTTGAAATCTCTCTTATTTTTAAAATATAGTCTTGTCTTTGAGTCACACTTATAACTCCCCTTGCATCAAGTAGGTTAAATGTATGAGATGCAAGCATGCAGTAGTCATACGCTGGAAGTGCTAAACCGACATTTAAAGCTTTTTTACACTCGTTAAAAAAGCCGTCAAACATTTTAAAAAGAAGTTCTGTATCAGCTACTTCAAAGCTGTATTTTGAAAACTCATACTCGCCCCTTTTATGAACGTCAGCGTATGTGACAACCTCGCCATTATGCTCGTTCCACACGATGTCAAAAACGCTCTCTTTGTTTTGTAGATACATAGCAAGTCTCTCTAACCCATAAGTTATCTCCCCGCTTACTAGCTCACAAGGAATTCCCCCAACTTGCTGGAAATATGTAAACTGAGTTACTTCCATGCCGTCTAACCAAACTTCCCAGCCAAGTCCCCATGCCCCAAGAGTTGGGCTCTCCCAGTTATCTTCCACAAAGCGAATATCATGCTTTGATAAATCTAACCCTAAAACTTCTAAGCTTTTTAAATAAAGTTCTTGGATATTATCAGGGCTTGGTTTTAAAATAACTTGAAACTGATAGTATGAGCCAAGGCGGTTTGGGTTTTCGCCGTATCTGCCATCAGTTGGGCGGCGAGACGGTGCTGTGTAAGCTGAACGCCAAGGTTTTTTACCTAAACTTCTTAAAAATGTCGCCCAGTGAAATGTCCCTGCCCCAGCTGGAACGTCGTAAGGCTGGACGATTACGCAACCCTCTTTTTGCCAGTACTCTTGAAGTGTTAAAATCATCTGTGAAAATGTCATATTTTTCCTTTTCTATCTCTATTTTAAATTTCTTTTCTTAAAAAACTATGCTCTGGTAGTTTTGTTGGTAGTAAGATTTCATTTATATTACCGCTATGAATTTCATCAAATTCTTTGTTGTTTTTAGCTCTTAAAACTTTAAACTCCACGTAAAATTTACCATCTTTTTTATAAACCTTGCCTAGCTCGTTATCAACCTCATCTATGGTTTTGCCAAGTGGAAAAAGCAGCTCATAAGGCTCAAATGGAACGATTTTAAACTTAGTTTTAAACACCTCTCCATCATCGCTTATAGCGTGAACTTGGTGGGTTCCTTCTTCTAATGTTGAGTCTAAATTCTGAGTGTTTTTTCTCTCATAAGGCTTGCTGATGAGATACCCATCTGTAAAACCGCGGTTTTTTAGAGTGTGAAGTTCGGCTTGGTAAATTTCTGGGTTAAACTTGCCACTTGCTGCGTCATCTATCGCCATTCTATAAGCATTTGTCGCACAAGCTACGTAATACTCACTTTTTGTTCTTCCCTCTATCTTAAAGCTATCAACCGCCCCGCTTTGCATAATCTTTTCAACATGAGAGGCTAAATTTAAATCTTTTGAGTTCATGATATAAGTACCATCTTCATCTTCATCTATCCTAAAAAGCGTGCCATTATCGTCATTTTTAGCAAAAAGCTGGTAGTTAAAACGGCAGTCGTTTGCACAACTTCCGCGGTTACTTAAACGCCCACTTTGGACGGCACTTATAAGGCATCTGCCACTATAAGCAAAGCACATCGAACCGTGGATGAAAATTTCTATTTCTAAATTTGGTAGTTTTTCTTTTATCTCTATAACGTCTTTTAAGCCTATCTCTCTTGCTACAACCACTCTTTTAACGCCCATATCATAGTAAATTTGAGCGTCTAGGTAGTTCATAACGTTTGCCTGAGTTGAAAGGTGGATTTCAATGTCTGGTGCGATGCTTCTAGCTAAACTTATAACACTTGGACTTGCGATGATAAAGGCATCCACGCCAGCTTCTTTTAAAAACTCAATGTGAGACTTAAACTTTTCAAGTTGGGCATTATATGGAAAGCCGTTTATGGTAGCGTAGAATTTCTTACCAAATTTATGAGTTAAATTTACACCTTCTATGAAGCTCTCCTCATTAAACTCTTTTGCACTTCTTTGCCTTAGTGAAAATGCCCCCATACTTGCATATACAGCGTCTGCTCCGTAGTTTAGTGCGATACTTAGCTTGTTTAAATTTCCAGCTGGGGATAGAAGTTCAGGTTTTTTCAAATCATTCCTTTTAAATTTTTTAACCTATTATTATATAATAAAATCTTTAAAGGAAAATTTGAGTGAATTAAATTTGGTGAATTTGAGTTATATTTTACAAAGTAAAAGCAGTAAAAACCTATGCGAAGCACAGCAACTCTGTCGGTAAATTTATATTTTAAAAATTTATCTATGAATTTATAAAAAATATATCTTCATTTAAGTTTAAAATTTTATTAGATGGATTTTACTTCGCTACGCTCGTAACTGCCGAGACGCATCCGCTACAGACGCCACGAATTTACTTCGTAAATTCTCGCAATGACGATATATCTTAACTTAAAAGCTTTTGTGCAACAAAAGCAGTTAAACCTGTGCGAAGCACAGCAACTTTGTGCGTCGGTCAGGGGTGGGGGTTGTTAAGGGGGCGGGGGCTGACCCTCGCAACTCTGAAGCCCTCGCCCCCTTAAAAAATAAGACATAAAAACCTTAATAAATTTAACAATTTTGTCTTTTTAAAAAAAATTATACGTGAATTTAATCAACAAAAAACCATTAAATTTAACCAAGCTTAAATAAAATAGATTGCCACGATAGTCGCAGTCTAATTCCCCCGATTTGCCATAATGACTTTTATCTCATCTTCATTTATCCCAACCATAGCTTCGCCTAAATCCTCACTAACTCTAGCTATCACGTCAGGATTATCATAGTTTTTCACAGCTTCTACGATGGCTTTTGCTCTTTTTTCAGGATTTCCTGACTTGAAAATTCCTGAACCTACAAACACACCTTTTGCACCAAGCACTCTCATAAGTGCCGCGTCAGCGGGAGTTGCAACCCCGCCTGCACTGAAATTCACTACTGGCAAGTCCCCGTTTTCATGCACGTATAAAAGCAGCTCATAGCTCACGCCCATAGTTTTAGCTTCGTTAAAAAGCTCGTCCTTACTCATAGACGAAACTCTTTTTATATCGCTCATTATCGCTCTCATGTGAGTTACAGCTTGGACGACATCGCCTGTTCCAGCCTCGCCTTTTGTGCGTATCATCATCGCACCTTCATTTATACGTCTTAACGCTTCGCCTAAATTTCTAGCACCACAGACAAATGGCGTTTTAAACTCTCTTTTATTTACATGATACACGTTATCAGCTGGGCTTAAAACCTCGCTCTCATCGATAAAATCCACCCCGATACTCTCTAGCACCCTAGCCTCTACGATATGCCCTATCCTACACTTTGCCATAACTGGGATTTTCACAGCTTTCATGATCTCTTTTATCATCTTTGGATCACTCATCCTAGAAACCCCACCCGCCGCTCTGATGTCAGCTGGAACTCTCTCTAGTGCCATGACAGCCACCGCACCACTTGCTTCTGCGATTTTGGCTTGTTCTACGTTTATAACGTCCATTATAACGCCACCTAAAAAGCTTTTGGTAACGCTATTTGCTTTTTCTAAAAAGTCACATTTTTGCATAAATTTATCCTTATTTTTAAAAATTTGCTGTATTATAAGCTAATTTTGATACTATATCAATATCCATTTTAAGAGAATTTAATAATACCAAAAAAGGAAATTTATGCTTACTTACGCCTTAAACAGTCCAAACAAACCTCTCTACGAACAGCTTTATGAAAATATAAAAAGTGACATTTTAAAAAGCGTTTTAAAAGGCGGATATAAACTTCCTTCAAAAAGAACCTTTGCCTCTCATCTTGGTATCAGCGTTATCACAGTTCAAAATGCCTATAATCAGCTTTTAATAGAAGGCTTCATCTACTCAAAAGAGCGTTCTGGCTACTTTGTCACTAAAGGGATAAAACCTATTAAAAAAGAAGTCACTGCCCCAGCTAAAAAAGAGAGTAAAAAAGAAGAGAGCTTTATAAATTTAAGCTCATCAAACAAAAGCTCATTTCCACTCTCATCGTGGAACAAAATACTTAGAGAAATCATCTCAAAAAATAGTGATAAAATTTACCAAAACGTCCCATTTAACGGCGTAGATGAACTAAGAAGTGCCATTTCTAAACACCTTTTTGAATACCACAACCTAAAAGCTGACAAAGATCTCATTATCATCGGTGCTGGGGCTCAGTATCTCTATATCTTGATAACTCAGCTTTTAGGCAAAGACATGGTTTTTGCTCTTGAAAACATAAGCGATACAAAGATAGGCAGAATTTACCAAAGTCTTGGCGTTAGATGCGAGTTTATAGAAGTTGATGAAAATGGCATGAGTATAGATAGCCTTAGAAAAAGCGGGGCAAATGTAGCCCACCTCTCCCCTGCTTCTAACTTCCCAACGGGAAATTTAATGCCCATAACTAGAAGAAGTGAGTTACTAGAATGGGTGAGTTTAGAAAATGAGAGATTTATCATAGAAGATGAGTATTTAGGCGAGATGAGAGATAGGACTATCCCGCCACTTAAGAGCATAAACTCGCAAAAAGTGATATTTATGAACACTTTTTCTAAAACCCTACTTCCAACTTTAAGGATAAGTTATATGGTTTTGCCCGAGCATTTAATGGATAAGTTTAGAGAAAACTTAAGCTTTTACTCATCAACGGTGCCGATTTTTGAACAGCTGACTTTGGCTAAGTTTATAAATGATGGGTATTTTGAGAGATATTTAGCAAGAAGCAAGAAAGAAAACTCTCTTAAAAAAGCTGATATGATAAAAACTATAAAAGAGTTTGATAGTTCTATGGAGTTTAAAGAGAGCTTAACTCACTTGCTACTGCCTCTAAATTTAAGTAGTGATGAGCTAAAAACAAAAGCTAAAAAAGATGGATTTTTGGTAAATTCCTTGGATGACTACTGCTACACTAACAAAAATAGCAAAGATAAAACAGTAGCTCTCATAGACATCAACTCTGACACCAAAGATTTAGTCAAATTTCTAAAAGCTATTAGTTAAATTTAGATAATAGTAACACTATTTATGATAAAATAGTAGCTTTAAATTTAAGGAGAAAATTAAATGGGTAAATTTGTAAAAAGCCAAAAAGAGTTTTTTGAGTTTTGTGATGAGCATGAAGTTGCTTTTATAGACTTTAGATTTACAGACTTAAAGGGCACTTGGCACCACATGACTTACACTTACAAAGTAGTGGATAGCGACCTTTTAAAAGGTATCCCTTTTGATGGAAGTAGCGTTGATGGGTGGCAACCGATTCATAAATCTGATATGCTTCTAATCCCTGATATAAAAACTACATTTCTAGACCCTTTTACTGCTGATGTTACGGCGATTGTTATCTGCGATGTTTATGACATCTACAAAGAGCAGATGTATGAGAAATGCCCTAGATCTATCGCTAAAAAAGCTGAAAACTACTTAAAAGAAAGCGGCATTGGCGATAGCTGCTACTTCGGTCCTGAAAATGAGTTTTTTATCTTTGACGATGTGAAAATAGTGGATTCTATAAACCATGGTATGTTTAAAGTTGACAGCGAAGAGGGCGAGTGGAACAGTGCAAAAGAGTTTATAGACGGATATAATGCAGGTCATAGACCAGGAACAAAGGGCGGTTATGCACCAGTTCAACCAGAGGATAGCATGGTTGATTTAAGAGCTGAGATGGTGCAAGTACTAGAGCAAATCGGGCTTGAAGTTTTCATAAACCACCACGAAGTTGGACAAGCTCAAGGCGAAATAGGCGTTAAATTTGGCACTCTTGTTGAGGCAGCTGATAACGTGCAAAAGTATAAATACGCTGTAAAAATGGTAGCTCACCTAAACGGCAAAACCGCAACTTTCATGCCAAAACCACTCTATGGCGACAACGGAAGCGGTATGCACGTCCACCAAAGCATCTGGAAAGATGGAGTAAATCTTTTCTATAAAAAAGGCGAGTATGGCAACCTAAGCGACACAGCAAGGCACTATATAGGCGGAGTTTTACACCACGCAAGAGGCCTAGCAGCCCTAACAAACCCAAGCATTAACTCATATAAAAGGCTTGTTCCTGGGTTTGAAGCACCAAGCATTTTAACCTACTCTTGTAACAACCGCTCAGCATCCATCAGAGTTCCTTATGGAGCAGGCGAGAAAAGTAGTAGAGTTGAGATGAGATTTCCCGACTCATCATCTTGCCCGTATCTAGCATTTGCTGGGCTTTTGATGGCTGGACTTGATGGGATAAAAAACAAGCTTGAACCAGTTGGTCCAATGGATATAAACCTTTTTGAACTTCATATAAATGAAATTCGTGAAAAAGGCATAGAGCAGTTTCCGCACACTCTAAGGGGTGCTTTGGAAGCGTTTATTAGAGATAATGAGTATCTAAAGCCTATTATGAGCGATGAGTTTATAGATGCTTATCAACTAACTAAATTTGAGACTCAAGTTTGGCCTTATGAGGCAAGACCAACGCCTTTTGAGTTTAAAACAACTTACTCTTGTTAATTTTTAGGCTAAGATGAACAACCAAAGTATAGATATACTAAAACTCTCAAATTTCCTAGCTGACTACGCCGACGCTCTAATCGGGGCTGGGGCGTATAACGCTAGGGTTATACGGTGTGCTAAACGGATAGCTAAAAACTACGGCTATGATGTTTCTATCTTTGTTTTGCTTAAGTTTATAAATATCACAGTTACAGAAATCGCCAACCCTAAAAACCAAATTTCATTTATAAAAGACACTACTGAAAGAGCGATAAATTTAGATATGGTCTCTGAACTAAGTGCTTTAAGCTGGGCGGTGCATGACGAACATCTAAGCCTGAATGAAACAAGAGGGATATTTAACAAAATCTTAAAACCTAAAAAAACCAAACTATTTTTAACAAGCGTTATAGTAAGCGTTGCGTTTGGTTCATTTTGCGGACTTTTTGGCGGGGATTTGGGCGGGATGCTTTTTGTGATGCTTGGGACATTTTTTGGCATAACTGCAAGAAATTTCTTGATAGCTAAAAAGATAGATTTAAGGATAGCCTATATAGTTGCTGCTTTTATCTCATCGTTTGTTGCTTATAGTAGTTTTGAGCTTGGCTTTAGCCTGACACCAGAAGCGGCAATTAGTGCTAGTATTTTATACCTTTTCCCTGGGGTTGTGCTTTTAAACTCAATGTTTGATATCCTTGATAGAAACGTGCTAATCGGCATCAGCAGAGCCGTAAATGCTGGCATACTAATACTTTGCATGAGTGTTGGGATGTATATAACCCTGCTTTTAGTAAATTTTGGACTTGTGACATGAGTGTTTTTTTCATAGATGTTATTTTTGCTGCTATTGCTGGGTTTGGCTTTTCATATGCAAACAAGCCACCTAAGAGAATTCTCTTTTTCTGTGCCTTGCTTGGTGGGTTTGGATATGCGATAAGGTTAGTGCTACTTGGGTTTTTAAACTACACGTTGGCTACTTTTATAAGTGCTTTGTTTGTTGGGTTTTTTGCTGTTTTTGTGGCTAAAAAGGTTAGAACGCCGATAGAGGTTTTAGCCTTTCCATCGCTTCTACCGATGATACCGGGGCTTTTTGCATATAAGGCAATGCTTGCTATTTTTCGCTTTATAGAAGCGGATGGGGCAGAGGAAAAATCTCACTATTTAGTTGAGATTTTTAACAACGGCATAACTGCCATCTCTGCTGTTTTTGCCCTAGCTGTGGGGATTTCAGTGGTAATTTTGTTTTTCTATGAAGAGTCATTTACAATGACTAGGGATAAGAAATTTAGAGAGAAATATCTATAAAATTACTTTATAAATAAATGCTTTTCGTGGCAAAATAACAGCCCACACGATTGCCACTCAAAGCATTTTAATTCTCTAAAATATACCAGCTGTATTACTCAGCTTTCTCATAAATATTTGAACCAACTATAAAATGCTCTAAATCAAAAGCGATTTTAGAAACATTTTTAATATCCTGCATAGTAACGCTATCAATTAGGCTTGAAATTTCATCATAGTTGAAAAACTTCCTATCAAATAAGATGCTATCACTTAACGCTCTTTCCCAAAAGCTAGGGTTTTGATATGACTTTTCAAGTGCGACTTTGGCTTTAAGCTTTGCATTTTCTAGCTCTTGTTCGTCGTTAAACTCGGTCTTTAAATAAGCGATGATACTCTTAACATTTTCTATGATGGTCTCTATGTTTTCCTTGCCGGTTGTAAAGTAAATATTTGTATTTGACTTTTGATAAGGCAAGTTTTCTAGCTTTGAGTGGGCGTTTATACCGTAAACCATCCCATCTTTTTCGCGAATTTGCTCTCTCATCAGCACGTTTAAAATCTCAGTTGCCAACTCAAGTGTAACCGCATCTTTAGGCGTGTAAGCTAGGTCATAGTTTTTTATAAAAATGCTATTTTTAGATGTATCTTCGCTTAGATAAAACCGTTTAAACTCGTGCGTTTTATCAAGGGAGCGGATGCCATCATCTTCTATAAAACTCTCTTTTTTAGCCCCACTTAAATTTCCTAGATAGTTTTTTGCCACTTCTATAAAAGCGGTCGCGTTCATATCGCCAACAAAGATAAATTTATACTCCCCAGCGTTGCTAAACATCTCTTTTAGGCTGGTTTCAAGAGCGTTTTTATCCATATTTAAGATATCATCTTTGCTCGCATATCTCATCTTATCGCTACCATTGTAGTAAAAGTCATTAAACTCTTTGCTAAATTTATAGTCAGGGTGAGTTTCGTTTTTAGCCAAAGTATCAAGAGCGATGGTTTGGTATCTTTTAAAATACTCACTATCGATTTTAGGGTTTTCAAACTCCACATAGAAGGCTTTTAGCATGTTTTCTAAATCACTAGCCATAAAACTCCCGCTAAAACCAAGGCTTGTTTTTTCTATAAATTTCCTAAACTCAAAAACCTCTCCAGCCGTAATTTTCCTAACTTCATAGTCGTTAAACTCGCCTATTCCACTACCATTTGCTAAATTTACCGCAAAAGTTGCATTTACGCTGTCTGCTAAGTTTGTAAAACCGCCCTTTTTAAACGCTCTAAAAGTGACTTTATCTTTGTCTGTGTTTATCTCTTTAAACCAAACTTCCGCCCCGTTTTCAAACTCAAATTTATAGACTAAATTTGCATCAACTTCGGTTTTCGTAGGCTCTACGCTAGGCAGAGTTTCGTTAAGTAGTGAGTCCGGCAAATCGCCCAATTCTTTACTAAACTCATCAGCGTTTTCATAAATTTGTTTAAACTCATCTTTGCTTAGTTTAAACTCATCTTTTGTAGTTATACCAACTATTAGACCCTCGCTTGAGACGATAGCGTTAAAATGGGCATTTACATCATCTAAAGTTATCTCATTTAAGATTTTCTCATTCATACTAAATGCTGTCTCTGGGTCTAAAAAAGCTGTGCCGTCTGAGATGTAAGAAAGAATTTCATTTATAATTTCAGGGTTGTGTCTTTTGCTTCTTTTCTCAAAACTAGCTATATTTTGAGCTATGAACTCTTTTTTAGCACTTTCAAAGTCGCTTTTGCTAAAGCCGTTTTGCTTTACAGTTTTTATAAGAGATGAGAGTTCGCTAAGGCTTGCGTTAATGTCATTTTCTATAACGCTTGAATGAAAAGTGTTAAGAGATTTTTTGTTTTGGATGTCCATATCGTAAAACATTAAGCTTAGTTTTGTCTCTCCACTTGCCTTTCTAGCGTCATTTAGCAGTGAAACCAGCTTTGAGATATAGAGGTTTTTATATCTTGTTTTAAATGCTTCGTAGCTGTCTAACTTCAAACTATTTCCCTCAAACATCAAAGAAACAGAGTTTCTTGTAAGTTCTGCGTCATGTGCGTTAAAAACAACTAATTCATTAAAATAGCCTATGCTTTTATCTCCGTGCCTTACATCGCCACGCTCAAGTGAGCCAAAATGTAAATTTATAGCTTCTTTCATCTTAGCTTCATCAAAGTCGCCAACCACGACAAGGCTAGCGTTATTTGGTCTATAATAGCGGTTAAAAAAGCCTTTTAGTAGCTCTGGTGTTGCGTTTCTTATGATATCCATATCGCCGATTGGAAGTCTTTTAGCATAAATACTGTCTTTGTAATAATAGTCTAGAGTTTGCTCCATTATCCTAGTGTAAGCGTTTCTTCGGTTTTTTTCTTCAGCTTGGATGACGCCTTTTTCAGCCTCTAAATCGTCCGCGTTAAACAAAACCTTAAAGCCCATATTTGCCATGACTTTTAGGGCTTTGTGGATGTTTTCATCATCTTTTTTAATGTCAAGTTTATAAATCGTCTCATCAAAGCTTGTCATAGCGTTTAAGTCAGCTCCAAACTGAACACCCAAACTCTCCAAAGCTTTTATAAGCTCGTTTTTACTAAACTCTTCTGTGCCGTTAAATGCCATATGCTCCACAAAGTGAGCGATGCCCTGCTCGTCATCTCTCTCGTCGCTTGAGCCTGCTTTGATATGCATTATCATACTAACGCTCTCTTTTGGCGTGTCGTTTTGATAAAGGTAGTATTTAAAGCCGTTGTCAAGCTCACCTACGCTTAAATTCTCATCTAAACTTAGCCCAAAAACTAAAACTATAAAAAAGAAAAATAGAACTAATTTTCTCATTATTTTAGCTCCCTATTTTACTCGCTAAGAAGTTTTTTAGCCATAGAACTTATGCTTTTGCCATCGCTTTTTGCTCCTATTTTCTCCCTAGCAGCCCTCATAACAGCTCCTAAATCTTTTATAGAACTTGCGTTTAGCTCATTTATAATTGCTTTGATTTCGCTTTCTAGCTCTTCAGGACTAAGTTGCTTTGGAAGATATGCCTTGATAATCTCTATCTCATCTCTTTCTTTGCTAGCCAAGTCCTCCCTTCCAGCGTTTTTATACTGGGTGGCTGAGTCATCTCTTTTTTTAATCTCAGTTTGCAAAATCGCTAAAACCCTCTCATCATCAAGAGTTGTTTTCTCATCTATCTCAACTTGTTTAAAGGTGGAGCTAATCAGCCTTAAAGTATCTCTTTTAAAGCTCTCTTTCTCTCTCATCGCTGTTTTAATGTCTTCTAAAATTTGTTCTTTTATACTCATAAATTTCCTTTCTTCTGTTTTTAATTATTCGGATAATTTTACTCAAATATTAAAAACCATAAATAAATTTAAAAATTTAAGCTTTTATAAACAACAAAAAGTGCAACAAAGCCGATTAAAATAAGCACTATATCGCTAAAAATCGCTATTTTTTGTCTCTGCTTAAACAAAAATTTGCTACTCATAGCCTTAGCATAAAACAAAAGCAAGCTAAAATCTAACAAAATCCATAAAACAGTTAGTGTGATTAGGCTTGTTTTAATGTCGTTTGTGATTTCAATAAATTGCGGAAAGAATGCGATGAAAAATATTATATCTTTTGGGTTTGAGATTGCGATTGCAAAACCTTGTAAAAATGCGTTTTTATTTTTTATGGGTTCACTTGACTCAAAAGTAGTGTTTTTCAGATCGCTTAAAAGTGATGTAGTCCCAAAATATATGATAAAAATCGCACCGAAAAACGAAAGCCAAGTGAGTAAATTTTCTGAAATTTTAAATAGACCTAAGATTATGCTTGATGCTATGAGTATTAAAATAAGCGAGGCAAGATTTGTTCCGATGATGGTTATAAAGGCATTTTTAAAGCTTTTTGTAGCGTTTTTAAGCACAAGTGCAACAACCGGACCAGGTGTAAAAATAAAGACAAAAACAGAAAAAACATAAGTTACTAGAATTTCAAAGTTCACTTTTCACTCCTAAAGGGGCGTTTTAATAAATTTTGATAGTTTGGCTGGTTTGGTGCTCTTTTTTTAGAAGCAGTCTTATAGTGGCAAGTGAAATTTATATTTTATCTTTTAAAATTTCATCTATGATAATGCCTTCTCTAAGCCCATCATCTATAACTATAAACTCGCTAAATTTAGCTAAAAAGCTCTCAAGTAGGATAATCCCAGCAAGGATTAGATGAGCTCTATCTTTGCCATAATTTGCTTCGTTTACCTCACTGCTTGAGTTTAAAATTTCATCTCTATAACGCTCGAAGTCGCTAAATTCCAGCATCTTACCATTTGCTAGTTTTGGCTCTTTAAGGCTAAATTTAACCATAGCTAAATTTGTGGGTATGCTTGAGGTTAAAACCACTCTACTAGGATTTAAGCCCCCTATAAACTCTCTAGCTTCTTTTGTGACAAGCTTAGCGTTTGTTTGCATAGAGCTAACATCATCACTACCAAATTCGTTGTAAAATCTTACTATCCCAAATTTAAAACTTTTATAACGTCCATTAAATGAAACTTCAGTACTACCGCCACCAAGATCGATAAAAAGTGAGTTTTCACTCTCAATACCTAAAGTTTTAAGCCTAGTTTTTACAGCTAGTTCGATAAATTTAGCCTCAGAAATAGCGTCGATTATCTTAAATTTAATGCCAAAACTCTTATGAATTTCATCTAAAAAAAGCTCTCCATCACTAGCTAATCTAAAAGCCTCGGTAGCAACGGCGATATGTTTGTGTGAGTTAAAGTCGTATATTTGAGTAATTTTTTGAAGAGCTAGGGAAATTCTCTCCCTAGCATTAACGTCTAGTTTTCCGCCAGGCTTTAGATTCCTAGCACTTCCAACCATAAAATCATGTGAGTTTAAAATTTCAAACTCACTATTCATCAAGGCAACTCTTAAGGTGTTTGAGCCTAAATCAACCCCGATAACCATCTATATAGTTGCGTATCTTGCCCATAGACAAGCCTCTACACTATTTAGTTTATCTAAAACTTCTTTGCTAATATCATCATCGACTAAGATAACAGCAAGAGCGTATTTTTGATCTCCTCTTCCAAGTCTAAAGTCAGCAATGTTAACGTTTGCATCAGCTAAAATAGAACTAATATCTCTAATAAATCCTGGCTTATCTTCGTTTTTAAGGAAAATCATCTTGCCTTTTGGCTTGAAGTCTGTTTTGTAACCGTTGATGTTTGTAATTCTCTTCTCATCTCCACCAAATACAACACCACTTATACTTGAAACTTCGTTGTCTGTTATAACGCTAACTTTAACTATATTTATAGGCTCACTACTTGGCACAGCTACTGTTTCAGTTTTTATCCCTCTCTCATCAGCTAAAAACTTAGCATTTACATAGTTTATCGAGTCCCCAAATCTCTCTTTTAAAGCTCCAACTAAAGCAAAAGTAAGCATTGGATCAGCATAATTTCCAGCTTCACCTTTTCCGCTTATCTCAACTTTTATACCTTTAATTGGTGATTTTTCACTAATTTGAGCCGCAAGATAAGACATTTTTGAAACTAAATCTAAATAATACCCAATTTCTTCAGGAACTTCATCTGTTCTAATAGGTAAATTTAGAGCATTTGGAAAATAAACTCCTTTTGCAGCACTTACAGCTTGATCTGCTGCTTCTAAAGCGATGTTTCTTTGAGACTCAAAAGTGTTTGCTCCAAGGTGCGGAGTTATACTAACGTTTTCTAAGTCAAGCAAAGGATGAGTGGTGTCTGGCTCTTTATCAAACACATCTATTCCAGCGTATGCGATTTTGCCACTTTTTAGGTTTTTAAGAAGTGCAGCTTCGTTCATTAGCCCGCCTCTTGCACAGTTTATAAGTCTTACACCATCTTTCATCTGTGCGATTTCTTTTTCATCAATCATATTTTTAGTTTCACTAGTTTTTGGTGTGTGGATAGTTATAAAATCACATTTTAAAATTTCACTAAAATCAGTTGTAAATTTAACACCTAAATCAGTAGCCTTTGCTGGTTCAATGTATGGGTCATAAGCTATAACATTCATCCCAAAAGCTTTTGCTCTAACTCCAACTCTTGAGCCGATATTTCCAAATCCGATAATTCCCAAACTTTTCTCATAAAGCTCAGTCCCGTACCATTTTTCACGGTTCCAAACTCTATTTAGTTTTAAATCATTACAAGAATCTACATATTTTCTAGCTGAGTTTATAAGGTGACACATTGTCATCTCAACCGCTGCTATAGTGTTTGCTGTAGGAACGTTCATGACGATAATTCCTCTTTTTGAACAAGCATCTATATCAACGTTATCAACCCCAACACCAGCTCTAACTATAGCTTTTAGATTAGTTCCAGCGTTTAAAAATTTCTCATCAACAGGGGTTGGGCTTCTTGTGATTGCCACATCAGCGTCTTTTAAAATTTCAAGTAGTTTGTCTTTTGGAGTAGATGAAGCATCTATAACCTTGATATCTTTTTCTTTGTTTAAAAACTCAAATCCAGCTTCATTGATAGCATCGCATACGATTATTGTGCTCATAAATTTATCCTTTATAAAAAAGATGCTAAAAGGCAAACCGCCCTTTAGCATAAAGTAAGTTAATTACTGTTCTGATAGTTGTTCTTTAATAAGATCTCCAAGAGTTAGCTTGTCATCATCAGCACTGCTGTTTATCTCTTGTAGAACTGCTCTTTCTTTTTGTCTAGCAAGTCTTCTAATGCTTAGTCTTAGTCTGTTTCTTTTTGAGTCTATAAAGTCAATCGCTGCTTCAACTTCGTCGCCAACTTTATAGCTCTCAAGTTCCGCACTTCCTAAGTCCTCTTTTCTTAGAAGCCCGTCAACCCCATCTTCAAGCTCTACAAAAATTCCAAAGTCTGTGATATTTCTAATTTTACCTTTTACAATATCGCCAACTTTGTTCTCTTTTGCATAAGCTGCTATTGGGCTGTCGGTTAAATCTTTTCTGTTAAGAGTGATTTTTTCCTCTTTTTCATCTATTTCAGTGATTTTAACTTCTATTTTATCGCCTACTTTAAACAGGTCTTTTGCACTCTCGCTTCTATCCCAAGAAACGTGTTCATTTCTTAGAAGTCCCTCAACTGAGCCTAGTTTAATAAATGCACCAAATTTAGCTATAGTTACAACTTCACCCTCTACAACATCGCCAACTTTATGTTTTTTCATAAACTCATCAAATGGCTTTTCAAGTAGGTTTTTAAGGCTTACTCTAAGTCTTCTTTCCTCTGTATCTATCTCTATGATTTCAACATTTATCTCATCGCCTTCATTAATGAAATCTTTTGGATCTTTGATGTTTTTATCCCATGAAATTTCACTTATATGCAGGAAACCTTCAATGTCATTTCCTAAATCAACAAAAGCACCATAAGGCTCGATGTTGTTTACAACAACTCTAATAATCGTTCCAACTTCGATGTTTTCCATCTCTTCCCATGGATCACTCATAGCTGCTTTTATAGAAAGTGATAGATGTCTTTTTTCAGGGTCATAGCTGATAACTTTAACAGGAACTTTGTCGCCTTCTTTAAACATACTGCTCGGGTTAACAGGTCCTTTATAGCTTATCTCGCTGTAGTGAACTAGTCCGTCCACTCCACCAACATCTACAAACATTCCGTAAGTTGTAATTTTCTTTACAACTCCTTCGATGATATCTTCAGTTTGTGAAACTTGCTCTAAAATTTCTTTTTTAGCTTTTCTCTCTTCATCAACTAATCTTTTACGAGAGATAAGGATACTTCCGTTTTCTTTGTCGATTTTTATAACTTTTGCTTGATAAGTTTTTCCAATAAGTGAGTTTGAGTCTTTTAAAGCACTTTGTGATCTAGGCATGAAGAACTCAACGCCCTCTTTGTCAAGGCAGATATATCCACCTCTGTTTTTTGCTTTGATTTTAACTTCTACGATATTTTCAGCATTTTCATCAAAGTTTTCGATATACTCAGCAACTTTTGCTTGTCTTTTTGCTTTTTCATGTGATAAAATCGGTCTTCCACCCCTGTTTCCAGTGATAACAACCTCTATGATATCGCCTTCTTTTACAGTTAAATTACCGTTTTCATCAGTAAGCTCTTCTGCTTTTAGAACGCCTTCTATTTTTCTATCAACATCAACGAAAATCTCGCCTTCTTTAATCGCTACAATAGCACCTTTAGTGATAACACTATCTTCTTTTTCTTTAAAAGATTCCTCTAGCATGGTTTCAAAGTCTTCTTCCATGTAGTCTTGAACTTTACCGTTCACCTCAGCCATTTTTTTCCTTTTATGTCTTATTTTTATTCAAACAGAATAACAAATTTTGATTTTAGTTAAATTTTGCTTTAAAACTTATTAAGCAGTAGCAGATGTGATAGTTTTTATTTTATCTGCTACTTTTTGGATTATCCAGTCAGGTGTGCTTGCCCCAGCACTTATCCCACAAAGTTTTTTACCACTAAACCACTCTTCTTTTAGTTCATTTTCATTTTCTATATGATAGCTATCTTCGCAAATATCTTTAGAAATTAGATAGAGTTGCTTTGTGTTTGATGAGTTTTTCCCACCTATGATTATCATAACATCAGCTCTTTTTGCAAGCTCAAAAACAGCTTCTTGGTTTTCTAAGGTTGCGTTACAGATAGTGTTAAAAACTCTAACTTCTTTAACCCTAGTCATGAGATAATTAACCAAACTTGTAAACTCTTCAATTTTTTTAGTAGTTTGAGAAATAACCGCTACTTTTCTACCAAGTCTTTCTTTATCTAGCTCGCTTGGATTTAAAGTTGTAAAAACAGGGGTTTTTGAGTAGCTTATAATTCCTTTTACTTCAGGGTGGTTAATATCTCCAAAAATAACGATATTATACCCCTCTTTGCTCATCTCTTCTACTATTTTTTGTGGGCTTGTAACAAAAGGGCAGGTTGCATCAATTATCTCCTTGCCCTCTTTTTGTAAAGCTTCTAAATCCCCTTTTGTGATACCGTGAGTTCTAATGATGATACTTTTTTCATCTTTTAGGCTCTCAAAAGAGGTTAGAGTTTTAACATTATAGTTATCTTTTAGTCTTTTTATCTCTTCGCCGTTATGGATAAGCTCGCCGTAAGTTGCACTATTTGGGCTATTTTCAGCTATTTTTATAGCTCTTTTTACCCCAAAACAAAAGCCATATTTCTTAGCAAGCTCAATCTTCAACGCTAACCCCTAGGCTTTTTAAAATCTCTTTAAATTTAGGAAAAGAGACATTTATACACTCATCATCTTCTACTATCATCCCACATTTTAGTCCAAGGATTGCAAAACTCATAGCGATTCTATGATCTCCGTAACTATCTATAATAGCAGCCTTTGGCTCTCCGCCAGTTACTACAAAACCATCTTCTAGTTCTTCTACTTTTATACCGCATGCTTTTAGTCCCGCAACTGTTACTGCGATTCTATCGCACTCTTTTACTCTTAGTTCTTTTGCGTTTATAAGTTTACTTGTGCCATTTGCACATGCAAAAGCTACAGCCAAAGCTGGTGCTTCGTCAATCAGCCACGAAATGTTTTCACTAACTTCTACTGCTTTAAGATTAGAGTATTTTATCTCAATATCGCCGATTTCTTCATAGTCGCTTGAAGTTAGGCTAAACTTAATATCAGCTCCCATTTTTTCTAAAACTTTGTAAGCTTCTATTCTAGTTTTGTTAAAAAGAACATTTTTTAAAATTATATGTGAACCTGGGATTATACACGCTGCAACTGCGAAATAAAACGCTGAACTTGGGTCGTTTGGCACTTCGATATTTAGCGGTTTAAGCGGACTTGTTAAAGCTTTTACTTCTAAACTTAGCCCATCTCTTTTTATATCTGCTCCCATAAATTTAAGCATATTTTCACTATGGTCACGGCTAAGTTCAGGCTCGCTATACTTGCAACCCTGAGCGTTTAGAGCTGCTAAAATAAGAGCTGTTTTTATCTGAGCAGAGGCTATTTTGCTCTCAAACTCAAAATAGTTAAGTTTTGAGCCTCTTATGCAAAGTGGTGCTTTATCGCCGCCCTCTCTTCCGTCTATCTTTGCACCTATTTCAAGAAGTGGTTTTCCAACTCTTTTCATAGGTCTTTCATTTAGATAAACATCGCCGTTTAAAACAAAAAACCCCTCTTGGCTAGCTAATAGCCCCATGAAAATTCTCATCGCTGTGCCTGAGTTTCCACAGTCTAAAATCTCTTTTGGCTCTTCTATTTTAGCTGGGGGAGTTATTTTTATAACCCCATCTTTTTTTTCAACTTTAGCCCCTAAACTCTCAACGATTTTTAGAGTATGAAGAGTATCTTCAGCTTCTAGGTAGTTTTTTATCGTTGATGGCTTATCACTTAGAAGTGAAAAAATGGCACTTCTATGCGATATAGACTTATCAGGTGCGATGTTTGAAAGTTCGCTTTTTAACGCTCCATTTGATACGTAAATTTTCATCTAATACCTACACTAAGTTTTTCTTTTAGAGCGTTTAGAATGTTTTCAATCTCTTGCTCTATATCTTTGTCTTCCAAAGTTCTTTCACTATCTTGGAATGTAAATTTAATAGTCACACTATTACTGTCTCCTAAGCTCTCATCGGTATAAATATCCACTAAGCTATAAAATTTAAGATTTTTAATAGTCAGTGAGTCTAGTACTTCTCTAATCTCTTCATATCTCATCTCTTTTGGAGCGATGATACTTAAATCCCTGCTAATACTTGGGAATTTAGAGTAAGCTTTAGCAACAATCTCTTCAAATTTTAAAGAGTTAAAATCTATCTCGCAAATATAAGTTTTAGGCAGGTCTAACTCGTTTTCAAGAGTTAAATCAAGCCTTCCGATATAGCCTATAACTTTAGTTCCTTGAACGATGCTAGCTTGCTCAAATTTACTTAAATATGGAACTAAATTTGATGGAACTACACATTTGAATTTACCAATAATATCTTGAACTTTTGATGCAAAGTAGATAAAATCTACCTCTTTTGGCTTAGCTGAGTTAAGCAAACTCGGCTCGCCTACTAGTCCGCTCATTAAAAATGCTAAATTGTCACTCTCGTTTGAGTTTTTGTCAAACACAGTTCCGATTTCAAAAAGCTTTACAACTTTTTGTGAGTTTTTAATGTTTCTCTCACATGATCTTAAAAGGTGATTAACTAAAGTCGGTCTAAAAACATTTAGTTCGTTTGTAATCGGGTTTACGATTTCAACTTTACAGTTTTCAAACCCAAGTCTTTGTAAATCAACACTATTATCAAACACATAGTGGATACACTCATAAAAGCCACTTGATGCGGCTTTTCTCTTAATAGCTCTTTTGTTTGTATAGTCTATGAAGTAGTTATTAATTCTATTTTTCTCACTAAAGATAAGTGGAACTGAAGGGATGTTGTCAATCCCAATTATTCTAACTATCTCTTCAGCTACATCTGAGACATTTTCTATATCGTGGCGGTAAAATGGAACTTTAGCGTTAATCAGCTCTTGCTCCACTCCAACATCAAAGCCTAGTTTTTTTAGAATTTTTACAACATCGTTTCTTGGAATGTTTTTGCCGATTATGGCATTAACTTGCTCTATGCTAAAGCTAACTGTTTTTGGCTCTCTTCTTGGTTCAAATTTTTGAGAGCCGCTATATAAATTTACACCTTCAACAGCGTCAACCATACCAAACAAATAGTCAAGTCCAAGACTTAAATTTGGCTCACTTCCGCGTGACGCTCTGTAAAGATGCTCATCGCTTTTTAGCTCTTTGTCTTCATTTGAAGCTACAGAGATGATTTTTGGGTCTGTGTAGTTTGCCTCAACGATGATAATCTTACTCTCTTTATCAACCAAAGCTTTATCGCTTCTTGAAATTCCCGTAGTTGAAAGAAGGGTGTCATCCACATAAACGCTTGAGTTTTCAAATTTTTCTTCTTTGATTTTAAAAGTTATTTTACTATCACCACTTCTTAACTTATCCGCATCATACGCTCTAAATAGAACTCCTGTTGAGTAAGTTGCGTAGTTTAGTAAGCTTTCTATACAGTTATCTTTTTTTATCCCAGCAGAGCTTACTCTTATGGTTTTTAGCAAATCAATTTTGAAAGTTCTTGGAACTTCAAAAGCTCTATACTCATAAAAACTATTTATTTTCTCATTTGAGTTGATGCTTAAAAGCCTGCCTATGCCTAAAAATGCTTCTGGCTCTTTATATGAAGTAGCTCTTAAAGGGATATTTAGTGCCGCACTTAAATCTCTTGCAACACCGTGCATGCTTAAGCAGTCGCCTCTGTTTGCTGTTAGTTCTATCTCTATAATGTCATCATTTAAAAGTGGATACTCTAAAAGCTCTTTTCCAATCACAAGCTTACCGATACTTTCGTCTAGAACCATAATCCCATCATTTGTTTTAGCAAGTCCAAGCTCTGTTGATGAGCAAATCATCCCATTACTTGCAACTCCTCTTAATTTTGTAGGTTTTATCTCAAGCCCGTTTGGAAGAACAGAACCCACTAGGCTAACTGGGACAAACTGCCCTGTCTCAACGTTAGCAGCACCACAAACGATTTGTAAAATTTCATTTCCAACATCAACTTCACAAATACTTAGCTTATCTGAATCTTCATGTTTTCTTTTGCTTTTTACATAGCCAACAACTACTTTTTTTGGCATCCTAATCTCTTCGTAGCTATCAACTTCAAGCCCGATAGAGTTTAGTGTGTCAAGTATTGTTTGGCTACTTATTTCTGAAATGTCTATCCACTCATTTAACCAGTTTCTAGTTACTATCATTTAAACTGCTCCAATAATCTTATATCTCCCTCAAACAAGCTTCTCAAATCAGGCACCCCGTGAAGTAGCATCGCAAATCTCTCAACTCCTAAACCAAACGCATATCCACTAACATTTTCATAATTTACAAATTTATAGACGTTTGGATCAACTACTCCGCTTCCAAGGACTTCTAGCCAGCCAGTTTGTGAGCAAACTCTACATCCACTGCCTTTGCAGAAAATACAACTTATATCAACCTCTGTTGAAGGCTCAGTGAATGGGAAAAAGCTTGGTCTAAATCTAACTTTTACATCCCCAAACATATATCTTAAAAAGTCTTCTAGGATATACTTTAAGTTTGCAAAACTAACCCCGTCTCCCTCTTCTACCACAAGTCCTTCAACTTGGTGAAACATAGGAGTGTGAGTTAGGTCAAAGTCTCTTCTAAAAACAGCTCCTGGGGCTATCATTCTAATAGGTGGTTTTGTATTTTCCATAGTTCTTATCTGAACTGGGCTTGTGTGAGTTCTAAGAAGCCTTGAGTCACTTGTGTAAAATGTATCTTGCATATCTCTTGCAGGATGGTATTTGGGTAAATTTAGGGCTTCAAAGTTGTGGAAATCATCCTCGATTAAAGGACCGTTTTCAATACTAAAGTTTTGAGCTACAAAATACTCTATGATTTTATCCATAGTTATGGTTATTGGATGAAGTGCTCCTAGGTTGCATTTTTCATCAAACATAGTTACATCAATAGCTTCTTTTTGCATTCTTTTTGCAAGTTCAATTGTTTCTAACTCTTCTTTTTTAATTAAAAGTGCTCTATTAAAAACTTCTTTTTCTTCGTTAATCTGGGCTGCATAAGCCTTTTTCTCTTCATTTGGAACACTTTTTAACTTTGCAAATTTCTCAGTTATCAAACCTTTTTTACCAAAAAGCTCTAATCGGATTTTGTCAAGTTCGGCTAGACTTTTGCATGAGTCTATTTTAGATATCATCTCATCCATTTTTTTCCTTAAGACATAAATTACCTGATGATTTTACCTAAAATAGCATAAAATAAAATAAAATAATCTAAATATTTGGCTATAATAGAGCGAAATTTAATTTAAAGAGGTGCACTAATGAAAAATGTTTTTGAAAAAATTGTTGACGGTGAAATTCCATCAAATAAAGTTTTGGAAAATGATGAGTTTTTGGCATTTCATGATATCAATCCAAAAGCTCCGATTCATATCCTAATAATTCCAAAAAAATGTTATGAAAACTTCCAAGAAACAGACCCTGCTATAATGAGTAGAATGACAGAGTTTATCCATGAAGTTGCTATTAAGATGGGAATCGATAAAAGCGGTTATAGACTTATAACAAATTGTGGCGAAACTGCTGGACAAGAAGTTATGCACTTGCATTTTCATATGCTAGCTGGAGCAAAGCTTCCTTGGGATAGAACAAGTGGTGTAAACACTAAAGATAAGTTCTAAATTATCAAATTTGGCTAAGCTAAACTTAGCCAAATAAACTTACATTAATCACTCTATTTTCTTATGATTTTCTACTTGATTTTGATATTTTTAAACTGTTTTTTGAGTTTTGTTTTTTTAAGAATTGTTTTTTGTTTTTATAGAATGGTGCGATTAGCGAGACTTGAACTCGCATGAGCGTGGCTCACTACCCCCTCAAGATAGCGTGTCTACCAGTTCCACCATAATCGCACAAAAATTTAAGTTGAGAAAAATAGAAGGACTCCCGCTAAAGCAAGCGGGAGTATTGCATTAACCAGCTACAGCTGCTGTTAAGCCATCTGTAATTAGTGGGTTTGCAAATAGTAAAACGAATGTAATAACTAGAGCATAAATAACTTGTGCTTCAATCATCGCTAGAGAAATATACATTGTTGTTGAAAGTTTGTTTCCAACACTTGGGTTTCTAGCAATACCTGAAATTGTTGCAGAAGCTGCGTTACCCATAGCAAGAGCACCACCAACTGCCGCTACACCTAGAAGGAAAGCACTTCCTGCAATAGAAGCAACTGCGATAGTTGTATAAGAGTCAAGCATACCACCTTCAGCACCAAATGCTGCACCTACAAAAAAAGCCATGAAAAAAAGAATTCTTTTCATATTAGTCCTTTAAAAATATTTTCGCTTAAAGTTGTTTCGGATCTTCCCTCACCCCTACTTACAAACTTCAAACAAAGTATTCTACAAAAAATAAACTTTTAGTTTGTTTAAATTTAGTGAATTTAAAAATATTACTTATATTTAGATTAAATTTAAAATTTTAGACGTAAATTTATCTTATAAAAGTTTTTTTTAGGTATAATCTTTTGGTTTATAAAATCAAAATTTCAATACAACATAAAAAGGACAGAAGATGATTAATGATTTGGATAAATTAGGGTTAGAAAACATTCAAGAAATTTACCACAATCTTAGCTACGACGAAATTTTTGAACACGAAGTTAAAAACGGTGAAGGCAGAGTTAGTGATAACGGAACTTTCATGGTTGATACTGGAATTTTTACAGGAAGAAGCCCAAAGGATAAGTATTTTGTAAAGCAAGACCCATCACAAAAATATATCGCTTGGGGAAAAACAAACCAGCCTATCACGGAAGAGCTTTTTAACAAACTTCTAAAAAAAGCAAAAAAACAACTCTCAAACAAAAACCTTTACATTCAAGATGCGTTTTGTGGCTCAACTAAGTCAAGTCAAAAATCAGTTAGATTTGTAACAGAGGTTGCATGGCAAGCACATTTTGTAAAAAATATGTTCATTCGTCCAACTGAAGCTGAACTAAAAGAGTTTAAACCTGACTTTGTAGTTTATAACGCTTGCAAAACAACGAACGAAGAGCATAAAGAAGATGGCTTAAATAGTGATGTTTTTGTTATATTTAACGTTGAAGAAAATATCGCTGTAATTGGCGGAACATGGTATGGCGGAGAGATGAAAAAGGGAATTTTCTCTATGATGAACTACTGGCTTCCACTTGAAAACAAACTTCCTATGCACTGCTCTGCTAACGTTGGAAAAGACGGCGATGTGGCACTGTTTTTCGGACTTTCAGGGACTGGAAAAACAACTCTCTCAACTGACCCAAACAGAGCGTTAATCGGAGATGATGAGCACGGCTGGGATGATGAAGGCGTGTTTAACTTTGAGGGTGGATGTTATGCAAAATGTATAAATCTAGACCCTGAGAGCGAGCCTGAAATTTACGCTGCTATAAAAAGAGATGCTCTTTTAGAAAACGTTGTAGCCGATGAAAACGGCAAAGTTGATTATAGCGATGGTTCAAAAACAGAAAATACAAGAGTAAGTTATCCAATCTATCACATAGACAACATCGCAGAAGGTTCAAAAGGCGGACATCCAAAAAATATCATCTTCCTAACAGCTGATGCATTTGGTGTTTTACCTCCTGTTTCAAAACTTACAAAAGAACAAGCAATGTACTACTTCCTAAGTGGATACACAGCAAAAGTTGCAGGAACAGAGAGAGGCATAACTGAACCAGTTGCAACGTTTAGTGCATGCTTTGGCGAGGCGTTCCTGCCACTTCACCCAACTGTTTATGCTAGGCTTTTAGGTGAGAAAATTGATGAGCATAAAGTTAATGTTTATTTAGTAAACACTGGCTGGAGCGGCGGTGAATACGGCGTTGGTAAAAGAATGAGTATCAAAGCTACAAGAGCTTGTATAAATGCTATCCTTGATGGAAGTATCAACAAATGCGAGTTTGAAAACTTTGAACTATTTAACATCGCTATCCCAAAAGAGCTTGACGGCGTTGAAACTAAACTTTTAAATCCTAAAAACGCTTGGGAAGATAAAGCAAGATATGACGAACTTAAGAAAAATTTGGCAGAGAGATTTATCAAAAACTTCAAAAGATATGAGGATGTAAAAGAAGGCGTCGAGTTTGCAAAAGCTGGACCAGCTCTATAAGCTTTTATTTTTAATACTTATATCTATCTCTCTATCGTCTTGCAAAGATGAAAGAGAGCTAAAAACTCCACTTGCTCCAGCAGGTGGAGTTACCTACAGTGACCCAGTAAACTATCTAAATCATATAAGAACAACATCTGGTCTAAATTTACTCTCTAAAAATAGTATCTTATCAACTTCGGCTCTAAACCATGCCAAATATAGCTATGAAAACGAAGCCGAGTCTCACGATGAAATAGAAGGAAAGCCTTATTTTACAGGGAAAAATCCAAACGAGAGAGCATTTTATGCTGAATATAACTCTTTTATAACTGAGAATTTATCTACAAATAATACAGATGCTATTAACTCCATAGATGGTTTAATGAGTGCTATTTACCACCGTTTTGGGTTTTTAGACCCAAAAATAGATGAGATTGGCTGGGGGAGTTATGGGGATGATAGTGGTAAAAACTTTGTTTACAATATGGGAAACTCCAAACTTGAAAGTTTTTGCAAAGAAGGGGTTTCTGACAATGGATATGGGAAGTTTTACAGCGGAGTTTGTAAAGATGATAAAATTAGCATAAGCGATATAAAGCTTAACACATTTCAAAGACTAAATAGAGCACCTTTTATACTCTATCCAAACTCAAAAAATACAAAAGCTTTTTTTAGCAGGGAAACGCCAGACCCAATGCCTGAGTGTAAAATCACGGCAAATCCTATCAGCATAGAGTTTAACAGCTTTGAAAGCCCTGTTGCTTTTGTAAGTTTTAAGGTTTTTGAAGGCGATAAATGGCTTATGAATAGTAAAATTTTAACAAGCCTAAATGACCCAAACTCTTTGTTAAACGAGTTTCAATTTGCCCTTTTTATAAAAGAGCCGTTTAAATTTAACCAAACTTACAAAGCTGAGTTTAGATACATCCAAAGAGGAGAGCCAAAAGTAGTAGAGTGGGAATTTACTACATCTACACCTACAAATCCTTACTTCGTAGTGAATGATGGGGATAATCTAGCTCTAAAACCCGATGTTTGGTATGATGTTTTTATAAATCCAGCTCACTGTAACGATGTTTCTAACACTTATAATTTCTCTTTTAACCCTTTACAAAAACCTGAAATTAAAAGCATTGATACAAATTTACTTAGAGTAAAACTAAGCGGATTAAAAGGTTTTGATACTGTAATCACAACTGATAATGGTAAAAAAATCACCTTAGTCTTAACTGAGTCATCTGACGGTGCTTTTGATAATAAATTTATTTTTGTTTTTATTTTTGTTATAATGCTAGCTATTTATTTTATAATTAAGAGGTAATTTATGGAAAAAATGTGGCAGGGAAGATTTAGCGAAAGCAGTTCTAAACTTTTAGAAGAGTTTAACGCTTCGATTCACTTTGATAAAAATTTATATGAGTATGATATAAAAGGCTCTATCGCTCACGCTACGATGCTTGGGGAGTGTGGAATTATCAAAAAAGATGAGAGCGATAAGATAGCTGAAGGCTTAAAGCAGGTTTTAGCTGAAATTGAGAGTGGAAATTTTGAGTTTAAAACAAGCGATGAAGATATCCATATGGCGGTTGAAAAAAGACTTAGTGAGATAATCGGCTCTGAAATCGGTGGTAAACTTCACACAGCAAGAAGTAGAAACGATCAAGTTGCACTTGATTTTAGACTCTATGTTTTAGCTAAAAACTTAGAAATTTCTAGCCTTTTACTTGAACTAATCTCAACTCTAAATAGCATCGCAAAAGAGAACTTAAACACTCTTATGCCGGGTTTTACCCACTTACAGCACGCTCAACCTGTAAGCCTTGCTTATCATCTAATGGCTTACGCTAGTATGTTTAGAAGAGATTTTGAGAGATTTGCAAGTAGTTATGAGAGAAATAACTTAAACCCACTTGGCTCGGCTGCACTTGCTGGGACGCCTCATAAAATCGATAGATTTAAAACAACTGAGCTTTTGGGGTTTAAAGAGCCAACTATGAACGCTATGGACTCGGTTAGCGATAGAGACTTTGCGTTAGAAATTTTATTTAATATAAGTGTAGTTTTTATGCATATGTCAAGGCTTTGTGAAGAACTTATTTTATGGAGCTCGCAGGAGTTTAGCTATATAAAAATAAGTGATAAATTTGCAACTGGCTCAAGCATAATGCCACAGAAGAAAAACCCAGATGTTGCGGAACTAATTCGCGGGAAATCAGGCAGAGTTTATGGAAATTTAGTAGCTCTTTTAACCACTATGAAATCTCTTCCACTTGCTTACAATAAAGATATGCAAGAAGATAAAGAAGGAGTTTTTGACAGCGTTCAAACTGCTGCTTCAAGCCTTATCATCCTAAATGAGATGTTAAAAGCAACTACTTTTAATAAAGACAAAATGCTAAAAGCATGCAAAATGGGACATTTAAGTGCAACTGACTTGGCTGATTATTTAGTAAAAGAAAAGAACATTCCTTTTAGACAAGCTCACTTTATAACTGGAAAGTGTGTAGCGATGGCTGAGAGTAAAGGGCTTGATTTAAGCGAAGTTACGCTTAGCGACTTACAGAGTGTGGATGAAAATATGGACGAAGGTGCACTAAACTCTCTAAATTTAGAAAACTCAAAAGAAGCTAGAAAAAGTTACGGTGGAACTTCAAATGAGAGCGTTGAAAAGCAGATTAAAATAGTAGATGAGTTTTTAAAAGCAAATAATTAAAAAGAAAGAAAAAAGAAATTTGACCTTTTTAAAAAGGTCAAATTCTTCCTACATCATAGCTGGGAACTGGCTATTTTCTAAGAAATATTTAGATGCTCCACCTAAGAACACCTCTCTAATACCAGCGTTTGAGTCAACACCAGCAACGATTAAATCAACGTTGTATTTCTCAGCAGCATTTAAAAGTGCTTGTCCTGGAACTTTTCCTTCAGTTTTAACAACTTCAAACTCCGGCTTAATGTGATGCATATCAAGATAGTTTGTAATTCTTCCTTTTGTCTCAGCCATATCTTCTTGAAGATAGTGTGGAGCTGTGATGCAAATAACTTCTTTTGCTTGTTTTAGAAGTGGAAGTGCGTTACTTAAGGCTCTTGAGCTTGATGTGCTTCCTGTTAGAGATAGCAAAATTCTATCAGCGTTAAATTTAGTCATCTTTCTTGGGATTGCGATTGATGGCTTACCACTTTTCATGATAGCAGCTTCAAAAGTTCCTGTTATAAGTCCATGTGGAGGCATAGAAGCAACAACTAAATCACAATATGTTGATTGTTTCGCAACAAGTTCAGACCTAGTTCCTACCATAGTTCTTAAAAATGCACTATTTGGCGTGTGTTGGTCTTCAGAGTATGTGATACCTAGTTTTTCACACTCTTCTTTTACGATTTTCTCAGTTAGTTCTCTCTCTTCCTTAAGCTCCGCTTTAGCGTCCTCTAGGAACTCACCTAGCATTATACCGCCTCTTAGAGTCATCCTAGTGCTATATACGACTTCAGGATCCATTTGGAAAGATACGATACTCATATGTGAACCAAAATGTTTATTTACAAGTAGTGCACCGTGAATTCTCTCTCTTAACTCTTCACCACCACCGATAGGGAAAAATAGCTTTTTATAACTCATTCATACTCCTTTTTTTATAATGTTACTTTTATATTTTACTTTATATTTACTAACTATGCAATCTTTTTAAGCAAATTTAAAACATCAAGCTAATTCTAGTGAAATTTTGTTACCTTTTTGCTCATTTACTTTAACTTTTACTCTATCGCCCTCTTTTAGTTCGCCTTTTATTTGAGAGATGTGCAGAAGTCCATCAACCCCGTCTCTTAAGTGGATAAACGCACCAAAAGCAACTATACTTTTAACCTCTCCGTTAAACTCTTCACCTACTTCAAATTTAACAGGCTTTCTCTCACTGTTTCTTCTATTAGGTCTGCCGTTGTCTTTTTTGGTTATTTCGATGATATCTTCTTTAGCCTGAGCGACGTTTGCTTTGTTGCTTCCTAAAATTTTAACTTCCCCACTCTCTCTATCTAGGTCGATAGTTACGCCGTACTCATCAACTAAGCCTTTTATAGTCTTTCCACCCTGTCCGATGATATCTACCATCTTACTTGGATCAACCATGAAAATTTCAGTTTTTGGTAGAATTTCTTCGTTTACTACTATTTTTAAATCAGCTTCTACCATTAAGCTTAAAATATGCTCTCTTCCCTCTTTTGCTTGATAAAGAGCTTCTCTTAAAACATCTAAGCTAATTCCACCTAGTTTTATATCCATCTGAAGTGCTGTGATACCATCGATTGAGCCTGCAACTTTAAAGTCCATATCCCCGTCATGGTCTTCAAGTCCCATTATGTCACTTAAAACTGCGTGTTTGTCATCTTCAAATATAAGCCCCATCGCAATACCAGCAACTAATTTATAAGTATTTACCCCAGCAGCTCTTAAAGCTAGTGAGCCGCCACAAACTGTAGCCATTGAGCTTGAGCCGTTACTTTCTAGAATTTCACTAACTAGTCTTATAACTTCAGGGTTTTCTGTGTCCACACTTGGAGCGATTGCTCTTTTAGCTAGGTTTCCATGTCCAAGCTCTCTTCTTCCTGGGCTTCTTAATGGGCTTGCCTCTCCAACACTAAAGCCTGGGAAGTTGTAGTTAACCATAAATCTCTCATTTACAGGCTCTTTTTGAGTTAGTAAATCACTCGTTTGAGCGTCGTTGTCACTACCTAGGGTTGCTACAACTAAAGCTTGTGTTTGACCTCTTGTAAATAGACAGCTTCCATGTGCACTTGGTAAGATATTTGTCTCGATTGAAATCGGTCTTATCTCTTTAAGTCCTCTACCATCGGCTCTTGTACTTGTCTCAATGATTTGTTTTCTAACTAGTTTTCTTTTGTATTTATCTAAAACTTTTGAGATAACTTCCTCTTCCCACTCGTTATTTACCGCTTCATCTGTGGTTAAAACTTTAGAGACGATTTTGTTTAGCTCAGTTGCTCTCTCGCTCTTTGCCATCTGATTTATGGCAAATTTAACCTCATCTGTGTAGTTTTCTTCTAAAAATTTAGCGATACTTTCATCTTCTATCTCAGGATTTAGCTCTAAACTAACTGGCTCTTTTATATACTGTTTAAAAGTCTCTTCATAAGCCCTGCTTCCATTTTCTATAGCTTTTCCTGCAAACTCTATAGCTTTTAGCATTAGCTCTTCGCTAAACTCGTTCATCTCTTGATTTACTGTATCGCTTAGGTTATCAAGTGGGTCGGTTGCTAGTTTTGAAGTGTCGTTTTTTTGCGGGATTGAACGCATTTCTATCATCAAAAGCTCATCTCTAACGCCCGCAACGTATAAGTCAAGCGAACTTTTATCAAGCTCTGTGTTGCTTGGGTTTAGGATAAACTCGCCATCCCTCATACCAACTCTAACCCCGCAAACTGGCTCATTTACAGGGATATCGCTTAGATATAACGCCATACTAGCAGCATTTAAACCCATAACTTGTAAATCAACTTCTTCATCAGCTGAGAGAACAAAAACAACTATTTGAGTTGGATAGGTATAACCTTTTGGAAAAAGTGGTCTAAGGCTTCTATCTATTATCCTTGAAGTTAATGTTTCAAAATCGCCTGGTTTTGTCTCTCTTTTGATATATCCACCAGGGATTCTTCCAGCGGCGTATTGTTTTTCAATATACTGAACAGTAAGCGGTAGGAAATCTCCGTCCACCTTTGTCTCATCTCTTGCAACAGTTGCTAAAACAACTGCGTTTTTTACTCTTAAAAGCACAGCTCCTGCGGCTTGCTTGGCAACTTTGTTTATATCATAAATTTCTATTTGATTGTTTACATCTATCTCAAATCTCATCTATACTCTCTCCTTCTAATGATAAATAATATTTACTCTCTTTCAGTTTAGAAATAGTTTCTAAATCTGACAACTTAATTTTCTCTTCGTAATAAAAATCAACATCTACAAAATCTGCAATATTGTGAACTGTGTAAATTCTATCTATTATAGAACTCAAACTCTCAAGCACATCAGTTGCGATTATAGGTGTTGCATAAGACAGCGACCTTGGGTTTAGCCCGATTATTGACTTTAGACAAACAAGAGCTGTAAGCCCAGTCTCACACCCCTCATCTATAAGCAAAACATCCCTATCTTTTAAACTAGCAAGCTTCTCTCCCTTTCTATACTTATAGATGTTTTTTAAGATGCTTTCTTCATATTTCCTGCTAGCTTCCCCATATAAATAATCCATACTTATACTAAAGGAGTTTATTAGCTCACCTAAATAGACAATGTCCTCAGTCTCACTTACCATACCTATAATACATTCTCTATTAACTTGTGAATAGATATGTTCTGTAAATAAAATACCATAATTCAGTTTTAATTTTTTAGCGATTTCATCTACTAAAAAAACTGAGTTTAAAGAAGCTGATAATAAAACAGGTTTTTTAGACACTAAATCATCTGGAAAAGCTTCATATAGAGCTGATGCAGCTTCTATTTGATCTTTAAAAACTCTTTTAGCTCTTATCAACGAAGATCCCTATCGTACTCTGTTGTAGTAGAGACATCATATCCTACCCCACCAAATGGATAGAAATTTACAAAGAAATATAGCCTTCTTTCTTTTTCAGCTTTTCTATACTCTGGGTTGCTTGATGTTTTTGGCTCTAAATCCTCTTGATAGACTATAGTATAGTTCCAGCATTTTCTATTTTTTGTTAATCCTACACGCCACATCTTACTATACTCTCTTTCGATGTCATATTCAAAAGCGCCAAAAATTTTATAGTACTCTGGAAGATCATAGGAAGCTCTTAATATAAAGAAGTTATCTCTGTCAAATTTATCTTCCGTTCCTCTTCTTTTTTTACTTTCATATGTATGATTTATGGATGTATTAAACCCTTTTGTTGCATATCTTGCATAAGTTTGAACTTTCTCAAAGTTGTTATCTTCATGAGAGTATTCAAATTTATTTCCAACACTAATCCCATTTGAAAAATAAAGATCAAGTCTATGAATCAAATTTCCAAACTCTTCGTCTTCAAAATCATACTTTTGCTTTATAGAGTGTCTTAAAAACTTTCTGCCTTTTTCGTTGTAGATATACTGAGTAAAATTTAAAGATAAGTTTCTTTGAGTATAGTCTTTACTTAATTCACTCATAAAGTTATCTTCATAGTAAAGATTGCTTGCTAAATTTTTTAATGCTCGTGCATTTAATTTATTTCTGCTCTCATCATAATCATACTGATGCTTTTTAAGAAGTCTATCTTCAATATTTCCACTATTTACACCTGGTTCTAAATAAGAAGCTTCAAAACTCATAGTATGAAAGAGGCTTTCATAAGCTTTTGCAACATCAGTGCCAAGGCTAAGCTGATGGTAGTTGTTAAAATAATTACTACTTGAGTCTTCCCTTAAATAACCCTCTCTATAGATAAAATTATCACTATAATCTATTCTAGTTGCATAAATTCCCTCTGTAAACTTAAAATTTAACCATTCATTTAAAAGAGATGTGCTATACGAGATAGGCATGTTAAACTCATACTGACTTGCCGTAACCCCGTCTTTTCTTGTGTAGTTATGGAATTTTACATCTGCTGAATAAAGCAAGTCATCAAAAAATACTGAGTTTGTAAATTTATGATAATGAAGAGTAGGAAGCTCTTGAACAGTATCTCTATTTTTAAAAGTATTTTTTTTATTAAGCTTATCAGTATCTATATAATATCTTGAGTAAAGTCCAAAATAGTGCTCATCCGTAGTCAGATAGTAATTAAGCCTTGATGTAGCAAGAGAGTCTGCATTATCACCTACTCCACTTTTACTTATCAAATCATGATACTCTAAATCATTTAACCAAATAAAATCAAGCCAGAGATGCTCTTTAAATTTAGCGTCTATAAAATGCCCTAAAACCTTGCTTCTGTCATACTCTACTTCAAAACCATGATGGCGTTCGTTTTTATACTCAAGTCTTTCCTGAGCTCTTTTAAAGTTGTCAAATATCCCACCACGAATTTCCCCGTAAGAGTATGGAGAGTCTACAAATCTAAAAGTTCCATAAACCCCAAAACCCCTTCTACCTCTAACCTGTGGATCAAGTTGCAAATCCCAGCTATCAGCAGGTGCAAAATAGATAGGCTGTTTATAGTATATACCCTCATCACTTATATACCCAGCTTCAGGGATTAAAAGTCCTGTTCTTCTAGTATCATCAGTTGGAAAACCAAAGTATGGCAAATAAATTAGCGGAATCCCTCCGAAGTGAAAAACAGGATTATAAAGGTGTAAAAACTTAGTTTCTTTATTTAGCTTACCGCTTGTATAGCTGATATACCAGTCGGGATCTTCAACGTTACAGCTCGACACGATAGATCTTTTGGTGCTATAATAAACTCTATCATCACAACTCTCATCACTCATAGCCCAAAGTTCGGAGTCTTTATCCATCATAAAATTTTCAGTTGCAAAATTTTCACTATTTTTCAAATCAAGCTTTAAATAGTGAGTTCTTGAAACCTCACTCTTGCTTTTTATAATGTTAACATTTCCAAAAAACTCAGCGATTTCATTTTTTTCATCATAAATTGCCATATCTGAAGTTACTAAATACTCTTGCGAATACATAATAACATTGCCCTTAACGTGAATTTTGCTACCCTCTCTTGCAGCTGAGTCAGCTAAAATTTCTACATCCTGAATCTTAGCATATAAAAAAATAGTTAAAAAGCTTAATATAAATAGTTTTTTAAACAACTTTCACCACCAATGTTTTAGCAAATTTATCATGCCAAGTCTGTCTTTGTGGATTAAAATAGGCCCATAAAAACCCCAAATAAAAAACAGCCTCACTAAAAACTCTAATCCCAGACCTTGATAATGATGAGCTTAAATTCGGGATATTGTTATAGTAGTCAACAACTCTTATCTTCATAGCTAATTTTCCAAGAGTTGCTCCATATTTGTTTATAAAATATGTATGATAAATAAATTTAATTATAGTATAAGGTAAAGCCATAGCTGAAGTTACCATCACTACCTCTTCTGGGCTTGAGACAGTAGCGATAGAGTCATAATAAACTATAATGATTAAAACGCTAAGCAATAACTCATCTATAAAAAAAGCTACTGCCCTTTTGTTGTTTGATGCTAGCTCCACACCATTAAAGTCCATTGTCCGCTCTCTTGTAGTTTATGTTGTTAAATTTAGCCTTTTTATAAAACGCTATCAAATTTTGCCTTATGTTTTTAAATTTAAAAAACCCAAGTGACCGATGCGAAAATATAGATTGGCCCTAATAAAGCCAAACATGCAGATAGAAACTCTCTTTAGGTTGCAACCTCTCGCTTTTTTCAAAGCTCAAGCGAAGCCACATCACACCGAGAGCTTACCTCTCCGCCATACTTAATGTGTTGGACCTTCATAAAATGCTGTCGAATCACTCAGGCAAACGAATTATAACAAAACTATACTTAAAGATAGAAGAGGTTTTATAAATTTAAGGCTAAATTTATGCATTCATCTATAGTTTGTTTGTTTGAAACTATCAAATTTGGGTAGTTTGCAAGTTCTTTTGCTGTTGCGTTGCCAATGGCTATAAGTTTATAGCTTTTATCTATATCAAAGTTTTTTAAAAAACCTTTGACGTTTGAAGGGGATGTGAAAATTAAAACACTTTCATTTTCAGGCTTTAAACTTAAATCTAACTTTAAAAAACTATTTTGATAAGCAGTGATTTGAGTCAAATTTACACCGCTTTTTTCTAAAATCCCCCCAACATCAGAAACTGTCTCTTTAGCTTTTAAAAAAAGAGCTTTTCTACCTTTTAAAAGCGGGGCAATTTCGTAGGCAAATTCTGTGCCATGAGCATTTTTAGCGGTATAAATTTGACTAAATCCAAACTCACTTGCCTCTTTTGTAGTGCCTTCGCCTATACTAAAAACTTCTAAATTTGCTAAGCTTATAGAGTTTTCTTTTAGAGCTTTTATAGAGTTTTTCGATGTCACTACCAAAGCCTCAAACTCGCTTAAATCAACACTAAATTTGTTAAATTTTATCTCACACACTCTAATATGCTTAACTCTATCGTTTGGTGTGTGAGAGATAAGATATATCATTTTAATCCTTTAAATTTATAATTTTTCACAATAACAAAAATTATTTTAACTTATCACACAGTGGCAAAAGCTCTTCTAATTTTGCTACAATTCTTTTTTGCTCGGCAAGTGGCGGAAGTGGAATTAATAAGTTATTTATACTTGTGCTATTTAAAGTTTTTCCTTTAATTGCTTTTTTAGTATCGCCGTGTTGGGTTACTAATGGAAGTAAATTAAACAAATAAGCTTGAAATATATTATCCGCATCACAATAAGGATAAATTGAAATAATAGCTTCATTATGAACAGCGTCAATATTTAAGATTGAAACTCTACCCACGGTTAATTTAAAACTCATAAGCATTGTACCAGCCTTTGAAATTCTGTTTCCAAATTTAGCACTTAAAGCAACATTGCTTACGCCTTCTTTGGTTTCTATAATATGACCATTTTCTATCATATCAGAAATACAAACCCATGGAAATTCATTTTTCCACCATTCTGATTCTGCTCTTGGTGGGGTTTTTCCCATATTATAATTTACAATATCACCAAATTTAACCCACTTCCAACTATCAGGAATATCAAATGGAATTTCATCTTCTAAAATTTCAGGTAGGGGTTTTTGTTTTTTGATTTTGCCTTGTTTTATAAGCTTTTGTTTTTCGGATTGAATTTGCTTATAAAGCTCTTCGCCACTGCCTTCATTTTCTCTCTGTTCTACAAGTTTGCCTTGGATGGCGTGCTGAAGTAAGGATTTTTTCATATCGTCTGGGAAACGGTTGTTAAAATCCTCAAGCTTAACCCACGCCTCTTCGTAACGCTCAATCAAAGGTAAAATTTCTTCAATCTTTTTTACAATTCTTTTTTGCTCAGCAAGTGGCGGAAGCGGAAATACTGAATTAGCAACTTTGTCGCTATTTAAATTTTTTACAACTGCACCACTAACTTTTCCAGAAAATTGTGCATATGCATAATAAGAAGATAATAAATAATATAGAAAATCTTGATTAAATACTTCATTATTTTGACTAATCACTAACCATCCGTCATGGATACAGCCATCTATTTTGGAAATATATGGTCTGCCAAAACTCATTGAATTTGTTAATAAAAAATCTCCCTTGTAAATCATTCTACTTTTTGATACACCTGAAGGTTTAATTTTTTCTGCGGTAGAGTAAATATATTTGTCATTTTTACTAATATCTCCAATTTTAATCCAATTAATACCATCTTCTGCATCTGTTAAAAATTCTTTAATTGGTCTTGGAGAACCACCTCTTGCAATAGTGCAAACATCGCCAAGCTTTACCCATTCCCACGAACTAGGAATATCAAATTCTTTTTCAGAATCTAAAATATCAGTAATTATTTTTTGTCTTACCTTTTGTCTATCAACACTATCAGAAACTTCACAATCTAATAAAAGTTCTAAAGCTGTGCCTTCATCTTCTTTTTGTTCTACAAGTTTGCCTTGGATAGCGAGTTGTAAGATACTATTTTTCAGCTCCTGTGGCGTCATTCTTTGGAGTCCTTAAGAAGTGCTATGATATCTGCTAAAGCTCTATCTATTTTGGCATTAAGCGAGGCTCTTTTTTCTTCGTATTCGTGGATTAAGTCCAGTGGGGCTAAAATTTCTTCTTCTTCATAGGGAAATCCACACTGGTCAAGGTTATATCCAAGCTCTTCTGTTAGTTCTTCATAAGAGTAACATTTTGCTTTATCAAAGCCATCAATGTTTATCTCTTGGCGGTCATTCCACCACTTTAAGACATCGTCAAAATGGCTAAGTTTCATAGGCTTTGTTTTGGAAAAGTTCTTATAGCCCTCAGGCATATCTAAGCGGTAATACCAAGTGTTTTTAGTCTCTCCTGTGTTATCAAAAAACAAAATATTTGTCGTTATGCTTGTATAAGGTGCAAAAACACTATGAGGCAAACGGATAATGGTATGTAGGTTAAACTCACTAAGAAGCTTCTTTTTGATATTAACCTTTGCATTATCAAGCCCAAATAAAAACCCATCAGGCAAAATTACCGCGGCACGTCCGTTTGCCTTAAGTCTAAACATTATCACAGACATAAAAAGATCTGCTGTTTCGCTTGATGCTAAGTCCTGCGGAAAGTGGTTTTTAACATCTGCTTTTTCACTACCACCATAAGGGGGATTCATAAGAATTACATCAAATTTATCCCTATCTGTATAGTCAAGCACGTTTTTAAGAAGTGAGTTATCGTGATAAATTTTAGGCTCATCGATGTTATGCAAAAGCATATTTGTAACGCAAAGCATATAAGGAAATTGCTTTTTCTCAACGCCATAAATTGAGTTAGCATAGCCCGCTCTATCTTCAGTAGTAACTACCTTTTTTTCAAGCTCTTTTAACCAACTTGTGATAAATCCACCAGTCCCACAAGCAAAGTCTGCCATCTGCTCGCCAATTTGTGGCTCTATCATCTGAGCCATAAAGTCCGTTACCGCCCTTGGTGTATAAAACTCACCCGCTGAGCCTGCACTTTGAAGTTCTTTTAAAATCGACTCGTAAATTTGACCAAAAGCGTGACTCTCTTCATAATCATCTAACTTTAACTCATCAATTATATTTATAACTTGACGAAGAAGAACACCATCTTTCATGTATTGGTTCGCATCTTCAAAGGTGGTTTTTACAATAGATTTTTTAATAGGCGTTTTTGGCGTTACATTTAGCCCTTTTAGGGTAGGAAACAGAGTGTTGTTTACAAAATTAAGAATAGAGTCACCAGTCATAGCATCGCCTGATTTATCATCGTGTGCCCAGTTGGACCAACGGCACTCTTGTGGGATGATAGACTCGTAATCATCCTCATCTATTTCCCAATCTTTCTCTTTTGTATCATACGCTTTTAAAAAAAGCATCCATGCAAGTTGTTCAATGCGTTGTGCATCGCCGTTTATACCGGCGTCATTACGCATTATGTCTCTTATCCTTTTTACAAAACTTGATATATTACTCATAAATTTATGCTACCTTGTATAATTCTTTTTCTAATTCTTCTATGGCTTTGGTATATCCGTCCTTGCCACCAAACATTGCAACAATTTTTGCTGGTGAGCCATATTTTTTAAGTGGGTCGATTTTTAGGATATTTGTGTTTTCGATTTCATAAATGCCCATATTCATATATTTATCAAGAAGAGCTTCAAGCACTTCCCTTGCAGTTCCGCCGTATTTGCTTAGAAAATCGCTTTTTTTGACATTGTTCGCTCTTTCTTTTCTAGTAAGTGGTTTTTGGTCAAACGCGATGTGGCAAATAAAATCAAAGTCATCAACATCATCTAAGCCTTGCTCTATCTTTAAAGCATCAAGGTCTATGCCTCTTTCGCGGAATAACTCTTGAATCTTTTCTTTCTTTTGCTCTGATGTCCATTGTTCGATGAAATTTTCCAAAGATGCATAAGTTCCAAGTATGTTAGTCTTTGTGTAATCGATAATGTTTTCTTTGCGAAGAAGCTTGCCATCTGTGTCATACACTGAAACAGTTTTATTTATGATAGTTACTTGACATCCAGATGAGTCAATATAAGGTTTTGGTGTTTTTTGAGTATCTATTTCCTCTTGTGGTTTTTGCAGAGCTGGTTTGCCATCTATAATAGAATTTGGATCGAAATTTTCATGAGTCTCAATAGGACCATCCCACTCTGGATCAGCAAAAAGTCTTGCAACACCACGAAAATCCATCACCGTAAAATGGGTCTTGCCATCTTGTTCTCTTAGTCTAGTTCCACGACCTATAATTTGCTTAAACTCTGTCATTGAGTTTATCATCTGGTCGATGACTATGAGTTTTGTCATCTTGCAGTCTGCACCAGTTGATAAAAGTTTTGAAGTTGTCGCTATAACTGGGTATTTTGCCGATACAGAGATAAAATAATCAAGCTTACTTTTACCATAATCATCGCTACCAGTTATACGAACAACATAATCTGGGTTTTCCTTAACCATATCTGCGTTAAGGTTGTTAAGTGCGATTCTCATTCGCTCTGCGTGCTCTTCTGTCGCACAAAAAACTATGGTTTTTTGCATCCTATCCGTGCTTTTTAGATACTTAGTTATCTCTTTTGCAACTTGGTTTATCCTATCCTCGATGATGATATTATAGTCAAAATCGCTATTTGTATAAATTCTATCTTCGATTATATTTCCATAAACATCTCTTTGGTCTTTGCTTGGTCGCCAACCATCGCCAATATCGGTAGTTATACCTACAACACGAAATGGTGCTAAAAATCCATCATCTATACCTTCTCTAAGGCTATAAGTATAAATAGGCTCTCCAAAATAATGAGTATTTGAGGTGTATTTTGTCTCTTTTGGTGTAGCAGTCATACCGATTTGAGTAGCCGAACTGAAATAATCTAAAATTTTTCTCCAACTACTATCTTTTTTAGCTGAACCTCTATGACACTCATCAACAATAACCAAATCAAAAAAA
>JAAYPR010000048.1 GCA_012519705.1 Campylobacteraceae bacterium
GAAACAGCGAAGATACGCTACTAATCTACGGCGAGTACGAGAGCTTTGGCGAACTAAACAACGGCATAGAAAAAATGGGACTTGAGATACTTAGCGGTAGTTTAAAATACATCGCAAACAACGCACAAGAGTTTAGCGATGAAGAGCTTGAAGAGATAGAAGTTTTACTAGATAAACTTGAAGATGATGATGACGTTCAAGCTGTTTATACAAATATAGCTTAAAAATTAGTGAAAATAGAAATTTAATAAAAGGAAAAACATGGAAAAACTAAAAGTTTATGAGATAAACAAGGATGAGTTGGCAAAGTATAAATTTGCTATTATAGAGACTGAAAAAGGTGATATGAAGCTAGAGCTTTACGGCGATGAAGCACCACAAACTGTGACAAACTTTGCAACACTTGCAAAAGAGAGCTTCTATGATGGGTTGAATTTCCACAGAGTTATACCAAATTTCGTTATCCAAGGCGGATGTCCTTACGGAACTGGAACAGGTGGTCCAGGTCACAGAATAAAATGTGAATGTGACAACCAAACTCACAGACACGAAAGAGGAACTCTTTCTATGGCTCACGCAGGACGTGACACTGGTGGAAGTCAGTTTTTTGTCTGCCACTCAGCTCAACCTCACTTAGACGGCGTTCATACTGTTTTTGGAAAAGTGATTGACGCGGATGGACTAAAAGTTCTTGATAGCATAAGAGTTGGTGATAAGATAAAAACTATAAAAATAGTTGAGAGTTTATAATTTTAGCCCTAAATTTAGGGCTAACTCTTTATCATTTAACTCTCTTTGATGATTTTACCATCTTCATCTCTTTTTAGCACCTTGCATATATCGATATATTCTAGCTCTTTAATTCTATCTATATTTTCATAAAGATTTTGAACGACTAAGTCGTGATGCTCTTTTTCAACAAATTTAGCATTTTTAGGGTCATCTTTTATCGCTTTTTCATATCTCTCCATGCAAGCCTTATAGCTTATCTCAGGCTCTGCTGTTATGATGAGAGCGGAAGTTTTATAGCTATTTTCTTTGAGCATTTTTAGGATTTTTAAAGGGGTTTTATAAGTTGTAAAAGTTCCCTCAACTACGATGTTAAGCCTTCTTTTTACAACCTCATCTATAACTCTCTCAGCCATTTTAGAAGAAAACTCAGCTGTAAATTTATCAGCCTCTTTTCCATAAATTTTTAGATATTCATAATATTTTGGATGATACTTTCTATAATCACCTGCGTTTATTATCACTATGTTTTTATCATTCATCATGGCGATTTGCCTAAGTAAAAACGCCTTTCCAGCTCCTGGCTGACCGCCTAAAACATAGCCTTTTGGAAGCTCTTCAGGGGTTAGACTTGGGTTTTTTAACTTTAACTCTGTATCTAAAATCCTCCTAAAAATTTCATCTTCGCTTATCTCATCTTCATCTGAGTTTAGTTTATAAGATAGGTTTTTGATTGAGTTTAGAGTTTTTAAATAATGAAGCTCCCCAAATTCTGTATAAAAAACCTCATCCCACAGCTTAATCGCTTCTTCTTGGTAAAGGTCACCGTTCTTATAAGTTTTTGCAATTAACTCGGCACTTGCTTCAAGCAAGATATCTTTTTCCATCAAAGTTGCCAAATTTACTCCTTTTAGCTTTTTGCAAACTTTATCACAGCTTTTGCAAGCTCATTTGTTGCATCTATAAATTTATATTTTTCGTTAGTATATGGTATAAACATAGGAATTTCTGTGCAAGCTGCTATGTAAATGTCCGCTTCGATGCTCTCTATAGTTTTGTTAAAAAACTCTATATACTCATCAGTTTTACCAGCTTTTACACCGTCGTATATGCACTCCATTATCGCTTTTTCTTGCGTGGCGGTAAACTCAACACTTTTTAGCCCGCACTCATCTAAAACTTTGTCATAAATTCCCGTTTTTCTAGTTCCTGTCGTTGCAACTACTGCGATATTTTTAGCGTTTGGATAGTTTTGGACGATGCTTTCAACTGCGATTTTTGGCATATGTAAAAGCTTCATTTTTGTATTTTTTTCGAGATACTCGGAAAAATAGTGAGCAGTATTGCACGCCATACAAAACGCCTTGCAACCTGAGTTTTCAAGTCTTTTTACACTATCTATCAAATACGGTCTTGGGTCATCGCCTTTACCAAAGATAAAAGCTGTTCTATCTGGAACTTGAGAGTTGTTGTCAATAGTTAGTAAAATATGATCTTGGTCGCATTTAGCATCTGTTAAAGAGACGATTTTACTGTATAAATCCGCACTTGCTAAAGAACCCATTCCACCTATTATCCCAACTCTTTTCATAACCATCTCCTTTTTTAAATTTTACGATTATACCACTTATTTCGTAAATTTACCAAACTGAGTTATAATATGATTTCATAGAACACTATGCAAGGAGAGAATATGAAAAAATTAGTTTCAACTTTAGCTTTAAGCGTTGTAGTGCTTTTAGCAAACGAATGTACTGAAGTGTATGGCAATGGCTCACTAGAGTTAAAACTTGCTACTGGAAGTCCGGGGGAGCTTGGTTTAGTTAAGGTTTTATCTGAAGAGTTTAACAAAGAAAATGACACTAGAGTTTGCTGGATAAAAGCAGGAAGTGGAAAAACACTTGAACTTTTAAAAGATAAAAAAGTAGATATCGCTATGGTTCACGCTCCAAAAGCTGAAATAAACGCTGTAAAAGATGGCTGGGCAACTGATAGAACGCTTATCGGCTCAAATGAGTTTTACATCACAGGTCCAAGTAGCGACCCAGCTGGCATAAAAGAGGCAAAAACAGCAACTGAGGCTTATGCTAAAATCGCTGAAAACAAGGCACTTTTTTATACAAGAGCTGATAACTCAGGAACTCATCAAAAAGAGCTTAGCATTTGGAAACTAGCAGGCATTGAGCCAAGTGGTGAGTGGTATCAAGAAAACAAAGATTTCATGTTAGCAACTCTTAAAAAAGCTGATGAAAACGGGGCTTACTTTATGACTGATAGTAGCACTTGGGTGGTTGCAAAGAGTGAACTAAAGAATAATGATATTTTGTTTAGGGGTGATCAATATCTTATAAACACCTACTCAGCCCTAAGACAAAACGGAGATGATACAGTAGAGAAACAAAAAGCAAAAGCTTTCATTGAGTTTGTAGCATCAGAGAAAGGTCAAGAGCTTATAAGCAACTACGGTCAAGCAGAATACGGTGGCTCACTATATGATAACGCAGCTTATGCACAAAAGTATTTTATAGTAGAGTAATTAAAAAGCCCTAAATTTAGGGCTTTTATCTAACTGTTTAAGCTTCTACAATAGCAACTATTTACTACTAATCAAATACCATAAGCAAAAAAACAAAACTGTTTAAACAGATAAAAATTCTAAGATTTTATTTTGTAGATGTTTTGGCAGAGGAAAAACCCCTGCCAAATTTAGAAGTCTATTTGTAGTAAAGCTAAGCCTTACTCCCATTTTTTCATATCGAGTTGCCCTTCGCTTTTAGCTACGACAACTGTTCCTATCATATCTCCAACAACGTTCATAGAAGTCCTTCCCATATCTAAAAGAGCATCTATTCCTAAGATTAGAGCGTAAGCAGCCGCTACAGCACTTCCAGCCTCAACGTTTAAACCAACTGACTCAAGCACCATTAGAAGCATTATAGCTCCAGCTCCAGGCACTCCAGCAGTTCCAATGGATGCTAATACTGCTGTTAAAACTACGGTTAGCTTAGCAGCCATATCAAGAGGAACACCAACTGCGTTTGCTATAAATATCGCACAAACTCCAAGATAGATAGTAGTTCCGTCCATATTTACAGTTGCACCCACGGGAAGAGTAAAGCCGTAAATTCCTTTTGGAACACCCATCTCTTCATCTGCTGTTTTCATCGATACAGGAAGAGTTCCACTTGAGCTTCTTGTAACAAAAGCCGTTATCATTGGCTCTCTAACTTTTTTTAAGAAAGTTAGTGGATTTAATTTTACAATAAGACAAATAACACAGTATACCGCAACAACCTGCAAAATAAGTGCTATATAAACGCTAACTGTAACGTTTAAAAGTGAACCAAATGCTGTTGCACCTTGTTTTGAAAAGACTACGAAAATAAGAGCAAAAACACCTATTGGAGCATACTCCATAATCCATCTAATAATTTTAAACATTATTTGATTTATAGCTTCAAAGAAGTCATAAAGCTGATGTCCGAGCCTGCTTAAGCCCTCCTCTTTGCTATCTTTTAAAAATGATAGTCCAATGCCAAAAAATATACTAAATGTAATAATTTGTAAAATATCAGCCTTCGCCATCGCTTCAAAAGGGTTTGTAGGCACTAAATTTAATAAAATTTGAGTGATTGTCGGAGACGACGCTTCTTTTGCCACAGCACCAGCAGCACCCACGATGTTTAGCCCAGCACCTGGATTTATGACCGCCCCAACAAAAAGACCAATAACAATAGCCATAAAAGAAGTTAAAAGATAAAAAGCAATTATCTTAAGCCCAACTCTACCAAGTTCTGATGGGGCAATAGAGCTACACCCAACTATCAAAGATGCCATAACAACAGGCACAATTATCATCTTTAAAAGCCTGATAAACAAATCACCAAATGGCTGTAAAAAATTTATCATCCCAGTTGCGTTTTGAAAGATTATACCTGCGATTCCACCTAGGATAAGTGCAGCTAAAATTCTAAGAAGTAAATTGCTCTTAAAATATAATCCAAAGATTCCGCTAGATTTTTCTGACATATCTCACTCCTTTAAGATAAAATGTCAGATAATTATAGTTTAATCAAACTTTAAACTGCATAAATATTTTTATACAATATAATTTTTAAGCTTTCCTAAACCCTCTATCTCGCAGACTATTTCATCGCCGCTTTTTAGAAATTTAGGTAGTTCAAACCCCATGCCAACACCGCTTGGAGTTCCCATAGAGATGATAGTTCCAGCTTTTAGCGTCATACCCTTACTTAGCTCTTCGATAACATAGCCTTCATCAAATATCATTAAAGAAGTATTTGAGTTCTGTCTAAGCTCACCGTTTACATAGCTTTTTATAGCTAAGCTTGAAGTGTCAAGAGCGGTATTTATAAATGGCCCCATAGGGCAAGTGCCATCTAAGCTTTTACCAAAATACCACTGCTTATGCTTGTTTTGAACATCTCTAGCTGAGATATCGTTTAAAATAGTGTAGCCAAAGATATACTCTTTTGCATCTTCACGTTTTACATTTTTAGCATCTTTTTTGATGATAAAAGCAAGCTCAACTTCATAGTCAAGCTTTTCTGTGATATTAGCGTGAGCTGGTATGCTCTCTCTGCCTCCAACTGCTTCGTTTACTCTTTTTGCAAAGTAAATCGCCTCTTCTCTTTTTTCTTCAGGTTCGATTTGCTTGAACTTATACGACTCTTTTGCGTGATCTAGATAGTTAAGCCCAAGGCAGATAATATCTTGTTTTGGATGGATTATAGGAGCTTTTAGTTTTACATCATTTAGACTTAAATTTGCATCTTTTTTTGAGGTACGGGAGAGAGTTTCCATCTCTTTTTCTGTGTGAGAGATGATGAAATCATTCATATCTTTGAAATTTAGTCCAAGACTCGTAAAACTAACTATCTCATCATCAATCAAAAGCCCTAAATTTAGAGCTTTTTCATACTCATAAGTTATAAATTTCACGAATTAAACTCTTTGATTAAGTCGGCCACTAAAAACGCTAACTCTAAAGCTTGGTCAGCATTTAGCCTTGGGTCGCACTGGGTTTCATATCTTCTAGCTAAAGTCTCCTCTGTCACGTTAAATGCCCCACCTGTGCACTCTGTAACGTTTTCGCCACTCATTTCAAGGTGAATTCCCCCTGGGTGAGTTCCTTCACTTTTGTGGATGTCAAAGAAGCTTTTTACCTCTTTTAGAATTTGGTCAAACTCTCTTGTTTTATAGTTGTTAAAGGCTTTTACTGTGTTTCCATGCATCGGGTCTATGCTCCAAAGAACATTTCTTCCCTCGCTTTTTACAGCTCTTAAAATTTTAGGTAGATTATCGCCGATTTTGTCAGCACCCATTCTGATAATCGCATTTAGTCTTCCATGCTCATTTTCAGGGTTTAGCTTGTCACAAAGCCCTAGAATCTCATCCACTGTGATATTTGGCCCTACTTTTACGCCTATTGGGTTTTTTACTCCGCTTAAGAAATGCACGTGAGCATCATCAAGCCCTCTAGTTCTCTCGCCTATCCAAAGCATATGAGCCGAACATCCATACCAGTCGCCTGTTAGGCTATCAACTCTTGTTAGAGCTTCTTCGTAAGGAAGCAAAAGTGCCTCGTGAGAAGTATAAAACTTAGTCTCATTTATCATCGGAGCGTTGTTTATGTCGATTCCGCACGCTACCATAAAATCTAACGCTTTAGTTATCTCATCAGAAAGGCGGTTAAATTTCTCATCAATCTCATCTTTTTCCACAAAGTCTAAGTTCCATTTGTGAATTTCATGTAAATTCGCAAGCCCGCCTCTTGCAAAAGCTCTTATTAAGTTCAGAGTTGTGGCACTTTGATAGTAGGCTTGTATCATTCTTTTTGGGTCAGGAGTTCTAGCTAGCTCGTTAAATGCGATATCGTTTATGATATCCCCTCTATAGCTTGGAAGTTTTACCCCGTCAATCTCTTCAAAATCACTACTTCTTGGCTTTGCAAACTGACCTGCCATTCTTCCAACTTTTACAACCGGAACCCCACCTGCAAAAGTTAAAATAACCGCCATTTGAAGGATGACTCTAAACATATTTTTTATGCTATTTGCACTACAGTTTGAAAAACTCTCAGCACAGTCTCCACCTTGAAGCAGAAAACTCTCTCCCCTACTTGCTCTTGCAAGCTCTTTTTTAAGACTTCTAACCTCTCCAGCAAAAACCAGTGGCGGCAGAGTTGAAAGAGTTTTTTCTATCTCTTTTAGCTCATCTAAATTTGGGTAAATGGGCTGTTGTTTGATGTTGAAATTTCTCCATGTGTCTTTGTTCCACGTCATATTAGTCCTTAAATTTATCATATGTTTTATAAAAGATGGTATTTTACCCTAAAAAAATAAACAAAACAGTTAAGAGGTTTTATGGACAACAAAAATGAGACAAAAATAGGGATGATTTACGGGATTCTCACATTTGTGATGTGGGGACTTTTTCCCATCTATTTTAAAGCTTTAAGTAGTGTAAATGCAACTGAAATCCTTGCTCATAGGATGTTTTGGTCGTGTGTTTTTGTCTTTTTATTTTTAGTTTTTACAAACAGTCTTAAAAGCTTAAAAAGATATATTTTAAATAAAAAGATTTTCCTAACTCTCTCTTTGAGCGGTGTTTTTGTGAGTTTGAACTGGGGAATTTATATTTACGCTGTAAATACAGATAGGATTTTGGACGCGAGTTTGGGGTATTTTATAAACCCTTTGATGTATATAATTTTAGGGGCGATTTTCTTTAAAGAAATGCCCTCAAAGTTTGGTAAAATCGCTATTTTTATAGTATTTTTAGCTATAGCTATCCAAATAATTGGACTTGGAAAACTACCACTTATTTCTCTGCTTTTGCCAACTCTTTTTGCGATTTATGGGCTCATTAAGAAAAAGCTTGCAGTTCCATCGATGGAGAGCCTGTTTATCGAGACATTTTTATTATCAATTTTAGCGTTTTTTTATATTTTATTTATTGAGGCTAAGGGGATTGGTAGTTTTAAGCTTGATAAAACAGGGGTTTTACTGATTTTCTCAGGGCTTGTGACGATACTGCCACTACTTACTTTTAACTCGGCAGCCATTAGGCTAAAGTTTTCAACCATTGGATTTTTACAATACATTTCACCGTCAATGACCACTCTTTTAGCCATTTTTGTATATAATGAAGAGTTTAGTCTGTATAAAATAATAAGTTTTGTCCTTATATGGATAAGTATAATCTTAATAACATTTGATAAAAGGAAATAGATGTTTAATATAGAACTTATGCTAATCGTAGCACTTGGAGTTGGGTATCTAGTTTACAGGGAGATACAAAAAGTTACCAAAATAGCTGATGAGGCCGAGCAAAACCCAGATATGAGCGGTTATACTAAATTTTGTGATGATATAGATGAGGAGATAGATAGAGTCTCAAGAGAGCTAAAACTTGACATTATAAAGCTAACTGATGAGAGTAAAAAAGATGAGTTTTTAGAAAAACTTAGTATGCTTAGTAAAGAGCTTGTTTTTGTGCAAAATATGAGCTCAAGCAACAAAAACAGAAGCGACTGGGAGAGTAGACTTTTTGGTTTGCTGTCTAAATTTGAAGAGATTTTAAACAAATACATTGTGGATAGTGAGCTTAAAAATGATGAGATTAGAGAGAGTTTAAGAGGTAAATTTCAGGGGTAGAGTTTAATGAATTTTATTTTTTGCTATCTAATAAATCAACGATTGATATTTTTTAAAAGCCTGCTGACACGGTAATCGTGAGGGCTGTTTTCTTACCGTGGAAGCAGGCTTTTTTATTATTGTAAAGCTACTACTATACTCTAATAAAAATTTTACTTCTGTCTTAACAAATCTATCAAACTATCTTTTGGGTTTTTGCCTTCTATTACCGCTGCTACTTCGTTAGCGATTGGGGTGTAAATTTGATGTTTTTGGGCGATTTTTAGTATGGCTTTTGAGGTTAGAACTCCTTCGGCTACTTCGCCAAGCTCTTCTAAGATAAAATTAAGACTTTTGCCTTTTGCAAGCCCGTAGCCAACTCTATAGTTTCTTGACATATTACTTGATGCGGTTAAGAAAAGATCGCCCGCCCCACTAAGCCCTAAAAATGTCTCATCTTTGGCACCAAAAAACTTACCAAAACGGTTTATCTCAACAAGCCCTCTTGATATCAAACTTGCCCTTGCGTTATTTCCCAAATTTAGCCCATCGCACGCCCCACTTGCTATGGCGATAACGTTTTTATAAGCCCCGCAAATTTCAGCCCCGATAACGTCATCTGAACTATAAGCTTTGATATAGTTAGGGAAAAAAGAGGCAAACTCTTTGGCAAAGCTTAAATCTTTAGAGCTTATCACGATAGCACATGGAAGTTTTTGAAGCACTTCAGAGGCAAAAGATGGACCTGAGATGGCAGCTAGGTTCTCACTAGGGACAAACTCGCTAAAAATTTCATGCATAAATTTAGTAGTTTTTGCATCTATTCCTTTTGATGCAACTACTATCTTTTGACCTCTATACTCAAAGTTCTCTTTTAGCCAACTATGAGTTATCTGAGCCGAAAGTGAAAAAACAAGATACTTGGAATCCAAAGCTTCATCTAAAGAGACAAAGTTTTTAAGCCTTCTTGGCGTTCTTGATGTGATAAAACACTCATTTTCAACGCTTAATGCATCAAATAGTGCCGTTCCCCACTTGCCTGCCCCGATAACTGAAATTTTTGCCATTTTTACAACTTTGTTTTTAGTAGCTCATTTACTCTATTTGGGTTAAAAGCACCTTTGCCAAGCTTCATAGTCTGCCCAACAAAGAAGCCAAACAGCTTATCTTTCCCATTTCTATACTCTTCAACTTTATCAGCATTTTTAGCTAGAACTTCATCTATGGCTTTAAGAAGTGTTGCATCATCACTTACTTGTTTAAGCCCTAGTTTTTCTATAACAGCGTCTATCTCTTCGTCATTTTCCATAGCGTAATCAAGCACATCTTTAGCTGCTTTTTGAGAAATGGTGCTATCTTCTATCCTAGCTAAAATTTCACTCATTTTTTTGCTATCAACTGGGCTTGTCTCTATGGTAGCACCGTGTTTTAGTCTACCTAAAAGCTCAACTATAAGCCATGTAATACAAAGTCTTGGCTCATGCCCAGCTTCTAAGAGCTCCTCAAAATACCTAGCCATAGCATAGTCTGTTATGATAACATCAGCGTCGCTTTCTTGGATGCCAAACTCTTTTATATAACGCTCTTTTTTAGCATCTGGAAGTTCAGGGATATTAATGCCTTCTTTCATCATCTCATCATCTATATAAACTGGATATAAATCTGGGTCTGGAAAGTAGCGATACTCCGCACTATCTTCTTTGCTTCTCATAGATTTAGTTACTAAATTTGTAGTGTCAAAAAGTCTTGTTTCTTGCACAACTTCGGTGTCATAGTTTCCATCTTCGAACGCCATAACTTGACGCCCTACTTCATACTCAATCGCTCTTTGGATAAATCTAAATGAGTTTAAGTTTTTTATCTCAACTCTTGTGCCAAACTCTTTTTGTCCTTTTGGGCGGATGCTGATATTTACGTCACATCTAAAGCTTCCCTCTTGCATATTTGCATCACTTATATCTATAAATCTTAAAATTGAGTGAAGTTTTTTTAAGTAAGCAACTGCCTCATCGCTACTTCTAAGGTCTGGCTCGCTTACGATTTCAAGAAGTGGGGTTCCGGCTCTGTTTAAATCAACCAAACTTCTATCATCTTCGTGATTGTTTTTACCAGCGTCTTCTTCAAGGTGAGCTCTGTTGATGCCGATTCTTTTTTCCACACCGTCTACATTTATAAAAAGCTCACCGTTTTCAACGATAGGAGTGTAAAATTGTGAAATTTGATAAGCTTTTGGAAGGTCTGGATAAAAGTAGCTTTTTCTATCAAAAACTGAGTTTTGATTTATCGTAGCATTTACAGCAGTTCCAAAACTAATCGCCTTTTTAACAGCTTCTTTATTAAGAACTGGCAAAGCACCAGGTAGAGCTAAACAAACTGGGCAAACGTGACTATTTGACTCATCTCCAAAACTTGTAGAACATGAACAAAAAATCTTAGTTTTAGTATTTAGCTGACAATGCACCTCTAAACCAATAACAGTTTCAAACATTATAATAATCCTTTTAAAAATTTTAATTCTGTATTTTACAATAAAAAGTTTTTAAGTTTAATAAAATTTAGAGAGGTTTGAGAGAAAATAAAAGAAATAAAGGAATTTAGTCCCAAATTTGGGACTAAATTTTACTCGCTTTCATCTATAACAACAGCACCTGCTAGATAAACATAGCTTAAAACCATAAAAATAAATGTCTGTAAAATCGCCATGAATGTTAGAAGTGCATATGGAACCATCGGGATAAACCAAGGTGCAAGAGTTAACATAACTAAAAGGAACAAATCATCCCCTCTAATGTTTCCAAAAAGACGGAAAGATAGAGATACAACCCTTGAAAGGTGTGAAACAACTTCTATAACAAACATAAAAGGAGCTATCGCTTTGATAGGACCTGAAAGTGCTTTAGCATATCCCCAAGCACCGTGTGTTTTAACACCTTGAAAGTGGTAGTAAACAAAAACACAAAGCGTTAAAGCAAGAGTTAGGTTTAAGTTTGCAGTTGGTGCTTCAAAACCTGGTATCATACCAACAACGTTAGATGTGAAAATCACAAGTCCTAGAGTTGCAATTAGCGGCATATAGCGTCTTGCTAACTCTTCAGTTCCCATTGTATCTCTTCCAATAGAAAGAACTCCATTCAAATAAGCTTCAAAAACGTTTTGAAACCCATGTGGAACTAACTGAAGTGAGCTAACAGCTCTTCTAGACATAAAAATAACGATAGCAACTATCAACAAAAAGTGAAAAATGTAGATAAAAGTGTGGTCATAGCTAATCAAGCTACCAGCATATAGAAAGATATCCTTTAACATATAAACCCCATATAAATTAAATTTGTGCTAATCTTACCCTAAATTTGGTTAAATTTTGCTTTAACTAAGGGTGTTGTAGATAATTTTTAGAGTTGTTAGTATAACCATAAGTAAAAATAGCTTCTTTATAATTTTTACATCTTTTTTGATAACAAAATTTGAGCCCATATATCCGCCAAGTACTTGAGCAAACCCCATCAAAATACCTATAAGCCAGATAACCTGCCCACCAGCTATAAAAACTGCCAAAGCTACGATGTTTGATGTGAAGTTTAAAACCTTAGTATTAGCAACTGCATTTTTCATAGAAAGCCCCAACACTCCTATAAATGCAAAAGTCCAAAAACTCCCAGCCCCAGGTCCAAAAAAACCATCATAAAAACCTAAAGTCAAACCGAAAATTACAAAAAAAGCGTTTTGTGATAGCTTTGCCTCTCTTTCGATCTCGCCTAAATTTGGAGAAAAAATAGTGTAAATTACGATAGCTATGAGCAAAACTGGAATGATATAATTTAGAAACTTTGCATCTATAAAAAGAACTAAAGTTGTTCCCAAAACCGCACCTAAAAAGGTAAAAATAATGCCAAGATAGACCTCTTTAAAGTTTATATACCCTTTTCTTGTGAAATTTAGAGTCGCTGTTAATGTGCCAAAACTTCCTTGAAGTTTGTTTGTAGCAAGAGCTGCGTGAGCTGGAACTCCAACAGCCATAAGTGCTGGCAAGCAGATAAGCCCACCACCGCCAGCGATAGCATCTATAAATCCACCTATAAAACCAGCAGCTACCAAGATAGCTATCTGCCAAATTTCAAATTCCATTTTTCTACCTTTTTGTTTTAAACTCTGCCATTTAAAATTTCATCTATTTCGCCACTCTGCCCTAAGCGGTAGAGTCCAAAGTCATACTTTACCGGGTCGTTTCTGTCAAATCCCCTAAGCTTTTCTGTAAGCAACCTAACCGCTTCAAAATCATAAGTTTTTCTATCAATTAGCCCTAAATTTAGCGACACTCTATGAGTGTGAACATCAAGTGGCATTAACAAATCTTTTTTATCAAGGTTTTTAAAAAGCCCTAAGTCAATGTCCTTATCCCTTACCATCCACCTTAGATACATATTATATCTTTTATATGGCGAGCTTGGTTTTTTACTAAAACTTTTACCAAAGAAAAACTCATAACCACGGCTTCTGTAACTATTTAGCTTATAAATTTCTAAAATTAGAGCGTTTATCCCATCTATCATTTCTAAGTTTTTATCAAACCCACGCTTTATGATTTGCTCTATGTTGGCATCTTTTTTAAGCCTTTTCATCGTGATAAAAATTTCTGCTACGTCCTTTACACTTTGAAATCTATACTTATGGTTTTTATAAAATTTCCTTATCTCATCATCATTTTCTTCTAAGAGTTCAAAGCTTAATGAGTTTAGAAATTTAACTATAAGCCCAGCGTTTCCGTATGCAAACAGTGCACAAATCAAAGCTATGTTTGGCTCTTTAAATTTAGTAGCAACCCACAAAGGATCTGGGCTTGAGTATAAGTTTTCATCACAGTTTTTTAAATCAGCGTGATAGTCAAGTAGTGCTTTTAAGTCCATTAGCGAGTCTTAAAGTAAGTAAGGGTTGTTGAGCCAAATTTTTTACTTTTTATTTGACTAAATTTAGCGATATTTTCGTCAAATTTAACCTTGCTATTATGCTCGATTGCGATTAAAAAGATATCATTATAATTCAAGTTTTCTACCAAACTCACAACTTTTTTATAAATATCATCAAACCCATCTCTTATATCAAATGGCGGATCAAGATATAAAATAACCTCATCATCCAAATTTTCTAAAATTTCAGGAACTTTTTTAAAACTATCTGCGTTTATCGCCCTTAAATTTGGGCTTAAGTCTTTAAAATTCTCTTTTAAAACACTAAAAGCATCTCTATCTTTTTCTATGGCGATGCCCATTTTTGCACCGTTACTTACAGCTTCTGCCGCCATAAGCCCACTTCCGCCAAAACACTCTATAAAAACCCTGCCTTCTAACTCATATCTAAAGCTATCGAAAAATGAGCCTTTGACGATGCTTTTTGTACTTCTTGTTGTCTCTAAACTTGGAAGTTTTAGCTTTTTACCTTTTAAAACTCCTGATGAAATTTGTGTGTATAACTTACTCATAATGCTCTTTTATAGTCTTTACTAATCTTATCTTAAACTCATCAAAAAGAGATGAAATTTTGCTCTCTAAATTCTCTTGTTTTGTAAATTTATCAGTGGTTTTAGATACAAAACTAAACTCCTCTAATGCATACATGAGTTCTTCTTTACTAAAAGGGATGTTTAGATAAGGCGACTTTTCATTTATATAAAAAAGTGGCTTTTTGCACTCTTTTTTTACATCACTTATAATGATATCTGGGTTTTCATCTAAATAGTTATGCAAAAAAAGCTCTAAAGTTTTTTGCATTAGCTCACATTCACACTCAACTGCTACTTTCATCAAATTCCTTTACTAAACTCTATCATTTTAAACCGCTCTCCAAGCTCGGTTGGATGCATTAGCCTCTTTAGCTGGTTTGCTGCGTTTTGATAGGCTATCTCGCCACCTTTTTCTAAAATCTCTTCTAAAATTTCCATAACCCCAAACTCAATCAAAGCATTTGCTTGAGTTAAGTAGCTCTCAAATTTCACGCCATCGAACTCTAAAAACTCACTTTTTAAAACGCTGAAATTTACATCATAAGTTATATCGCTTTTTTGATAAAACTCTTTTAGATTTTCTATCTCTAAAAAGTTATAAACATTGTGGTTTTTATAAACTCTTAGAGTTATCTCATCTCTAGCTTTTATGTCTCCGTAATCAAAAGTTATAAAGCTAAATTTATCACTACTTTCATAAACTGCTTTTAAAAACGAGTTTAAGTTTAGTGGAATTTCACCGTTTTTTATGCTGTATTTTTTAGCTAAATTTGCCACATCTTTTGGAATTTCTCTAAACTGGGGCTTAAAATCGCTAACAAAGAGCATTTTATCATCATCTACAACTTCACAAGGAAAGGTATCAAATATCTCATTTGAGATAAAAATAGCGTTTTTAAATTTAGCTTCGCTTAAATCTCTAAAATGTTTTATCTCTATCTCATCGCCAAAGCACTTTTTAAAATACTCTTTTTGTTTCTCTCTTAATTTTTCGTGAGGCTCAACTACACAAAACTCAAAGTCATTAAGGCTGTCAAAACTAAAAAGCCCTTGAATGATATCAGCCAAAAGATAGCCTTCATTTGTGCCGATTTCAACTACGCTTATTTTCTCACAAGAGCCGTTAGATAAAAATCTCTTTTTTAGTTTAGAAATTTTCTTAGCGATAGAGAGTCCAAAAAGAGAGCCAACACTTACAGAAGTGTAAAAGTCGCCCTCTTTTCCAACGCTCACGGCATTTTGATAATACCCTGTAAGCCAGCTCTCAAAAAACTTGCTAAATTTCATTTAAAGCGTCTTTGAACCTTTTAAATCCATCTTTTATCTCATCTTTTTTGATATTTAGCGGTGGTAAAAGCCTGATGATATCGCTTCCAGCTTTTAAAACTACAACCCCTTTTTCTAAGCATGCTTTGTAAATTTTGTCCTGATTTGCGGCATCTTTTACCTTAAGTCCTAGCATTAAGCCAAGCCCAACTTTTTTTTCAAAAATATCAGGATTTTTCTCAACTATGCCATCTAAATATTTGCTAAAAATTTTGATATTTCTATCAATTTTACCATTTTCTTTTAGTCTAACTAACTCATCTAAAACAGTTAGTCCAGTCGCTGTAGCAAGGAAGTTTCCACCAAATGTTCCACCATGTTCACCTGCTGCAAAAATATCTTTTTTACTCAAACACGCACCTATTGGAACGCCGCCACCTAAACCTTTTGCAAAGGTTATGATATCAGGTTCGATGCCGTAGTGCTTAGATGCTACAAACTCGCCTGTTCTATAAACCCCACACTGAATTTCATCAGTTATCAAAAGTAGTTCTCTTTCTTTTAAAACTTTTGCAAGTCTTTTCACCTCTTTTTTATCAAGAGCTTTTATTCCGCCCTCGCCTTGAACTAACTCTATCATCACAGCGACTGTTTTTTCGCTGATATTTTCAATGATATCATCAATGGTATCAAAAAACTTAAACCCATCCATATATGGTGCAAAGCACTCTGGGTGGAACTTTTCTTGCCCAGTTGCCTGAAGAGTGGCCATGGTTCTTCCGTGAAATGAGTTTGAAAGAGTTAAAATTTCATACTTTTTCTCTTTAAAATTTGCAAAACCATACTTTCTAGCTAGTTTTATAGCACACTCGTTTGCCTCAGCTCCTGAGTTACAAAAAAATGCATAAGTTTGATATCCAAGTAAACTTGACATCTTTTTAGCTAGTTTTTCTTGCGGGAGAATTCTAAAGATATTTGAAGAATGTAGTATTTCTCTACTTTGAGCTGAGATAGTCTTAGCCACTTTTTTATTTGCATGACCAAGTGAACAAACCCCGATGCCTGAAGCAAAATCTATATAATTTTTCCCTTTACTATCCTTTAGTCTTGCACCTTCGCCTTTAACAAAAGCGATCTCTTCTCTTTTATAATTACTCATTAAATAACTCATTTTCCCTCCTCGATCTTTGGTAATCTCCAATTTTTATCATAAGCTAACATTCTAAGCCAAACACCAAATGCAAAAAGCACCATTATCCAAAACATACTTGTTAAGCCAACTTTATCCATAAGAAAATAGATAAATCCTACGGTTATACAAATCGAACCGTAAAACCCACTTTTCATAAACCACGGAACTTCGTTATAAAGTATATCTCTACAAACCCCGCCACCAACGCCGTTTGCCATCGCTACGAGAACTACGCCAAAGATGTTATAGTCATACTCTATAGCAATTATCGAGCCAACTATAGCAAAGCTTACGATGTCGATAGCATCTGTCATAACAAAAAGTCTACTTCTATCAAGCTTGTCTCTTTTAGCATGAACTTTAAAGATGATGGCTAGAGCAATTACAACTATAACTATTGTTATTGGCATATAATGAGTAAAAGAGTATACATCTCTACCAACCAAAACATCTCTTATGATACCGCCACTTAAGGCTGTCAAAAAAGATGCCATAAAAATACCTAGTAAATCACACTCTCTTTTTACAGCGTAAAGATAGCCACTCAGTGCTGCTGAAGCGATACCAACGTATTCTGTGAATAATAATGCTGTCATATACCTACTCTGAAAATTTTTAAATTATTTTACTAGATATATGTTTAAAAAATAGTTATAAAGCAAAATTTAGTTAAATTTTAGTCTAAATTTAGTTAGTCTGTTTTGACTCTGGCAAGAAATTTTATATCCTAATTCATCTGAGTATTTTTTAACGATACTTAGCCCTATGCCAAACCCAGCTTCATTTTTACTAAAACGGCTAAATTTATCAAATATGGTTTTTAAATTTTCACTTTTTATCTCTTCTCCAAAATTTTCAATCTCAAAGCTATTTTTATCTAAGCTTATCTTTATAGTTTGGTTTTCATCGCTGTATTTTATGGCATTTGAGATAAGGTTATCAAGGATTTTTTCTATTTTTTTAACATCAGTATTTAGAGTTACATCACTTAAATTTAGTTCAAATTTAAGGTTTTTTCTATTTAAAAACATGCTAAAAAAGTCAAGCCTGTTAGTTAAAAACTCTTTTAAATTTAGAGTTATTAGGTTGTTTGGTTCGGTTTTTAAGCTTAGACTCACTAAATCATTGTATAAATTTGAGAGAGTTTTAGAAGCGGTTTTTATGTTTGAGAGATATTTTTTAGGATTTGCATCAAACATCTCAACACTCATCAAAATCACACTTAATGGCGTGTTTATCTCATGAGTTGCATCTTCTATAAAAGCATTTAAAGTTTTTATCTTATCAAAAAGCGGTCTAAGTGAGAGACGGATGATAAAATACCCTATAACTAAAAAAGCTAAAAACATCACTATAAAAATCACACTTGATTTTATAAAAAGTCTTTCCATACTAGGTTTATATTCAGTATCAAGGATGATGAGTTCGTAACTATTTGCCATCCTTCTAGAGTTAATCCTAGTTTGTAAAAACAGCTCGCCGTTTATAATGCTCACTTTTTTGTTACCTAGTTTTTTATTTAGCTCTAAAAAAGTGCCTATCTCATCTACTAAAACTTGGTTTTTATTTAGGTCTTTTATCTGTATTTTTACATTTTCGTGGGGCTCGTGGTTTAAAATGTCGATATCGTTTTTAACCAAAGTGTTTAGCTCTTTTGCGATATGGGCAAATTTATACTCCCCGTTTTGTCTGATAAGCTTCTCTTCTGAGGCGTAGTATAAATTTATAAAAAGCAGTAAAAACAAAAAACTTGTTATAAAGTAAAGCAAAAATATAGGTAAAATATGTTTTTTATGGGACATAGATGTATCCAATTCTTGGTTTTGAGATGATTTTTGAGCCTAAATATTTACGTAAATTTCTTATATAAACTCTTAGGCTTAACTCACTTGGTGTCTCGTCATAGTCCCAAATAGCACTGTATATTTCATCTCTTGTTAAAACTCTATTTTTGTTTTGTAAAAAAAGTGCTAAAAGTCTGCTCTCTTTGTTTGATAGGTTTACCCCCGTGCCGTTTTGGTAGAGAAGTTTTGAGTTTATGTCAAACTCAAGTCCGTTTCCTAAATTCTCGGTGGTTGAAATTTGATGTGCAAAGCTTCTTTTTATAAGGTTATTTACTCTAAGCAAGAGTTCGGCTAACTCAAAAGGTTTTTTTAAATAATCATCACAACCACTCATAAAGCCTTTGTTTAGGTCGTTCATTGAGTTTAATGAAGTTGTAAAGATACATGGCGTTAGCTTTCCTGAGCTTCTTAGTTCATTTAAAAGTTCAAACCCGTTTCCGCCTATGACTTTAACGTCAAATATCCAAAGATCAAACTCTTTTTCATAGGCTAAGCTTAGGGCTTCTTCGTAGGATTTTGTAGAAGTGACAGAGTGATGGTTTGCAACTAAAAAGTCACAAACCATCTCATTTAGCATAATTTCATCTTCTAAGAGTAGTATATTTGCCATTTTATTGATTTATTGCTCTATTTTGACCTTGGCCCATGCCTTGACCTTTACCTTGCCCAGCACCTTGACCTCTGCTTTGGTTCATATCTTGACCAAAACCTTGTCCAGCGTTTCTACCCTGACCCATGCCTTGACCAGCATTTTGTCCGTTTTGTCTATTCATACCCTGACCGCCTTGTCCTTTTTGACCTTGACCGCCTTGGTTCATGCCGCCTTGGTTCATGCCGCCTTGACCTTTGCCTTGACCAGCATTTTGACCTTGCATATTTTGTTTATTCATACCCTTACCTTGTCCGCCACCTTGACCTTTGCCTTGCATGTTTTGACTGTTTTGTCTATTCATGCCTTGACCTTTTTGACCTTGACCGCCTTGTTTGCCACCTTGACCCATTCCTTTACCTTGCATGTTTTGCTGATTTTGTCTATTCATGCCCTGACCTTTTTGACCTTGACCGCCTTGGTTCATGCCTTGACCTTTGTTTCCGCCACCTTGGTTAAAGTTAGCGTTTCTACCTTGGCCTTGTCCCTGACCTTTGCCTTGTCCAGCACCTTGAGCCTTTCCTTGACCTTGCTCTTGTCCTGGGAATTTAACTCCATTTTCATCTATAGGGCAGTCTGGGTTTTGAGCTTGGTTTGCTCTAACGCCCATGCCTGAACCATCTCTTTTTGGAACTCCATAGCTTGCTGAACTGTTTGTATCAGCTGCTTGAACTAAACTAAAACTTGCCACTACCATTGCTGTAACTAAAATCTTTTTCATTTTTTACTCCTTATTTTTAAGATTTGACGAAGTTATAAAACAAAGTTGTTAATTCATTGTTAAGCACTAAATTTATTCTCCAAAAAGTGCATAATTTATAGCTTCTATGAAATTTAGAGGGTTTACTTGGTTTTGATTTACCATTATCCCAAAGTGAAGATGTGGTCCACTAACCCTGCCAGTATCGCCGCTCAGCCCTATAATATCGCCTTTTTTAACCGCGTCCCCAACATCAAAGTTCATTTTGCTTAAATGATAGTATTGTGAGTAAATCCCAGCCCCATGGTCTATAACAATAGACCCACCAGCATAAAACCTATCTTGTGAAATCACCACAATACCGTCATTTATAGCTCTTATAGGTGTTCCAATAGCCGCTCTAAAATCAGTTCCTGAGTGATAACTTCTAAGAGTTTCGTTAAACATCCTAGCATTTCCAAAGCTTGAAGTAATGTGAGAGTTTATAGGAAGCTCAAATTTAGAGCCAAACAAAAACTTTGGAGTAGTTTTAGCATAAATTTTATAAGCTTCACTACTTTCCTTTTTGACTCTGTCTTGATTTTCTTTACTTAAATTTACCTTGCTTGAGCTAACTGTGATTTGCTCTTTTTTGTACTCGCCTTTTATAAGTTTGAATTTAATTATCTGCTCATCGCCGTCAACGAAATGTTTTACTATAATGTCATTTTCCGCTCTATAGTTTGAGCTAACAATTGCTATTTTTTCATTTTCATTAGCTGGATTTATAAACCAAAAACCCTCTTTATCATTTATAGTTAGTTTTCCACTACTGTCTACATCAACTCTTAAGACTTGAATATCTCCATTTATTATGGTGTTTGCAACTAAATTTGTTAAAAATAGTAGAAAAATTATAAGTTTTTTCACTCTATCTCCTCTAAAATTTGTCTTAAAGTATGACAAAATCTAAATTTGCTGTTATAATATCATAAAAGTTTTATTTTTAAGGATCTTATATGAGAAAACTACTGATTTTTCTTTTTGCTTTTTGCATAAGTGCAAATGCGGATGTTACTCAAAACCAGCAAGTTTACGCAGCTGCTAACGTTTTGAAGTCTTTTGGCTGTGATGCAAACAAAAGCATCTCTGTAGATGAATTAAGACACGCTAAGGCAATAGCCGTTTTAACTGATGTTACAAAAACAAGTTTTATAGCTTCGGTTCAGAAAGGGAATGGTGTTTTTTCTATGAGAGATTTTGATGGAAACTGGACTCCACCTCTTATGGTAAAATATAGAAGCTTTGGAGCTGGTCCACAAGCGGGTATCGAGTCAAAAGATATGATTTTGATTTTCCACACAAGCAAATCTTTTAGAGATATTTTTGAGGGAGCTGATCTTTTGGGGCTAAATGCTGGAGCAACTGTTGGCGAGGGTGGTGCAGCTGGAGTAACGACAGACCTACCTGAAATGTCAGCTTGGATAGTAAATCCAGGAGAATCAACAGGGGTGTATTTCGGTGTTAGTTTAGACTTTGGAAGGCTTATGATAGATGACCAGGCGACAAATGACTACTATGAGAGAATTTATGACTATGAAGATATCCTAAATGGCTCTCCAAAAGACTCGCAGTATACAAAACTTCTTAAAAAAGCTCTAAATACTTATATCTTAAATGACGGCTCAGACTATCAATGCAACATTGATAAGTTTGTTATCGAAAATTAAAAATTTTTAAGGGGTTTTTAAAAACCCCTTTTTTATTTATATAGTTATCTCTTTTATATCTGCTACTTTTAAAAACGCTTTATAAATTTGACCGATAATTGCTATTCTATTTGCTTTTATTTTTTCATCATCAACATTTATCATAACATCATCAAAAAACTTATCTATACTTGTTTTCAAGTTAAACAGCTCGTTTAGATAGTTTTCATAGTTGTTTAGGTCTAAGTTTAGAGATTTAAACTTATCATTTAGCTCTTTTTCAGCCTCTAGCTTAATCAAACTCTCATCAACAGCTTTTATCTCATCATCTTTGATGATATTTGCTAAACGCTTAAATGTGCTAAATTTCTCTTTAAAGCCCTCATCTTTAGCTATCTTATCAAGAGCGATTATCGCATCATCAAGCTTTTTGATGTCACTTTCGCCGCTTTTTAGTGCTGCGTGAATGATAGATGGATTTGTGTCATAGATAGTATTTAGCCTATCAAAGATAAACTCTTTTACTTGATTTAGTTCAAATTTAGCATAGCTACTTGAAATTTGAGATAAAATCTTATCTAAATCAAAACTTAAATCTTTATCTAAAACTATCTTTATAATCCCAATCGCCGCTCTTCTTAGCGCGTAAGGATCTCTTGTTCCAGTTGGGATTTTACCTACTGAGAAAAGTCCCATAATAGTATCAAGCTTGCTTGAAAGTGCTACCACGCTTGAAAAAACAGAGCTTGGAAGCTCGCTTTTCTCGCCATCTGGGAGATACTGCTCTTTTATAGCAACTCTCACAGCCTCGTGCTCATCTTTAGTGTAGTAGCTTCCCATCACGCCTTGAAGCTCGCCAAACTCATCAACCATAAGTGTTGTTAGGTCAGCCTTGCTTAGCATCACAGCTCTTTTTAGTAGAGTTTCATACTCGCTTCCAACTTCTTTTATAAGAGCTTCTTTGTAAATTTCTCCTAAAACTTTTGCGATATTTGCCTCTCTTAGTTCCTTATCATAAATGAAACCAAGCTCTTTCATATACATAACATTTTTTAGCGACTCTGGGTCAAGTCCTTTTTCTAAATCACTCTCCCAAAAAAACATCGCATCGCTTAGCCTTGCTTTTAAAACTCTCTCATTTCCATTTGTGATAAGTGAGCTATCATCTGTGATAGCATTACTTACAAAAACGAATTTATTACTAAGTTTGCCGTTTTCAAACACTGGGAAATAGCGTTGGTTTTCCTTCATAGAAGTTATGATAACTTCACTTGGAACTTCTAAAAAGTTCTCATCAAAGCTTCCTATAAGAACTGTTGGATACTCTGTTATGGCCACGATTTCAGCTAGTAATTCAGCATCTTTTTGAACGCTTATAGAGTGAGTAGTTTCAAGCTCTTTAATGCCCTTTAAAATTTTTTCTTCTCTTTTTTGATAGCTTAAAACAACGCCATTTTGCTCTAGTTTTGTAAAATACTCATCTTTTGTTTTAAAGCTAACTTTTTCATAGCCATAACTTCTATGCGGATAAAAACAGCTTTCTGATTTAACGCCGTAAATTTCCATATCCACACTTTGATCATCTAAAAGACAAATGATTGATCTAATAGGTCTAATGAACTCAAAGCTATTATCCCCCCATCTCATCGTCTTTCCAAAGTGAAGTGAGTCCAAAAACTCGCCTATCATGCTCTCAAGTAGTTCTTTTGTAGGCTTTCCGATTTCTACTTTTTCAAAGTATAAAACCTCTTTGCCATCCACTTCTTTAAATTTAAGTTCATCTTCGCTAATGCCACACTTTTTAGCAAAACTTAGAGCTGCTTGTGTAAGCTTACCATCTTTTAAAGCTACATGTTTTGGTGCTCCGGTTGTCACTACAAGCTTATCATCTTGTTTTTGTGGGAAATCATCACTGCTTAAAACTAGCCTTCTTGGTGTAAAGTCAAAGTCAAAATTTGCTTTTATCTCAAATTTGTCTAAAACACTATTCCATTTTGGAAGAACGTTGTCAAGCTCTTTTAAAAATGGAATGGCAGGTAGCTCTTCAACACCTATTTCAATCAATAATCTCATTTTTATCCTTTATTATTTATTTTACTATTAACTCTTTTTCGCCCTTATATACCGTAAAAAAGGCGTTTTGAAACGTTGTATAATTTATATTATTAAGTTTTCTCTCAAAACTATGGATTCTAATTTTGCCAAATTTAGTATCGAAATACCCATCCTTTACAGCCCCGCTTATGCTTCCTATCACATCGCCATGCCTTGCACTCATTAATTCTTTTTGATTTAAAGTGTAGTTTTCTACTCTAGTTGTGCCTTTTTTACTTAGAATCTCAAAGTCATCTATTTGAAAATTCTCTTGATAAAACCCAACACCAAAAACCTTGATGTCGACTATCTCGCCCTCTTTTAAAGAGTTTTCTCTATCAAAAACATAAACGCCTCTTTTAGACTTATCAGCCAAAGCAAAGCCGTTTTTATCCTTAAATGTTACAACAACGTCTTTTAAAATAAACGGAAACTCAAGCTCTGTTTTTCCATAAAACTCATTTATAGAGTTTGGTTTAATTTTAACATCTTTAATTTGCTCGTCCAAAGTTAGAGTGAAAACCAAAGGGTAGTGGTCTGAAATGCTTTTATGATTTGCATAAACTTTAAAACTTTTTGATTTATACTTCAAAGCTCCGTTTTTAAGCAGGTCTTTGCTTAAAAGTATGTGGTCAATCGCTCTGCCTGATTTATGAGAGCTTTTTTTTAGAGTATATTCACTCCACAAATCAACAAAACCGTTGTTTTTTATCATGTCATTAAGAAGCGACCTTGCTCCGTACTCGGTGTTAAAGTCGCCTAAAACTACGGCATTTTTCGCATTTTGAGTAAATCTCTCAAGCTCTCTTGCGTTTCTTTTTCTATCTTTAAACTCATTAGTCGCTGCTAAAAAATGAGTGTTGTAAACGCTAAATTTAGCTCCCTCATACTCAAAATCAGCCTTTATAATATCCCTTGTGATAACCCCTCTTGGTCTATAGGTGCTAGTTTTTGCAAAAGGAAGTTTTGATATGATACCAACTCCAATTGGCGAGCTTTTGCTTTTTGAAAAATAGCTATATTTATATCCGCTAACTTTGGCTAAATTTTCTAAAACGGCTCTATTTTCTATCTCTTGAAGCCCTACGATATCTGCATCCATCTCTTTAAGCAAGCTTGCTATTTGGCTTAGCTTTCTTTGATATTTTGCATTGCTCCAGTTTTTTCCCCTAAATTCCTTATATTCAGTTCCTTGAGTTGTGCCGTCAAATAGGTTTTCCACGTTAAAAGTTGCGATTTTTATCTCACTTGAAAAAAGGAAAACAAAGGCAAACAACAAAGATATTAAAACTCGCATTTAATCTCTCCATAGTTTTGCCTAATCGCCTCATAAGCAACGATTCCAACACTCATAGCCAAATTTAGACTTCTACCATCTTTACACATCGGTATAGTTATGGCGTTTTGCCAGTTTTTTTGCATTAGCTCCATCGGAAGCCCAGTGCTCTCCCCGCCAAAAAGCAGGAAATCTCCGTTTTTAAACTCAGCATTAAAATACTCTTTATCACTCTTTGTAGTTGCGAAAAAAAAGCGATCAAAATGCTCTTTGTTTGCTTCTAAAAACTCATCCAAACTCTCCCAAATCTCAGGATTTAGCTTTTTCCAGTAGTCAAGCCCAGCACGCCTTACAGCCTTCTCTTCAAGGCTAAAAACTGTTGGCTTAACTATATGAAGTTTTAAGTTTGCATTTATACAAAGCCTGCCAATCGCTCCTGTGTTTTGCGGGATTTGCGGGCTTACTAGGACGATATTAAGCATTAAAATACAACCGTTTTATTATTATAAACAAAAACTCTATCATCAAAAACTAGGTCTAGGGCACTTGCTAGCACGTTTCTTTCTATGTTTCTACCAGCTTTTCTCATCTCCTGCCAACTCATTTCGTGATTTACTCTAACGATATCTTGAGTGATGATAGGTCCTTCATCAAGGTCATCATTTACAAAATGCGACGTCGCCCCAACTATCTTTACACCACGCTCATAGGCTTGTTTGTAAGGGTTAGCACCGATAAATGCTGGTAGGAACGAGTGATGGATATTTATAATTTTATTAACATAGTTTTTTACAAAATTTGGAGATAGTATTCTCATATATTTAGCCAAAACTATATAGTCAAAACTGTATTCGCTAAGCTTTTCAAGCACTTTTGCTTCATGCTCTTCTCTCTCCAAACCATCGCTTTTTATACAGCAAAACTCTATATTAAATTTCTCAACTAGCTCTCTTAAATCCTCGTGATTTGCGATAACTGCTATGATATTTGCATTTAGTTCGTTGCTGTGATGTTTTATAAGAAGGTCGCCTAAACAGTGAGTCTCTTTTGTAGCCATTATGATGATATCTTTTTTCTTACTCTCTTTTATCCTAATGTTTGCTTTGCCTCCAAGCATCGCACTTAATGAGCCACAAAGTGCCTTTGTATCGACATCTTCATCCGTAAAAATTTCTGCTCTATAAAAAAATTTATTAACTTCGTGATCAACAAATTCGTGGTTCTTTGCGATGTTTAGATTAAACTTAAAAATAACATCTGAAATTCTATAAATCAGCCCTTTTTCATCATCGCAGTCGATTTTTAAAACATATTTTTTCATCTATTTCCTTTAAAAATAACCTATAATTCTACTTAAATTTGGATAAATTTATGCTTTGAATTTCTTAAGATAGTCAGTAATCGCTAAATTTTCTCTTCTTTTTATCTCTAGTCCTATCTCTTTGCCGCTAAATCCATCTTTTATAACATCTTTGCTCTTGACTTTAGAGTCAAACTTTTTATTATAAACACCGAGTTTTTTAGCTAGCTCTATTTTTTCTTCTGAGTCAAGCCCCAACCACTCGCAAAGTGGCATTTCAAGAGAGACTTCTAGTAAGTTTTTAGGACTAGGATTTTCAAAATAAGGCTCGTTTAAAACTCTTTTAAACTCACTGCTTAAATTTAGCCTTCTTAAAACTCTCTCTTTATCTAAATTTAAAAAATTTAGTGTTATATATAAAAAATAAATCTCATTTTGGATAAATCTAGTTCCATTTTCTATCAAATTTCTTAAATTCAAGTATTCATCATGTGAAATTTCATATAAAAAAAGATACTCAAATAAATTTAACTCATAAATCAAATCAAGCCCTATCTCTTGATGTTTAGCATTGAAAAGCTTTCTTAGTTCAACCTGAACTCTATCTCTACTTAAGTCGCTTAAGTCCATAGTTTTCATTAAATTTAAGCTGTCTTTATCAACACTAAAGTTAAACCTTGAAGCAAATTGAATAGCCCGAAGCACTCTTAAGCTATCTTCTATAAAAGTTTTTTCATCCACAACTTTTAAAGTTTTGTTTTTTATATCATCTATCCCGCCGTAAAAATCTAGCACTTCGCTACTGAAGATATTTATCATGATGGAATTAATTGTAAAATCTCTCCTTTTTGCAGCTAGCTTTTCATCATCACAAACCTTTACCTCAAAGGCTCTATGTCCGGTGCCAACCTTTTTTTCAGTTCTTGGAAGTGAGATATCAAAGTTTTTGTAGTTATAAACGTAGAAGCTTTTTCCATGCCCCTTTGCTCCAAACTCTCTCATAAGAGTGTCAAATTTAGCAGGACTTATGTCAAAAACTTCTATATCAATGTCAGTTGAGCAACCTTCCATAAAATGGTCTCTTACAAAACCACCTACGAAATAGGCTCTTTTTGTGTGTTTGGATAGGAAATTTTTAAGTTTTAAAAACTCATCATTTTGATAAATCTTCAACTCGTTTTTCAATATTTGCAAGTAAAAATTCCATAAATTTAAGATTTAGCTCAACCCTTGCTTCTATGTCACCTCTTTCAAAGTTATTTAACCCCTCAAAAAGAACCAAAACCCTCTCTTTTATAAGAGTTAAAAACTCAATCTCATCTTGTTTTATCTCTTCTATAGTTTTAAAAGCTGCTTCATTTTTTACTTCGTTTGTAGTAAAATCTTCGCCACTATCTACAGCATATTTATCGCTAAAGCCCGTCTCAATGCCGTCAAACTCAACACTCTCATTTGCTAGCTTTAACTCTTCGATTATCTTTTTAGTTATCTCTTCTATCTTCATTTACTTGCCTTTACAAGCCACTTTTTAAACTTAGCTATATCATCCGCATCTGTACTAAAAAAAAGCTCCAACATCTCTTCATTACAAGAGCTTTCATACTCTCCAACCCTTTTTATACCATCATTTGCGGCAGAGTTTAAAGGGTCGCTTTTTAAAATTTCGCTGTAAATTCTACTAGCATCTAATTTTAAGCCTTGAGATTCATATATCAAGGCTTGTGTTAGTTTGTCTTTCATTTTAATTAGCTATATAATCACTTATTTTAGAACCCATATCAGCAGTTGTGCAGATTTCTTTAGCTCCAAAACTAGCTATATCTTTAGTTCTATATCCATCTTTTAAAGCTTTTCTAACAGCTAGGTCTATATCATCAGCTGCTTCGTTTTCTCCAAAAGCGTATCTTAGCATCATAGAAGCACTTAAAATCGTAGCGATTGGGTTTGCGATACCTTGTTTTGCGATATCTGGAGCTGAACCGTGAATCGGCTC
>JAAYPR010000049.1 GCA_012519705.1 Campylobacteraceae bacterium
AAAACTAAATCAAAAAACCACGAAGTTCAATAATGTAAATATTGAGTATGATTATCATAAAATTCATTAATTTTTAAGCTGATATATTGTAAAATCGCCAGTTCATAAAGATAACAATAATTTTAATCGTTATGTAATATATATTAAAAAGGATATGAGTTGTATAAAAAAAGTTTATCAGCCGTAGCGGCACTTTTTTTAGTCAGTTCTGCTTTTGCAGAAGAGAGGGTTAGTCTAGATACTATAGAGGTTAGTAGCACGATTTCAGGAGCTGAGACGGTAGATGCCTACAAAGTAAGAGTTAGAAATGCTACTTTGACAAAAGATATTTTAAGAGATATCCCTGGCGTTTATATGAGCGGAACAAACGGTTATAACCAAAAGATTTTTATGCGTGGGATGAGCGATAGAGCGATAAATGTTACCATTGACGGTGCAAGACAGAGGGGAAATACCTTCCACCACGCTGCTGACTTGCTATTAGATCCAGCTATTATCAAAGCTGTTGATGTTGGAGTTGGAGTTCACAGTGTTGTTGGCACAAGTGGAGCGATGGGGGGAAGTGTAGCTTTTAAAACCGTCGATGCAAGTGATTTGCTAGAGCATGGCGAAACCATCGGAGCAAAATTAAGAATGGGCTATGCTTCAAACAACGACCAGTTTTCACAAGGAGTGACGGTTTATGGAAGTGATGAGGATAGAGTTTTTGACTTTTTGGGATATTTCAGTCATAGTGGATATGACTTTGGAGAAGATGGAAAAGGCAGAGAGATAGGCGGCGAAGGTGATGACTATAACTATCTTTTAAAACTTGGAGCAAATATCGGCGACTACTCAAGACTTTGGGCTAGCTATGAACATATGGAGCATAAAGGGCTTTATCCATTTAGACCTGAGTGGCCAGGAAATCTAGATAAACTTGGAAAAAGAGATTTAAGAGATAGTAAATATACAAGAGATACTTACACTTTGGGTTATACTTATAATCCAAATAATTATATTGATTTAGAACTAAGTGGCTACTTTACAGACCACAACCTTGACCAAACCAAAGCAGATCCAACAGGTATAGATACAGGGGTTGAGACTTGGGGCATAAAAGTTTTAAATAAGACTAAATTTGACACGGGAGCGGTAAACCATACTTTAGTTTACGGTGCTGAATATTATCAAACATCCGCATATAACGACTCTAAACATACATCCGGAAAGCCTATGTACTGCCCACATCCAAAATTTTGCCCTCCAGGAATGCCAAGAAACGCAACTTGGAACAACATCGGAGTTGGAGATGACAAGGTTAAAAGCTACTCTGTGTTTTTAGAAGACCAGATTAGATATGGCGGTTTAACAATCGTCCCAGGAATAAGATTTGACTACTATAAGCTTGATACTTTAGGTGGTAAAGGTAGTACATATACAGCTGGGAAATCAAACCTTGACGGAGACCCGTTTGGCAGGTCTGAGTATAGCTGGAATGAGTGGTCACCAGCACTTCTAATCGACTACCAAACAGAGTTTGGGCTTGGAATGCATGCAAGCTACGCAAGACTATTTAGAGGACCCGATGTTTACGAAGCTATTAGACTAAATGACGCTAACGCGATGGAGCAAGGACATATAAACCTAAAAGCTGAGACAGGAGACTCATACGAGTTAGGGCTAAGATATGGAACACAGATAGGGGAGAACTCGCATCTTAATCTATCAGCAAAATACTTCTATGTAGATTACTATGATTTAATCGGCGAAAGCTCATCATCGCTTCACGGACTTGCAACTAGGATAAATACAGGGGATGCGGAAGTTGATGGGTTTGAGCTAGCAGCAAGACTAAGTTTAGGAAATTTAAGTCTAGGGGCAAGCTACTCAAAACAAGATATAGAGTATAAGTACTCTCAGGCAGCTAAAACAGCTGGCGGAGCTGGTTTAGGAGTATATGGCTCAACTCTTGCATACTCAAATGTTGGAGATAAATACACTCTAAATGCAGAGTATTTTATAGACTCATTAGATATGTTTTTAGGGTGGAATATGATAGCTTATGATGGTATAAGAGAGACAAACTTTGACGGTCAAGAGCTTAAAAAGACAGGATATGCAGTTCATGATATCTATGCTACATGGGCACCAGATAGTGGTAAGTTTAAAGGCTTAGAAGTTAACTTTGGAATTTACAATATCTTTGATAAAACTTATGCATCTCATAACCAAAGAACAAACGCATTTACAAGCGATACATTTAGAATGGACTGGGAAGAGGGTAGAAACGTTAAGCTAACTGCGAGCTATAAATTTTAATAAACAAAAACTTAATTTTACTAAACAAATGCCCCTGTTAAAAGGGGCATTATTATTTTAATATATAATTTTGTAAATTTATTACATAAGAGGGGAAGATGGAATTTTTAAAAGAGTATCTTGATTATATTATCATGGGAACTTTAGCATTTATGAGTTTTTTGGTTGTGCTATATACATTTGAGAGGCTTTACTTTTATAGCAAGGTTAAATTTAATGACTACAAAAACGCCGATGAGTTTGAAGTCGCCCTTACAAAAAACCTAACTTTAATGTATATAGTATATTCAAACGCACCATATATCGGGCTTTTAGGAACGGTTGTTGGGATTATGATAACTTTTTATGATATGGGGCTTGCGGGCGGTGTTGATGCAAGTGCTATCATGCTTGGTATGGGACTAGCGTTAAAAGCAACTGCTCTTGGTCTTTTAGTAGCGATTCCTACTCTTATGATTTATAATGCATTTTCACGAAAAGTTGATGTTATGGTTACAAAGTACAACAACGAAATGGCTAAGAAATGAGAAGAAGCAAGCTTAGACAAGATGGGCTTAATGTTATACCACTCATAGATGTAATGCTAGTACTTCTTTGTATAGTTTTAAGTATCTCAACTTTTATAGCACGTGGTGATATCGCTGTAAATTTACCTAAGTCAAAAAGTGGCACTGGTGAAACCAAAAAAGAGATTATAACTATCGCAATAGATGTGAATAATACTATTTATTATGATGGTGAGGTGATTTTAGAAGATGAATTTAAGGAAAAAATTAGTTCCCTAGACAAGCAAACACCCGTGGTTTTAAGAAGCGATAAAGACGCTAAATTTGAGAGCTTTGTTAAAGTTATAGATGTTTTAAAGTATAATAATCATGAAAATTTCGCAATCGCAACAGAGATTAGAAACTAAAGGCTTTATTTTAGGGCTTTTTATAAGCATAGCTTTACATGCTGGAGTAGTTGGGGCTTATATTTATAGACCAGCTACCAAAGAAGTGCCAGCTGTAAATATAACTAAAATAGATTTAGGATTTTTTGAGATAGGTGGAGGGCTAAATGATGCTCCGCCAGTTGAAGATGCTGAGGTGGCAGAGGAGCTTTTAGAAGAGCTTGAAGAGCCGGTTGAAGCTATTGAAGAGCCAGTCGAAGAAGAAATCATCGAAGAGATTATTGAGCCTATTGAAGAAGTGGTAGAAGAACCAGAAGTCATAGAAGAAGTGGTTGAAACCATAGAAGAGATAGAAGACCCAATCATAATAGAAAAACCCAAAGAAGAGCCAAAGCCTGAACCAAAACCCGAGCCAAAAAAAGAGATTAAAAAACCCGAGCCTAAAAAAGAAAAACCAAAACCACAACCTAAAAAAGAAGTTAAAAAACAATCAGTTAGCGGATACAATGCCTATAATCCAGACGCTCCAAACAAAGTCGCCTCAAGTGCCATAACAGGTGAAAACACCATGCAAAGCCTAAGCCCAAGCGAAAAAGCAGATATCGGAGCTCAAATTCAAGCCATCATCGCAAAAGAAGCTCAGAAAAACTACCCAAGCAGGGCAAGAAGGATGAACCAGCAAGGCACAACCACGATAGAGTTTACCTATCACACAGATGGCAAAATAACGAATTTAAAAGTTACGAAATCATCGGGACATAAAATATTAGATGAGACAGTTTTGCAAGTGATTGATAGAGTTAAGTCTAGGTTTCCAAAAATTAGTGCAACTACAACATTTACAGTGCCGATAAAATTCACTCTTAGATAAATTTAACTAATATAAAGTAAACTTACGCTACAATCAAAACTTTACTAAATTTATGAAAGGAGAAAATGTGGCAAAAGATGACGTTATAGAAATAGACGGAAACGTTGTAGAAGCTCTGCCAAATGCAACTTTTAAGGTAGAACTTGACAACAAGCACGTTATTTTATGTCATATCGCAGGTAAGATGAGAATGCACTACATTAGAATCATGCCAGGCGATAGAGTAAAAGTTGAACTTACACCTTATAGCCTCGATAAAGGTAGAATAACTTACAGGTATAAGTAAATTTAAAGCTTTTTTAGATAAAATGACGGTTTGCAATTAGCTGTGTGAAGAAGTATTTTCAAAATCACCACTATTTTGAAAATAGTTGGTTGGAAATTTCTACGTTAGAAAACACTCGTCCAACCTAGAAGTACAGTAGGCAAATTTTTAGTGGAATAATTTTTCAGGAGAAAAGTATGAAAGTTCGTCCTTCTGTTAAGAAGATGTGCGATAAGTGCAAGATAGTTAAACGCCGCGGCGTTTTATTCGTTATATGTGAAAACCCAAGACATAAGCAAAGACAAGGATAAGATATGGCTCGTATTGCAGGTGTAGATTTACCAAAGAAAAAAAGAGTAGAATACGGTCTTACCTATATATATGGTATTGGTCTTTACTCATCAAGAAAAATCCTTGATGCAGTTGGAATTTCTTATGATAAAAGAGTTGCTGATTTAAGCGAAGACGAAGCAGCGGCAATCAGAAAAGAAATTCAAGAGCATTACCTAGTTGAGGGTGATCTTAGAAAAAGTGTTGCTATGGATATAAAAGCACTTATGGATTTAGGTAGCTTTAGAGGATTAAGACATAGAAAAGGTCTTCCAGTTCGTGGTCAAAAAACAAAAACAAACGCTAGAACTAGAAAAGGTAAGCGTAAAACTGTTGGTGCAGCAACTAAGTAAGGTTAAGTAAGGATATAAAAAATGGCAAAAAGAAAAGTAACAAGAAAAAAAGTAGTTAAAAAAAGTATAGCCAAAGGTGTTGTTTATATCAATGCTTCATTTAACAATACTTCTGTGACTGTAACTGATGAGATGGGAAATGTTATATCATGGAGCAGTGCAGGAGCACTTGGCTTTAAAGGTAGCAAAAAATCAACTCCATACGCAGCTCAACAAGCAGTTGAAGATGCTATGGCAAAAGCTAAAGAAAATGGTATAAAAGAAGTTGGTATCAAAGTTCAAGGACCAGGAAGTGGTCGTGAAACAGCGGTTAAGAGCGTAGGTGGAATAGAAGGTGTAAAAGTAACATTCCTTAAAGATATAACTCCACTTCCACACAATGGTTGTAGACCTCCAAAAAGAAGAAGAGTGTAAGGATAGAAGATGGCAAGATATACAGGACCAGTTGAAAAAATAGAAAGAAGACTAGGAGCTGACCTAGGACTAAAAGGCGAGAGAAGATTAGCTGGAAAAGACGCTTTTAATAAAAGACAATTCGCTCCAGGACAGCACGGTCAAAGAAGAGCAAAAATAAGCGAGTATGGTCTTCAACTTAGAGAGAAACAAAAAGCTAAATTTATGTATGGTTTAAACGAAAAACAGTTTAGAAACTTATTTAAAGAAGCTTCTAAGAAAGAAGGAAACACAGGTACTATCTTTATCCAGATGCTAGAACAAAGACTTGACAACGTAGTTTATAGAATGGGTTTTGCAACAACTAGAAGATTTGCAAGACAACTAGTAACTCACGGACATATTCTAGTAGATGGAAAAAGAGTTGATATTCCATCATATAGAGTAAAACCAGGTCAAAAAATTGAAATTATAGAAAAAAGTAAAGATAACGCTCAAATTTCAAGAGCAGTAGATTTAACAGCTCAAACTGGAATAGTTGGATGGGTAGATGTAGAAAAAGATAAAAGATTTGGTATATTTACAAGAATTCCAGAAAGAGAAGAGATCAATATCCCAGTTGAAGAGAGATACATAATCGAGCTTTACTCAAAATAATAGGGGGCATTCATGAAAAAGATTACAACATCAGCCTATATGCCAACTGAGATAAGAGTTGAAAATGTAAGTGAAAACGTAGCAAGAGTTATAGCATATCCATTTGAAACAGGGTATGCTGTTACAGTTGCCCACCCGCTTAGAAGACTTCTTTATACAAGCAGTGTTGGTTATGCTCCTATAGGTGTTAAAATTGAAGGTGTGGCACACGAGTTTGATAGTATAGCTGGGATGCACGAAGACGTTGCTCTTTTTATAATCAACCTTAAAAATTTAAGAGTTAAGTTAAAAGATGATTCCAGCAAAGAGACCGTAAGTTATGAGTTTAACGGACCTATGGAAGTTAAAGGAAGTGACTTAAATAAAGACGGCATTGTGGTAGTTAATCCAGACCATCACATAGCAACTTTAAACGAAGATGCAACTCTAAAATTTACTATCACAGTAGAAAAAGGTATCGGATATGTTCCAAGTGAGGAGCTAAAAGAGTATGTTGCTAAAGATTTCTTAGCACTAGATGCGTTTTTTACACCAGTAAAAAGAGCAGTTTATGATATAGAAAATACTCTAGTTGATGATAACCCAGACTATGAGAAAGTAATTTTTACCATCACAACAAATGGTCAAGTTACACCGATAGAAGCGTTTAAAAACGCACTTGATACTATGTATCAACAACTCTCTGTATTTGGAAATATAGTTGAGGTTGAAATTCCAGCCGCTCCTATGCTTTCATCTGAGACAAGCGAGCATGCTAAACTTTTTGAAAGTATTGAAAACCTAAATTTAAGTGCTAGAAGCTTTAACTGTTTAGATAGAGCAGGATTTAAGTATATAGGTGAAATTGCTTTAATGGAAGAGAGTGTTTTAAAAGAGATTAAAAACTTAGGTAAAAAATCTCTTGAAGAGATAAAAGCGGTTATGGAAGAGATAGGCTATCCGATTGACAACTTTGAACTTTTAGATCAAAAAGATAGGCTAGAAGCAAAAATTAAAGAGTTAAAAAAAGAAAGCGATGAAGGATAACATATGAGACATGGACATGGTTATAGAAAACTAAATAGAGCTCCAGCTCACAGAAGTGCAACACTTAAAAACTTATCAATTGCCCTAATTAAAAACGGTAAAATTGAGACAACACTTCCAAAAGCAAAAGAGCTTAGAAGCTATATAGAAAAACTTATCACTAGAGCAAGAGTTGGTGACTTTAACGCTCACAGAGTGGTATTTGCTAAACTTCAAGACAAAGAGTGCACAAAAGCCCTAGTTGAAGAGATAGCACCAAAATATAAAGATAGAAACGGTGGCTACACAAGAATAGTTAGAACTAGACTAAGACGTGGTGATGCTGCTGAGATGGCTTACATAGAGTTAGTAGACTAATTTATACCAAGCTAGAATTTGGCAAATTTGCTAAATTCTAGCAAAACTCCCTTTTTAAACACTCATTAAATTTATAATTTATCAAATTTACGCTAAAATACATTCAAAAATTCAAAAGGAAACTTAAATATGATACCATTTAGCGATGAAGAACTAATTGACCCAGTTTTAAGTAGTTTAGATACCATTAGGCCAATGCTTCAAAATGATGGCGGAGACATAAAACTACTTGGCATTAAAAACGGAGTTATTTACGTTCAACTTCAAGGTGCATGCCACGGTTGTCCATCAAGCGGAAATACTTTAAAATACGGCGTTGAAAGACAAGCAAGGATAGATATCCACCCAGAACTTAGCATTGTAAACATTCCTATTGGCGAGGATTTTGATATTGCAAAAGTTTGAAAAACTTGGAATTAACGCATTTAAAAACCAAGAACTAGATTTAGCGATAACTTATTTTAGTCTTACAGAACGCGTGGATGATGAAGTGTTGTTTTTAGTAAATTTATGTGAAGTTGCTAAACAAAACTATGATGAGAGCGATATGCTTTTTGAGTATTATCAGTTTTTAAAAAGCGAAGATAGGCTAGATTTTAAAGAGTTAAATGACATTTTAGAAGCCATCGAAGAAGAGGTTTTTAGCGAACTAGATGATGATTTAAGAGATGAAAATGCGATAACCTACGAAGACTTTAAAAATATAGTTTTAAATAGAGTTGGCTTTAAGGAGGGCTTAACAGGAGTTATGACTTCAACAAGACTTGTTTTAAGAAATAGCGATAACTTCTTAGACTTTATAGAAAACTTACTTGATAACGGCTTGGTGGATGCGGGAATTTCATACTTTGAGACATTTTTAGAAATTCACGGCTCAAGCTCGCTTAAAACAAAACACATTGCAGAGAAAATCAAAAATTATGAAGATAGAAATAAAAGATAACTTTATAACCGACAACTCAAAAGAGTGTGAGCAGGGTTGCTACTTTTTAAAGTGCGATTTCAACTCTAAATTTTGGGAAGATGCCAAGCGTCAAGGTGCAAATTTAGTAGGTGTAGATGAAGCAAAAAAGCTTTTAAACATAGATGAAAACATTAAAATAGTTGGAATTACGGGAACTAATGGCAAGACCACCACAGCAGCTGCGATTTACTCAACTCTTTTAGATTTAAATAAAAGCGTGTTTTTATGTGGCACAAGAGGAGCTTTTGTAAATGAAAAAGTTGTGGATGAAAAATCCCTTACCACAAGTCCGCCACTTAAAATGCTCTCGTATTTACAAACCGCGACAAAAGAGAAATGTGAGTATTTCATCATGGAAGTTAGCTCTCACGCCATCGCTCAAAACCGCATAGAAGGGCTAAACTTTGCTCTTAAGGTTTTTACAAACTTAAGCCAAGACCATCTTGACTATCACAAAACCTTACAAGAATACTACGCTGTAAAGTCAAGCTTTTTTATGGATGAGAGTTTGAAGCTTATAAACAAAGATGATGAAAATATCCAGTTTAATTATAAAAACGCTTATACTTACTCACTAAATAACCCCGCTACTTTTAGCACTCTAGCATATTCTTTAAACAACGGTATAGACGCAATTTTACGCACGATGGACGCTGAGGCTGAGATAAGTAGTTCTATGGTTGGAGAGTTTAATCTTTACAACCTAATCGCTGCGTTTTGTTCTGTAAAATTGCTTACTAAAAAAACTAACGATGAAATTTCAAAAGCTTTATCAAATTTCGCCGGTGTTAGGGGTAGAATGGAAGTTGTGAGTGATGAGCCTAGAGTTATAATTGATTTTGCTCACACGCCCGATGGGATGGAAAAAGTCCTAAATGCTCTAAAAAACCACAAACTTATAGTTGTATTTGGAGCGGGCGGGGATAGAGATAGGCTAAAAAGACCTTTAATGGCTAAGATGGCGGAGCATTTTGCTTATAAAATCATCGTCACAAGTGACAACCCAAGAAGTGAAAAACCAGAGGATATTATAGATGATATAATGGTTGGTTTTGAAAACAAAGAGAGAGTTTTAGTAGAAGTGGATAGAAAAAAAGCTATTGAAAAAGCTCTGAGCTTAGCTAAAGATGGTGAATATGTCGTCATTTTAGGAAAAGGCGATGAAGAGTATCAGGAAATAAACGGGGTTAAGCACCCATTTTCAGACAAAGAAGTTGTAAAGGAAATTTTAAATGAAAATTGAAATGCTACAAAGCAAAATTCACAGAGCCACAGTAACGGACGCAAATTTAAACTATGTAGGCTCAATCACCATAGATAACGAAATTTTAAAAGCTGCAAATTTAAAAGAGTTTCAAAAAGTTGAAATTTTAAACGTAAATAACGGCGAGAGATTTTCAACTTACATCATAAAAGGGACAAAAAAAGGCGAAATTTGCATAAACGGAGCGGCAGCTAGGAAAGTTTGTGTTGGAGATATTGTAATTATCGTAAGTTATGCTACAATGACGCCTGATGAGGCAGATAGCTTTAAGCCAACAATTGTGCATGTAAATAGCAAAAATGAGATTATCTAAAAAGGAAAAAGATGTTTGAGGGAATTGATTTTTCAAAAATGGGCGAGATGTTTGAAGAGATTCAAAAAAAAGCCAAAGATTTAGAGACAGAAAACGAAAACAAAGAGTTTAGCGTCAAAGCTGGTGCCGGAATGGTTGAGATAAAGATAAATGGAAAAGGCGAAATTTTAGACGTAAATATCGACGAAGAGCTTTTTAGCGATAGAGAGAGCCTTCAAATTTTGCTTATCTCGGCGATGAATGACGCTATAAAGCTGGTAGAGAACGAAAAGAAAAACCTAGCAGCGAAAATGCTCGGTGGATTTGGCGGAGGATTTCCTTTGTGAGAGCTAAATTTGAAGAGTTTTTAAAGGAAAACAAACTACAAGCAAAAAGTTTTCATCCCTACTATGAAGAAGCACTAAACTATATGCTTTTGAGCGGTGGGAAATATTTCCGCTCTCAGCTACTTTTAGGAACTGTAAAGGCACTAAATGAAAGCAAGGTGAAAGATGCCCTGCAAGTTGCTTTAGCGGTAGAGATGATACATACTTACTCACTTATCCACGATGATTTGCCTATCATGGATAACGCAGACCTTAGACGCGGACACATCACAACTCATAAAAAATATGACGAAGTTACCGCACTTTTAGTAGGTGATGCTCTAAACTCAGCAGCTTTTTACATGGTAGCAACTTCAAACTTAGACGACGCTACAAAAGTAAAATGCACAGAAATTCTCTCAAAAAGTGCTTATGATATGGTTTTAGGTCAGGCGATTGACTGCTTTTTTGAGAAGAAAAAAATAAGTCTTGATGAGCTAAAATTCCTACACAACAACAAAACAGGAGCTTTAATAGCAGGAAGTTTTGAGCTTGGAGCTTTGATAGCTGGGTTTAAAAACCACGCTAAAATTTATGAGATTGGGCTAAATTTAGGACTTCTATTTCAGATAAATGATGACATAATTGATGCAACTATGAGCTCAAAAGAGGCTGGAAAACCAACTGGAAATGATGAGTTTAAAAACTCTTTTACAAATTTAATAGGCATAGATAAGTCAAGAAAAATAAGAGATGAAATTTCAAAAGAGATTTTAGCCGACATAGAAAAAACAGAGCCAAAACTAAAAAGCTTACTAGAAAATTTAATAACCACATATCTAAAAGGATAAAAATGAACACCAAAATTTCAAACACTATCAAATTCTTAAGTGCCGATATGATTCAAGCGGCAAACTCAGGTCACCCTGGAGCTCCTATGGGACTAAGCGACATAATGACGGTTTTAATGAAAAAACTAAGTCATAACCCCAAAAACCCAAACTGGCTAAACAGAGACAGGCTGGTTTTCTCAGGCGGACACGCAAGTGCTTTAGTTTATAGTTATCTTTATTTAACAGGATATGATTTAAGCCTTGATGATATTAAAAAATTTAGACAACTTGGCTCAAAAACACCAGGACATCCTGAGATCACAACTCCTGGCGTTGAGATAGCCACAGGACCACTTGGACAAGGCGTTGCAAACGCTGTTGGGTTTGCTATGGCTAGTAAATATGCTGCAAATTTACTAAACACAAAAGAGAACAAAATCATCACTCACAAAGTTTATTGCTTATGCGGTGATGGCGACTTAGAAGAGGGTATTAGTTATGAAGCGTGTGCTTTAGCTGGCAGACACTCACTTGATAACCTAGTGATAATCTATGATAGCAATAACATCACGATTGAGGGCGACACATCTCTAGCGTGGGATGAGGATATAAAGGCTAGGTTTGAAGCTCAAGGATTTGAGGTTGCTAGGATTGATGGGCATGACTTTAACCAAATCGAGTTTGCACTAAACGAGGCAAAAAATAAAACAAAACCTTACCTAATCATCGCAAACACAACCATCGCAAAAGGTGCTTTAAGCATGGAGGGCACAGCAGCGTCTCACGGAGCACCACTTGGGGAGGAGTTAATCAAACAAGCAAAAGAAAAAGCTGGATTTAACCCTGAAAAGACATTTTTTGTAAGCGAGGACGTGCTATTTGAAACAAGAGCGGCGGTTGAAAAAGGAGACTTAGAAGAGGCACTTTGGAAAGAGTGTGTTTCAAATTTAAATGATGAGAAAAAAGAACTACTTAAAAGCCTTCAAAATCCTGACTTTTCAAAGATAGAGTACCCTGACTTTAGCGGACAAAAAGTAGCTACAAGAGATAGTAATGGTAAAATTCTAAACGCTATCGCAGCAGCAGTTCCAAGCTTTTTAGGTGGAAGTGCAGACCTTGCTCCTTCAAACAAAACAGAACTAAAAGGAATGGGAACTTTCCCAACTGGCAAGAACTTCCATTTTGGTATTAGAGAGCACGCGATGGCAGCGATAAACAACGCTTTTGCCAGATATGGCTTGTTTATCCCGTTTTCAGCGACATTTTTTATCTTTAGCGACTATATGAAAAACTCAGTTAGAATGGCAGCTTTGATGGGCTTAAGGCACTACTTTGTTTTCACTCACGATAGTATCGGAGTTGGCGAAGATGGACCAACCCACCAGCCAATCGAGCAACTTAGCACATTTAGAGCTATGCCAAATTTCTACACTTTCCGCCCAGCTGATGGAAATGAAAACGTTGAGTGCTGGAAAATAGCACTTAAAAAAGGCATCCCAAGTGCGTTTGTCTGCTCAAGACAAGGGCTTGAACCACTTCCAAAAGCAGTTTTTGGAGATGCTAAAAATGGCGGATATTTAGTAAAAGAGAGCAAAGATGCCAAAATCACACTTATCTCAAGTGGAAGCGAAGTTGAGCTTTGCTTAAAAGCGGCGAGTTTGTTAGAGAGTAAAGATATCAAAACAAACGTTGTTTCAGTTCCATGCTTTGAGCTATTTTGTGAGCAAGATAGGGAATACCAAGCTAGAGTTGTAAATAAAAATAGCAAAGTTTTAGCAGTTGAGGCAGCAAGTGGCTTAGAGTGGTATAAATTTGCAGACGCTGTTCTAGGGATGAATAGCTTTGGCGATAGCGGAAAAGCGGGAGATCTGTTTAAGCACTTTGGCTTTACAGATACAAATATCGCAAAAGTTGCAGAAGAACTTTTAGGTTAAATTTAAAAAAAGAGGAAAAAAGAATGAGAAAAATTGTAGTTTTATTACTAACAGCACTGTTTTTTACAGGATGTTCGTTTTTTACAAATACCGAGCCACTAGGCATTACTCAAAGGGTAATTTTTACTTTAGAGGATAACTCAAGAGCTGAGCTTATCACAGTTGACAGCTGGAAAACAGCGGTTTTAAGAGATGATAAAGGCGATGCTTACTCTATGAAAAGAGAGAGTGCAGCCGATGGAATTTATTTAGTTGATAAAAATGGCGTAAACATCCACTTTAAAGAAAAAGAGGGAGTTTTAGAGTATAAAAAAGGCGAAGCTATCCTAGTGAAAGTTAAAGATCACGTCTGGCTAGACTAAACAACTTTAAAGGCTAAATTTGGTATAGTTTAGCCTTTTAAACTTCTATAAATTATCTTAAATTTGGGGCAGATGTCCGAGTGGTTGAAGGAGCACGCCTGGAACGCGTGTGTGGGGCAACTCACCGTGGGTTCGAATCCCACTCTGCCCGCCACAATTTAATTTTACAATTATAAACTAGATAGGAAAATAAAATGTTAAATTTAGATAGAGTAAAAGAACTAACAAATTTACTAAATGAAAACAGAGAGCTTTTAGAAGAGTTTAAAGCTAATCCGCAAGGCGTTGTGGAGAATTTTTTAGGTGAAAATGCAAATTTAGATGAGATTGCCGGAGTGGTGTCAAATTTAAAAGAAAATTTTAGCCTTGAAACTCTAACTTCAAGCCTGGATGTGCTAGATACGGACGGTGATGGGAAATTTGGGCTAAGTGATGTGATAAATTTGATAGGAAAATTCTTTAAAAAATAACGTTAATAAGATAATTTTTGTCTTGTTATAAAATGTTTAAAATAAGTTGGTTTTCAATTAAGAGATAAATAGTATTATTTCACTGTCCAACAAGATAAAACCTCCTTTTTGTAGAAAGCTGGGTGCCTCTGGCACTCAGTCTTACTCAAACCACTAAAACTTAAAAATATTTCTTATTTATTTCCAAACTTTTGATAAAATCTTTTAAAAATTTATAAAGGGAAAATAGTGCTTACACATTTAGATGAAAAAAATAGACCAAAAATGGTAGATGTCGGCTCAAAAGACGAAACCCTAAGGGTTGCAAAAGCAAGCGGAGTTATAAAAATGAGCGAAGATGCTTTCAGAGCTATCAAGGATAACACAGCAAAAAAAGGACCAGTTCTACAAACTGCAGTTGTGGCGGCGATTATGGGGACTAAAAAAACAAGCGAGCTTATCCCGATGTGCCATCCGCTTCTAATAAACGGCGTAGATGTTGATATAGAAGAGTTAGAAAATGCTTTTAAACTCTATGTCACAGTTAAAATCACAGGTAAAACAGGCGTTGAGATGGAGGCATTAACCGGCGTTAGCATAGGGCTTTTAACCATCTATGATATGGCAAAAGCAATAGATAAAAGCATGGTTATAGAAGATATAAAACTTTTAAATAAAAGCGGAGGCAAAAGTGGCGACTATCTGCGAACTTAACCAAAAACCTGAGTTTTCATACCCAAATTTATGGACTTACAGAGTCATAATGGAAACAGAACAAAAGGCCGAAGCTAAAATAGAAGAAAAACTAAGTGGCTATGAGAAAAAAATAGAGTTTTCAAAACATAGTTCAGGTGGAAAATATATGAGCTTTGAAGCAAGAGTGATGGTAAAATCAGAAAAAGATAGAGATGAGGTTTTTGAAAAACTAAAAGAAATCTCTAAATTTGTATTATAATTTATAATTTAAGGAAAAATTATGCAAAAAAGCAGTTTTTATATAGAAATTGAAAAAAACAGAGAAAACAAAGATTTAAACAAAATCATCACAAAAAGTGCTTATGATGAGATTTTAAAAACAGGTGAAGAAAAAAATAAAGTCTTTGTTTCTTTGTGTGGCGATTTAGAAGCCTTAAATTTACTAAACAAAACAAATTTAAAAAGTGTTATAATAGGCTTTAAAAAAGCCACCACAAAAGAAAAAGAAGAAACTTTTTTAAATCTACTTTACCAAGCTGAAAAACTAAGAAAAGAGATAATCATAGTTGGCAGAGAGCTAAGAGATGAGAGTTTTGAGAGTTTAAAAGCTTTAGAAGAGACGGTTTCTACTCAAAGTTTAAATGAAAAAGAGAGCGTTCTTTCAGCCATAAACGAAGCTTTGGTCGATACAACCATCTCAGCTGATATCATCAAAGAAGTTAGTCAAAACGTTTTTGTTAGCATAATCGAGTCAGCCGAAGACGTGGAAGAGGTGGCTTATGAGTTTAGTAAAAATCTTGCTTATAAAAGCATCATAGAAGAGGATTTTAAACAAGCAAGGGTTTTAGATATTTCAAAAACTATACTCTCTGAAGCATTAAATGTTGCAGACGCTAGTCAAATTTACACTAAAGAGCTCATTTACGGTGTAGTTAATGGTGTAAATGATGGGATTGTAAAGTCAGTTGAGAAATTTAAAGACGAGTTTAAATTCGCTCCCGATGAGATAGCCTCACAGTTTGCTTTGATAGAAAATGAGCTTAAAAACCTAGATGAAGAGTTTGTTTTAATCCTTAAAAATCTAGCTCAAACTTGTGAAGGCTCAGCCAAAACTATATTAAACGAACTTCTTAAAAAAGAGTATGACAGTTATACAGCTAAGATGAAAAAACTTACATCTGAGACTATCTCTCAGCTTGGAGAAAAAATTTCAGATATGGAACTTTCAAGTAAATTTGATGAGATTAAAAAAGAGATAGTTTCAAAAGGTGCTAAATTTATAGATGATTTTGAGTTAAATCAAAAATTTGAAAACATTAAAAAAGAGCTTGAAGAGACAAAAATTTTTAGTAAATTTAGAAACAAAGATGCAAAAGAGATCTCTAATAGAGCATTTACAGCCTCAAAAGATAGGGTTAGTGATAGCAAAGAAGAGTGTAGCGACTCTAATAAAGAGTAGCTAAGTGTTTAGATCTTTTTTTAAATCTAAAGAGTGGGCCGTTTGGGCTTACGGGGGTTTAGTTTTTATACTTCTCTCCCTAGTTTTTCAAACCCAGATAAATGTCGCTATAAACGACTGGTATAAAGACTTCTATGATATGATGCAAAACATAGAAGACCACAACCTAGAGGCATTTTGGAAGGAAATTTGGCGGTTTTTATACCTTGCTATGCCTTATGTTATCATCTATACAATAACAACATTTTTTACAAGTCACTGGACTTTTAGGTGGAGACGGGCGATGACTTTTTCATACCTTCATCAGTGGAGAGAGGTTGAAAAAGATATCGAAGGAAGCAGTCAAAGGATGCAAGAAGATATCTATAACTTCGCTAAAATCGTTCAAAACTTAGGCTTAAAAGCGGTTAGAGCTTTTATGATACTTATAGCTTTTGTGCCAATTTTATGGAATTTAAGTGAGAAAATGCCACTTCCATACTTAAAAGATATCCCAGGGAGTTTGGTTTGGATAGCACTTTTAGTAAGTGTTGGGGGGCTGATAATTTCTTGGTTTGTGGGTATTAAACTCCCAGGGCTTGAGTATAATAACCAAAAAGCAGAAGCTGCTTTTAGAAAAGAGCTAGTTTATGCAGAAGATGATAAAAAAAATTACGCTGATGAGCCAACTATCATAGGGCTTTTTACAGGGCTTCAAAACAACTATTATAGGCTGTTTTTACATTATGGGTATTTTAATATCTGGCTTATTTCGTTTTCGCAGTTTATGGTGATAGTTCCGTTTATGCTAATGGGTTCAGGACTTTTTACAGGGCTTGTAACTTTGGGGATTTTAGTTCAAGTAAGTAACGCTTTTTCGCAAGTTAGAGAGAGCTTTAGCGTGTTTATAGAAAACTGGACAACGATTACAGAGCTAAGAAGTATCCATAAAAGGTTAAGTGAATTTGAAGAGAATATCGGATATAAAGATAACAATTAATATAATTTTTACTTTAATTGTTTAAGCTATTAAGGACTAAAGTTAGAAATAATTTAGGAGTTAAAAATGAAAAAAGTTTTATTTGCAACTATTTTACTATTTTTTGTAGGTTGTGCAACTACCACAAACCCAGGAGTTGTTGGAGCGAACCGCTCTCAGATGCTTTTAGTTAGTGCTGAAAAGATGGACCAAGGTGCAGCAGCTGCCTATACTCAGGTTTTAAAAAGTGCAAGCTCAAAAAAAGCTCTAAACACGGACCCAGTTCAGACAAAAAGAGTTAGAGGCATTGCAGATAGACTTATAAATGAAGTTGGTGTTTTTAGAGCAGATGCTAAAAATTGGGACTGGCAAGTAAATGTTATAAGAGAAGATACAGTAAATGCTTGGTGTATGCCAGGGGGAAGAATCGCTGTTTATACAGGTATCATAAACAAACTAAACTTAACAGATGCCGAGCTTTCCGCCATAGTAGGACACGAGATGGCTCACGCTTTAAGAGAGCATAGCCGTGAAAAAGCAAGTAGAGATTATGCTAAAAATGCAGGCATTTTTGCTGTAGGAATTTTGACAGGAAGCGATGCGATTGCAAATTTAGCAAATACAGTTGCTGAGTATACTATTTCGTTACCATTTTCAAGAGAGCAAGAAATCGAAGCTGACAACATCGGTACAGAGCTTATGGCAAGAGCAGGGTATAACCCAGAAGCTGCTGCAAATGTCTGGGTAAAAATGAAGCGTCTAAATCAAAAGCAACCCTTAGAGTTTATGTCAACTCACCCATCTCATGAGAATAGAGTTGAAAATTTAACTAAAATAGCAAAAAAAGTTATGCCTTTATATCAAAGTAGAGTTAAAATTTAATAAAGAAATTTACTAAATTTTGGCTATAATGAAAACATAACTATTTTAAAATTTGAAAGGATTTTTTTTGGACACGGATAGTTCGTTGTTTATGCTGTTTTTAGCCTTTGTTTTCGTTTTTTTAAACGCATTTTTTGTTCTATCAGAGTTTGCTATTGTTAAGATAAGAAGAAGCAGACTTGAAGAACTAGTTAGAGATGGTGAGCCAAATGCTAAAATGGCACTTGAAATCACAAACTCTCTCGATTCTTATTTAAGTGCTACTCAGCTTGGTATTACTATAAGTTCACTTGCACTTGGCTGGATAGGTGAGCCAGCTGTTGCAACTCTTATAGAAAAGCCTATGGTAAATTTACTTGGTGCAAATAATTTAGCCCTTCATACAACTTCGTTTATAATCTCATTCTCATTTGTTACCATTCTTCACGTAGTTTTAGGCGAGCTAGTTCCTAAATCTATCGCTATAGCTGAAGCTGAAAAATCAGTTTTAAGAATAGCAAAACCACTTCACGCATTTTGGGTGCTATTTAACCCGTTAATTAAAGTTTTTGATTTCTTAGCAAGAGTTATTTTAAAAGCTATAGGCATACAACCAGCAAGCGAGCATGACATCGCTCACTCTGAAGAGGAGATTAAAATCATAGCTGGAGAGAGCTTAAAAGGTGGGGTTTTAGACTCGTTTGAGACTGAAATCATCAAAAATGCAGTTGATTTTAGCGATACAGTTGCAAAAGAGATAATGACGCCTAGAAAGAAAATGGTTTGTTTAAATAAACAAAAAAGCTATGAAGAGAACTATAAAAAAGTTATAGAGTCAAAATACACTCGTTTTCCATATATAGATGGAAGCAAAGATAATGTTTTAGGGATGATTCACATTAGAGACTTGCTTCGCCAAGAAGAAGAGGATTTTGATGCAATCGTTAGAAGAATTTTAATCGTTCCTGAAAACTCATCTATCTCAAGCATCCTTCCTATGATGAATAAAGAGCAAATTTCAGCCGCTCTTGTTATAGATGAGTATGGTGGAACTTCGGGGCTTATCACAATGGAAGATATAATTGAAGAGCTTTTAGGTGATATAAGCGATGAGCACGACGATAAGGTTGTAGAGTTTAGAACTATAAAAGATGGTGTTTTTGAGTTCGTTGGGGTTTATAATATTGAAGATTTTGAAGAGGTAGTTGGGGTTCGCCTTGATGATGAGATAGAAGAACTGACAATCGGTGGATATGTGTTTAATCTTTTAGGAAGACTTCCAGCAGAGGGTGATACAGTAGAGGATGATTGCTGTATATATGAGGTGATAGCAATGGATGGAAATATCATATCGACTCTAAGAGCAACTAAAAAAAACAACCCTTTACCTGAAGAGAGCACAGAAGAGGAAGAAGAGTAAATGTATAAAAATTTCACAGAGGAGACAGTATGAAAAAAGTTTCATTAGTTTTGTTTATGGTTTTAGGTTTGGTTTTTCTAAGTGGATGTGTCAGAAAATCAAGTGAGTATGTTCCACAAGATGGGGTTATGACAAGAGATGAGGTTAAGTTTCCAGAACTAGACAATACTTGGCTTAAAGGAGCTATAAGTCCGAATATGGAAAATTTAAGAAAAGTTGAAAAAGGGATGAGTAAAGATCAAATTAGAAGATTGATAGCTCCTCCTCATTATGCGGCAGGACTTGCTTATGTTGTTGAGTGGGATTATCTATTTAACCTAAAACAAAAAGCAGGCGATAAGGATGAAATTTGTCAGTATAAAATTGTATTTGATGACAACTATACTGCACAAAGCTTCTTTTGGAATCCAGCAAGTTGCGAGAGTTTAGTAACTGGTAAAAAACCAAAATCAGAGAGTTTTAATTTATCAGCTGATTTTTTATTTGACTTTGGAAGTTCAAAATTAAAAGAAAATGGCAAAACTGAAATTTCAAATTTGCTAGCTAAATATAGCAAAAACGATATAAAAAGTATTAAAATCGTAGGATATACAGACCCTATAGGTAGTGAGTCATCAAATTTAAAGCTTTCACAAAATAGAGCAAACTCAGTTAAAAATGAGTTAGTAAAACAAGGTGTTGCGTCAAGTAAAATTTTAGCTTATGGAGCGGGAGAGAGCGAACAAGTAAAAACTTGTAGTGAAAGCTTGTCTAAAAAAGAGCTAATTGAGTGTTTGGCACCAAACAGAAGAGTTACTATAGATATAGAAAGCTATTAAACATAAAAGGAAAAATGATTGAAAAATATTTTAAAAACATTACTGGTTGCCGTTTTTTTAGTGGGATGTTCTAATGGTGAGTCAAAGACCGATGAAAAACCTACAGAGCAGGCAAAAGTAGAAAAAAGCTATGGTGTGGTTAAAAAAGAAGTTACTAAAGTAGAAGTGAGTGCACCAAAAGAGATAGATAAAACTCTTTTTGGTGGTCAAAGTTCACTTGATTACTTCGATGAGAGATGTGCATCGTGCCATGGAAGATATGGCGAACAAAAAGCCTTGAGTGCTAGTAAGGTTATCAATGCTTGTAGTTCTGAAGAGATTGAAAAATCTTTAACCGGATATAGAAATGGCACTCATGGCGGGAATTTAAAAGATACTATGGCGGTGTATGTGCAAAGTCTAAGTGATGATGAGATTAAAGAGTTAGCTAGACTTATACCAACTCTTTAATTTTTGTGAATAGTGACAAGGTTAAAACTTGTCACTAAATTTTTAAAATCCAAACTATTACGCTTTTTTCAAATTTAGTTTTGGCTCTATTTGAAGCTCTTTATAGCTTATAAACTCTTTTTTATTATACTTTTCTATCCCAGCCCTTGCTATCATCAAAGCATTGTCTGAGCAGTATTTAAGTGGAGCTAGTAAAAGCTCGGAGTTGTGTTTTTTACATAAACTCTCTATCTCACTTCTAAGAGTTAAATTCGCACTTGCTCCGCCAACTACTCCAAATTTAGCCCATTTTTTGACTTCAAAAACTTTTTTTAATTTATCCATTATATGCGAAATCGCAGCATTTTGAAAACCGTATGAAATATCGGCTCTATCTTGCTCGGTGATATTTTCTCCAAGAGCTTCGATTTCAAGTCTGACTTGATTTTTAAGCCCTGAAAAGCTGTATTCTAGCCTTTTACTATGCCTAAGTGGAACAGTAAATTTAAATCTCTCCCTATCCCCGCTCTTAGCCAAATTTTCGATAATTGCCCCACCTGGATAACCTAAATCCATCATTTTAGCAACTTTATCAAAACTCTCTCCAAAGCTATCATCGCCGGTCGTTAAAACTATCTCAATGTTACCGTTTTCATCAATGTCTAAAACCATAGTGTGCCCACCACTTACTAGTAGAACTCCTAGTGGAAACTCTGCTTTGCGGTCTAAAAAAAGTGAATAGATATGTCCGATTAGATGGTTTACGCTAATTAAAGGGATATTTAGAGCTACACTTAGAGCTTTTGCCATACTAACGCCACCTATTAGACTTACACTTAGACCTGGCTCATTTGTCACACAAACTGCTTTTAGCTCTTTAAAGTAGGGTTCAAACTCTTTTAGTAAGTTTGGCAAAGCCGCAGTATGAAGCCTAGCAGCAAGCTCTGGCACGACTCCGCCGTATTTCGCGTGCTCTTCTTCTTGAGAGATTTTGCTATATTTTACGCACTCAAAAGTATCTATCTTCATAAGTGCTAGCGAGCTATCATCACAACTACTTTCTATGCCTAAAATCATCCTAACCCTACTTATTTAATAAATTAAACAAATCAATAGCAATGCTTAAAAACAAAAATAGAGCTATGAGAACTCCTATCGTAGTTATATAAGTTCTAAATTTATCAGTTTTTTCTCTCTCAAGTTCAAGTTTTGCTCTCTCATCTTCTTTTTCTTTAAAAAGAGCTTCTTCTTTGGCAGTAGCGATAGCTTTTTCTCTTAGTTTTTGCTCTTCATCTTTTATACTAAAAAAGTCAGCTAAGCTTTGAGAAATTTCTTTGTATTCTTTTTCTAGGTTAAAGTACTCTTTTGCCATGTTAAAAATAGTAAATGCTTCTTTTCTACTCTCTTTAATTCCGCAGTTTGAAGTAATTTTATGGTTAAAAAACCTTTTTCTAAGCTCTAGAATTTCATCAGCTGAAATTTCATCAAATTTAGGCTTTAGCTGTGAGTGGAATTTATCATTTATCGTTTTATAGCTTAGAGTTAAAAGCTGAATTAAAAGAACTTTTAGTAAATTTGGACTTTCATGTAACTCTTTTAGCTCTCTTTGTCCATACTCATCTAAAACTACAAAAACATCGTTATTAAAAGCTACTTTATAAGCATAGGTAGGGGTTTTTCTAGTGTAGAAATTCACACTTTCTAAAAGAGTGATATCTTTACACTCTTCTTCAAACTCCTCCGTAGTTGTTGTGATAATGAAATGCTTTGAGCCTTCAACCACTCTATTTTGCTCCTTAACTGCAAAATAAATTTCACCGTTAAAATAAGAGAGCAGATACTCACTATAAGGAACCTTTTCAAATCCTAAGTTTTTAAACTCTTCATAAAATCCTGAGACCCCGACATCTTCATCTGTTTTTATATAAAGCTCGTAAAAATCATCCGCTTTAGATTCATCTTTTTTATATGCTAAATTTACAAATTTAGCAAATTCACCAAAAACACCTTCGCTGCTTTTTCCTTGCAACGCCTTTATAATATTTTCATTATTAATAGGCATAATCTCATATACTCTAGTCATAGCTTCCCCCTAAATTTGATTTGCAAACTCTCTTACTTTTTTGTCTATTTCAAAAATTTCATCTAAACTATTAGCCTTAAAACCAGCAAATTTATCAAGACTTTCAAAAACGATTTTTTGATTATCCAGATACCCGCATTCATTTTTTAAAAACTTAGAGATATAAACTTCATTTGAAGCGTTGATGATAACTCCTAAATCAGGGTTTTTAATCACATCATCTTTTAGTTTAAAAATTGGGTATTTTTCTAAATCAATTCTTTCAAATTTTAGCCCATTTTCTAAACTCAACAGATCAAAAGGCTCTAAAATAGGCTCTTTTATCTCGTCCATCACAGCACTTGCGATGGCTAGTTTCATATCAGGTTTTGAGATGTGAGTTGTGGTACTTCCATCTATAAACTCTATTAGAGCGTGAACCGTGGAAGTTCTTTCAATAAATGCGTCTAAATTTGTGACACCATATAAATGATAAGCTTCCATTATCTCAAAAAGTTTGTTTGTCATAGTTGCACTATCTATGGTGATTTTGGCACCCATATCCCAGTTTGGGTGTTTTAGAGCGTCTTTTGGGGTTGCGTTTTTAAGCTCACTTAGTTTTGCATCTCTAAATGCTCCGCCACTTGCGGTGATTATCATCTTTGAAATTTTGGGACTATCTTTTAGTAGAAATTTAAGCCCAAAATGCTCACTATCAATGGCTTTTATATTTTTCGTATCTAGAAATTTACCAGCTACAACAAGGCTTTCTTTGTTTGCAAGGCAGAGTTTTTTGCCAAGTTTTTGAGTTAAAACGCTTGGCTTTAGCCCAGCAAAACCAACAAGAGAGTTTATAACTTTTTGACTTTTGCACTCTTTTAGCATCTCTAAAATTCCGTTTTCACCCACAAAAACTTTGTCATGTTTAACATCTTTTGCCAAACTCTCATCAGCGATAGCGACAAATTTAGGCTTAAATTCTAATATTTGTAAATTTAACAAATCAACATTTTTGTTACAGCTAAGTGCTTCTATCTCTAAGTTAAATTTCCTAGCTAAAAGCAGGGCATTTGTGCCGATTGAGCCAGTTGAGCCTAAAACTACCATGAAACCACCAAACTAAGAGCGATACTTGCAAAAAGATAGCTATCTATCCTATCTAGCATCCCGCCGTGTCCAGGGAAAAGGTTTCCGCTATCTTTAACCCCGGCTTTTCTTTTTAAGTAGCTTTCAAACAAATCACCAAAAATAGAAGCTATTATTATAAAAAGAGTTGCAAGTAGAGGGTTTTTCAAACCTCCGTCCATAAAAATACCGTAGTAAAGTCCTCCAGCAAAAGTAGCGATAACTATGCCACCAATAGTTCCTTCAATGGTTTTGTTTGGCGAAGTTGGCGTAAATGAGTGTGAGCCTAAAAGTTTACCTACAAAGTAAGCCCCAGAGTCAGCCGCAGCAACTAAAACTAGCATATAAACAAGGTATTTCATCCCTAGCACGTCATATACACTAAACATCACAAAAATCGGTGCCATAGGGTAAAAAACTGGTAAAAGTGGCTTTAAACTCTCATGATTTTTAAAGACTAAAACCGAACTCACAACTAAAATAGTAGCTAGTATAAATTTATAAGTAGAAGCAAAACTACCACCACCAAACAGCACAAAAACACAAAATAGTATAACGCTAAAGATGGCTAAATCATTGTTTTCTATATCGTAAAGTTTTAGGCTTTCCATCACGGCGATTCCTAAAGCAAGAGCAAAAATAGCAAAGTTTAGCAGATAAATGTCAAGCCAAACTAAAACTATGAGAGCAAGTATCATCACACCTGCTGTTTGTAAGCGAGTTTTCATAAATTTCCTTTTTTATATTGATTTATAATTTTAGCCAAATTTACTTATTTAAGGCTTTAAAACTGAGATAGTGCTGTAATTCACATAGTTTACAAACGCTCCCTCAACCACCTTGACATTTGCTCTTTTGGTGTAGTCTACAAGGTAAGACCCACTACTTTTAACGCTAAAATTCACACAAATTTTAGCAGCGAACTCCACGATATCATCTCTTAAATGCTGTTTGTTTGTTTTAACTATCACATGGCTTGATGGGATGTCTTTTAAATGAAACCAAAAGTCATCTTTTTTTGACTCTTTAAGGAGAGCGATGTTGCCTTTTTCGTTTTTACCAACTGAAATTTTAAACTCATCTATGTAAAAACTCTCTATATTATCGCTCATTTCTTTTTTGCTGTTAGTTTTTCCGCCAGCTTTTTTAGGCATGAGAATTTCAAGCTCGGCTAAATCGTTACTATTTGTAACAAGCTCTTTTAAATTTAGATTGAAATTTAACTTCTCATTTAAGCTTTCAAACTCTAGCTTTACGCCATGTGCTTTTTGCTTTAGTTTTTTGCTCTCATCAAAGAGCTTTTTAGCTTCAAATTTAGGGCTCTCTTCAAGGTTAAACTTAATCATTTCACCATCAAATCCAATAAGCTCAAATTTACGCTCATACTCTTTTAAATTATGCAAATTTGCAGTCAGAAGTGCTCCTTTTTGGTTAAGCTCACTACTTTTTTCTAGGAAATACTCACTACTTTGAAGCTCATTTAAACTTGCTTTTAGGCTCTCTATCCTTTTATCAAGTCTAGAAATTTTTGAAGCTTTAGCGTTTTCAAGTTTTTTAGAGTTAACTCTCTCAAACTCACCCCTTAAAAACTCGTCCATATTTTCTATATCAGGGCTCTCTTTTTCTTTTATGTTAAACGGCTCAAGATGTTCTAAAACTCTACCAACCTTTATAGAGCGGCGTTCATTTTCATAGTGGCTTAAAGCCTCTAAAATAGTGTCTTTTTCATCGGTTATGATGATGTTTGTAAAACGCCCTGTAAACTCAAAGTATAAATTTGTAACTATCTTTTTATAGCTTCCATCTCTACTTGTTTGGATGTGAAGAATCCTATTATTTTCCAAAACTTTTGCAAACTCTAAACTGCTAGCATTTACTCTTTTGGCTAAAACCACGTCAAATGGGGCTTTGTAGCTTTTAGTTTGCATAAACTCATCTCTTTTATAGATGGTTGAGTTTCCTTTGTTCATATCGAAAAAAATAGCAGTTTTTTTCTCAAACTCTATCATCAAAACTCTATCATCAACTCTTTTTATGTTGTAAATTCTCTTAAATTTAGTTAAGTAATTGCTTATTTGTATTAAAACTTTGTATTTCATGCGATAATTTTAGCTAAATTTAGATAAAATTGAACTATTTTAGACTAAATTTAGAAAAGGCATTAAATGAAACAGACAATTACAGAGAAAATTTTTAGCGAACACGTGGGTAGAGAAGTTCACGCTGGGCAAATCGTTACAAGTAAAATCGACATGGTTATAGGAAACGACATCACTACTCCTATCTCTATTAGAGCTTTTAGGGAAAGCGGTGCGAAAAAACTAGCAAATCCAGATGGTTTTTCTATAGTGATGGATCACTACATCCCAGCAAAGGATATCCTGAGTGCAAATCAGGCAAAAATTTCAAGAGATTTTGCTTATGAGCATGATTTAAAGTATTTCTTTGATGAAAAAGATATGGGGATAGAGCACGCCCTGCTTCCTGAAAAAGGGCTTGTAATACCAGGTGACGTTATCATCGGTGCTGACTCACACACCTGTACACATGGTGCTTTAGGGGCGTTTTCAACAGGTATGGGAAGTACGGATTTAGCTTATGCGATGATTACAGGTGAAAACTGGTTTAAAGTTCCACCGTCAATCAAAGTAGTTTTCACAGGAAAACCGGGCGAACATATTTACGGAAAAGATTTAATCTTAGAAGTTATTAGACAAATCGGTGTTGATGGTGCACTTTATCAAGCACTAGAGTTCACAGGCGATGCGATAGCTCATCTTGATATGGATAGTAGATTTAGCCTTTGTAATATGGCTATTGAAGCTGGTGGAAAGAGCGGTATAATCGCAGTTGATGATGTGACAAAAGAGTTTCTAAAAGATAAAACTTTAAGAGCTGAACCAAAATACCACTACTCAGATGAGGGTGCCTCTTACGCAAGAGTTTTAGAGATAGACGTTAGCAAGCTTGACCCAGTTATCGCTTATCCATTTTTACCAAGCAACGGTAAAAGCGTTAGAGAAGCGGTAAAGGATGATATTCCAATCGACCAAGCATTTATCGGAAGTTGTACAAACGGAAGACTAAGTGACTTAAGAATAGCAGCGGAAATTTTAAAGGGCAAAAGAGTAGCTAAAAAAACTAGACTTATCATCACCCCAGCAACTCAGAAAATTTTCCTTCAAGCACAAAAAGAGGGTTTAATGGATATCTTTGTTGAAGCAGGGGCTGTTGTAAGCAACCCAACATGTGGTGCATGCCTTGGTGGATATATGGGAATTTTAGGTGATGGGGAGAGATGCGTTTCTACAACAAATAGAAACTTTGTTGGTAGAATGGGTGCAAGAACAAGTGAAATTTACCTTGCAAACTCAGCCGTAGCAGCAGCGAGTGCTATAGCTGGAAAGATAGTTGACCCAAGGGATATTTAAGATAAGAGATTTTTGAGCAAGAGATAAGGAAAAAGCTTTGAAATTTGAAATTTGCGTGATACTTGGTGGTGGCAAAAGTTCGCGAATGGGAAGGGATAAAACCCTTCTTCCATTTGGCGAATATCCAACCCTTACGCACTATCAGTTTGATAAATTTAGTAAGATTTTTGACTCGGTTTTTGTTAGTTCAAAAGTCCAAAAATTTGAGCCAAGTCTACCTTTGATAAAAGATGCATTTGAAGACTACACGCCGATGGGGGCTTTATACTCAGTATTATCAAATTTCAAAGACAGAGCTATTTTTATAATACCGGCTGATATGCCATTTGTTAAATTTGAGACCATAGGGAAGCTTTATGATGAGTTTGAGGAAATTTGTGTAGCAAGAGATGATAAATTTACTCATAGTTTGTGTGGGTTTTATAGTTCAAGCTTAGCAAATTTGGCTTTAGAGTTTTATCAAAAAGATATGCATAAAATTTCAAATTTATTTGATAAGGCTAAATTTAAAAGTATAAAGTTCGAAGATTCGGAGCAGTTTTTTAACGTAAACTATCCAGATGAGTACGAAAAGTCAAAAGAAATTTACAAAAGTATAAAAATATAAAAACAAAAGTGCAAAAACACAAAAAAGGAAAAAAGTGAAAAAGATTATCTGTTTATCTATGGTGTGTGCAAGTTTTCTATTTGCCCAGACTAGAGATGAGATTTTACAAAAAGCTATGGAGTTTGAAGCGAACGGTGACTATAAAAACGCTATGCTTTATTATAAAAAACTAGCTCTTCCAGATGCGAGCATGGGCTATGACAAAGCATTAGCAAGTTCAGGTGGTGTAGATAGTAAAACTACAAATTTAGAAACTCAAGAGATAGCACAAGCTAACTATCAAAACTACCAAACAACCGCCTCTTACGCAACCACTTCAAAACAGAGTGAAAAATCACTTTATCCAACAGCAGGCGGAGATGAATGGGCTTATATCTATAAGCCTAACTATTTTGGTTACGCTTACGACACTCACGACACAGCCGATAGAAAGCAAGGTGAGATTAAATTCCAAATCAGTGCTCAAAAGCCACTATTTGACAACTTACTAGGACTTGATGAGACATGGACTTTTGCCTATACTCAAACATCTTTTTGGCAGGCACATATGGAGTCGTGGCCGTTTAGGACAACAAACTATGAACCTGAGTTTTTTGTAACTATTCCAGCTAATTATTGGGGGCTTGACTACTGGAGAGTTGGGTTAAGTCATGAGTCAAATGGCAAAGGCGGTGTAGAGTCAAGAAGCTGGAACAAAGCATATCTTCAAACAAGTTTTGCTTTAGGAAATTTGAGAATTACGCCAACTGTTTGGCACTCATTTGGACTTGATGATTACAACAAAGACATTAGGCAGTATATGGGATATGGCGATATAAAATTTGATTATGATATAAACAAACACAGAATTAGTGCCTTACTTAGAAACAACTTACGTTTTGATAGTGAAAATAGAGGAGCTTTAGAGCTAAATTGGTATTTTCCGCTATTTAAAGATACATATGGGTTTGTCCAGTATTTTACAGGATATGGAGAGAGTTTAGAAGACTATAACCGTCATGTTGATAAAGGCATGATAGGTATAGCTATTATTAATAAGTAATTACCAACATAGGAGGAAACACCATGAGTGGAATTTGGTTAGTTGTCGCTTTGTTTGTAGCGATTGTTTTAGTTGTTTATATGATAGCAAAGCTTAGAGTGCATGCATTCTTAGCTTTGATGAGCGTTGCGTTACTGCTTGCTATAGTTGTGGGAATTCCACTTGCAAAAATTCCAGGTATTGTTGGAGATGGATTTAGTGGTATTTTTAAAAGTATCGGTATAGTTATCATCTTTGGAGCGCTCATTGGAACGATACTAGAAAAAACCGGTGCTGCTTTAAAGCTAGCTGATATGGTCGTGGGCTTTGTTGGTGAGAAAAAGCCAAACTTAGCTATGCTTATGATGGGTTGGATAGTTGGAATTCCAGTGTTTTGTGATAGTGGTTATGTTGTTTTAAACCCTATTAGAAAAGCTCTAGCTCAAAAAATAGCCGCCGCAAACCCTGTTGGCATGGCGGTTGCTTTAAGTGGCGGGCTTTATATCTCTCACGTTTTAATCCCCCCAACCCCAGGGCCGATCGCAGCTGCTGGAGCAGTAGGACTTGGAGAGCAACTTCTTTTAGTTATCTTAATGGGCGTTGCTGTTAGCATCCCAGTTTTAACAGCACTTTATTTTGTCTCTTTAAAAATCGGAAACAAAGTTGAACTAAACGACAGCGATAAAAAAGAGATAGTTAAAACTTATGAAGAGTTAAAAGCTGGTTTTGGCGAACTTCCAAACGGTTGGAATGCTATTATGCCTATTTTAGCACCGATTTTCTTTATGGCTTTAGGCTCAGTTGCGGCTATTTTAAAAGTAGGTGGATTTTTAGGTAGTTTACTAGCGTTTTTAGGAGCTCCTATCATCGCTCTTGCGATTGGCGTTCTGTTTGGTGTTTACCAGCTTTATAGTTGTGGAAAACTAGCTGAGTTTAGCGAGATAACAGAAGAGAGTTTAAAAGTAGTTGGACCTATTATCTTCATCACAGCAGCGGGTGGAGTGCTAGGTAAGGTTATTACAGAGGCTGGATTTGTTACATTTATGAAAGAAAATGCGGCTACTATCGCAACTGTTGGAATTTTCTTCCCGTTTATCATCTCAGCTATTTTAAAAACAGCTCAAGGCTCATCAACAGTTGCTATCGTAACGACAGCTTCTATCATGGGTTCATATCTAGATCCAAACTCTATGATGGCAGTTTTAGAGCTAAACACAGCAGTTGGAGCAGCACTTTGTGTTATGGCGATAGGATGTGGCTCGATGTGTGTATCTCACGCAAACGATAGTTACTTTTGGGTTGTGACAAATTTCACAGAGCTTTCACCACAGCAAGGTTATAAAACTCAAACTTTGATGACGTTTATCATAGGACTTGCTGGAATGGCAACTGTTTATATCTATTCACTACTTTTACTGTGAGATGAGAGATGAGAGTTTTAGTAGCGATTGACTCTTTTAAAGGTTCTGTTAGCTCACTTGAAGCAGGAGAGGCGATAAAAGAGGGTATCGAAGAGCTTTCCAAAAGCGTTGAGATTATCCCTATCGCTGATGGCGGAGAGGGAAGTGTGGAAGCTATGGTAACAGCTTTGGGGGCGAAATTTGTAAGTGTTAAAACTCTTGACCCGCTTGGTAGAGAGATGGTAGCAGAGTATGCTATCAAGGGTGAGCTTGCCATTTTAGAGATGGCAAGCTCATCTGGCATCACGCTTTTAACCGACGAAGAGAGAAACCCAAATTTAACTTCAACTTACGGCTTTGGGCTTATGATAAAAGATGCGATTTTAAAAGGTGCTAGGAAATTCATCGTAGGCATTGGCGGAAGTGCTACAAATGACGCTGGAACAGGGATGCTAGAGGCTTTAGGCTTTGAGTTTTTTGATGAAAATGGAAATTTACTTAAAGGTAAAGGCGAGAGCTTAGTAAAAATAGCCAAAATTTCTAGCCAAAAAGTAATACCTGAGCTAAAAGAGTGTGAGTTTGAAGTCGCATGTGATGTAAATAACCCACTTTTTGGCACAAACGGAGCGGCTCATATTTATGGACCTCAAAAAGGTGCGGACGAAGAGATGGTAAAAAGTCTCGACGCTGGACTAGAAAGCTTTGCTGAGGTTACGGCGGAGTTTAGCGGTATAGATAACTCAGGTCTTTCTGGAAGCGGTGCGGCCGGTGGGCTAGGCTTTGGGTTTGTAAGTTTTCTAAACTCTAAGCTTTTAAGAGGGTTTGAAATCATCGCAAAAGTTGTAGGGCTTGAAGAGGCTATAAAAAGAGCTGACTTAGTCATCACAGGCGAGGGAAAGCTCGACTATCAAAGCGTGATGGGAAAAACCCCAAGCGAAGTTGCAAAACTAGCTAAAAAGCACGGTAAGATAGTCGTAGCATTAGGCGGAACTGTAAGCGGGGATGCTAGAAGTCTAAACGAGTATGTAGACGCATACTTTTCTATCCTAAACGAGCCGATAACATTAAAAGAAGCGATGAGCAAGGAAGTTACTAAGGCAAATTTGACTAAAACTTCAGAAGAGCTTGCAAGACTTGTTTTAGCATGTAGAAAATTCTAGCATAAGCTTTATGCTAGAATTTCTTTTTAAAAAAGGAGCTAGATGATGAAAACTATAACTATAAAAGCGAGTGAGAGTTTTTTAAAAAAGGCTGTTGAAATTTTGGTTGATTTGGCAAATTGCGAAAATGAAGAGGTTAGTTTTGAGATTTTAGATACAGAACTAAACCCTGAAGATGAAGCAGGGTTTCAAAATATTTTAGATAAATACAAAGCTTAGTGGCGAACTTAGCGAGGTACTAAATTTCATTATATAATATTTAGGCGTGTTAGCTAAAATACCCACAAAACACTCTAAAAGGAGAAAGCTATGCAAACCATAACTATACAAGCAGAAAACAGCACCATAGATAAAATTTTAAGTTTTATCAAAGAAAAGAAGCTAGATATAAATTTAGTTAGTAAAAATGATGATGAATTTTTGGAGTTTAGCCCTGAAGATGAAGCTAAATTTCGCGATACTTTGGATAGATACCACAAAGGCGAGCTAAATTTTATAAGTTTTGAAGAGTCAAAAGCTAAAAGCTTGGAGTTTTTAAAAAGCTTGGGTGCTGATATATGAAAATCATCATAAAAGAGAGATTTAACGATGAGCTTAACGAGATACTAGCTTTCATCGCAAAAGATAGCTTAGATGAAGCAGTTAAATTTTATGACAATGTTTATGATAAAATTCACACTATCCCATTTATGCCAAATCGTTTCCCCAAAAACCGTATCGCAAACCAAGAAAATATCAGAAATTTACTATTTAAAGGTTATATAATTCCATTTGTCATTAGCGACGAAGCCATAGAAATTTTAGGAATTTATAAGCACAATGTTTGGGAATATTAGCTAAAATATCTACAAAACACTCTAAAAGGAGAAAACTATGCAAACTATAACTATACAAGCAAATGAGAGTTTTCTAAAAGAAGCCGTAGAGCTACTTAAAAATTTTGCAAAGAAAAGCAACGAAGAGATTGAAATTTCTTTTGATGAATTTCCAGAGTATGAGAGTAGATTTGACGAGTATTTAGAAGATATAGAGGCTTTTGAAAAGGGCGAGCTAGAAGTTTATCCGCTTGGAACAGGCTGGAAATATCTAAAATGATAATTCAAACCGAAAGATTTAAAAACGAACTAAACGATATCATAGATTTTATAGCAAGAGATAGCGAGCGTAGAGCCATTAAATTCTCAAATGAGCTTTTTACTAGAGTTTCTATTTTAGATGATTTCCCATATATCGGACGCCAAGTAGATAGTAAAAACAAAAGAGAGTTTATTTACAAAGGTTATGTTATTCCTTATATTGTAAAAGGTGATGATATTTTAGTTTTAGGAATTTATAAACAAAATATTTGGAAACCTTAAGCGATAAATCTCTCATTAGTCATTATTAGAAGTCGTGGTAATCTAAAGGCTAAATTAAAATAACCTCCCGAAATTAACTTCATAAAACAAAAATATCTTACCGCTCATCATTCAAAATTTTTCATAAAATACTTTATTTATAAACATCTTTTTATGTAAAATTTTAACAACTAAAATCACAAGTTTATCATCTAAAATTTGAGCTAATATCCTATAGCCCCCACTTCTATATCTCCAAAGCCCCAGCAAATTCCCAGCTAAAGGCTTACCACCATCTTTTGGATTATCTAAACTCTCTATAAATCTTAGCTTTTTTAGAATTTGAATTTGTGCGGCTTTATCAAGCTTGAAAAACTCTTTTTTAGCCCTGTCGTTGAGTTCAACTCTCATACATCTAAGCCATAAAGAGCTGAAATTTCATCCAAAGAATAAGTTTTTTTATTTCTGCTCTCGTTTATGGATTTCATCGCTTCTTTATAGTCATCAAGCAAATTTCTAACCGCCTCTTGAAGATAGTAAGACTTTGTTCTTTTTGTCTCATCAATAAGCTGTTCAAATCTTTTGGCTAGCTCTTCATCTAGCCTGAATGATAGTTGCATAAAAAATCCTTTTTTGTATTTTTTATAATATTTGTAAGGCAAGTATAAACAGACTATCATTAAAGGGGCTGAAAATTAAAACTTTTTTTATCCGTCATTGCAAACGTTGCGAAGCAACATAGATATTAAAATTCACTCTCCATCCGCCATTACAAGGAACGAAGTAACGAAGTAATCTAGGCCTTAAAATTCTAAAGTTGTGTTTAGCAAATTTAACTACAAAATTCGCCTTTCATCCGTCACTGCGAGTTTGCGTTAGCAAACGTGGCAATCTAGCTCTTGAAATTCTAAAGTGAAATTTAACAAATTTGGTTTTTGAAATTTCTTTAAATTTATAAATACTGTTTTTAGTTTGGCTCTTTGTGGTTATTTAAATTCGGGGACTGGATTGCTTCGTTTATTTCATAAGCTCGCAATGACGATAGAGAACTAAATTTATAATAACGGATAGAGAGTGAATTTTAAAAATGAAAAAATAAAATGAGTAGAATTTAAAAAGGCTCTGACCGAAGCCAGAGCCTAAAAAGTAAGCCTTATCAAGCCTATACAAACAATCTTATCTTATTCGTATATGCCTGTTCCGCCAATTTTGATATCTTTATCTTTGTACTTATCCTTAAATGTTGGTATAGCATATAAAGCTTTACACAGTGAAGTTTCAGCATCCTTGCTAGTAACTTTTACAGAAGTAGCAGTCTCCCCAGCAGCCGTAACTTTATTTGTGCCATTATAGTACGCTATATCTACACACGATTGAAGCTTTGTATTGTCCCAAGCTTTAATATCATTCATATTCACAGTTTCACCTTTTGCGACATATAGCGATGACATCTCCGTTGTAGCTTGAGAGATAGCTGTGATAAGTGCCGCTGCCTCAGCATCATCTCTTGTAGCTGTTAGCCTTGGAATAGCAACTGCTGCTAAAATACCTAAAATTACGATCACGAAGATCAACTCAATCATTGTAAAACCTTTTTTCATGGTTTTCTCCTTTTAAATGAATTTACACTTTACATACTCTTAAGTAAAAACCATAAACCAAGCATTGAAATTTAGGTAAAAATGCTATAATGAAATGTAAAGTTTAAGAAAGGATTTATCATGGCTCAAACACTAACAAACAACGAAGTTAAAGCGTTTTACTTTGAAGTTCCTATCCAAGATGAAAAGACCATAAAAGAAATCACTAATTTTTTAAAAGAAAGAAATATAAAAACCACGAACCCATCAAAACAAGAGCGTTTAAAGGCTATGTTTGGCAACATAAACACTTCATTTTCTGATGAAGAAGTCAAAGAATTTAGAGCTAAAGAATATGAAGATTTTTCTTGATACAAACATACTTCTAGATTTACTTCTTAGCGGTCGACACAACTCCATAAATTCGCAAAAAGCTGTGCTGAATTACTCTGATGAAGGTTATAAATTTGTTGTCAGTGGGCTTAGTTTAGCGACCATATTTTTTATAGGAGCTGAAAGATCTAAAAAATGGCTAGAAACAAAAGAGTTTATAAAAGCCATACACATAAATAGAGATATTTGGGAAATTTATGATTTAAGCACAAGTGATAGAAACTGGATATTTTCATATATGGATGAAAATTACGGGAGCGATTATGAAGATTTAGAACAATATATTTGTGCTAAAAACAGCGGTTCAAAAGCCATCATCACAAACGACAAAAACTTTCCAAATATTGACATCCCACTTATTAGAACCGACCCGAATTTACAAAACCACCAACCAAATTTACCTAGAGCTTAACACCCTCTAAGCTACCCTTTATCCACATAAAGCATACCTTCAACACTTAACTGTAAATCCAAGCTTTCCCACTCAATCCCAGTTTTATCACAGATAAAATGCCACTCTTTTAGCTCTTTTATGGTAGCATTTGCAAACTCCTTATACCAACTAAGTGGAGTCGATATAGCTCTGCCATCATCAAGTTCTACGCTTAGATAAAACTCATCAAATTTTACATTTTTAGCTCTTAAAGTATTCATCCCAAATCCTTACAATTTGGTAAAGTATATCATATAATAGCTATTTCATTAAAATTCCCAAATTTCACAACCAAATTTCACAACCAAACCCACAAAAAAGGAACCACATGCAACTCATCAACCACAACGGCACCATATATCTAGAGTTCACAAGCACTTCTAAAATCATCAAAAAATCCCTAAAGCTCCCATACAACAAGAAAAATCTTGCCTACGCCACCAAAACCTTACTGCCTATATTTCAAAAGCTCTACACCATCACAACCCCAAATCAACCAACCAAACTCAAAACAAACCCGCATCAACGAACCAGACCCAAAGCAATCCCACACCAGCAAAATAAACCAAACCAAACCCCCACACCACCCCAGCCAACCCCACAGCCCAAAACCACAAAAACCCTAAGCCATATCTGCCATCTCACCCTAAACGAACTAAAACTTCACTCCAAACTTACCACCCAGCACACCGCAACTTACGCCTACAAAAGAGCTTTTGACTTCCTAGAGGACACGGACGTCCACACCTACACCGCCCACACTCTCCAAACAGCCATCTGCGAAATGCAAAAGTCCCTAAGCCCCAAAACCATCCATCTCATCATCTCCTACCTAAACTTAGCCTTCAAAAAAGCCATAAACCTAAAACTTATCAAAGAAAACCCCGTCCAAAAAGTCAAAAAACCACGCCTTAGCAAACCCTACAAAACCCTCCTAAAACATCGGCAAATCACCACCCTACTCACTCACGCACAAGGTGAGCTAAAGCTTTTCTTACACCTAGCTTTCTACACAGGTGCAAGAAGTGGAGAGCTACTTGCCCTAACCAAAAGCGACATAAACCTACACTCAAACACTCTTAAAATCAGCAAAAACCAAACCCGTTTTGAGCTCACCACCACAAAAGGCGGAGAGACTAGAACCGTTCCGCTTCCAAAACTTTTAGCTCTGTTTTTAGCAAAAGTGTTGCCAAGCATTAAAGATGAAAAGCTTTTTCAAAGTGACTATTTTCAAATTTACTATAAGTTCAAAAAACTTCTAAAACTCCTAAACCTACCACCACTTGGGCTTCACATCACAAGGCACTGCTACGCGACATTTCTTTTAAGCAACCAAGCATCGCCCATTTTCGTAGCGAAAAACTTAGGGCATTCAAGCTTAAAAGAGGTAAACCACACTTACTCACACTACATATTTGACAAAAAAGAGATAAGAAATTTAGAAAAAGCTCTGAATTTTTAAAAATGTTTTTAAATTTATTTGATTGTTTACCGTAATTTTGATATACTTACAGTAAGCATTTTACTTAAGAGTATGTAAAGTGTAAATTCATTAAAAGGAGTAAACCATGAAAAAAGGTTTTACAATGATTGAGTTGATCTTCGTGATCGTAATTTTAGGTATTTTAGCAGCAGTTGCTGTTCCAAGACTAGCGGCTACAAGAGATGATGCTGAGGTTACAAAAGCATTGGCAAACATCAATACGGTTGTTGGTGATGTTGCAAATTTCTACACTTCACAAGGTAAATTTGTTGACAACATGGCAAACATGACGAATGTTAAATTAGTTACAAGTGCTGGAGCTGACATTGATGCGGATGCAGCTGCGGGAGACTTAGCAGCAGGAGCTACTGTAACAGCATATATACCAGTAGGTGGAAACCCATGCGTTGAACTTACTCTTACCGCTCAAAACTTTACGGTAGGACAACAAAAACCAGCGTTTATTGCATTAGATGATGCAACAGGTGCAGTAGGTGCTTGTGCAAAAGTTCAAAATGACACAAGTATAGTAGCATTGAAAGAAAAAGTATTCACTTATACTTCAACTGACGCTGCTGGTGTACCTACAACAGCAAGTGAAACAGGTATTCCTGTATCAGGAACTGGCGTAGTTAGATAATTGGTTATAAAATAAATCTAACAAACTAAAACCTTAAGTGAGATTTCACTTAAGGTTTTTAAATTCTACTCATTTTGTTTTCATTTTTTTAAATTCACTCTCCAACTGTCATTATAAATTTAGCTTTCCACCGTCATTGCGAGTTTATGAAATAAACGAAGCAATCCAGTCCTTAAATTTAAATAATTACAAAGAATCAAATTTTAAAAACAACACTCTAAAAAGTTTAAAAAACTCTAAAAGCAAATTTGCTAAATAAAACTCTAGAATTTTAAGGTCTAGATTACTTCGTCGCTTTGCTCCTCGTAATGACTGCTAGTCCGTCATTGCGAGAATTTACGAAGTAAATTCGTAGCAATCCATTTGGATAAAGGTTGGTTAAATTTAAGGCTATTTTTTTATAGAATCTAAAGCTAAAACCTTCTTAAGTATAGGACTTATAATTTTATTAAATTTTGTTTGATGGATTGCTTCAGCCTTACGGCTTCGCAATGACGCGTGAAGAGTGGATTGCTTCGTCGCTTTGCTCCTCGTAATGACTGCTAGTCCGTCATTGCGAGAATTTACAAAGTAAATTCGTGGCAATCTAGACTTTGAATTTAAAAAGAGATTAAGAACCAAATTTAAAAGAAATAATTTTCAAAAACAAAAACTTAAAAATCAAATTTGCTAAATAAAGCTCTAGATTTTAAGGTCTAGATTACTTCGTCGCTTTGCTCCTCGTAATGACGGATGGAGAGTTAATTTTATAAACTAGATTGCCACGTTTTTACTTCGCTACGCTCGTAACTGCAAGCAGAAGCTAACGCAAACCCGCAATGACGGATGGAGTATTTAATTTTTTAATTTAGGTTTTAGGCTTAAAGAAAATAAAAAAAGACAAAATTTAACTCTTTTTAGCTATTATTTTAAAAACAAAAGGGGTTACAATGCAAACTATTACAATACAAGGAAGCGAAAATTTAATATCTCAAATAATAGCTATAAGCAAGGCATTAGCTCAAACTTCAAACCAAAAGCTAATCATACAGGATAGCTATGATGAGCTTGTAAAAGATTACGAGCAAAGAGTAAGAGAGATTGAAAACGGCACAGCTGAGTTAATAAGCCTTGATGAATTTAAAAAAGAAATGAACGAGTTTATCAAGGCTTATCAGTGATTTTTACAAGACGATTTCAAAACGAAATAAAAGCGATATTTGATTTTATCGCTGATGATAGCTATGCAAGAGCAGTTAAATTTTATGATGAACTGATAAGCAAAATTGAAAACATAGAAAACAATCCTTTAGCTTATCCAAAATCAAAGACAGCAAAAAGAGACAATGCGAGGGATTTAATCTATAAGGGATATGTGATACCGTTTCTAATTGATGATGAAATTCACATACTAGGAATTTACAAGCATAACATCTGGAAGCCTTAATATTAAGACGAAGGGAGAGAAAATGCAAACTATTACGATACAAGGTAACCAGCAAGAAATAAATAAACTTATTAATCTCATCAAAGATAACAAGCTAAATTTAGACTTTGAAACGACTAGAAGCCTTGATGATATTAGAGCTGAAATCGAGGATACTAGAGAGCAAATCAAAAACGGCACTATGAAACTTTATACATTTGATGAAGTTATGGAGCATACAAACGAAATATTAAGAGCTAAAGGTGCTAAAATTTGATATTGTTTTTTAGAGAGATTTAAAAGTGAGGTAGGTTTTATCATTGACTTTATAAGTGATGATAGCATAGAGAGAGCCTTAAATTTTAGAGATGATTTAATGGCTAAGATTTACAATATCCCTAAATACCCTTTGATTTATAGAAAATCTTTTTTGTTTGATGATGACAATATCAGAGAGTTAATTTTAAAGGTTATGCGATACCATTTGAAATTAAAAAAGATGAGTTTCACATCTTAGGAATTTACAAACATAATCTTTGGAAGCCGTAAAAAAGCGAATACACTACTATTTCATTTGCTCGTATGCACTAAATCTAAATCCCAAACTTATTACAAACCATCAGTAAAACCAAAATTTTACACTTTCTAAACTTCACTAAAACTTCACTAAAAAACTCTAGATTTACTTAAATTCGCTATTATTTTAATATATAATTAAGAAATTTTTATATATAATTCAACACTAAGGATAAAGATGAAATTAACATTAAATTTAGCCTTGAAGGCAGACGGCAAAGAGCTGATTTTAGACAAAAGAATCAAGCTTTTAAAAGAGATAGACAAAACAGGCTCTATCTTGCAAGCTGCCAAAAATGTCCCTATGAGTTATAAAACTGCTTGGGATAGCGTGGACTTGATGAACAATCTCTCAAGTGAAGTTTTAGTTCATAGCAAAGCAGGCGGAAGGCAAGGTGGCGGAACGACGCTAAGTGAGTATGGCAAGAACCTAATCCTTGTCTATGACCAGATAAAAGAAGCTCAAAACTCTTTTTTAAAAACCTTGTCTGAATCTGTAAATTTAAATAGTGGCGAGATAGAAAATTTAGAAAGGATAGCGATGCAAATAAGTGCGAGAAATGTTTTTACAGGAAAAGTTAAAAAGATAACTGAGGGCATGGTAAATGCGGAGGTTGTTTTAGAGCTAAAAGATGGCGTGGAAATTTCATCAGTTATAACTAAAAACTCAGTTGCAAACCTTGAGTTAGAGGTAGGAAAAGAGGCAAAAGCTATAATCAAAGCAACTTCTGTGATGTTTGCTACAAGTAGCGATATAGCAATAAGTGCTAGAAATATCATAGAAGGAAAAATCGTCAAAATAACTGATGGGCAGGTGAATGCCGAAGTTAGCATCGACATAGGAAGTGAGCAGATTTTAACAGGAGTTGTGACTATAAACTCAGTTAAAAGGCTTGGCTTAAAAGAGGGGATGACTGCTTATGGCGTCATCAAATCAACAGAAGTTATGATAGGTTTATAAATTTATTAAGGGGTAAAAATGAGAAAATTTATACTTCTACTAGCAAGTGCGTGTCTGATAAATGCAGCTGAGATTACCGTAGCAGCAGCTGCAAATATCGGCTATGTTTTTGAAGAGTTAAAAACCGAGTTTTTAAAAGATAGACCAAAAGATGATGTTAAGGTAGTTTTAGGAAGTAGCGGAAAGCTAAGTTCGCAGATTCAAGCAGGTGCTGACTTTGCTATCTTTATGGCGGCAAATATGAACTTCGCTCAGGATCTTGCCGATAAAGGCTATAGCGTAAGTGGTGATGCGAAAGTTTATACTAGAGGTGTTTTAATGATGTTTAGCCATGAAAAAAGAGATTTAAGCAAAGGCTTAGAGCTTTTAAAAGACAAATCTATAGTTAAAATTTCAGTAGCAAATACAAAAACCGCACCTTACGGCATAGCTGCAAAAGAAGCGTTTGAAAAAGCTGGGATTTACGCTGACATTGAGAGCAAACTTGTCTATGCACAGAGCATTTCAGGTGTTATGCCTCACGTTGTGACTGGTTCAGCTGAGATAGGCTTCATCCCAAAATCAGGGCTTGTAGGAAAAGATGAGTATAAAGAAAATGAAAACTATGTAGAGGTTGCAAGGGAGCTTTATACCCCGCTTGATCAAGGGATGATCATCCTAAAAGGGTATGAAAACAATGCTCTTGCCAAAGAGTTTTATGAGTTTATCCAAAGCGATAGAGCAAAAGCTATATTTGCCGAATTTGGTTATGAGTAAGCTATGAATAAAATAAACGTAAAAGTAGTTGACGTAAAAGAGAGTGGTGATTTGTGCCACCTCTTTTTAAGTTCTGGTGAGCTAAATTTAGGGCTTGTGATGCTTGCAAATCACTTTAAAAAAGGCGATGAGATAGCTGTAGGGTTTAAGGAAAGTGCGGTTGCAGTTTCTAGAAATGGAAATGAAAACCTTAGCTACTCAAATCAAATTTTAGTAGAAATTGAGAGTCTAGTAGAAGGTGAAATTTTAACAAAAGTAGTTGGCAAAGTTTTTGATGATGAGTTAAAAATCACCAGCGTTATAACGGCAAGTTCGGCTAAAAGGCTGGAGTTAAAAGTTGGTGATAAGGTCACCTTTTTAGTAAAAGCAACAGATATGTTTGTGGTGTGAGCTTTAACAAAAGTGAGATAAAAGCAGGAAATAAATAATGGAAAATATCGATTTTACCCCGTTTTATGTGTCATTTAAGTTAGCTTTCATCACAACCATAGTGCTTTTTTTCGTGGTTTTACCACTTGCTTGGAAGCTTAGTCAAAGTAGGAGCAAGTTTAAACCACTTATTCAAAGCATTTGTGCGTTGCCTTTAGTGTTGCCACCCACGGTTATGGGCTTTTATATCCTCTTTGCATTTTCAAAAAATTCCCCTGTGGGTGGGTTTTTAAAAAACACTTTTGGGATAGAGTTTGTTTTTACATTTGAAGGGCTTGTTTTTGCAAGCTGTATTTACTCGCTTCCGTTTATGTTTCAGCCCCTTCTTAGTGGGTTTGAAAGTCTTAATAAAAACATTTTAGAAGCCTCTTATCTAAGTGGCAAAAGTAAGTTTGAGACTCTTTTTAGAGTTGCACTGCCTAACATCAAGCCATCACTTTTAACAGCACTTGTGATAACTTTTGCTCACACGGTTGGTGAGTTTGGCATAGTCTTGATGGTAGGTGGAAGTATCGAGGGAGAGACGAAAGTTGCAAGTATAGCTATCTATGAATACGCAGAAATACTGGATTTTAAATCGGCTCATATTTACAGCCTTATAATGCTTGTGATGAGTTTTGCGGTTTTGATAGTGGTGTATATGATAAATCAAAGGTTAAAAGTTGATAGAGTTTAGCTTTAAAAAAGAGCTTTTTGGCGTTAATAAAAACATGATGCTAGATGTGAGTGCCACTTTAGATGATGGCGTATTTCTAGCACTAAGCGGGGAGAGTGGAAGTGGTAAAACCACGCTTCTTAGGTGCCTAGCTGGACTTGAAAAAAGCGATGGGTTTATCAAAGTTGATGGAGAAGTGTGGCAAGATAAAAAGCTCTTTTTACCACCTCAAAAAAGGCGAATAGGCTTTGTTTTTCAAGACTACGCTTTGTTTGAAAACTTAACTGTAAAAGAGAATTTTCTGTTTGTGGAAAAAGATTTTGAACTTTGTGATAAGCTTTTAGATATGTTAGGGCTTGAGAGCCTAAAAGATAGATATCCTAGCAAGCTAAGTGGCGGACAAAAACAGCGTGTGGCTTTAGGTAGGGCGATGATGAGAAAGCCAAAACTTTTGCTACTTGATGAACCACTCTCTGCGCTTGATCCGAGCCTAAGGGCTAGACTTCAAGATGAGATAGCTAAAATCCACGACGCTTTTAAAACCATAACCATCCTAGTAAGTCACGACCCAAATGAAATTTATAAACTTGCAAACTATATGTATGTGATAAAGGATGGGAAATTTATAAGAAGTGGAACGCCAAAGGAGATTTTGCTAAAAACTAGTGGGAGCCAGAAATTCGCATTTACAGGAACACTGTTAAACTTAGAAAAAGTTGATACCATTTTTATAGCCACAGTTTCCATCGGTCAGCAAATCACACAAATAGTTCTAGCTGATGATAGCGGGCTAAAAATCGGCGATGAAGTTAGTATAAATACTAAAGCGTTTAATTTAAATATCAGTAGAGTTTTAGATGAAAAGAAGTAAAATATCTTTATACTAACTTTATAAAGGATATACAATGACAACATCAGTAAATTTTAAAATGGACAAAGAATTAAAAGAAGAGTTTGCAGAACTTTTGAAAAGCTTAGGTATGGATATGACAACGGCGTTTAATATTTACGCGAGAGCGGTTGTAAGAGAAAGAGGAATTCCTTTTGAGATAAAAGAAAATATCGCTGCTAAAAGACTAAGCGATGCAAAAGATGAGAATGAGCTAAGAGAAATTTTAGAAGCTAGGGTTAGGGAAATTGAAAATGGCACGGTAAAAACTTACACTATGGATGAGTTTAAAGAAAAAATGGCTGAGAAAGGCTATGAGTGGTAATAAATTTTTTACTAAATTTATTACTAAGCTCGAGACTACACTTTGTAAAAAAATAGTAAAACCTGTGCGAAGCACAGCACCTTGAACGTTGTCGGGGGATTGGGGGTTCAAGGGGGAAAGGGGAGCGACTTCGTAATTCAAGCCCACTTTCCCCCTTGCTATTGTTAAAGCTTGTGGAAAATCTAAAACAAAGGAGATAGAGTGAGAAAAATTTTAGTTTTAATGTTGGCAGTTTTTGCCCTAAATGCAGCTGAGATGACGATAGCATCAGGTGCTGGGTATAAAAAGATGGTTCTTGAAATTTTAGAAAATTTTGAGAAAAAAGAGAGCATTGATGCAACTTTTGGAAATATGCGTCAAATCACAACTCAAGCTTTAAATCACGATATTTCGCTACTTATCGGAGATAAAACTTTCTTTGACGGGGTTGAAGAGTTTAAAACAACGGTTAATCAAAAAGTTGGAAATGGAAAACTTGTTTTAGTTTACCCAAAAGAAAAAGTTGTGAAAAACTTAAAAGATTTAGAAAAACCTGAGTTTAAAAAAATCGCTATGCCAGATGCTAAAAAGGCGATCTATGGCAAAGCCGCAACTCAGGCGATAGAGAGTGCAAATTTAGACATCAAAAATAAGCTTATAGAGGTTGCAACAGTCCCACAAGCTGCAAGTTATGTGATAAGTGGCGAAGTGGACGCGGCGTTTATAAACTTAAGTGAGGCTCTAACTATAAAGGATAAAATAGGCGGTATTTTAGAAGTGGATCAGGGGCTTTATAGCGAGATAGAAATCGTTGTTTTAGAGCTTGAAAGCTGTGCAAAAAAGGGAATTTGCAAAGAGTTTTTAGACTATTTACAAACTGATAAAGTTAAGGAAATCGTAACAAAATATGGTCTATGAGCCATTTATTTTAAGTGCTAAAATTCTAGCTATTTGTTTGGTTTTGTTCCTTGTTTTTGGAACTATGATAGCTAGTTTTTTAGCTCATACAAAATCAAAGTTTAAATTTTTAGTTGAGAGTTTGGTAACTTTGCCACTTATTTTCCCGCCCGTTGCGATAGGGTTTTTTCTACTGATGGGGCTTGGAAAAAGGGGATTTATAGGCTCGTTTTTTGCTGAGTTTGATATATATTTTATATTTGAGTTTAACTCTTTAGTTATAGCTGGATTTATAGCAGGACTTCCACTTTACGTAAAACCAGTTCAAGCTAGTTTAGAACTTTTTCCTAAAAACATCAAAGAAGCCTCACTTCTAAGTGGTAAATCAAAGCTTGAAACTTTAGTTTTCATCATCCTTCCCTGCATTAAAAAAAGCATTCTCTCAGCCCTTATAATCGCACTAGGAAGGGCTTTAGGTGAGGTTGGGATAAGCCTGATTTTAGGTGGAAATATCATCGGTAAAACCGATACTTTATCACTTGCTATTTATAACGCTGTTTATGACGGGGAGTATGAGTTGGCGATGAGACTTAGTGTGATTTTAGTTATAATTTCGCTTATTTTGTTTATAATTTTACATTTTTTAAATAAAAAAGAGAAAATTTAGATATAAGATATAAAATAACACGTCATTGCGAGGAACGAAGTGACGAAGCAATCTAGCTTTTAAATTTTTAGAGTGAATTTTTGCTAATTTTTTATAATTTTAGAACTAGATTGCCACGATTTGCTACGCAAATCTCGCAATGACGATATAACGGTTGTTTAAATTTAGAAAAAAGGATAATAATGCTAGATAGTTATATAGAAAAATATATTGATGAAGATTTGCCTTATGGGGATTTAACCACAAGTTTGCAAGAAAATACTGATTTTAACGCAAAATTAGAAATTTTTAGCAGAGATGAGATAGTGGTTAGCGGAAGTGAAATTTCAGCTAAGATTGGCGAAAAGCTAGGCTGTAAGGCGGAGATTTTTTTAAAAAGTCGCAAGCTAGCTAAAAAGGGCGATTTGATTTTAACTCTAACTGGAAGCTATGAAAACATCCATAAAGCGTGGAAATTATCACAAGTTTTTTTAGAGCATGCAAGTGGAATTTCAACTTATACTTATAAGATGCTACAGAGCGTGCGAGAAGTTAGCCAAAAATGCCAAATTTTAGGTACTAGAAAGACATTTCCTTTTGCTAAAAAACTCTGTTTAAAAGCCCTAAGTGACGGTGGTGGATTTGCTCATAGACTAAATTTAAGCGATAGCGTGCTGTTTTTTGATAAACATAGAATTGTTTATGAAAATGACGCTGAGTTTTACAGGGAAATTTCTAAGTTTAAAACCAAACTACCTGAAAAAAAGATAGCCGTTGAGGCTCTAAGCTTAGAAGATGCTCTAAATTTGATGAAATACGGAGCAGACACTATCCAGCTTGATAAGATGAGTTTGGAAGAGACTGAAAAAGTAGTTGAGTTTAGGGATGAAAACTATAAAAGTGTCATAGTTCTTTCAGCTGGTGGGATAAATTTAAACAACGCAAAAGAGTATGCAAAACTAGGAATTGATGGCATCGTAACAAGTGCGATGTACTCAGCTAAGATGGCAGATGTGGGAGCTAGGATTTTTAGAGTTTAATTTGCTGTAGTTAATACTCGCAAATCGCTTAAGAGCAGCAAGATAACAGCCCTCGCTACTCTTAAGCGTTTGCTTGTTTTAGCAGACTGCTGATTGGATTGCCACGTTTACTAACGTAAACTCGCAATGACGATGGAAAGTAAGTTTGCTCTATAAGCTCACAAAGTACTCTCCACTGGTCATTGCGAGGAGCGAAGTGACGAAGCAATCTAGATGTTAAATTTTAAAACTAAATTTTAGCAAATTTGGTTTTAAAGTGTTTATAAATTCAAGGTCTAGATTGCCACGTTTGCTAACGCAAACTCGCAATGACGGATAGAGTGTAAACTTTATAAATTTTTACCCTTAAAGCCTACAATCCATTTAAATTATGCCTAATAGGACCTTTTCCATGTCCTAAATTTGGAGCGTTTAAAATCGCTTTATGAACATAGTTTTTTGAAATTTTAAGAGCTTCTTCCAAGCTTTTACCAAGGGCTAAATTTGAAGCTATTGCGGTTGAAAACGTGCAACCCGTGCCGTGTAAATTTGAAGAGTTTATAAATTTAGTTTTTAACTCTTTTACGCTTCCATCTTTGTACTGAATTCTATCTATGCTTAAATCATCAACTTGAATGTTTTTTATCACCACATCACAAGGAGCATCCACCTCTAAACTCTCGCCAAAAAGCTTTTTTGCTTCATATAAATTTGGTGTTAGTATGGTAGCAAATTTAAAAAGTTTTTTTAGATACTCTACATTTTCATCCGCCATCAAAGGAGAGCCTGCTTTTGAGATAAATACAGGGTCTAGCACCACAGGGGCTTGGACGCCCTCTAAAAACTCATAAACTATGTCTATTATCTCTTTGCTTGATAACATTCCTATCTTGATAGCTGAAATTTCAAAGTCATCTTTGATGGCTTTTAGTTGAGACTTTATCACGCTTGTTGGCACGTCTAGGACATCGGTTACACCACATGTATTTTGTGAAGTTATAGAAGTTATCGCTGTTGTCATAAAAACACCAAAAAACTCACCCGTTTTTATATCAGCTTGAATCCCAGCTCCACCACCTGAGTCAGAGCCTGCTATGCTTAAAACTACTTTCATGATTTTCCTTATAAATGCTTGTTTAAAATAATGGAGTAAGTTTAAGCAAGAAGTATTAACTTCTTGCTAATAAAAGTATGATGTATCCTACATCTTTTTATGCTTATCAGCACTTTATGTTTTTCGCTCTGCTTTCTTGAGCTTGCCTTATAAACTCCCCTCTAGTAAGGGGAGTTTTTCCGGGGTGATGCTTTTCAAAATGCTCTAAATACTTCTCATAACTTGGAAGTCCTATCAAAGGATAGAGAGCTTTGTCTAAATTTCTATACCCCTCCTTGACTTTATGCCATAGAGTATTTGCTTGCATCGATATACTCACTTTCTCTTAGTGGGTATGATGCTGTGTCGCCGTTTTTAATCTTTAGGCAAATTTTTATAGTTTGAACGATAACTACAACAGTTACAAACATAAATAACGCACATAAAACCGCGTCTATTACGTTGTTTCTAATAATCGCTTCTGTTCTAGCGATAGCCGCTGGGTCAGTAAGCGTTGGTAGTTTTGCCATAGCGTTTTGTGCAGTTGCTACGTGGCTTATAGCATCATGAACTCTCTCACCATTTGCTGGTAGAAGTTTTTGGATAGCTGCGTACATAGTTGTGATTAGCACCCAAATAGCAGGAACTATCGTAACCCACGCATATCTTGCTTTGCCCATTTTAAATATTATCACGGTTGCAAGAAGTAGTGCCATACCAGCTAGCATTTGGTTTGCAGCACCAAATAGTGGCCATAGAGTATAAATTCCACCCATTGGGTCAGTTACGCCAGCGTAAAGTAGATATCCCCAGCCTGATACACAGATAAGTGTTCCTATGATTCCATAGAACATATTTTTTGTATCGGCCATTGGTTTGTAGATATTTCCTAAAATATCTTGAACCATAAATCTACCAGTCCTTGTTCCCGCATCAACAGCAGTTAGGATAAATAATGCCTCAAAAAGTATCGCAAAGTGATACCAAAAGCCCATCATAGCCTCACCACCGATGATTTGATGAAGTAGCATAGTTAGACCAATCGCAAATGTTGGAGCACCACCAGTTCTGCTTAAAATCGTGTTTTCACCGATTTGATCAGCTAAAGTGTTGATTTGCTCAGGTGTGATATAAAAACCTATTTTTGCAAGCTCTGCTAAAGGACCGTTGATATACGCAGCAGCACTCTCTGCCGTGCCACCAAGAAGAGCAGCTGGAGTGTTGATAGCGAAGTAAATTTCAGGTGTTAAAATACAAGCAGCGATTAACGCCATAACACCAACCATACTCTCCATTAACATCGAACCATATCCGATGAAAAGAGTCTCTCCCTCTTTATCAACCATTTTTGGAGTTGTTCCGCTTGAAATAAGAGCATGGAAACCTGAAATCGCACCACAAGCAATAGTTACAAACAAGAATGGAAATAACTTTCCAGCAAAAACTGGTCCTGTTCCGTTTGTAAATGCTGTAACCGCTGGCATTTTCAGATCTGGTGCAACTATGATGATAGCTACCGCCATACCAACTATAACACCGATTTTAAGGAAAGTTGATAAGTAGTCTCTTGGAGCTAGCAAGAACCACACTGGTAAAACTGCCGCAACGAAACCGTAGCCAATGATTATCCAAGCTAGAGTTACTTTTGAGAAAGTAAAGTATTTAGCAAGGTCTGGGTCAGCTGCTACGTGGTTACCGTAAATTAGAGCTATAACTAAAAGCACAAAACCAATAAGTGAAGCTTCTAAAACTCTACCAGGTCTGATAAATCTCATATAAAGACCCATAAAGATAGCAATCGGAACAGTCATCGCGATAGTGAAAAATCCCCACGGTGAGTCAGCTAAAGCATTTACAACAACCATCGCTAAAATCGCAACGATGATAAGCATGATGAAGAAAATCCCAACCATAGCAATCACACCTGTGGTTTTTCCCATCTCTTCTTTTATCATCTCGCCAAGGCTTTTACCATTTCTTCTAACCGAAATAAATAAAATAATAAAGTCATGCACCGCACCAGCGATAACAACACCAACTAAAAGCCAAATCATAGATGGCAAGTAACCCATCTGAGCAGCGATAACAGGGCCAACTAAAGGACCAGCACCAGCGATAGCTGCAAAGTGGTGACCGAATAAGACGTATTTGTTCGTTGGAACATAGTCTCTTCCGTCATTTAGCACGTGTGCAGGGGTTGCTCTACCATCATCAAGTTCTAAAACTTTATAAGCGATAAAACGCCCATAAAATTTGTAACCTATCATGTAGATACAAACGGCTGCAACAACCATCCAAACGGCACTTATGCTCTCACCTTGATGAAGAGCCAAAACACCAAAGCACCAAGCCGCAACAAGTGAGACTAGTGCCCATAAAATTTTGTTTCCCATATGAAACTCCTATCTAAAATATAGAAGTTGATTTTGTCAAAAATTAGCTTACAGTTTTATAAACTATTATGAATTATTATATTTTTATAAATTAAATGTGTAGAATGGTAATAGATGTATAAACTTCTAAAATTTTACATCAGGGTCTAGTGTGACTCTTTCAAGGTAGGTTTTTTGAAGTTTAGCGTTTTCTTCTTCAAGCCTTGAGATATCTTTATAAAGAAATGTTTTTTCTTTTTGAAGTTCTTTTAAGACAGAGTAGGAACGCTCTCCAAAAAGAGCGTCCCCTATGTAAATTCCAAGCCCTACAACCACAAAGGCAAGACCTAGAAATAGAGATATAGTTTTTACGTTACTCAAATTTTTGTTCCTAAAAACTCATCGCTAACTTGTTCGATTTCAAGTAGGCGGTTGTATTTTGCGTTTCTCTCGCTTCTTGCGGTTGCACCTGTTTTAATCTGCCCTGAGTTTGTAGCAACAGCAAGGTCTGCTATAAATGCATCTTCGCTCTCGCCACTTCTATGACTGATAACTGTTTGATAGCCGTTTCTTTGGGCTAGTCTTATAGTTTTTAGAGTCTCTGTTACAGTGCCTATTTGGTTTGGCTTAATTAAAATAGCGTTTGCAACGCCTTTTGTGATACCATCGTGTAAAATTTCTTCATTTGTAACAAAAAGGTCATCTCCAACTAGTTGAACTTTATCGCCAAGTCTTTCAGTTAGTTTTTTCCAGCCATCCCAGTCATCTTCATCTAAAGCGTCTTCGATAGAGCAAATCGGGTATTTAGCACAAAGGCTTGCGTAGTATTCTATTAGCTCTTCACTTGAGAAAACTCTTCCTTCTAAATGATAAGCACCATCTTTGTATAGTTCGCTCGCTGCTACGTCAAGTGCTATTTTGATTTGTTCGCCTGCTTTATAGCCAGCTTTTTCAATCGCTTCAATTAGTAGTTTTATCGGCTCTTCGTTGTTAGCTAAATTTGGTGCAAACCCGCCTTCATCGCCAACAGCTGTGCTATGACCTAATTCATCTATGATGTTTTTAAGAGTGTGATAAACTTCAGTTGCTGCTCTTAAGCAGTCGCTAAAGCTCTCAAAGCCAAATGGCATTATCATAAACTCTTGAAAATCAACGCTGTTGTTTGCGTGAGCACCACCGTTTATGATGTTAAACATAGGAACTGGAAGCACGCTAGCGTTTACTCCGCCAAGGTAGCGATAAAGTGGTAAATTTAGGCTTTTTGCCGCCGCTCTTGCAACTGCCATCGAAACACCAAGAGTTGCGTTTGCACCTAAATTTGAGTAGTTATTTGTGCCATCAAGCCCTTTCATGACAGCGTCTATGAAAGTTTGGTCGAATGGATCAAGCCCAACTATCGCTTCTGCGATATCTTCCATCACGTTTGACACAGCTTTTAAAACACCTTTTCCAAGGTATCTTGATTTATCGCCGTCTCTTAACTCTAAAGCCTCTTTTTTGCCTGTGCTTGCCCCGCTTGGAACGATTGCCGAAGCTTTTGTGCCATCTGTTAAATAAATAGTCGCTTTTACAGTTGGATTTCCCCTGCTATCAAGCACCTCTTGTGCAAAAACATCTGCTATACTTACCATTTTTTCTCCCTATTTTGTTGGTTTATTCTTCATCCGTTGGTTCATCGTCTGAACTACCTAAGACCCCAGCCTCGCCTAAACTTACTCTGATTTTATCTTCAATTTCCTTCATAATCTCAGGATTATCTTTTAAAAACAGTTTTGAGTTCTCTCTTCCTTGACCTAGTTTTGTAGCACCGTAGCTAAACCACGCCCCGCTTTTATCAACCACGTCAAGACTAACACCGTAGTCTATTAACTCGCCTAGCTTGCTAATGCCTTCTCCAAACATTATGTCAAACTCTGCTTGTTTAAACGGTGGTGCAACTTTGTTTTTAACAACTTTAACCCTAGTTCTATTTCCGATGTTTTGATCGCCTTGTTTTAAAGCCCCGATTCTTCTAACATCAAGCCTAACTGATGCGTAAAACTTAAGTGCATTTCCGCCAGTTGTAGTCTCTGGTGAGCCGTATCCCATCATGCCTATTTTCATACGAATTTGGTTGATGAAAACCACAGTTGTTCCCATCTTATGCACAACACCGGCTAGTTTTCTAAGAGCTTGACTCATAAGTCTTGCTTGAAGTCCAACGTGCTGATCTCCCATGTCACCTTCAACTTCTGTTTTTGGGGTAAGTGCTGCAACTGAGTCAACTACTATCAAATCAATAGCCCCACTTCTAGCCAAAGTTTCCACGATGTCAAGTGCTTGTTCGCCGTAATCTGGCTGAGAGACATATAGGTTTTCAGTATCAACACCTAAATTTCCAGCATATTTTACATCAAGAGCGTGTTCGGCGTCCACGAAGGCACAAACCCCGCCTTGTTTTTGACATTCTGCGATGATATGAAGTGCAAGAGTTGTTTTGCCTGAGCTTTCAGGTCCGTAAACTTCGATGATACGACCTTTTGGAATCCCGCCGATTCCAAGAGCGATATCTAGGCCTAGTGAGCCAGTTGAGATGCTATCTATCGGCTCGATTTCTTTGTCGCCAAGCCTTAGAAGAGTTCCTTTTCCAAAGCTTTTGTCGATTTGCTTAAGCGCTAAATCCAAAGCTTTTTGTTTTTTTTCATCCATAAACTATGCCTTTTTAAAAAGTTTAATTAAATTGTAACAAAATTTACTTCAAGATAAGTAAATTTGTATTATACTAGCTTAAAACTAATAAAGGGGTTAATTATGTTAAAAGAAATAAGCGTCGCTCACTCGCCTGATGCCGATGATATCTTTATGTATATGGCGATAAAATTTGGCTGGGTTGATAGTAAAATCTTAAGCTTTACAAACAAGGCTGATGACATCCAAACCTTAAATGAGACAAGTCTAAGGGGCGAGTATGACGTCTGTGCGATAAGCTTTTCACTCTATCCACTCATCGCCGAAGACTACGCACTTTTAAGAACGGCTGTGAGTTTTGGCGAGGGGTATGGACCAAAACTTATAAAGAAAAAGGGTGTAAACTTAAAAAGAAACTTTAAAGTTGCTTTGAGCGGGGAGCATACAACAAATGCTATGCTTTTTAGAGTGGCTTATCCTGATGCGAGAATTGTGTATAAAAACTTTTTAGACATAGAAGAGGCGGTTTTAAGCGGGGAAGTTGATGCTGGAGTTCTCATTCATGAGAGCATTTTAGAGTTTAGTGATGAGTTAGAGGTAGAAAGAGAAATTTGGGATATATGGTGTGAACTGCGTGGCGATGAGAATTTACCGCTTCCACTTGGTGGGATGGCACTAAGAAGAAGCCTGCCGATAACGGACGCGATAGAGTGTGAAAGAGTGCTAACAAAGGCGGTTGATATCGCAACAAAATATAAAAAACTTTTATCAACTATGCTAATAGAGCGTGATTTAGTTAG
>JAAYPR010000050.1 GCA_012519705.1 Campylobacteraceae bacterium
TGTCATTATCTTCGTTGCCATATAAGATATCGTTATCATTTCCACCATAAAGATTATCGTTGCCTTCATTACCATAAAGAGTATCAGCACCTTCATTTCCATAGAGATAGTCATTGCCAACTCCACCTACTAAAATATCATTTCCAGCATTTCCCTTGAGAGTTTCGTAACCACCAACACTACTTAAGCCAATTAAGACATCATTTTCACCAGATCCTGTTTTTGCAAATAATTTTGTTTCGCCAAGAGCATCGACATATGTATTTAATACTCCTTGCTCTTTTGCACTGATAGCAAAGCTTGAAAGAAGCTTTAAACCATCTGTTATGTCATTTTTATTTTCAAACAGCCCTATAAACTCTGCTAAATCTACAAAAGCTTTTTTAGAGTTTGTTTTAGATAGAGATGAGAAGGCTTCCATAACAGCTGAGTTATCATAAGATAGACTAAAGTCGTCTTCTATTTTTAGCTCCATTAAGCCTATATACTCTTTTAATCTAGTTTGCGGAAGAAGAATTTTATAAACATCTGATTTTATATTATTGTAGGTCGTGTTTATATTGTCTAAAAATTCTCTTATTGCACTATCTCCCATATAGTATATTTTACTTAAATCCATACCAGTCATAGCACTTACTATTTGAATTTTAGGCTTCATTGCTTCAAGTTCTTCTATTAGAGCTTGATTTGTCAAACCTTTTTCTATCTGCTCTCTGAAGGCTCTTGCTTGAGATGGGGTTAGTCTAAGGGTTTCTACTTCTTCATCCACGTAACTATTATTGCCACTTACATCTTGGGCTTTTAGAATTTCTATGTTGTAATTGTTAAAGTTTGTATCAGTTTTAGCCCACTCAAAAAGCATATCATCAAGCAAGCTCATTTGTTTTTCTTTTGTGTCTGATTTTGAATAAAAATAGAGCAAAGCATCTAAAGTTATGTTCATATTAGAAGCAATTGCTAAATCACTAACTCTTCCAATACCGCCAACATTAGCTCCTGTTATATGGTTTTTAATATATTTTTTATCAACCATAACTCTAGTATCTACACTATTAACACCAAAACTAACATCAACCATCTCATGAGTTTCTCCAGAGGTTGTGCTGTAGCTTGATATTTGAGTTATAGAGTCTTTAGAGTTTACTTTTATGTTACTATCTTCGTAGTTAAGGTTTAAAGATTTGATACCTAACTCACTTAGTGTTTTTAGCTCTCCTTCATCTGTTATAGCATCTTCATCCATATCCTGCCATATTTTTAAACTACTAAAAACAGCATCATTTTCATCTATGACATTATCGCTATTTAAATCATGTGCCTTTAAAGCTTCAAATCCATGAGTTGCTAGTTTAGACTTATTTTCTGAATCTGAAATTTCAGTAAAGTTACCAAACAATTCATTTCCATTATCAATAGTTCCATTGTTGTTTTTATCTAAGACTAAAATACCATCTTCTTTTCCTATCCAGCTTGTTTTTATTTTTACTCCATCATCTTTATGATTAAAGTAAGCATCTGAGTTTTCATAAGAAGTGATTGAAATTTTACTATCTTTGTTTAGGTCTAAAACTAGTGGGTCATATATTTCTATCCTATAGCATTTACCACCACTTGGGGTTGGGTCAAAAGGATTTGGGAATGGAAAAGGAAATGGGTTTGGTGCTGGACAAGTTCCACCTGGTGGATAGTAGCCTCCTGGGCTTTCACCATCTTCACCTGGTTCGCCATCTGAGTTATTTTCATCAGAACCATCTCCATCATCTCCATCAGAGCCATCTCCACCATTATTGCCATCTCCTGAATCTCCGTCAGAATTATCTCCACCAGCACTACCTGAATCACCATCACCGGAGCCATCACCTGAATTACCACCAGAGTTGCCACCGTTTCCATCGCTAGAGTCATTATCTCCAGAGTTACCACTACCAGCATCATCTCCTGAGTCGTCACTAGAATCACCGCCTGAGCCATTACCTTGCTCTTCTTCTTGTTTCTTTTTTAATTCGTCTAGTTCTTTTTGCAAGTCCTCTGATAGTTTTTTGATAGTTTCGCTATCTGGGTTTTCCTCAAGGTAGTCTTCCAAACTTTTTATCTTTTTTTCAAGTTCTTTTATTGAGACTTCTTCTTCAGAGAGTGGCACTTTTAGAGGATCTCTCAAATTATCTAAGCCATCTTTTAATTTTTCAAATTTTTCACTCCAATAATCATATACATTATCATCAAAATATTCGTCTATAAATTTAGCACCAAAAAAAGAGCCAATTCCAGCAGCAAGGGCTGATGGAATTGAAAAAGGAGCAAGTGCTGCAAAAGCAACTGCTGTTGCTGCACTTGCCGATGCTGCCGCTATCTTGGTGGCAGCTTTTACAAACTCCTCTCGATTTTTTGCTTGGTATAAATCTTTGATATCTAAAAGTTTTCCCGCTGGCTGAGATAATAATTTAGCATTTCTTCCAATATCATCTATGCTTTTAAGAGCTTTTTCTATAAATTTACTTTTTTCGACTTGATCTAAGCCTTTTAGTTCAGGAATTTTATTATTTTTAACATTATTTAGAAAATCATCTCTCATATGCTTTGTGTTTTTGTCGATAAGGTTATTGGTTTGTTCTTCAAGTGCTTTAACCATTCCACCCAATGCGTTTTCTGCTGTTCCGTAAGAGTTGTTATCGTCTTTTTTATCACTAGTTTTTATAAGCTTATTTGAATTTACTATGACTGTAGTTCCATCATCACTTTCGTAGGAATATCCCACACCACCTGTATTGTTTAAATCAATATTTTTCATTTTCTATCCTTTTTATATAACCATATAATATTTTAAAACCCAAATAAATCCTATAAACACACAAAACAGTAAAAATAGTTTTAATTTTAGTCTTTTTATATTTAGTTTGGTGCAGAAATTTAGACGGATTATGGAAAATAAAAAATTAAAACTAATCCAAGTAAGACCAGCCATAAAAATAGATATCATAGCTGAAGAAAATTTTCCACCTTGCAAAATGTCTTTTATAAAAGTTATTCCACTATCTCCCCTTATCGGAGACACCTTACTATCTAAAATTTCTCCACTATAAATAATATATGCATAAAATCCAAAGAAAATTATAAACGAAATCCAACCTAGAGTAGCATATATTGGACTATCTTTTGCATTTCGCTTCGCAGTTTCAAATGGGTCATCAGCCCCAAAAATATAAAAAAATGCCTTGTAAATGTAAATAAAAGAAAATATTATAAAAAATATTGTCATATATGAAAAATAAAAGATTATATTTTCAGGTGCTTGTTGTAAGATAAGTCTTTCAATAAGTGGGACAAAAGAAGCTATAAATTTACAAAACTGCCATAAAAAAGGAAATTTTTCTAAAATATCAGCTGGTATTAGATAAACATTCAAAGTAAAAGCAAAATAGATACACATTATTACGGTACCGTCGCTTTTTTTAGCATAAGCATTATGGCTTTTAGCAAAATTTACTAGCTTATCACCAAATTTTGTTTGCATTTAAAATCCTAAGTTATATTTTTATTGATCTGCATAATAAAGGTCTTATACACTTCACGCTGTCACTTTAAAAATTTTTTAATTTTGTATTTTATCAATTATATCCTTAAAAAATATTGTAAAAAAGATTATTTTTTATTGCTAATTTAAGATATATCTAAAATATGTATCTTATGTATATTTTAGATGGTTTTATTTAGTTTTGTATCTTATTATCTCACCTTTTTTATAAAAAATGATTTTATAAATTTACCAACTTTCATCAACTCTTAAAGCATTATCTTATAAAATTATGGTTTTAAAATTTAGATAAATCAATGGGGAATTTTTGGGTGAGTAAAAGTGTGAGTAAAAGCGGTATTAAGATAGCTATTTTTCTTTTTTGTTCTTGCTTGAATGCTAGTGATATGAGCGATATATCTCATCTGTTTAGAAACATAGGAAATGAGAAATTTCTTAATAGCATTGATTATTCAGCTAATTTAACAACCCCTGATAACTATACTTTTGACTCACTTCTATCTCACACTCTTAAAAACTCAGCTAATATAGCCCTATCTAAACTAGAAGTAGATAGCTCTTTAAATGAGCTAAATTATAATAAATCAAGCTTTTATCCTGAGATTGGCATAAGTGCAAACACAGAGTATTCTAAAAGATTTGATGATGGGTATAACTCTATTTATGTTGGTAAAGACAACCTTGCCTCTAGCACCTCTTATAGCAACTCAGTCTCACTTGTGCTAAACTACGACTTATATACATTTGGCAGTGATAGTTTAAAAGTAAAGTCATCTAAAGAGAGCATTGAAAAAGCTAAGTATGAAAAGTGTGCTTATGAGCTAGAGACAGCTTTAAAGCTACTTGATGCATACTATAAGGCACTTGAACTTAAAAACAAGATAGAGACATATGAAGCTTTGAAAAAAGCTTATGAGACTCTATATGTATATCAAAAAAGACTAAGTGGGGCTGGTGAAGTTAGCAAGATAGAGCTAGGCGAGAGTGCTATGATAGTAGCTGATACAAGCTATGAGTTAAATGAGCTAGAACTAAATGCTAATCACTCTATAAATTTGATAAATCAAATAACAGGCTTAAAGATAGATGATGTTAGAAAACTAAATGGGTTTAGTATGGATATGACAAATAAAGAGTTTGCTAAATTTGAAGATACTTTTATAGCTAAGAAATTTGACTATGAGCTAAAGGCAAATGAGTATGCTAAAGAGGCTGAAGAGAGGTCATACTATCCAACTATCTCTTTGTATGCAAGATATGACTTATATGGAAATGATAGAGATAACTACTGGCAAGCAGGAAGAGAGCTAGAAAGGCATGGATATAGAGTTGGGTTATCTTTTTATGTAAGCTTGTTTGATGGTGGTAAAAAAGAGGCTAGGATAAAAGGTAAAGAGATAGATAGCGAGAAAATCAGACTTCAAAAAGAAGTGGCTAAACTAGAGTATGAAAAAGAAGTGGCTGATTTGAAGTTATTTTTAAGTAGTAAAGATAAAGTAGGCAAGGTTTTAAAAGAACTTGATACTCTGTCTAAAGAGAGTTATAGTATGCAAACTAAGCTAAACAAGGCTAAAGAAAACTCTAAAGTTGATGTTATAAACTCACTTATAGTTGCACTTAAAAAAGAGCTTAGTTATAAAGAACACGCCCTAAAAGCTGGGTATAATATAACCAAAGCAAATTTGATGAGTAAGCAAGGGGTGTGTGAGTGAGTAGAGAAATGGCAGAAAGCAAGTTATAGGACATAGCATGAAAGAGGGAGAATTATTAAAAGTAAAACTTTATGAATACCTTATAAAAACAAAAAGAAGCGACTTTACATTAGCATCTGAAGTTGCAGTTGGCAATGTCAGGGCAGATGTTATAGCTTGTAGCGAAGAAAAAATTCATATATATGAAATAAAATCAAAAAATGATACCTTATATCGTTTAAAAAATCAGATAGAAACTTATAAAAAATATGCCAATGCAGTTACTTTAGTCATAGATGAAAAGTTTCTAGACCAAATTAATAGCCTTGAATATTTATCGGGTATTGGTATATTAAAATTTGAAAACAATGCCATTAAAGAAATTAGAAAACCAAAACAGAAATCTATAAAAAAGGAAAATTATTTTACATACTGGTCGCCAATAGAGATTAAAAAAAGTTTGGTTGGTTTTAGTGGCTGGTATAAATTGGACACAGTTACAGCATATAAAAAATTGGTTAATGCTTTAAAGAAAGATGAAGTTATAAAATTAACTATAGATAGAATTCAAGAAAAATATAGTGATGAATTTCTTGAAATAAAAAACAAAATTATCAATAGAGACATAAATGAACTGCCAAATAGATTTAGAGAAAATATGCCAAATCTAAATATAGTTCCTATTAAGGATTCTATATTAAGATTTAGAGATATTGATTCTTTATAGCTATTATATTGTGTCTCATACACATCATTTTTATATTAGCAGGAGTTGTATTGTTTGGATATTGGTCTTTTAATGCACCATCAACGTCAATATTCTCACTATCTAAATATCTAATTCCCACTTCTTTATCTGCTTTACCAGTATGTAAATCATGCAAAAGTTTTGTCATAGAAAATTTCCAACCAAATTTAAACCTACCACCAATCATTGTTCTATCTTTATTATCCCAGCCTCTCCTTAAAAGAACTGTTTTGCTAATACTATCCAAAGATAACAACACTACCCTAGCACTTGGAATAGCGTATGAAATATATCTTTCCAAGCTTTTTCTATCAAATCCGCAATAATCCCCATAGCCTATCTCTTCAAAGTTTGGGGTATTGATTAATAAAAAGTAATTTATAAGGCTAAAGTTATCTTTTATTACGTTGCTATTTATTTCGGCTGAATTATTGTAGGATATGGTCAAATCACTTGATTCAAATGTGGTACTTAGGGATATTATCCTTTTAAACGAATATTTTTTAAACTCGTTTATGGTATTTTTTATTTCCTCTAAGTCTAAAAGAGTGTCAAAATCCAATACTACCGTAAATGTATCTGCTATACTTGCAAGTTTATCTATGATTTCTGAATAATCAAAATTTCTTCTATAGACCACCCTAACAGCAAATTCGCTATACGCACCGTTTAATTTATCGTAAAAACTTTCTATGTCATAGTCGCCATTATAAGTATCAATACATAGAGTTGGTATAGCATTTTTACCTTCTTTTTGTGTTTGTAGATATTTGTTAATAATATCACTTTGTTCCAATGCAATATTTTCTTTTTCTGGTAATTTTTGTTTTTCTTCTCTTTTTTTGCCTAGATTTTCTGCTTTTATTTTTTCTCTAAGTTCTTTATTTTTATCTCCTTCCATAAATGAAAGATCTAAAAAATGTTTATAATCAATTAGTTCATCTTTTAGATAATCCTCATACCTATCTTCTAAAGTTATGTCTATAAGTGGAATTATACTATTGCTATCAGTTAGACCATACAGCAAAGAGGATGTTGTTTTGGTATAAGATATAGTCGGCATGTAAAAATTTATTTTTTCTATATAGTCTATTTCATACCCAATTTCCTCTACGAAATCTACATCAAAAATTCCCAAATCCAATAGCCTATCATCGCTCATGATAGAAATTTCTAAGGATTTGTCGCCACTATCTATGCTTGCACTTATGGATATATTTTCTGGCTTAATAAAATCTTTATCATTTAAGATTTTTGATAAAGAGTCATAATATATTTCCATATCATTTTTATATATTATTATTTTAATATTATCTATATCATATAGATATATATCCTCATTATCTATAAAGTTCCAAACCCTATAGTTCACACCAGAGTTGTTAATATTCATAGCCCAACCCCTTTAATCTAAAACTCATAGCTTGTACCGAAACTTTAAAGATTTTTGCCATTTTTTCTACAATATTATTTTTATCGTTACCACTCATGATGTTATTGTATTCTTCTTTTATGTATTCTTCTGGCATTAAAAGTTCAGCCGCAAATCTATTTGCCATCATTTCATCAAGGCTCCAATTTTCATCTCTATTGTATGTAATTGTCTCATCTACATAGTCCTTATCTTTAAAAGTTGGTGCAAGTTGGAGCATAAAGTGTCCTAGTTCATGAGCCATAGTAAATCTTTTTCTCTCTTCAGTTTGGTTCATAAGTGGATTTATCCATATTTTTAAATCACCATCTTTTAATGATATTGAACCAGTAATCTTAGCTTTTTTAAAATCAGGCTTAAACTCAACTGGTATATCTAGTATCTCAATTATTTGCTTTACATCAATCGGGATAGTTATATTATGCCCTGATTTTTTAAGCATTTTTAGCAAACTACTTGCATCGACAGTAAAGCCTTTTAATTTTTCATAATTTTTCATTTCAATCTCCATCTTCAGTATTTTTATTTATAGCGGGAAACTGTTCTTCTTTGATAAGACTTAACTCAATTTTTTCCATCCGTAATTTATTTAATTCATTTTCTAAATTTTTAATATCATTTTTTAAAGTTGTTTTGTTTTTTTCTAAGTTGTTAATTTTGATATCAATTGCCTTAAATGACTCCCCAAATTTTGTTGATAAAGACTCTATTATTTCTTTATTACTAACTATTTTATCGATTATCTTGCTTTTAATTTTTTCATCTTCATTAATTTTATCAAGTATCTTGTCCATATTATCGCTTAAAACAATACTTTCTCTTTCAGAAATTTTCCATTGAAACCAAATTCCACCTAGTGTAAAAAGTAGTGCTGTTATGGCAAATATTATAGTTACATAAACCATAAAGGAATTGGCAACAGATATGGGATCTTTTAATTCATTTAAGGAATTTAAATCAATATCCGCCCAAATGTTAAATAGTAAAAATACAATCAACCCTGATACGATACCTGCAAAAACTACTTGAAATAAGAAAAATAAAGTATCTTTAATTATTTTAGGCCAACCACTCTTACTTAAGAGAAATGCTTTTAGTTTCCCTACCATCATTAATCCTTTCTAAATTTATTATACCGCAATAGGCTAAATATTGTGATAAGTTTTTGTTGTACATTTTAAGACACTAAAATTAAATTTATAAAACTAAAAAATATAGGCAAATGGACACTACAAAACCAAAACATACTTTTTAAGCATAGTTTAATGTCTAGCCAAATTATTTTTTAACTTTTTATTTATTTTTGGATTTTATTTTTTTCTTTAATGTCATCAGTAATTTTATCAATTAGCTCATCTGTTTTCATCATAAATTTATATAATTCCTCATTTCTATAATTGATGTTGGAAATCGATCTTTGTTTAGAGCTGATAAAAGTTAGATTTATTATATAATTTATTCTTTCTGGAATAACAATTAGTTTATTTTTATAAAGTTCATTTTTTATTCTATTCTGTTTTAGTTTGGTTTTTTCCTGCCTGTATAATTTTCTAATGTATTTTTTATCGCTATTTTTTGAAAAATAGACCGCATTTGTACAATTATGTATTTGCAATTTATTTATGCTATTTATGTCTGTTTCTTTTGTTATATCAAAATAATAGTTATTGATTAAAACACCAGAGTAATTTTCTTCATCTAATAATAAAAGACACTTCTTCGTCGATATTGGAAAAAATATCATTAATCCAGGTGATTGCAAAGCTATCATACTGTTAGTTTTAACTTTATTAAAAGCTAAATTATAAAAGATAGCTGGGTTATCGCTGAATATAAAATCTTTATCTGTTTTATTACTTAGAATATAAATGCCTAAATCAGAAATTGCTTTTGGATAGAAAAATGATTTTGCTATACTTTGACTTAAAAAATATTTATTATTCGGTTTAATGGATATGTGATTAATTAAGTCTTTTTTTGTTACTTGAGTTTCTTCTAATAGTTTTTTAATTTTATTATCTTGTACAATAGATGGCTTAACAAATATATCAATATAGTTGTCTAAAAGAGATTCGATTTTCTTGTACATATCTAAAGTTCTGATATATTGAAAAAGAACCACCTGAAATACATTGTTAAGATTTTCTCGTTCCTTATTATATGCCTTTATAGAATCAATTTTGTTTAATGTGGACAAAATAATCTTATGCTTACCTTCAACATCTGAAAAGATTTTTTCAACATCTTTATTCATATAAAAATTATTTTTTGAAGCTTGATTAGCTATAGATACATCTTGTTTTATATCACCATTTTCTTTTAGTAACATATTGATTGATTTGGGTTTTTGTGTACTGTCATCTTGTGTAAAAAGCCTAAAATAAAATTGCGGGACATAGTGATGATTTTTATTGTTTGCCATAAACATTACCTTGTTATTTTTTAACTTTACTCTTTATAAGCTCACTTGATATCTCAAATCTATCGCCATATGAAGTTTTTAAATACCAAAATTCCCCTAGTGCTGAAAGTGCTGTGATATTATGAAGTTCAATTGTTTCATTATTTTCCTTTACATAAGTTAAACAATCTTTCAGGATAGTTGCATTGGCTTCTATCTGCTCTTCCTTGCAAGTGTCGTTTTTAAGAATTAATTTTCCCTCTTTAAATGTTAATTCTTGATTGTTTGTCTCTATATTTTTACCATTTTTATCTTTAAACTCAATGCAGTTTTGGGAACAATTTTTTGAAATTTTCTTGTTGCTATACTCAAACGTCAAGTTGTTGTCTTCATATGAAATAATTTTGATATTATCTTTAATATAGATTAAATCTGATGGAATGTATTTTTTAGATGATTTATCAAGGGCTATGTAGGTATAGTCAATATTCCCAAAATTTAGCCTTTGCATTATATCTGAACTTAAAATAGGAAGTAAAAAAGCTATATTGAAAAATAAGAATATTCCCAAGGTAAGTTTAAAACTAAATATATTTTTTTTAGAAAA